>NZ_BAAABU010000003.1:0-704710 GCF_039521145.1 Saccharothrix mutabilis subsp. mutabilis
TTCCTCGCGAAACTTTTTCAGGCCGACCCCGGCGATCTGTGGTTGGGCTGCGCCCAGGCCGTACGGGGGACGAACCGAAGCCCTTCCTTTGGCTCAATAGCCCGGAGAAGAGCCGCGCTTCGCGCGGAAGGCGTGCGGAGGCGTGCGGAGGCGTGCGGAGGCGTGGGGAGGCGTGGAGAGGCGTGCGGAGGGCGTGTGGAGGGTGCGCGGAGGGCGTGTAGTGGAAAGGGAAGGCCCCCGCGGGGGAGACGTCCGCGGGGGCCTTCCTGGGGTGTGCTGCGTCAGCGGAGGCCGTTGCCCATCGCCGTGATCAGTTCACCGTTGGTCGTGTCGCCGGACAGTTCCCAGAAGAAGGCGCCGCCCAGGTTCTGCTGCTTCGTCCACGCCATCTTGCCGCCGATGGTGGCCGGGGTGTCGTAGCTCCACCACTGGTTGCCGCAGTGCGCGTACGCCGTGCCCGCGACCGTGCCGTTGGCCGGGCACTTGGTCTTGAGGATCTTGTAGTCCTCGATGCCCTTCTCGTACGTGCCGGGCGCGCCGTCGGTGGCCGTGCCGCCCGGGGTGGACTGGGTGACGCCGGTCCAGCCGCGGCCGTAGAAGCCGATGCCGAGCAGGAGCTTGGCCGCCGGGACGCCCTTGGCCTTCAGCTTTTCGATGGCCGCCTGGCTGTGGTAGCCCTGCTGCGGGATGCCCGCGTAGGACGTCAGCGGCGAGTGCGGGGCCGTCGGGCCCTGGGCCGCCCAGGCGCCGAAGAAGTCGTAGGTCATGACGTTGTACCAGTCGACGTACTGCGCCGCGCCGCCGTAGTTGGCCGCGTCGAGCTTGCCGCCGGTGGAGGCGTCGGCCGGGATGGCCGCGGTGACCAGGTTGCCCGAGCCGAAGCGGGCGCGCAGGGCCTGCATCAGGTTCTTGTACGCCTCCGGGCCGGAGGTGTCGCAGCTCAGGCCGCAGGCGTTCGGGTACTCCCAGTCGATGTCGATGCCGTCGAACACGTCCGCCCAGCGCGGGTCCTCGACCAGCTTGTAGCAAGACTCGGCGAACGCGGCCGGGTTCTGCGCCGCCGCGCCGAAGCCGCCGGACCAGGTCCAACCGCCGAACGACCACAGCACCTTGATGTGCGGGTACATCTTCTTCAGCTTGCGGAGCTGGTTGAAGTTGCCGCGCAGGGCGCCCGCGTCCCACGAGTCCGAGGTGCCGTCGACGGAGGTGTCCGCGCCGTAGAACTTGTCGTAGTCGGCGTAGGTGTCGTCGTTCGCGGTGCACTTGCCGCCGGTGACGTTGCCGAACGCGTAGTTGATGTGCGTCAGCTTCGCGGCCGAGCCGGAGGTGTGGATGTTCTTGACGTGGTAGTTGCGGCCGTAGACGCCCCACTGCACGAAGTAGCCCAGGTTCTTGTAACCGGTGGGCGGGACCGTGGTGGTCGTGGTGGTCGTCGGCGTCGTGGTGGTCGTGCTCGTGCTCGTGGTGGTGGTCGTCGTCGTGGTCGTCGTGGTGGTGGTCGTCGTGGTGCCACCGCCGGCGTCACAGGACGCGCCGTTGAGCTTGCAGTTCTGCGGGCCGGAGTACGCGCCCGAGTAGGTGATGTTGAAGCCGAAGCTCGCGGAGGCGCCGACGCCCAGCGCGCCGTTCCAGGTCGGCTTGACCGTCACGTGCTGGCCGCTGGCCGTGTAGTTGCCGTCCCACAGGGAGCCGACCCGGTGGCCGGACGGCAGGTCGAACTCGACGGTCCACGTCGAGATCGGCGCGGAGCTGTTGTTCGTGATCGTGTACTTGCCCTCGTAGCCGGTGCCCCAGTCGGAGCCCTTGGTGAAGGTGGCGCCCAGGCCACCCGCGCCGCTCGCCGCCGGCACCAGGACCAGGCCGAGCACGGTCGAGGCCACCGCCACGACCAACGCTGTGAGATGCCATCGGGTCTTGGACATCGTGCTCCTCGTCAGGGAAGGAGTGCAGGGTTGAGAAGAACATGTGGTTCAGACCACTTGACGGTCAAGGTCTAGACCACTTGTGTCACTCGAACGGAGTAGTGGTTCGGGCTGTGGAATCGATTTCGGACAGGACCGACCACTAAGGGTGGGTACGACGGAAGTAGCGGTCCGGTTCAGCCCAGGGAGGGTCGTGGCGGGTGGTCGCCGACCACCAGACTCGGGTCCCTCGGGCCGTCAGGGGGACGGCCGACAAGGAGGGGCAATGCGCAAGAGGGGAATGGCCCTGGCCGCCGTCGTGGGGATGGCGGCGCTGGGCATCGGCGGGACGGCCGTCGCCGAACCCGTCGAGGCCGCCGGCCGGATCGACCGCGGCGTGGTCCAGGCGGCGCTGGACAAGCTCACCACCGAGGGCGGCGCGGCGGGCGCGCAGGTCCGGGTGACCGACGGGCGGGACCGGTTCACCGCCCGCAGCGGCGTCGCGGAGATCGGCGGGGACAAGCCGGTGCCGCTGGACGGCCGGTTCCGGATCGGCAGCATCACCAAGACCTTCGTCTCGACCGTGGTGCTGCAACTGGTCGGCGAGGGCCGGGTGGGCCTGGACGAGCCGGTCGGCACGTACCTGCCGGGCCTGGTCCCGGACGGCATCACCGTGCGGCACCTGCTCCAGCACACCAGCGGGCTGCACAACTACACGCAGTCCCTGCCGCTGGACCCGGCCGGCTTCGAGACGATCCGGTACAAGCGCTGGGAGCCGCGCGAGCTGGTGGCCATCGCGACGGCCAAGCCGCTGGACTTCCCGCCCGGCACGGCGTGGAACTACTCCAACACCAACTACGTCGTCGCCGGCCTGCTGATCGAGGAGGTGACCGGCCGCCCGTACGCGGAGGCGGTCGAGAGGCGCGTCCTGCGCCCGCTGGGCCTGCGCTCGACGTCCGTGCCGGGCGACCGGGTCGGCGTCCCCGGCCCGCACGCGCACGGGTACTACCGGGTGGACGGCAAGGACGTGGACGTCACGCGCCTCAACCCGTCCGTGGCGTACGCGGCCGGTGAGATGATCTCGACCACCGCCGACCTCGACCGGTTCCTCGACGCCCTGCTCGACGGCCGCCTGCTCGCGCCCGCGCAGATGGCCGAACTCACCAGGACGACTCCGGTCAGCGGCGGGTACGGGTTGGGCATCGAGGCGTCGCAGCTGCCGTGCGGCGTGACCGTGTACGGCCACGGCGGCGGCATCCCGGGCTACTCCAGCTACCTGGGCAGCACCCGCGACACGAAGACCCGCCTGGCGGGCTCCTTCACGTCGGCCCCGGCCGACGGCAACGGCGCGGGCACGGAGGAACTGCTCAACGAGGTGTTCTGCTGACCCACCCGCAGGGGTGAGCGGCCCTCGGCGTCCACTTCGGATGCCGAACGGGGTGAGCGGCCCTCGGCACCACCCGGTGCCGAGGGCCGCGGTCGTCAGCGGGTCGCCAGGAACCTCTCCAGTTGGGCCACCACGAACGCGTGGTCCTCGGCCTGCGGCAGGCCGGACACCCCGACCGTGCCGACCATGCCCACGCCCTTGACCAGCACCGGGAACACGCCGCCGTGGGCCGCGTACTCGCGCGGGTCCAGCAGCGAGTGCTCCTCGAACGTCTTGCCCGCCGCGCGGAAGGACTCGCCGACGCGGAACGAGCTCCACCCGTACCGGTCCACCACGCGCGACTTGCGGTCGATCCAGCCGTCGTTGTCCGCCGACGTCCCGGGCAGGGCGGCGTGGAAGAGGCGTTGCCGACCCCGCCGCACCGACACCACCACGGGCAGACCCGCCTCGCGGGCCGCGTCGAGCAGGAACAGGCCCAGGGCCAGGGCGTCCTCGTTGGTGAACGACCGGAACAGCAGGCGGGACTCCTGCTCGGCCAACGTCTCCAGCAGGTTCACGGGGCCACCACCTGTCCGGTCCGGGCCGACGTGAAGGCCGCCTCGATGACCTCCAGCGCCGCGACCGCCGACTCCGGGTCCACGGGCAGCGGCCCGCCCTCGGTCAGCGCCGCCACGAGCAGGCGGTAGAACTCCGAGTACGCCCCGGGCACACCGGGCACGGACGCCGTGGACGTCCCCAGCGTGAGCGTGGCATTTGTCGACAAATCGTCGAACGGCAGGCCGGCGGCCAGCGCGTCCTCCTGGCCGTCCAACCCCTCGCTGACGAACGTCCCGCGCGAGCCGAGCGCCCGCAGCCGGGGACCGGGTCGGGCCGCCACCGCCGACGCCCACAGGTGCGACCGCACCCCGGAGGCGTGCGTCAGGGCCACGAACACGTCGTCGTCCACCTCGACGCCGGGCCGCCGCCGGTCCAGCTCGCAGTACACCGACGCCACCGGCCCGAACAGTTGCAGCGCCTGGTCGACCAGGTGCGCGCCCAGGTCGTAGAGCAGGCCGCCGGCCTCGTCGGGCGCGCCGTGCTCGCGCCAGTTGTCCCACACCTCCGGCACCCACCGCTCGAAGCGCGACTCGAACCGGGTCACCTCGCCCAGCGACGGCAGCACCGAGCGCAGGGTCAGGAAGTCGCTGTCCCACCGCCGGTTCTGGAACACCGTCAGCGGCACGTCCCGGTACTCGGCGGCCTTGAGCACGCGGCGCGCGTCGGCGGTGGAACCGGCCAGCGGCTTGTCCACCACCACCGGCAGCCCGGCCTCGACGGCGGCCAGCGCGAGCGGCACGTGGGTGCGGTTCGGGGTGGCGACGACGACCAGGTCCAGGTCCAGCGCGAACAGTTCCTCCACCGACGGCACGACCGCCGTGGTCGGGTACCGGGCGAGGACGTCCGCGCGGCGGTCGTGGGCGGTGGTCACGACCGCCGCGAGGTCCAGGCCGGGCGTGGCCGCGATGAGCGGCGCGTGGAAGACCCGGCCGGCGATCCCGTAGCCGAGCAGTCCGGTGCGGAGAGGCATGTCCACTATTAAAGCAACACTGTTTAGTAAATGCCGGCCGTGCCATCATGCGAGGGTGCCCAACTTGCGCTTCCTGCGCGGCTACAACGACGCCGTCGTGCTGGGCCTGGCCAGGTCCGGCGCGGTCACCCGCGTCGAACTCGCGGAGCGCAGCGGCCTGACGCCGCAGGCGGTGTCCAAGGTCGTCGGCCGGTTGATCGACGAGGGCCTGCTGGTCGAGTCCGGCACCCGCAACGTCGGCGTCGGCAAGCCGCGCACCCTGCTCCGGCTGGTCGCCGACAGCCGCCTCGCGCTGGGCGCGCAGGTCGAGCGGGACGAGCTGCGGGTGGTGCTGACCGACCTCGCGGGCGACGTGCTGGACCGGGCGGTGGCCCCGCTGCCGCCGGACTTCGACCCGCCCACCTTCGTCGCCGAGCTGACCCGCCTGGTCAACGGGATGCGCGACGACAAGCTGCTGGGCGTCGGCCTCGGGTTCGTCGGCCCCCTGGACCACCGGACCGGCGTGATACACGACGCCACGGGCCTGGTGAAGTGGCACGACGTGCCGCTGCGCGAGCTGGCCGAGGACAGCCTGGGCCTGCCGGTCGTGCTGGACAAGGACACCAACACCGCGATCGTCGCCGAGGCGTGGCGGCGCGGGGAGCGGCTGCGCGACGCCGTGCTCGTGCTCGTCGGCACCGGCGTGGGCGTCGGGCTGCTGCTCGACGGGCAGGTCTACCGCGGGGCGCGCACCAACGCCGGCGAGTTCGGGCACACCACCATCCAGCTCGACGGGCCGCCGTGCGTGTGCGGCCGGACCGGCTGCGTCGAGGCCGTGCACAACCTGGCCGCGCGTTCCGGCGACCTCGCCGGGGCCACCGCGATCGTCGGCCTGGCCGTGGCCGACCTGGTGCAGCTGCTCGACGTCGACCACGTCGTTCTCGCAGGTCGGGCCGTGCTCGCCGAGCCCGAGGCGTACCTGGCGGGGGTGCGGGCGAAGCTGCCCACCGACGAGTGGCTGCCGGTCGAGGTCGAGGTGACGCCGCTGGGCGACGACGTCGTCGCGGCGGGCGCGGCGATGCTCGTGCTGAGCGAGTTCTACGGACGTCCCAGGTAGGCCGCCGGAACCTTCCCCGCCCGATTTGCCGGAGCGCTCGTCACCGCTACCCGTGCGGGTGATTCACTATTCGTCATGTATGCGCTCCGCCACGCCGTCGGGACCGACCCCGGCCTGCGCCGAGAGGCGAACGAGGACTCGGTGTACTTCAGCGAGCGCCTGTACGCCGTCGCCGACGGCATGGGCGGCCACGCGTACGGGGAGGTGGCCAGTTCGATCGCGGTGGGCGTGCTGGCCGAGCTGGACCTGGACTCCGACGACCCGCTGTCGCTGCTGTCCGACGCGACCCGCGAGATCGCCGTCCGGCTGACCGACCTGGCCGAGGAGAACTTCGACATGCGCGGCATGGGCACCACGCTCACCGCGCTGCTGTGGGACGGGTCGAGGTTCGCCGTCGGGCACATCGGGGACTCCCGGTGCTACCTGGTGCGCGAGGGCGAGCTGACCCAGATCACCCGCGACCACACGATGGTGCAGGCGCTGGTGGACGACGGGCGGATGGCCGCCGAGCAGGCCGCCGAGCACCCCGGCCGGTCCATGCTGATGCGGGCGCTACAGGCGGGCTCCGCGCACGACCCGGACCTGTTCTACCAGGAGGTCGAGGCGGGCGACCGGTACCTGATCTGCTCGGACGGGCTGTCGGACGTGGTGTCGTCGGCGGAGATCGCGGAGCTGCTGACCGCCGACCCCGACCGGGACCAGACCGTGCGGGCGCTGATCGCGGCGGCCAACGCCCGGGGCGGACCGGACAACATCACCTGCGTCATCGTGGACGTGGTGCCGGCGGGCAACGCGTCGTGGCTGCCCAAGTGGCTACAGCGGGGCGAGGCCTAGCAGGTCGCGCAGGGCCTCTTCGCCCAGCGGGGTGACCTTCACGGCCCGACCGGTGCCGATGTTCTTCACCCAGCCCCGTGCACGCAGGTGCGCGCAGATGTGCGCGCCGGCCGCCCCGGCCAGGTGCGAGCGACGCTCGGTCCAGTCCAGGCACGGCTTGGCGACCGGTCGGCGGCCCCGCGGCGGGGTGAAGTCCAGCGCGTCGGTGAGCCAGGCCAGGCCCCGGTCGGTGAGGGTGAGGTCGTCGTCGAGCAGGTCGCGGTCGCTCATGGCGTCCGTGATGGCCACGCCGAGGCGACCGGCCAGGTGGTCGTAGCAGGTCCGGCCGCGGGCGAGGGCGGCCGAGGCGGCGGTGGCCCTGAGCGTCTTCTCCGGCTGTGCGGGTCCCACGTAGGCGAGCAGGTGCTCCAACAGGTCGGCCTGCCGCCGGCCGGCGAGCTGCACGTACCGGTGGCGGCCCTGGCGGCGCTCGGTGAGGAAGCCCGCGGCGACCAGCCGGGTCAGGTGCTCGCTCGCGGTCGAGGCGGTGACCCCGGCGGCCGTGGCCAGTTCGCTCGACGTCCACGCCCGACCGTCCATCAGGGTCAGGCAGAACCGGGCGCGGGTGCGGTCGGCGAGCAGCGCGGCCAGGTCGGCGAGCTTGTCGGCGGGCATGGGTCCATTGTGCGACCGTGACGCTTCGGCCCGCGCCGAAGTTTTCGCCCTCTAGCGTCACCGGCATGGATCACGACGTGCTGCTGGACCTCGCGCACACCGTCCCCGCCGTGCCGTTCGGCACGACCGGCGTGGCTTGGCTGCGTGCCCACGTGGCCCGCTTCAGCGAGGGCCCCGACCACGACCGGCGCCGCCGCCTGGCCGAGGACCTGTTGTCCACTGTGGATCCCGCCGCCCTGGAACGTCCCGGCAACCCGGTGGCGAAGCTGGCCGCCGAACTGGGCCTGCCCCGCGACGTGGTGGCCGACGTGTCGGCGATCGCCAGGTCCTACCAGCCGCACACGGCCGTGACGCCCGAAGCGGACCGAGCGGTCGAGCGCCTGGTCGCCCTGTGCGGGACCCGGGACGAGCGGACGGCCGCCCGGATCGGCCTGCTGGTGCAGGCGTGCGACGCCACCAACGCGCTGATCGCCGGCAAGAACCCGCCCGTGCCGATCACCCGGCGGGTCGCGCCGTCCGGGGAGGTGGTCGAGGTGTCCCTGGCGGACCGGCCGTTCGGCGACGGACGGCACAGGTGCCCCGCTCAGGCGCACGCGACGGCCCTGGCCTCGGGAACCTTTCACCGCTTGCACCACGGCGATTCGCCGTTGGTGCTGCCGAACGCGTGGGACTTCGCGTCGGCGGCGGCGTTGGTGCAGGCGGGTTTCCCGGCGATCGGGACCACCAGCCTGGGCGTCGCGGCGGCCCACGGCATCCCGGACGCCGCCGGGCTGGCCAGGGCGGAAACGGTGGCCCTGGCACGGAAGTTGGTGCGGCTGCCCGTGCCCGTCACGGTCGACATCGAGGCCGGGTTCGGTGACGTCCGAGGTGTGGCGGAGGAACTGGCCGTGCTGGGTGTCTGCGGCGTCAACATCGAGGACGGCCGGGGCTCGGGCCTGGAGGACCCCGCGACGCAAGCGGCCCTGATCAAGGACTTCAAGGCGGTGGCGCCGCACCTCTTCGTCAACGCCCGGGTGGACACGCATTGGCTCGACGTCGATCAGGGCAGCACGGTCGAGCGGGCGTTGCGGTACGTGGACGCGGGAGCGGACGGCGTCTTCGTGCCCGGCTTGGCCGTGGAGCGGGAGATCGAGCGGGTGGTGGCGGCGGTTCCGGTGCCGATCAACGTGTTGGCCCAGCACGACGTCCGGACGTTGACGGGGTTGGGGGTGAAGCGGATCAGCACCGGATCGCTGTTGTTCCGCGCGGCGGTGGGCGCGACCGTCGCGACGGCGGTCGCCGTGCGCGACGGCGCGGAGGTCGGCGTGGTCCCGAGCTACGCCGAGATCCAGGACCTGACCGGCGGCGGTGGGACCCCGGTCGGCGGATGACCCCGGTCAGCCGGAAAGCGCCGACGATGTGTGGTCCAGACACCTGGGTCAACGAACCTCACGCTGGTGAGACGGGTCCTCGGTCCGGTCCCGGTCTTTCAGCGCGTGCGCGGCGAGCAGGGCGGTGACGAGGACGGCCACCGCCGCCGCCGGGACCTCGCCGACGGTCCACACCGCGTAGACGGCGTAGGCGGCGACCTCGCTGCCCAGGCCGGCGACAGAGGTGACGGTGGCCCGCGCCGAACCGGTGATCCGTTGCTGCAAACGGGTTTCCGCGATGACCAGCGCGTGGCGGTACAGGCCGTACGAGACGGCCACCAGGGCCAGCCCGGCGGGGTGGCGGAGGTAGCCCGCCACGCCGAGCAGGACCGCCGAGGCCACCAGCAGCGGGGCCAACCGGTGGCGGTCGCGCAGGGTCGCGCCGGCCGCGCCCGCCAGCGGGATCGCCAGCACGGCGAGCGGGACCACGGCCGTGGGCACGTGCCAGTCCTGGGCCATCAGGGGGAAGTACTCCTCCAGGGCGTCCAGACCGGTCAGGGCGGCCACGGCGATGACGGCTCGGCGCACGGCCGGCACCGCCGAACTCTCGGCCAGACCCGCGCGAAGGGCGGCCAGCCAGCTCTCCGGCTCGCCGCGCGGCGTCTCCGGGAGACGGGACGCGAGCAGCGCGGCGGCCAGGCAGGTCGCCACGCTCACCCAGCCGACCAGCGTGAACCCGCCGGCGGTGAACAGGACGGTCGCCGCCAGGGCGGCCGGGATCTGGGCCAGCAGGCCGGCGGCGGTCACCCGACCCAGCACCCGACCGAACACGGTGGCCGCGCCGATCGCCGTCAGGCCGTCGTGCAGGAGCGCCTCCAGGGCGCCGGACACCAGGGCGCCGCCCAGTCCCCACAGCACGACGCCGGCGGCGAACGTCCAGAAGCCCGGCGCGGCGGTCCACAGGGCGTAGCCGCAGGCCTGGAGGACACCCGCGGCGACGAGAGCGCCACGGCGGGAGAACCGGTCCGCCAAAGCGCCGAACGGGACCTCGGCGACGACCGCCACCGTGGACCAGATCGCGAAGAGGAGCGAGATCTGCCCGTCCGACAGGCCGGTGTCCGCGAACAGCAGCGCGTACAGCGGGTAGACGGGCACGACGTCGGCCACCAGCGCCCACCCGACGACGAGTCGGGCCAGCGGCCGGGCTGGGGGCGGCACGGGGTGTCAACCGAAGGGCATGGTTCAGGGTAGACCGCCCGTTGGCGTCGTGGACGTGGTGAAGGCATTGGTCATCGGTGGCGGATCGCGGGACCGGTCACCGCGTTGGCGTTGCGCAAGGCGGGCATCGACTCGGTGGTCTTCGAGGCCTACCCGACGGGCGCGGACGGCACCACCACCGAGGGAGTCCCACGCGAGCAACGCCTACGACGTGCCCACGACCCCCGTGTGGCACACCGACCGGGTGGTGCTGGTCGGGGACGCGGCGCACGCGGCGTCCCCGGCAGCGGGTCAGGGCGCGTCGATGGCGCTGGAGGACAGCGTCACCCTCGCGAGGTGCCTGCGCGACCTGCCGGCACCGCGCGAGGCGTTCGAGGCTTACGAGCGGCCGTTGCTCCGGGCGAAGGCGTTGGGCGCGGCGGCGGTGGCGTTCGCGGGGTCCGGCGACCGCACGTCCGCGCGGGCCGCGTCGAGCCACGCCGTGGACGTGCTGGAACGGCTGGGCGCGGAGTGGGACCTGAACGTGCTCCTGGCGCGGATGCGGGAGCTGGGCGTCCGGCGCGGCCCGCACGCCAAGCACCGGCGGGCCGCGCACGGCTGGGACAGCCTGACCCCGATGGAGCGCAAGGTCACCGAGCTGGTGGTGGCGGGCCTGTCCAACCCGCAGATCGCCGAACGCCTCGTCCTGTCGAGCCGGACCGTGGCCACGCACGTGTCACATGTGCTGGCGAAGCTCGGTGTCCGGTCGCGCACCGACATCGCGCGGGAGGCCGTACGACACCGCGTCGCGTCGGGGTGAGCGCGCCCGGTAGCGCAGGGGCAGCACGAACCACCAGAACCCGAACCAGGCCACCAGCCCGGACGTGACCCACACCGCGGGCCACAACCCCAGCACCACGTCCAGGATCAGCAGCAGGGCCGTGGTCAGGGCGAGCTTGAGCAGCACCAGACCCGCGAGCAGCAGGCGGCTCGACGCGCGGACCAGCTCGTGCTTGAGCCGGCGGCGGAACACCAGCCGGTGGAACGGCGCGGGCGCGATGAGCAGCGCGGTCGAGGTCGCGCCCAGGACCAGGCTCGACACGTACACCTGGAGCTGGAACGCGTCCAGCGTGCCGAAGCGCGGGGTGAAGGCGAGGGTCAGCAGGAACGCCAGCAGCAGTTGGACGCCGGTCTGGGCGACCCGCATCTCCTGCAGGATCTCGGCGTAGTTGCGGTCCATGCGCTCGGCGGGGGTCTCGTTGCGTTCGTTCATGGGACTCACCGTGCTCTCCGCGGTGGTGCGGAGACATCGGTCGGCATACGGAGGTTGGTCGTCGGGTTGGTCTTCGGTGTGGACATGAGCACGTGGGTGTCGGACATCGCCGTCGAGCGGTTCGAGGACGTCGAAACGCAGGCGGTGGGCCCCGACCCCGCCACCGCGCTGGTGTTCTGCTCGCGGTCGGAGGAGGCGTACGTGCTGGGGCCGCGCACGCGGGGGCGGTACTTCGCCGGGGTGGACGCGCACCGGTTGCGGGTGCGGTTGCGGCCGGGCATGGCGCGGGCCGTGCTCGGCGTGGGGGTGCGGGAGCTGGTGGACCGGGTGGTGCCGCTGCGCGAGCTGTGGGGCGTGCCCGTCGGCGACCCGTCGAGCCTGCGCACCGCCCTGGCGGCCCGCCTGGCCTCCCTCGACCCCCGCCACGACGCGCTCGTGGCGTCCGCCGCCCGCCTGGTGCCGTCGGTGGGGGTCGCCGGCGCCGCGTCGCGCTTGAACGTCAGCGAGCGGCACCTGCGCACCCTGTTCACCGCGGCCGTGGGGCTGCCGCCGAAGCGGTACGCCAAGGTGGACCGGGTCCGGCGGGCGGTGGCGACGGGCGGGGCCGGCGGCTGGACCCGGGTGGCCGCCGAGCTGGGGTACTACGACCAGTCCCACCTGAACGCGGAGTTCCGGGCGACGATGGGCGTGGCTCCCGGCGCGTTCGCCGCCGGGCGGTACCCGGCGAGCACGCCTTGTCAGAGGGGTTTGGCGAAGTAAAGCGCGGTCTCGCCTTCGGCCGGGGTTCCGGTGTAGAGCGTCGTGTCCAGGCCGCAGAGGGCGAAGCCCATCCGTTGGTAAGCGCGCACGGCGGGGACGTTGACGCTGGACGTTTCGAGCCAGGCGGTGCGGGCTCCGTGTCGGCGGCCTTCGGCCAGGGCGAGTTCCATGAGCCTCGTGCCGATGCCCCGGCCGCGGTGGGTGGGGGCGACGGTGAGTTGGCGGATGACCAGTCGCCGGTTCCAGGTCTGGTGCTCGACGGACACGAAACCCTTGAGGCCGTCGTGCTCGGCGACGAAGCCGTCCTCGGGCAGGTCGTCGCCTTCGTCCGGCGGGAAGACCTTGGTCAGCGGCGGGTCCACGGGGACTTCGTGGAGCGTGAAGCCGTGCGGGTCTTGGTGGACTGCGAAGACCGTGGCGGTGGTGAAGGAGTCGTCGAGGGACAGGTCGTCGCCGGGCCGGATCGGGCGGTAGGAGACGTCCACGGTCACGCCGAGGCTTCCCGGGCCACTCGTTCCAGCTTGGCGCGGTAGGTGTCCCACCACGCCGGGTCGCCGTCGGGCAGGTTCGAGACGCCCGAGCGGAGACCCGCGGCGCCGTCGATGGTCTCGCGCACGATGTCCGCGTGGCCGGCGTGGCGGTTCGTCTCGGCGATCACGTGGACCAGCACGAAGTGCAGCGTGACCGGGGCGCGGTCGGCCGGCCACCACGGCACGCGGCCGGGGGAGTCGAGGTCGAGGGTCTCGATCGTGGTGTCCGAGTGGGCGCACGCGCGGCGGTACAGCGCGATGACGTCCTCACGGGACTCCGCGGCCGTCGCCCACATGTCCGCGTTCGGCTCGGCGTCCTCCCGCAGCCACGGGAACGGCTCGGGGAACGGGCGGTCGAAGCAGTCGCCGAAGTAGCCCAGCTCCACGCCCGCCAGGTGCTTGACCAGGCCGAGCAGGTTCGTGCCGGTCGGGGTGAGCGGTCGGCGGGCGTCGTACTCGGGGAGGCCGTCCAGCTTCCAGACGACGGCGTCGCGCGCGGACTGGAGGTAGTGGCGCAGGGTCGACTTCTGATCCATGCGGGACAGTCTTCCAGCGCCCCGCCGGCCGATCCGTCAGGAACAGGCCGCGGCCCGCGACAGGAGGAGGGCGCGTTCGCGTTCGTTGCGCGTCATGCCCGCCGCGTGCTCGAACTCCACCTTGGCCTCCGCCGGCCGGCCCAGCTTGACCAGCAGGTCACCGCGCACGCTGGGCAACAGGTGGTACCCCTTCAGGGCCGGCTCGTCCACCAGCTCGTCGACCAGCTCCAGCGCGACCTCCGGCCCGAACGCGAAACCGATCGCCACCGCGTGGTTCAGCGCCACGATCGGCGACGGCGCGATCAACGCCAGCGCCTCGTACAGGCCCGCGATCCGCCGCCAGTCCGTGTCCTCCGGCGTCCGGGCGACGGCGTGGCACGCCGCGATCCGCGCCTGCACCGAGTACGGCCCGCTGCCCGCCTTCCGCAACGACTCCAGCCCGCGCCTGATCAGCAACTGGTCCCACCGCGCCCGGTTCTGCTCCAGCAGCAGGACCGGCTCGCCGCCCGGCCCCACCCGCGCCCGCGACCGGGACGCCTGGATCTCCAGCAACGCCACCAGGCCGTGCACCTCGGGCTCCTTCGGCATCAGGCCGGCCAGGACGCGGGCCAGCCGCAACGCGTCCGCGCACAGCTCGGGGCGCAGCCAGTCGTCGCCCGCGGTCGCCGAGTAGCCCTCGTTGAAGATCAGGTAGATCACGCCGAGCACGGACGCGAGCCGCGCGTCCCGCTCGTCCTCCGCCGGCACCTCGAACGGCACGTTCGCCTTGGCCAGCGTCTTCTTCGCCCGCACGATCCGCTGCGCCACGGTCGACTCGGACGCCAGGAACGCCCGCGCGATCTCCTCCGTGGTCAGCCCGCCGAGCATCTTCAACGTCAGCGCGACCTGCGCCTCGACCGACAGGACCGGGTGGCACGCGGTGAACACCAGGCGGAGCAGGTCGTCGTCGATGTCGCCGACGCGGGCGCCCGCGTCGGGCGCGGTGCGCTGCTCCTCGTCGCGGCCGATCTCCGCCAGCTTGCGCTCGTAGTTCCGCTGCCGCCGGATCTGGTCGATCGCCCGGTTCTTCGCCGCGGCCATCAGCCACGCGCCGGGGTTGCGCGGGATGCCGGTCTCGGGCCACTGCTCCAGGGCGCTGACCAGGGCGTCCTGGGCCAGTTCCTCGGCCAGGCCCACGTCGCGCACCATCCGGGCGAGGCCCGCGATGAGCCGCGCCGACTCGATCCGCCACACCGCCTCGACGGCGCGACGCGCATCGGAAGCTGTCACGGTCCGGGATCAGACCAGCTCCCGACGCGCGTCGGCAAGGCGGGTGGTGGTTACTTCGCGGCCTGCTGCGCCTTGATCTGCTCGGCCAGCGCGGCCTCGCGGTCCTTCAGCTCGTCGGACATCTCGAAGTCCTCGGGGGAGAAGACCTGGCGGATCTCGATCTGGGACTGCTCGCCGGTGGGGTTGGGCACGCGCTTGACCCACTCGACCGCCTCCTCCAACGACTTGACCTCCAGCAGCCAGAACCCGGCGATCAGCTCCTTGGTCTCCGCGAACGGCCCGTCCACGACGGTCCGCTGGTCGCCGTCGAAGTACACGCGGGCGCCCTTGGAGCTGGGGTGCAGGCCCTCGCCGGCGAGCATGACGCCGGACTTCACCAGCTCCTCGTTGAAGGCGGTCATCTCGCTGATCATCTCCTCGCTCGGCATGACGCCTGCCTCGGAGTCCGCGGTCGCCTTGACGATCACCATGAAACGCATCTTCTTGTCCCTTTCGGAGTGCGACCCGCTCATCTTCGCGGAGTCGGTGGGGCGGTGCTGGTGGTTCGGGTACGAGCGGTGGTGCCGTGAACCAGGCCGGTCGACGGGCCGGTCAGCGGCGGAACAGGCGGGTCAGGGTGTAGCGGCCCGGGCCGAGGACGGCGATCAGCAGGAAGGACCAGCAGAACAGCGCGGCCGGCTCGCCCAGGTTGTGCAGCGGCAGCAGCGCGGTCGGCTGGTGGTAGACGAAGTAGGCGAAGGCCATCGCGCCCGACGCCAGCACGGCGGCCGGCCGGGCCGCCACGCCGAGCAGCACGAGCACCGAGCAGCCGACCTCCAGCACGCTGCCCCACCAGCCCGGGAAGGACCCGACCGGGACGGCGGCGCCCTGCCCGTCGATGCCGCCGAGGAGGCCGAAGCCCTGCAGGCCGTGGCAGGCGAACAGGAAGGACACCACGACCCGGAACGCCCCGAGCACGAGGTCGTTGCGCTGGGGCGACGCGGCGGTGCGGTCGGCGGTGGCGGACTCGGTGCGGGTGGTCGCGGTGGTCATCTCGTCAACTCCTTCTCGGTGGTCTCGCCTACGCGTCGAACGGGACCCCCGTCGGATCGACACGTCCGCCGAACTTTTTTGAAGTTTTTTGTTTCCGCAGGTCAGGTAGGTTGGGGCCGGTGAAGGCTCTGGTGGTGCGCGGTGGGTGGGACGGGCATCGGCCCGTCGAGGCGACCGAGCGGTTCATCCCGTTCCTGCGGGACGCCGGGTTCGCCGTGGACGTGTCCGGGTCGCTTGAGGTCTACGCGGCCGGGGTCGCCGGCTACGACCTGGTCGTGCAGTGCTGGAGCGACGGCGTGCTGACCGCCGAGCAGTTCGCCGGCCTGGAGTCGGCGGTGCGCGGCGGGACCGGGTTCGCCGGGTGGCACGGCGGGATCGTGGACTCGTTCCGGGGGACGCGCGAGTACATGTGGCTGGTGGGCGGGCAGTTCGTCGCGCACCCCGGCGACTTCGCGGACCACCGGGTGGAGGTCGTGGCGGACCACCCGGTGGTGGCGGGGCTCGACGGGTTCGCGCTGCGCACCGAGCAGTACTGGGTGCTGGCCGACGGGCTCAACGACGTGCTGGCGACCACGACGTTCCAGCCCGCGGGCGCGTGGGACCGGCCGGTGACGGTGCCGGCGGTGTGGACGCGGCGGTGGGGCGCCGGCCGGGTGTTCGTGTGCACGCCGGGCCACGCGCCCGAGGACCTGGACGTGCCGCAGGTGCGGACGATCGTCGAACGCGGCCTGCTCTGGGCGGCCCGCCGCGGCTAGGCCCCGGTGACCGGGAGCGGCGCGGGTTCGGCGGCGGCCAGGTTGTCGGGGAGTTTCAGGCCCTCCGACAGCGGCACCAGTTCGGACTGGAGGACCAGGGCCGCCGCGCCGATCGCCGACGCCGTCGCCGCGTGCCGGGACAGCCGGACGTCCACCGCGTGCGCGGCCCGGGAGAAGAAGGCCCGGTCCAGCTCTTCGCGCACGATCGGCAGGTACACCGACCCCGCGATGGCGAAGCTCGGGCCGGTCAGCACCAGGACCTCCAGGTCCATGACGTTGGCCAGGCTCCGGGCCGCCGCCGCGATGTAGCGGGCCGAGCGCTCCAGGATCGCCAGCGCCGACGGCTCGCCCCGCCGGGCCGCGCGGCTCACCGCCGCGAAGTCCGTCGACACCGAGCGGGCGCGGCCGGTCAGGCCGGCCGACCGGGACAGCGCCGGGTCCGCCCGCGCCGCCGCGACCACGGCCGCCGGCCCGGCCAGGACCTCGACGCACCCGCGTGCGCCGCACCAGCAGTCCGGGCCGTTGGCGTCCACGCAGGTGTGGCCGATCTCGCCGGCGTTGCCGCTGGCCCCGCGGTAGGTGACGCCGTTGATGACCAGGCCCGCGCCGATGCCGGTGCCCATGTAGAGGGCCGCGGAGATGGCCGTGCCGCCGATGCCGCCCGACCAGTGCTCGCCCAGCGCGGCGGCGGTGGCGTCGTTGTCCAGCACCACCGGCAGGCCGGTGGCGCGCTCCAGGGCCTGACCGAGGGGGTAGTCCTCCCACTTGCGCATCGCGGGCGGGGTGAGGCCCATCCCGGTGGCCGCGCTCAGCGGTCCGGGGGACACCAGCCCCACGCCCAGGACCCGCTCGCGCTCGACGCCCACGCCCTCGATCAACGCCGTCACCTCGGCGGACATCCGGTTGACCACCGTCGCGGGCTCGGCCGCGCCGGCTCCCGCGCGCGAGATGCGGGCCACGACCGCGCCGCCCAGATTGGTCAGCACGTAGGTGATGCCGGCGTGGTCGAGGTGCACGCCGACGGCGTAGCGGGAGGCGTGGTTGAGCTGGAGCAGCACGCGCCGCTTGCCGCCGGTGGACTCCGCGCGCCCGGTCTCCACGACCAGGCCTTCGTCGATGAGCCTGCGGACCACGGTCGAGATGGTCGCGCCGGTGAACCCGGTCGCGCTGATCAGCCCGACGCGGCTGATGGTGCCCGCCGCCCGGATGACGTCCAGCACCGCCGCCTTGCTGCTGGCGTGCTGGCTCATCGCGGCTCCCCCGGGATCGGTCGCGAGCGTCTTAGTTCGTTCGTCGGTCGAAGGGTAGCAACTTGGCCGCCAGATGACGGCGAGGTGTTGACTTCGTTTCTTCGTTGACTTAACAATCTGGCTCAACGCGGGACCGGCCACGAGAGGAATCGACGATGTTCCTGAAGGCGAAGCGTTCACGGGCGGTGGCGGCGGGGCTCGCCGCGCTGGCCATGCTGGCCACGGCGTGCGGCGGGTCGAGCACGTCGGCCGGAGGGGACGGCACGCTCGTCGTCTACACCGGCCAGTCCGGCGACTGGCAGCTCAACTTCAACCCGTTCTCCCCGACCGCCCTGGAGGGCCCCGGCACGATCTTCGAGCCGTTGTTCTTCTACAACAACATCCGCGACGTCGAGCCGCGCCCGCGCCTGGGCAAGGCGTTCACGTGGAACGCCGACGGCACCCAGCTCGACATCGAGCTGCGCGACGACGCCAAGTGGACCGACGGGCAGGCGTTCACCGCCGACGACGTCGTCTTCACCCTCGACATGATCACCAAGAACGCCGCGATGAACGGCACCGGCTACAAGGGCGCCGCCACCGCCGTCGACTCGACGCACGTGTCGATCAAGTTCGCCGAACCGTCCTTCATGGAGGGTCCGCAGATCCTCGGCCGCATCTGGATGGTGCCCAAGCACAAGTGGTCCGGCCTGGCCACCCCCGCCACCGACGTCGTGAAGGAACCGGTCGGCACCGGCCCGTTCCAGCTCGACGAGTTCAAGCCGCAGGCGTTCACGCTCAAGGCCAACCCGACCTACTACGCCGGCGAGCCCGCGCTGAAGAAGGTCCGCTACCTGGCGCTGTCGGGCAACCAGTCCGGTGAGGCCGCCCTGAAGGCCGGCCAGATCGACTGGCAGACCGGTCCCGTGCCCGACATCAAGAACGTCGAGAAGAACTACCCCGGGTACAAGGCGATCACCATCCCGATGAACCAGGCCGCCCTGTTCACCTGCTCCAACGCCGCCCTGGGCTGCCAGGGCCCGCAGACCGACGTGGCCGTCCGCAAGGCCATCTACCACGGCATCAACCGCACCCAGGTGAACCAGCTCGCCTTCGAGAACACCGCGAGCGAGATCTCCCCCGGCGCGGCCCTGCTCGAACGCGACAGCGACCAGGTCTCCGCCAAGCTCAAGGAGCGCACCGCCCCGATGCAGGCCGACGAGGCCAAGGCCACCGCCCTGCTGGAGGGCGCCGGCTACACCAAGGGCGGCGACGGCATCTACCAGAAGGACGGCAAGCCGCTCGCGCTGACGCTCAAGGTCGTCGCCGGCTGGACCGACTACATCACCGCCGTCGAGACGATGAGCCAGCAGCTGCAGAAGGTCGGCATCAAGATCACCCCGCAGCAGGTGTCGTGGAACGAGTGGTCCGACGCGCGTGGCCGCGGCCAGTACGAGCTGCTCATCGACGCCCTGCACCAGGGCCCCGCGCCCGACCCGTTCTACAACGCCTCCTACTTCTACAGCACCGCCACCACCGCCAAGGTCGGCGAGATCGCCAACCCGAACTTCGCCCGCGTCAGCGACCCGGCCATCGACGGCGCCCTGGCCGCCCTCAAGGGCATCGACCCGAAGGACGACGCCAAGCGGCAGCCGCACTTCGACGTCATCCAGACCCGCATCGAGGAGCTGGTGCCCTACATCCCGATCCTGACCGCCGGCACCACCAGCGAGTACAACGCCAAGAAGTTCACCGGCTGGCCCACCAAGGACGACCTGTACGCGTTCCCGGCCGTGTGGGCGCGCCCGGAGCACTCCGAGATCTTCCTGAAGCTCAAGCCGGCGAGCTGACATGCGCTACTACGCCCGCAAGCTCGCGTTCTACCTGGTCGCCTTCTGGGCCGCGCTGACGTTGAACTTCTTCATCCCGAGGCTCATGCCGGGCAACCCGGTGGACATCCTCATGGCGAAGCTGGCCCAGCGCGGCGGCACGGTGGACCCGTCGGCCCGCCGGGCGTACGAGCTGCTGCTCGGCTCCGGGTCGGACGAGTCGCTGCTCTCGCAGTACTTCTCCTACCTGGGCAACATGTTCCGCGGCGACCTCGGCGTGTCGGTCAGCTCGTTCCCGACGCCGGTGGCCGACATCATCGCGGAGGCGCTGCCGTGGACGCTGGTGCTGGTCGGGATCGCGACGTTCCTGTCCTTCGTCCTCGGCGTCGTCCTGGGCACGCTGGTCGGCTGGCGGCGCGGCACCTGGCTGGACAGCCTGGTGCCCGCCACCACCGTCCTCGCCGCGGTGCCGTACTTCTGGCTGGCGCTGATCCTGGTGGCGCTGCTGGCCTCCGGGCTCGGGTGGTTCCCGCTGCTGGGCGGCTACGACGTGGTGCTGTCGCCGGGCTGGGACCCGGAGTTCCTCGGGTCGGCGATCTACCACGGAACGCTGCCGGCGCTGACGATCGTGCTGTCGTCGGTCGGCGGCTGGCTGCTGGGGATGCGCAACATGATGGTGTCCACCACGTCCGAGGACTACGTGCTCACCGCGAAGGCCAAGGGGCTGCGCGACTCCCGCATCATGGTCCGGTACGCGGCGCGCAACGCCGTGCTGCCGTCCGTGGCGGGGTTCGCGATCTCGCTGGGCTTCGTGGTGGCCGGGTCGATCATCACCGAGCAGGTGTTCTCCTACCCGGGCATCGGCTCGAAGCTGTTGCAGGCGGTGCAGAACAACGACTACGCCCTGATGCAGGGCATCTTCCTGGTGATCACGGTCGCCGTGCTCGGCGCGAACCTCGTGGTCGACCTGCTGTACGCCGTCATCGACCCGCGCACCCGCGTCAGCGGCTGAGCCAGGAGCGCCACCGTGACCAACCCCAGTACCGTGCCGGCCGCCGCCCCGCGCGGGTGGCGGTCGATGCTGCCGCGCCGGTCGCCCAAGCTGCTCGTCGGCTTCGGCCTGATCGCCGTGATCACCCTGTTCGGCGTGCTCGGGCCGCTGTTCGCGGGCGACCCGACGACGATCCGCGACCTCGGCCTGACCCCGCCCGGCGGCGACTTCCCGCTGGGCACGACGTTGACCGGCCAGGACATCCTGGCCCAGCTCGCCCACGCCACCCGGGGCTCGCTCTACATCGGCCTGCTGGTCGGGCTGATGGCGACGGTCCTGTCCGCGTTGTTCGGCATCGTCGGCAGCTACGCCGGCGGGTACGTGGACGAGGCGTTCTCCCTGTTCTCCAACGTGATGCTGGTGATCCCCGGCCTGCCGCTGGTGATCGTCATCTCCGCGTTCGTGCCGGCCGACCAGCGCGGGTCGTGGACCATCGCGGTGGTGCTCGCCGTCACCGGGTGGGCCGCGTCCGCGCGCGTGCTGCGGGCGCAGACGTTGTCGCTGCGCAACCGCGACTACGTGGCGGCGGCCCGGGTGTCCGGTGAGCCCGCGTGGCGGGTGATCACCGTGGAGATCCTGCCGAACCTGTTGCCGCTGCTGGCTTCCCAGTTCGTGTTCTCCGTGGTGTACGCGATCCTCAGCGAGGCCGGGCTGTCGTTCCTCGGGCTGGGCGCGTCCAACTCGTCCACGCTGGGCACGATGCTGTACTACGCGCAGAACGGGTTCGCGTTGCAGCGCGACGCCTGGTGGTGGTTCGTGCCGCCGGGCCTGATCATCGCGTTGTTCGGGTGCGGCCTGGCGCTGGTGAACTTCAGCATCGACGAGATCATCAACCCCAAGCTGCGGGACGTCCCCAAGCGCGGCAAGGAGGTCGAGCGGGTCGCGCAACCGGTTCCCCGCCCGTCCGACGACGTGGTGCTCACCGTGGCCGGGCTGTCGGTGGTCTACCGGGTCGGCACGCCGGTGCACGCGGTGAAGGACGTCTCGATCACCCTGCGGCGCGGGGAGATCCTGGGCCTGGCCGGCGAGTCGGGGTGCGGCAAGACGACCCTGGCCTACGCCGTCAACCGGCTGCACCGCCCGCCGGCCGAGGTCACCACCGGGTCGGTCACCTTCCACGACCGGGACGGCACGGACGTCGACGTGCTGGCCCTGGGCCCGGAGGAGCTGCGGGCGTTCCGCTGGTCCAAGCTGTCGATGGTGTTCCAGGGCGCGATGAACGCCCTCAACCCGGTCACCACCGTGCGGGCGCAGCTCGACGACGTCCTCACCACCCACCGCCCGGAGCTGGGCAAGGCCGAGCGGCGGGCGAAGTGCGCGGAGGTGCTGCGGCTGGTCGGCGTGGACGTGCGGCGGCTGTCGTCCTACCCGCACGAGCTGTCCGGCGGCATGCGGCAGCGCGTGATGATCGCGATGGCGCTGCTGCTCGACCCGCAGGTGATGATCATGGACGAGCCGACCACCGCGCTGGACGTGGTGGTGCAGCGGGGCATCCTGCGGGAGATCCTCCGGTTGCGCGACGAGATCGGGTTCGCGGTCCTGTTCATCACCCACGACCTGCCGCTGCTGCTGGAGCTGGCCGACCGGATCGCCGTGATGAAGGACGGCGAGGTGGTCGAGTACGCCACCGCCGAGGAGGTCCACGCCCGGCCGGCGCACCCGTACACGCGCAAGCTGCTCGACTCCTTCCCCAGCCTGACCGGCGAGCGCGGCGCGTTCGTCCGCGAGACCTCCGGGAGTGCGCTGTGACCGACTTGGCGGCGAAGGACCTGGTCAAGGACTTCCACGTCCGGGTCGGCCTCAAGCGCGTCCGGTTGCGCGCGGTGGCCGGGGTGTCGTTCACCCTCACCCCGGGCCGGACGGTCGCGCTGGTCGGGGAGTCGGGGTCGGGCAAGTCCACCATCGCCCGCATGATCGCCCGGCTGGAGAAGCCCAGCGGCGGGTCGATCACGGTGACCGCGGACGGGGCCGCCGTGCCGGGCAGGCGCTACCGGGACCACGTGCAGATGGTCTTCCAGGACCCGTTCGCCTCGCTCAACCCGTTCCACACCATCGCCCACCACCTGGAGCGGCCGTTGAAGCTGCACGGCCGCCCGCACGGCGAGGCGGAGGTCCGGCGGCTGCTCGAACGGGTGTCCCTGCCGGCGGACATGGCGCACCGGCGTCCGCACGAGCTGTCCGGCGGGCAGCGCCAGCGGGTGGCGATCGCCCGCGCCCTCGCGCCGGGGGCGAAGGTCGTGGTGGCCGACGAGCCGGTGTCGATGCTGGACGTCTCGATCCGGTTGGGCGTGCTGAACCTGCTGGCGCGCTTGCAGCGCGAGGAACAGCTCGCGGTCCTCTACATCACGCACGACCTGGCCACCGCGCGGCACTTCTCCGACGACATCCTGGTGCTCTACAAGGGGCGCGTGGTCGAGCGTGGACCGGCGGACGACGTGATCCTGAACCCGCGGCACCCGTACACGAAGATCCTCGCCTCGGCCGCGCCCGACCCGGACGCCCGGGGCCGCCTCCTCGACATCGACCCGTCCGACGTCGAGGAGGCGGGGGCCGCGCCCCCGTACGACCACTACACCGCCGGGCTCAGCCGGTAGCGGTCGCCCGGAGCAGCACCAACCGCTCCGGGTACAGGACCGGGGCCTGGACGCCGGCCGCGGCGAGCACGCGGCCGGGCAGCACCAGGTCGCGGTCCCACCAGGGCAGCGCGATGCCCCAGTGGTGCGGGTTCCCGTCCGGCACGTCGCCGGGCGGCAGGGGGCGGACGCGGTAGGAGCGGTCCGGGTCGAGGCCGGGCAGCCGCACGGCGCCGGTCGGGCACACGTCCGACGTCGCCGTCGAGACGACCGCGAAGACCGCGTCCGCCCCGTCCCGGGCGACCACCCCGTGCACGGCCACGGCCGGGTCGGGGTGGTCGCCGTGCACGGCGACACCGGTGTGCAGGAGGCCCCGGACCTCCTTGTAGAGGGCGACCCAGGCGGTCAGGCGGTCCAGTTCCTCCGGGGTCGCGGCGGTCAGGTCCCATTCGATGCCGAAGTGGCCGAACAGGGCCGTCCCCGCCCGGAAGTCCAACGGGTGCCGCCGGTGGGTGGTGTGGGAGGTGTCGGAGCCGACGTGGGAGCCGATCAGCTCCAGCGGCACGAGCACGTTCGTCCAGCGTTGGATGGACTGCCGCTCCAGGGCGTCGATGCAGTCCGACGCCCACACGCGGTCGGTGCGTTGCAGGACCTCCAGGTCCACCCGCGCGCCGCCCGAGGAGCACGACTCGATCTCCACGGTCGGGTGCCGGCGGCGCAGCTCGTCCAACAGCCGGTACACCGCGACGGTCTGGCCGTGCACGCCCGCGCGGCCGTGGTGGCCCGCCTCCACGAGGTCGCGGTTGTGGTCCCACTTCAGGTAGGCGATCGGGTACGTGGTGAGCAGGTCGTCCAGGCGGTCCAGGATGTGCTGGTAGGCCTCGGGGCGGGCCAGGTCCAGCACCTGCTGGTGACGCGCCCGCCGGGGCAGGCGGTCGCCGGCGCGCAAGATCCAGTCCGGGTGGGCGCGGGCCAGGTCGGAGTCCTCGTTGACCATCTCCGGCTCGACCCACAGGCCGAACTGGAGGCCCAGGCCGGCGACGTGGTCCACCAGCGGGCCCAGCCCGTCCGGCCACACCTCGTCGGACACGTGCCAGTCGCCCAGCCCGCGCGTGTCGTCGCGGCGGGAGCCGAACCAGCCGTCGTCCAGCACGAACCGCTCGGCGCCGACCTCGGCCGCCCTGTCCGCCAACGCCTTCAGCCGCGCCAGGTCGTGGTCGAAGTAGACCGCTTCCCATGTGTTCACCACGACCGGCCGGGGCGAGCGCGGGTGGGTGGGTCGGGCGCGCAGCCACTCGTGGAACCGCGCGGAGACGGCGTCCAGGCCCACGCCGTAGGACCCGAACTGCCAGGGCGACCGGTAGGTCTCGCCGGGCGCCAGCACGACCTCGCCGGACAGCAGCAGCTCGCCCGACCCGAGCAGCGCCACGGCCTGGCGGGTGCGCTCGGCGAACGTCCGGTGGTTGCCCGACCAGGCCGTGTGCACGGCCCAGACCTCGCCGGACCGGTTGCCGAAGCCCGCGGTGCCGGCGGCCATCAGGAAGGCCGAGTCGTACCCGGTGCGCCCGGTCCGGTTCTCCCGCACCCGCAGGCCCTGGGTGAACCGGGTCCGCTGGGGGCTGCGCTCCCGCGTCCACCGGCCGGTGAAGTCGAGGATCTCGACGGCCTCCGGCGGCACCGGGAGGGTCACCGACAGCGCGTCCACCGCGAAGTCGGAGTCCCCGGTGTTGGTCAGCGCCGCCCGCTGCCGAACGAGCCCGGAGCCGGTCAACTCGACCTCCAACAACAGCTCCAGCTCCGCCTCGGCATCCACCGCCCGGAACGCGACGGCCCCGCCCCGGCCCTCCGCCGGCGCGCCCCCGACCGCGGCGGCTTCCGCCGGCGCGCCCTCGACCGCCACCACCCGGAACGCGGTGGAGAAGTGCCGGCCGCCCCGGTTGCCCACGACGCCGGGCGTCCCCAGCCACCCGGCGGACTGCTCGGGCACCACGGCCACCTCGACCGGCCCGTCCACGGCGTACCCGTGCGGCTGCGGCGCGGCGGCCAGGGCCAGGGCGTCGAGGTCCACCGGTCCCAGGTCGGCTCCCCAGTGCAGGACGCGGGGCAGCGTGCCCCCGCGGTGGTCGAGCACCAGGCTGACGCCCGCAGCGCGCAGGTGTGTCACGTCGGCCACGTCTGTTCCTCTCGGCAGGGGATACTTCGTTGACTTACTTTAGTTGCTGGCGTAAGAATCGGGCTATGATCCGGAGGACCCTGTTGCACGACGGTTGGCGGCTCCGCGCGGTGGGCGGCCCGATCCCCGAGCACATCGCGAACGTCGAGGTCCCGGCCCGGATACCCGGCAGCGCGCACCTCGACCTCCTCGCCGCGGGCCTGATCGGTGACCCGTACCTGGACCGCAACGAAGCCGACCTGGCCTGGGCGCACCGCGCCGACTGGCGCTTCACCCTCGACTTCACCGCCGAGGCCGCCCGGCCGGGCGAGCGCGTGGACCTCGCCTTCGACGGCCTGGACACCGTGGCCACCGTCGAGCTGAACGGCGCGGTCCTGGGCAGCACGGCCAACATGCACCGGTCCTACCGGTTCGACGTCCGCGACCACCTGCGCGACGGCGGGAACCAGCTCGTCGTGACCCTGCGGTCGGCGCTGGCCTACGCCGAAGAGCAGGAAGAGGCGCTGGGCTGGCGCGACCGCGCCTACGCGCACCCGTTCAACGCGATCCGCAAGATGGCCTGCTCGTTCGGCTGGGACTGGGGTCCCGACCTGCAAACCGCCGGCATCTGGCGGCCGGTCCGGCTGGAGCGCTGGGACACCGCGCGCCTCGCCGAGGTCCGCCCGCTGGTCACCGTGGACGACGACGGCGCCGGCCGCGTCGAGGTGCACGTCACCGTCGACCGCGCGTCCGACGGCCCGTTGACCGTCGAGGCCACTGTGGACGGTCGTTCGGAGACCGCGACCGTCGACGGCGACAAGGCCGTGCTCACCGTCCTGGTGCCCAACGCCGACCTGTGGTGGCCCGTCGGCCACGGCGACCACCCCCTCTACGACCTCGACCTCACCCTCCACGCCGGGGGACCGGCCGACCGGTGGCACCGCCGCATCGGCTTCCGCACGATCACCGTGGACACCACCCCGGACGACATCGGCACCCCGTTCACCTTCGTGGTCAACGGCAAGCCGATCTTCGCCAAGGGCGCGAACTGGATCCCCGACGACCACTTCGTCACCCGGATCACCCGCGACCGCCTCGCCCGCCGCGTCGACCAGGCCGTGGCGGCGAACATGAACATGCTGCGGATCTGGGGCGGCGGGCTCTACGAGTCCGAGGACTTCTACGACGTGTGCGACGAGCGCGGCGTCCTGGTCTGGCAGGACTTCCCGTTCGCCTGCGCCGCCTACGCCGAGGAGTCCCCGCTGTGGGAGGAGGTCGAGGCCGAGGCCCGCGAGCACGTCGCCCGGCTGACCCCGCACGCCTCGCTGGCCCTGTGGAACGGCAACAACGAGAACCTGTGGGGCTTCGCCGACTGGGGCTGGCCCGAACAGCTCCAGGGCCGCACGTGGGGCCTGAAGTACTACCGGGAACTGCTGCCCGCGATCGTCGCCGAACTCGACCCGACCCGGCCGTACGCCCCGGGCAGCCCCTACAGCCCCGGCGACCTGCACCCCAACCTCGACACCCACGGCACGCGCCACGAGTGGGAGGTCTGGAACCGGGTCGACTACACCCGCTACCGCGACTTCGCGCCCCGGTTCTGCTCCGAGTTCGGCTTCCAGGGCCCGCCGACGTGGGCGACGCTCACGGCGTGGATCCACGACGAGCCGCTGTCGCCGACGAGCCCGGCGTTCCTGCTGCACCAGAAGGCCGAGGACGGCAACGGCAAGCTGGAACGCGGCCTGGCGCCGCACCTGCCGGTGCCCGAGGCGTTCGAGGACTGGCACTGGGCGACCCAGCTCAACCAGGCCCGCGCGGTGGCGTTCGGCGTCGAGCACTTCCGGTCGCACTGGCCGCGCACGGCCGGCGCGCTGGTGTGGCAGCTCAACGACTGCTGGCCGGTCACGTCCTGGGCGGCGGTGGACGGCGAGGAGCGGCCCAAACCGCTGTACTACGCGCTGCGGCACGCCTTCGCGCCGCGCCTGCTGACCGTGCAGCCGCGGGACGGGCGGGACGCGCTGGTCGCCGTCAACGACACCGACGAGGTCTGGACCGGCGAGGTCGTCGCGGCGCGGCGGACGTTCGCCGGTGAGGAGCGCGCGGCGGCTAAGCTCGTGCTGGACGTGCCCGCCCGGTCGGTGGCCGTCCTGGACCTGGCGCCGGAGCTGCTGACCCCGGCCGACGCGGAGCGGGAGGTGCTGGTGGCGACCACGGCCGACGCGCGTGCCGTGCACCTGTTCCGCGAGGACGTCGAACTCGCCTACGACCCGTCGCCGCTGACCGCGACCGCCGTGCCGGTGCCCGGCGGGTACCGGGTGGACGTGGCGGCCACGTCGTTCGCGCGCGACGTCGCGCTGCTGGCCGACCGCGTCGCGCCGGACGCCGAGGTGGACGACGCCCTGGTGACGCTGGTCGCCGGCGAGGAGCACTCGTTCCTCGTGCGCACCGCCGAGCGCCTGGACCCGGCCGCCCTGACCGGCCCGCTGGTGCTGAGGTCGGCGAACAGCCTGTGCGCGGTGCGGGCATGAGCACCGGGTCCGTCGGCCTGGTCCTGGCCCGCCCCGCGCGGCTGCTGGGCGCCGAGCCGTTCTTCATGGAGTTCATCGCGGGCATCGAGGAGCGGCTGGCCGAGCGCGACCAGTCGGTGCTGCTGCACATCGTCGGCGCGGAGGACGCGGAGATCGCCGCCTACCGGCGCTGGGCCGCGGGCGGCGTGGTGGACGCGGTGGTCGTGGTCAACCGGACCGCGGCCGACCACCGCCCGGCCGTGCTGCGCGAACTGGGCCTGCCCGCCGTGTACGTGGGGGAGCCGGACGAGCTGGCCGTGCCCGCCGTGCGCACCGACGACGCCGGGCCGGTCCGCGAGGCCCTGGCCCACCTGCTGGAGTTGGGCCACCGCCGGATCGCCCGGGTGAGCGGCCCGGAGAACCTCCTGCACACCCGGGCGCGCACCGCCGCGCTGCTCGCCGGGTGCGCGGAGGCGGGCGTCGAACCGGTGGTCGTCGAGGGCGACTACTCCGAGGAGTCCGGCGCGAAGCTCACCGCCGAACTGCTGGACGCCGTCGAGCCGCCCACCGCGATCCTGTACGACAACGACGTCATGGCGGTCGCCGGCCTGGGCGCGGCCAAGGCCAGGGGCGTCGCCGTGCCCGAGCGGCTGAGCCTGGTCGCCTGGGACGACTCCACGCTGTGCCGGCTGGCCTCGCCCGCGCTCACCACCATGAGCGTGGACGTGCACCAGTTCGGCGTGTCGGTCGCCGAGTCCGTGCTGGAACTGATCGACGGCTCGCCGGTCACCGAGCGCTGGTCGCCGACCGCGACCCTGGTGCCGCGCGAGAGCACCGCCCCACCTCCCGCCTGAGGAGAACCATGAGCCACACCGCCGCGCCGACGCGGTACGACGCCATGCCCTACCGCCGGTCCGGCCGCAGCGGCCTCAAGCTGCCGGCGGTGTCGCTGGGCCTGTGGCACAACTTCGGCCACGACAAGGCGTTGGACACCCAGCGGGCGATCCTGCGCCGCGCGTTCGACCTCGGGGTGACCCACTTCGACCTGGCCAACAACTACGGCCCGCCGCCGGGGTCGGCGGAGGAGAACTTCGGGCGGCTGTTCGCCGAGGACCTCGCGCCCCACCGGGACGAGATCCTGATCTCCACCAAGGCCGGGTACCACATGTGGGAGGGCCCCTACGGCGAGTGGGGCTCGCGCAAGCACCTGGTGTCCTCTTTGGACCGGTCGCTGCGCCGCCTGGGTCTGGACCACGTGGACATCTTCTACCACCACCGCCCCGACCCGGACACGCCGCTGGAAGAGACGATGGCCGCGCTGGACCACGTCGTGCGGCAGGGCAAGGCGCTCTACGTGGGCGTCTCGAACTACTCGGCCGACCAGACCCGCGCCGCCGCCGCGATCCTGCGCGACCTGGGCACCCCGCTGCTGATCCACCAGCCGTCGTACTCGATGGTCAACCGGTGGATCGAGGACGGCCTGCTGGCCGCGCTGGACGAGGTGGGGGCGGGCAGCATCGCGTTCTCGCCGCTGGCGCAGGGCGTGCTGACCGACCGCTACCTGGGCGGCATCCCCGAGGGCTCGCGCGCGGCCGGTCCCAGCCCGTTCCTGGGCAGCGCCAACCTGGACGAGGCGACCCTGGGCAAGGTCAAGGCGCTCAACGACATCGCGGCCCGACGCGGCCAGACGCTGGCGCAGATGGCGATCGCGTGGGTGTTGCGCAGCGTGACCTCCGCGCTGGTCGGCGCGTCGAGCGTGCGCCAGCTGGAGGACAACGTCGCCGCGACCGCGAACCTCGACTTCAGCACCGCGGAGCTGTCCGACATCGAACGGGTGCTCCGTGGCTGAACCGCTTGCGCCACACCGTTTTCTGTCCTGTTTGTCATCTTGCCCCGACTTCACTTAACCGGTTAACTCGACTCATGGCCTCAGCACACGACCCGCTCGCGCTCGCCATCGACGTGGGCGGCACGAAGCTCGCCGCGGCGCTGGTAGCCCCGGACGGCACGATCACCGCCCGCCGCACCACCCCGACGCCCGCCGGCGCCGGCGAGGTCGTGTGGCAGGCGTTGGCCGACATCGTCCGCGACCTGCTCGCCGGGGACCCGGTGCTGGTGGGCGCGGGCATCGCGTCCGCCGCGCCGATGGACCTGCGCACCGGCACGGTCAGCCCGGTCAACATCGGCGGCTGGCGCGGGTTCCCGATCGTGGAGCGGGTGGGTGGGCTGGTCCCCGGCCTCCCGGTGCGGCTGGGCGGCGACGCGCAGTGCATGGCGCTGGCCGAGTACCACCACGGCACCGGCCGGGGTAGCCGGTGCCTGCTCGGCATGGTCGTGTCCACCGGGATCGGCGGCGGTTTCGTGTTCGACGGCAAGGCCCACTTCGGCACGTCCGGCAACGCGGGCCACGTCGGCCACTTCGTCGTGGACCCGGCCGGTCCGGAATGCCGTTGCGGCGCAAGGGGTTGCGCGGAGGCCATCGCCAGCGGCCCGTCGATGGTCCGGTGGGCGGTGGACCAGGGGTGGCGTCCGGGCGGGCGGGCGGACGGCGTGGCCCTGGCGGCGGCGGCGCGGGCGGGTGACGAGGTGGCGCGGGCGGCGTTCGACCGGTCCGGCGCGGCGGTCGCCCACGTGATCACGGTGGCCGCCGCGTTGTGCGAGATCGACCGGGTGGTGATCGGCGGCGGCGTGGCCCAGGCCTGGGACCTGCTGGAGCCGGCCGTGACCGGTCCGCTGGCGGCGTGGCCCGGGTTGGAGTTCATGCGGGCGGTGGAGGTCCGGCCGGCCACCCTGGGCGTGGACGCCGGTCTGATCGGCGCGGCGGCTTTGGTGGGTGACCGCACCCCGGTGGTGCTCTGACATGCGCGCCCTGGACACGACCATCCGCAACTACCACTGGGGTTCGCGCACGGCGCTGGCTGCATTGCGGGGCGCGCCGCCGAGTTCGTCGCCGGAGGCCGAGCTGTGGGTGGGTGCCCACCCGTCCGCGCCTTCACTCCTGAGGGGCGCCGGGACCCCGTTGGACCGGTATGTCGCCGCCAACCCGGTGGGGACGTTGGGGCGGGAGGCTTTGGCCGCCTTCGGTCCTCGGTTGCCGTTCTTGCTCAAGGTGTTGGCGGTGGAGACGCCGTTGTCGCTCCAGGTGCACCCCGACCGTGAGCAGGCCAGGTCGGGGCACGCGGCGGGCGTCTTCGGGGACGACCGGCCCAAGCCGGAGATCTTGGTGGCGTTGACCGAGTTCGAGACCCTGGCCGGCTTTCGCGACCCGGCGGAGACCGTGGTCCTGCTGGACTCTTTGGGGGCGGCTTTCGGGCCTTTGCGGGACTTGGTGGCTGCGGGGGACTTGCGTGGCGCGTTGCGTTGGGCGCTGCACGAGCCGGTCGACCTGGTGGACCCGCCTGCTTGGTTGGGTTCGGTGGCCGCGACTTACCCGGGTGATCCCGGTGTGGTCGCCGCGCTCCTGTTGAACCACGTCGCGCTTCGGCCGGGTCAGGGTGTGTACGTGGCGGCGGGTGTGCCGCATGCCCACTTGCGTGGGACGGGTGTGGAGTTGATGGCGGACTCCGACAACGTCGTGCGGGCCGGGTTGACGTCCAAGCCGGTGGACGTGCGGATGGTGCTCGACCTGGTCGAGTCGACGCCCGGTCTTGTCCTGGACGGCGAAGAGGACGGTCCTTTGAGGACTTATCCGACGCCGGAACCCGAGTTCAGGCTGCACGCGGTGTCGCCTGGTGCAGTTCTGCACGATCGGGGTCCGCAACTCTTGTTGTGCGTCAGGGGTTCTGTGGAGTTGGCGCGCGGCGGTGACCGGTTGGTGCTGTCGGCCGGGGAGGCGGCTTTCCTGCCGCACGGGCACAAGACGAGCGTGGCCGGGGACGGGCGGGCTTACTGGGCGACGACGGGCGCGGCGGCCGGGTAGCCGACGGCGGGCGCGGCGGCCGGGTAGCCGACGGCGGGCGCGGCGGCCGGGTGGCCGACGGCGGGTGCGGCGGCTGGTCGGCCGCCGCACCCGGTCACCCCCTACTGGAAGATGACGTCACTGCACAGGTAGTAGGCCTGGTCCATGTGGCTGGCCTGCCAGATCGTGAACACCACGTGCCGTCCGGTCCGGCTGCCCGCGTTGACCTGGGCCTGGTAGAGGCCCGTGGTGGGGTAGCGGCCGGTCGAGGTGACCAGTTCCAGGTTGCTCCAGCTCAGCGGCTGGGTGGTCGGGTCGAACCCCTGGCGCGTGATGTAGACGCGCAGGTAGTCCGCGCCGTGCCGGGCCTGGTCGGTGATGGTGAGCGTGAACTGGCGCGGCTTGGTCGCGGCCTGCCAGGCGCCGACGGCGTCCAGCGCCCGGTACCGGCCGGCCTCGGTGAGGCCGCCGCTGCACAGCTGGCCGTTGGGCAGCGCGCCCTGGTGGTTGCCGCCGACGCCGTTGCGGTACAGGCCGTTCCAGTTCCACATGGCGTTCGGGTCGGTCTTCCAGGCCTGGGCGCACATCGGGTCGGTCTGACCCATGTTCGGGTTCAGGTGGTCGCTGCCCCAGCGCTGCCAGCAGCCGTAGTTGCGCGAGGGCGGGTCGGTGACGGACCCGTGCGCGCCGGCCACGCCGGGCGTGATCAACGCGACCAGCCCGGCGGCGAACACCGCCAGCACCGCCGAGACGACGCCGAGGCCCCGGAAACCGCGTCTGAAGGTCATGTGTGTCCTCCACGATGAGGATGTTCGATGACTGGGAGCGCTCCCAGTTCCTCAAGGTAGCGGACTGGTCACCTGCTGTGAACCCTCGTTGCCTGTCGAGACGCTTCTGCTCTTCGCTTTCTTGGTCGCGCTTCGCGCTCTCGGGCCTGACGCGCTGGCGCGCTCCCAAGTCTGACGCGCTGCGCGCTCTCAAGATCAAAAGCGCCTCGCCGGCGGGCAGGCCCCCGGGGGTGGGAAGGGCGTCGGTTCGTTCCCCGCACGGCCTGCCAGAGGCAACCACCCTTTGGTCTTTTGTGCAACCGGTGAAGCGTGGTTGCACAAAAGACCAAAGCGCGGTTGGGCTTCGCCCAGGCCGTACGGGGAACGAACCGAGGCCCTTCCTGTGGCTGATAGCCAAAACGGTGGCGCCTTCGGCGCCAGGAGTCGGGTCGGTCCGCTCGTCACCGGTGGTGCGCCCGGCCTCCGCGCGCAGCGCGGGCTCTTCTTCGGGCTATTTAGCCAAGGAAGGGCCTCGGTCTTTCCCCCGTACGGCCTGGGCGCAGCCCAACCGCGCTTTGGTCTTCTGTGCAACCACGCTTCACCGGTTGCACAGAAGACCAAAGGGTGGTTGCCTCTGGCAGGCCGTGCGGGGGGAAGACCGACGCTCTTCCTCCCCGGGGGCCTGCCCGCCGGCGAGGCGCTTTTAATCTTGAGAGCGCGCCAGCGCGACAAATCCCGAGAGCGCGAAGCGCGTCCAAAAAAGCGAAGCGCTAAGAATAAAAACCAGAAACGGGAGAAGAAGCCTCATCGTAAAGGTGAGGACCATCAGAAGGAACGACGGGGAACCCACCGGAAGGCCTTAAGCCGTTGAGCTGTTCGGTGGAAAGGGCGAACACCACCTGGCCGATCCCCGACCGCGCCAACGCCCCGGCGCACATCCCGCAAGGCTCGCAACTGGTGTACATGGTCGTCCCGGCGGCCGTCTCCGGGTCCAACTCCCGTGCCGCCCATCGGGCCAGCTTCAGCTCCGGGTGGGCGGTGATGTCGGCGTCGGTCGTGGTGGTGTTGCGTTCCTCCGCGAGCACCGTCCCGTCCGGTCCGACCAGCAGGGAACCGAACGGCGGGTTGCCGCTCTCCCGCGCCTCCGCCGCCAGCGCGATCGCCCGCCGCAGGTGCTCTTCCTTCACCGGAACTCCTTCCTCACCGTGGCCAGCGCCTGCCAGGCCACCTCCGGGTGCAGCGTCTCGGCCGGGTCGCCGACGAACGGGTCCAGGACCACGGCCTCGGCGCCGTCCGACCGCAGTGTCTCCAAGTCCGCCACCACCTGCTCGACCGTGCCCTCGCCCATGCGCCGGTCCTCGACACCGTCGGTCAGCCGCAACAGGATCCTTGGCGCCAGCGCGGGCATCGGCCGGCCCTCGGCCTCGGCGACGGCGGCCAACCGGCGCACGCCGTCCCGCCACCCCGCCGGCGTCAGCCGCAACGGGTGCCACGCGTCGCCCAACCGCACGGTCCGCCGCAGCGCGCCGTCGCTGTGCCCGCCGACCCACACGGGAACGTCCACGCCGCGCAACGCCCGCACCACCTCGTCCGTCAACCGCCCGCGCGCCTCGAACGGCACGCCGAGCGCCGCGAACTCCTGGCGCGCCCACCCGACGCCGACGCCGACCACCAGGCGGTCACCGCTCAGCGCCTTCAGGTTCGCCGCCATGCGGGCCACCAGCAGCGGGTGCCGGTACGGCGCGATCAGCACGGTCGTGCCCAGCGTGATCCGCTCCGTCACGCCGGCCAGCCACGACAACGTCGTGAACGGCTCGTAGAACGGCTCCGGGTACTGCTCCGCCACGTCGGGGGTGACCACCACGTGGTCGGACACCATGAGCAGGTCGAACCCCAACCCCTCCACCGTCCGCGCCCAGTCGCGCAGCACCGGGGGAGTGGTCCCGGGTCCGAAGTTCGGGACGTTCACACCGATTCGCACAGGCCCAACCCTAGGGCCGGAAGATCGCGACCTGAACAGAGAACCCACGGCAGATCGCGGCCCGAGCCGCAAGATCCACGGTAGATTCCGCTGATGACCGAGACCCTCGACCCGACCGACTGGGCGATCCTCGCGGAGTTGCAGACCGACGGCCGGATCGCCCTCACCGAGCTGGGCCGCCGGGTCAACCTCAGCCCCTCCGCCACCACCGAGCGGGTCAAGCGCCTGGAGGCGGCCGGGGTCGTCACCGGGTACCGGGCCACCGTGGACCTGGACAAGGTCGGCTACCCGGTGCTGGCCGTGGTGCGCCTGAAGTACCCCGGCAACCGGCACGAACCCCTGCACCGGCTGCTCGCCGAACGCACCGAGGTCCTGGAGTGCCTGCGCACCACCGGGGAGGACTGCTACACGCTCAAGGTCGCCGCCACCTCCATGCCCCACCTGGAGCGGGTGGTCAACGAGCTGACCGCGTTCGGCAGCACCACGACCAACATCGTCTACCGGCAGACCCTGCCCTACCGCGGGGTCGCCGAACCGGAGTGACCCGCCGCCGGGCTCACTTCCACCGCACGGCCTTCGAGCACTTCGTCACGTCCTGGTCCGCCATGTTCCACGCGCCGTGGACCACCCGGCCGTCCGGCGTGGCGAAGCACTTCTTCCCCAGGTCCACGCTGGACGCCAGCAGCTTGCCGGCCTTGTCGTACGCGCGGACCTCGAAGCCGTCCTCCGCCGGGATCGACCAGTCGGCGGGGAAGATGTTGCGGGCGACGAAGGTGCCGTTGGCGATGGTCGCATCGACCGTCTGGCCGTCGTAGGTGAACGTGACCCGGCCGACCTCGGGCGTGACGCGGCCGGCTGCCGAGGCGGTGCCGTGCAGGCCCCGGTAGATCTCCTTGTTGCCCAGGACGTCGCCGCCCGCGCTGCCGCCGTTGGCGTCGATGGCGACGGGGTCGGTCATCCACGCCAGGTCCCGGACGGTGCTGAAGCCCGCGTTGTAAGGCATGGACGGCCCGTCGATGGTGCAGATCAGCGCGGCGCTCTCGGTGTAGACCAGGGCCCACTTGCCGGCCTCGTCCTCGCCGTACTGGTAGAGCGTGCCCTTGCCCGAGCCGGTGGAGATCTTGACGCAGCCTTCCTCGATCTCGGCGATCCGCTGGGAGGTCAGCCCGGCGATCACGGGCGTGGTCGGCGTGGGGCTCGTCGTCGTGACCGGCGCCGTCGCGGCGGACTGGGCCGGGTCCACGGCGTCGTTGCGCTGCCAGGGCTGGAGGAACGCCACGACGGCGACCACCGCGCCCACCGCGGTGACGGCCGTGACCAGGGGCGCGAAGCGGAACGGCCGGCGCGCGGTCACAGCGCGCTCGACCCGGGCGCGGATCTCGGCCTGGCGACCGGGGGGCAGGTCGCGGGCCGGGGGGAGCGTGGTGTTCATCGGTCCTCCACGGTGAGTGCGGCGAGCGGGACGACCTCGGGGTGCCGGGCGAGCAGCCGGCCCAGCCGGGCCTTGGCCTTGCTGACCCGGGACCGGACGCTGACCTCGGCGACGCCCAGCACGGCGGCGGCGTCGGCGTAGGACACGCCCGACCACACGCACAGGGCCAGCGCCTCGCGCTCGCCGCGGGGCAGCCGGTCCACCGCCGCCAGCAGTTCCCGCATCCGGCGCTGGTCGTCCACCCGTTCGGCGACCAGGTCGGCGTGGTCGGGCACCGGTTGCTCCACCGGCACGCGGTGGAACAGCCGCAGCCGGCGCGCGGTCGAGCGGCGGTCGCTGCGCACCACGTTGGTGGCCACGGCCAGCAGCCAGGGCAGGGCCGAGTCGCGCTCCAGCCGCAGCCGGTCCCGCTTGCGCCAGGCCAGCAGGAACGTGGCCTGGAGGTGGTCCTCGGCGGCGGCCCAGGACGCGGTGAGCCGGAAGCAGTGGTTGTAGACCGCCTTGGCGTGCCGGTCGAACAGCACCCCGAAGGCGTGCCCGCTGCCCGCCGCGGCCTGCGCCCACAGCGCGCGGTCGTCGGGGTCTTCGGTCGTCATGCCTGTTCGTGTCCACCCGGTGCGGAAGTGTTGCCGCCAGTCTTGTCGGTGGTCGCCGGCAGGATGCGGCGGGTGCAGAACACGAACGACAAGCCGTTGCCCGAGGACGTCCGCGCCGAGGCGGTGGAGTTCGCCCTGGAACTGGTCCACGGCGGGTTCCGCTCGCGCGAGGAGGTCGTGGGCGACGTGCTGGACCACGTCGAGGAGGCGCTGCCGGAGTCGGAGGTGACGGCGCTGGTGGACCGGCTGTGGGCGGCGCGGGTGGCCGAGCAGGCGGAGTGGCCGGCGACCACCGACGTGGACCGGCTGCTGGCGGCCTTCGAGGAGTTGGACGTGCGGGGCGTCGTGGCGCGGGCGGACTTCGCGTGCTGCCGGTCGTGCGGGATCGCCGAGATCGGGGACGAGGCCGGGCCGGGCGCGCGCGGGTTCGTCTTCTTCCACCAGCAGGACACCGTCCGGGCGGTCGCCGGCGGCGGGCTGTTCCTGGCCTACGGGTCGCTGCCGGGCTCGCCGGACGACACGGCCGCCGTGGGCCGGGAGGTGGCCGGGGCGCTGCGGGCCGCGGGCCTGCCGGTGGAGTGGGACGGCTCGCCCGACACGCGCATCCTCGTCGAACCGCTGGACTGGCGGTTGCGCCTGCCCGTCGGCTGACCGCCGCAGACATCCACGCCGCCCGCCCGCTCGCGCCGCCCACCCCGCGTCGGCTGACCGGCCCAGTCCCGGTACCCGGCCCGGAGTACCGGAACCCTGACCTGCGCGGAAACGCTCCCACGGAAGTCTTGACCGAGACAGTTGCGCCGATGAGGATCGGGCGCGACAAAGCCGTCGAGGAACGGACGAACCGATGTCCCGCACACGTCGCAGACACCTGAGCGCCCTGCTCGCCGTGGTCCTGGCCTCCGCAACGGTGGTCACCGGGAGCGCGACCGCGGCGCCGCAGCAGCCCGTGGTCGGCGAGCCCCGCACCGAGCACGGCTGCGCCCGCGTCGAGAAGACCCTGCCCACGCTGTCCGACTGGCCGAAGGTGACCAGCCGCGTCAAGTCCTCGCCGGGCGACGAGCGCCGCATCCGGCAGCTCGTCGAGGGCATGACGCTGGCCGAGAAGGTCGGCCAGATGACCCAGCCGGAGATCGGCGCGATCACCCCGGACGAGGTGCGCGAGCACCACATCGGGTCGGTCCTCAACGGCGGCGGCTCGTGGCCCAACCGGGACAAGCACGCCACCCCGCAGGCGTGGCTGGACCTCGCCGACGCCTACTGGACGGCCTCGAAGTCCACCCGCACCGGCATCCCGGTGATCTGGGGCATCGACGCCGTGCACGGCAACAACAACGTGTACGGGGCCACGCTCTTCCCGCACAACATCGGCCTGGGCGCGGCGCACGACCCGTGCCTGATCCGCGACATCTCGAAGGCGACCGCCGACCAGGTCCGCGCCACCGGCCAGGACTGGGCGTTCGCGCCGACCCTGGCCGTGGTCCGCGACGACCGCTGGGGCCGCACCTACGAGGGCTACTCCGAGGACCCGCGGATCACCCGCGCCTACGGCTACGAGGCCGTGAAGGGTCTACAGGGCGACAGCCGCCGTCGGGTGGACGTGCTGGCCACCGCCAAGCACTTCATCGGCGACGGCGGCACGATCGGCGGCAAAGACCAGGGCGTGAACCCGTCGTCCGAGGCCGAGATGATCAACGTGCACGGCCAGGGCTACTACGGCGCGCTCGCGGCCGGCGCCCAGACCGTCATGGTGTCGTTCAACAGCTGGACCAACACCGACCTGGGCATCGACGAGGGCAAGCTGCACGGCTCCAAGCTCGCCGTCAACGACATCCTCAAGGGCAAGATCGGGTTCGACGGCCTGGTCGTCTCCGACTGGAACGGCCACGGCCAGGTCGCCGGTTGCACCAACGCCAGCTGCCCGCAGGCGGTCAACGCCGGCATCGACGTCTTCATGGTGCCCAACGACTGGAAGGCGTTCATCGCCAACACCATCGCGCAGGTCGAGTCGGGCCAGATCCCCATGTCCCGCATCGACGACGCCGTGACCCGCATCCTGCGCGTCAAGCTGCGCAGCGGCGTGCTGGACGGGGTCAAGCCGTCGGAGCGCGAGCACGCCGGCGAGCAGGAGGCGTTGGAGGCCAAGCGGCTCGCCCGCGAGGCGGTCCGCCGGTCGCAGGTGCTGCTGAAGAACAACAACCGCGTGCTGCCGCTGTCCTCGCGCGCCAAGGTCCTGGTGGTCGGCAAGAGCGCCGACAGCATGCAGAACCAGACCGGCGGCTGGACGCTGTCGTGGCAGGGCACCGGCAACACCAACGCGGACTTCCCCAACGGCACCACGGTGCTGGGCGGGCTGCGCGAGGCGCTGGGCGCGGAGAACGTGGTCTTCTCGGAGACCGGCGACGTGGACCCGGCGGGCTTCGACGCGGTGGTCGCGGTGATCGGCGAGACCCCGTACGCCGAGGGCGTGGGCGACATCGGCAAGCGCTCGCTGGAGGCGGCCAAGCTCTACCCGCAGGACCTGGCTGTGCTGGACAAGGTCAGAGGCAAGGGCACGCCGGTCGTCACCGTCTACATCTCCGGCCGTCCGCTGCACGTCAACAAGGAGCTGAACCGCTCGGACGCGTTCGTCGCGGCGTTCCTGCCCGGCACCGAGGGCGGCGGCGTGGCGGACCTGCTGGTGCGCGGGCGGCATACGTTCCCCGGCTACACCGGCACGCTGTCCTACTCCTGGCCGCGCAGCGCGTGCCAGACGCCGCTCAACCCCGGCGCGGAGGGCTACGACCCGCTGTTCAAGCCGGGGTACGGCCTGCGCTCCTGGCAGACCGGCAACGTGGGCGTGCTGGACGAGTCGTCGCCGCAGTTCGGCTGCTCGGGCGACGGTGGCGGCGGCACGGCGACCGAGGACCTGGAAGTCTTCGTGCGCCAGGACATCGCCCCGTACAAGAGCTACATCGGCTCGCCGGACAACTGGGGCGGCACCGAGATCGGCCCCGACGGCGAGGCGGCGCACGCCTCCATCAACACCGTGATGGCGGACGTCAACGTGCAGGGCGACGCCCTGAAGACGACGTGGACGGGCACCGGTCCCGGCCAGGTCTACGCGCAGAACCCGGCCGGTGGCACGGACTTGCGCGGGTACCTGAACGCGGACGCGGCCCTGGTGTTCGACGTGGTCGTGCACCAGGCCCCGACCAACCGGACCGTGGTGAGCGCGCACTGCCAGTACCCGTGCTTCGCGGAGGTCAACGCGACGGGCCTGTTCACCGCCCTGGCGGGCGGGGCGAAGGCGACGGTCAAGATCCCGGTGTCGTGCTTCGCGCAGGGCGGGTTGGACCTGGAGAACGTCAACACGCCGTTCCTGGTCTACACGGACGGGGCGTTCCAGGCGTCGTTCGCGAACGTGCGGTGGGTGCCGAAGGCGGCCCTCGACCCGGACGCGCGAACGTGCGCTGAACTGGGCTAGCGCTGGGGGAAGGGGCGGTCACCGCGGTGGCCGCCCCTTTTCGCGGTCTCGTACCGGTGCACAATCCTGCGCAAAGGTCCAGTACTTCAAACAGTAATTGACATCTGCGGTGGCATTGCCCCACTCTGGTCTGGACCACTTCCGGCCACCTCGGGAGCCGCCGTGTTCAGGACGTTCGTGGTGTCGGCGCTGGTCGCCGGCCTGCTCAGCACCCCGCCAGCCACCGCCCAGCCCGCCGCTTTCGACACCGCGCCCGCCGCGGCGGTGCTCAGCCGGCTCCTGCCGGCCCACGCGAGCCAGTTCACCCTCCAGGCCACCACGGGCCGCGACGAGTACGCGGTGTCCGGGACCTCCGGTGCGATCACCGTGCGCGGCACGTCCCCGGCCACGCTGCTCGCCGGCGTCGGCTGGTACCTGCGGACCGTTGCCGGAGTGGACATCGGGCTGGTCGGCGACAGCCTGAACCGCTTGCCCGCGACCCTCCCGGCGGTCACCGCCACCACCCGCACGGCCGTCGTCCCGCACCGCTACGCGCTCAACGACACCCAGGACGGTTACGCGGGCGCGTACCGGGACTTCGCCGCGCTCCAGCGCGAGGTGGACGTCCTGGCCCTCAACGGCTACAACGAGGTCTACGTCCAGGTCGGGGCGGAGTTCCCGTACTACCAGGCGTTCCAGCGGTTCGGGTACACCGCCGCCGAGCTGCGGGCGTGGATCCCCGCGCCCGCGCACCAGCCGTGGTGGCTGCTCCAGAACCTGAGCGGCTTCGGCGGGCCGGTGTCGGAGCAGCTGATCACGGCTCGCGCGGACCTCGGCGCACGCCTGACCGGTTACCTGCGGGGACTGGGCATGACGCCGGTGCTGCCCGGCTACTTCGGCACCGTGCCGACGGACTTCGCCGCGCGCAACCCGGGCGCGAGCGTGGTCCAGCAGGGCACGTGGGTCGGATTCCAGCGGCCGGCGTGGCTGGACCCCACGAACGCGCTGTTCGCACGCGTGGCGTCGGCGTACTACGCGGCGCAGAAGGCCCGTTTCGGCTCCAGCGCGATCTACAAGATGGACCTGCTCCACGAAGGCGGCAACGCCGGCACGGTCGACGTCCCGCGCGCCGCGCGAGCGGTCCAGGACGCTCTTCGTGCCGCGCATCCCGGTGCCATCTGGGCGATCCTCGGTTGGCAGGGCAACCCGTCGAGCACTCTCCTGTCCGGTGTGGACAAGTCCGGCATGCTCATCGTGGACGGCCTGTCCGACCGCTACGACGACCTGGACCGCGAAACGTCCTGGGGCGGCACGCCGTACGCGTTCGGCGCCATCCCGAACTTCGGCGGTCACACCACGATCGGCGCGAACACGGCGGTCTGGACCTCGCGGTTCCGCCAGTGGCTGGCCAAGCCGGCCGGCGCGTTGCGCGGCATCGCCTACCTGCCCGAGTCCGCGACCGTGGACCCGGCGGCGTTCGCCCTGTTCTCCGACCTGGCCTGGACCACGACCCTCGACCACGCGAGCTGGTTCGCCGACTACGCCACCCGCCGCTACGGCGGCCGGGACGACAACGCCACGGCCGCCTGGGACTCGTTGCGCCGCGGCCCGTACAGCACCCCGTCGGGGACGTGGAGCGAGTCGCAGGACAGCCTCTTCGCCGCGCGGCCGGCCCTGACCGTCCGCACCGCCGCGACGTGGAGCCCGGAGGCGATGCGGTACGACCCGGAGACCGTCCGGACGGCCCTGACCAGGCTGCTCGCCGTCGCCCCGGCCCTGCGCGCGAGCGACGCCTACCGGTACGACGTGGTCGACCTGGCCCGCCAGACCCTCGCCAACCGCAGCCGGGCCCTGTTGCCGCTGGTCAACGCCGCCTACACGGCGAAGGACCCGGCGCGGTTCCGGGAGTTGGCCGACCAGTGGAACCGCGAGATCGCCCTCCTGGACCGCCTGGTGGGCAGCGACCCCCGGTTCCTGCTCGGCCGGTGGACCGCGAGCGCCCGGGCCTGGGGAGCGACGCCGGCCGAGCAGGACCGGCTGGAGTACGACCAGCGCTCGATCCTGTCCACGTGGGGCCACCGCGCGGGCAGCGAGGGCGGCGGCCTGCACGACTACGCCAACCGCGAGTGGTCGGGCCTGGTCGCCGGCCTGTACGCGCAGCGCTGGTCGAAGTTCTTCGGGGTTTTGGACACGGCCCTGGCCACCGGCGCCGCTCCCGCCGCGGTGGACTGGTTCGCGCTGGAGGACGCGTGGGCCCGCCGGACCGACCCGCTCCCGACCAGCCCGTCCGGCGACCCGGTGGCGTTGGCCGGCGAGGTGGCCGCCCTGCCGCCACTGGCGAAATCCGGCCCGATCACCGGCGTGGGCGGCAAGTGCGTGGACGTGACCAACGGCGGTTCGGCGGACGGAACGCCGTTGCAGCTCTACACGTGCAACGGCACTCCGGCCCAGACCTGGACCGCGAGCGGCGGGACCCTTCAGGCGTTGGGCAAGTGCATGGACGCCCGGAACGGCGGCACCGCGCCGGGCACCGCGGTGCAGCTCCACAGCTGCAACGGCACGCCGGCGCAGTCCTGGACCCACCAGTCGGACGGTTCGCTGCGCAACGCCAAGTCCGGCCTGTGCCTGGACGCGACCGGCGGCTCGTCCGCCAACGGCACCGGCCTCATCCTGTGGACCTGCCACGGCGGCGCCAACCAGGTCTGGCGGCTGCCGGCCTAGTAGGCGGCGGTGAAGCGGGTCCGGCGGTGCCGCGGGTGGTCCACCTCGTCGAGCAGGGCCACGGCGAAGTCCTCCAGGGAGATGGTGGACTCGCCGTGGTCGTCCACCACCAGGTCGTCGCGGCCCAGCCGGTAGCGGCCGGTCCGCACGCCCGGTTCGATCACCGCGGGCGGGCTGGCGTACGTCCAGTCCACTTCGGACTCTTCCGTGAACACCCCGTGCTGCTCGGCGCACGCCCGTGCGATGGGGAGGATGTCCGCCGGGAACCCCTCCACCTCGTGCACCAGCACGCCGTCGGGCGTGCGCAGGGTCGCCGCCCCGCCCACGACGATCAGCCGTGCCGTGCTGCGCCGCACGCCCTCCAGCAGCGCCTTGGCCGTGACCACCAGGTCCGGCTCGGACCCCGGCGCCGGCCGGGTGGCGCTGAGCACCACGTCGCTTTCCCGTGCCAGCCCCGCGACCTGGTCCACGTCCGTCGCGTCGGCCACCACGAACCCCGGCCGTTCCGACCTGGTCACCGGCGTGACGTCATGCCCGCGCCGGCGCGCTTCGGTCACCACTCGACTCCCGACGGCTCCCGCCGCCCCGAACACGGTGATCCGCATCCGTCTTACCTCCCTGTTTCTGTGCGACGACCAAAGAAGCGAGCACGACGACGGCCCCCAGCACCTGGAGCACCGTCAGGTCCTGGCCCAGCGCGAGCCACCCGACCAGCGTGGCCACGACCGGGCTGAGCAGGCCCAGGAACGTGACCTCGGTGGCCTTGAGCAGCTTGATCCCGCGGAACCACAGGCTGTAGGACAGGGCCGCCCCGATCAGGCCGAGGTAGGCGTACCCGGCCCAGTTGCGGGCGGTGATCGTGTCCGGCAGGCCCTCGACCAGCAGCGTCACCGGCACCAGCAGCAGCCCGCCCCACACCAGCTGCCACCCGGTCGACGCCAGCAGCGGCGCCGGCGAGGGCCAGCGCTTGCTCAGCACGACACCCGCCGCCATCACCGCCGCGCCGCCCAGGGCCGCGGCGACACCCAGCCAGTCCAGGGCCGCGTTGGCCCGCAGCACCAGCAGGCTCACGCCCGCGACACCGGCGACCGCCGCCAGGGCCACGCGCAGGGTCATCCGCTGCCCCAGCAGCGCCGCGGCCAGCCCCGCGACGATCAGCGGCTGGACCGCGCCGACGGTCGCCGCCACCCCGCCCGGCAGCCGGTAGGCGGCCAGGAACAGCAGGGGCAGGAACGCGCCGATGTTCAGCGCGCCCAATATCAGCGACCGCCACCACCAGTCGCCTTGGGGCAATCGGCGCGTGATCAGGACGAGCAGCACGCCGGCGGGCAGGGCGCGCAGCAGGCCGGCCAGCAGCGGGCGGTCGGCCGGCAGGTACTCGGTGGTGACGTAGTAGGTCGTGCCCCAGATGGCGGGACCCAGCGCGGTGACGAGGCGGTTGCTTAGCACTAAGTCAAACTAGCTCATCGCTAAGGTACCTGGCCAGTGATGTGTCTCACCGCTAAGGTAGATGCGTGGCAGACCACGTCGACCTCGTCCTGAGCCAGTGGCACGCGCGGCGGCCCGACCTGGACGTGTCCCCGATGGCCGTGCTGGGCCGGTTGAACCGCTTCGCACGCGTGGTCGAGGCAGCCCAGCGCGAGACGTTCGCAAGGCACGGGCTGGACCGGGCGTCGTTCGACGTCCTCGCCACCCTGCGCCGCAGCGACCCGCCGCACTGCCTGACGCCGACGGAGCTGATGCGCTCGTCCATGGTCACGTCGGGCGCGATCACCCAGCGCCTGGACCGCCTGGAGGCGCGGGGCCTGGTGACGCGCAAGCCGAGCGAGGTGGACGGCCGGGGCGTGGTCGTCTCGCTCACCGAGGAGGGGCAGCGCCTGGTGGACGCGGCCCTCCCCGACCACCTGGCCACCGGCCACCGCCTGCTCGCGGCCCTCGACCCGGCCGGCCGGGACGCGCTGGCCGACGTCCTCCGGACGCTTCTGGAGTCGGCCGAGTAGAACGGGGGCGTCCTACGCCGCCGGGACGGCCGTGCGGCGCAGCCAGAGCAGGCCCAGGACCGGGAGCACCAGCGGGATGAAGAGGTAGCCGCTGCCGAAGTGGGACCACACCGTCGCCTGCGGGAACCACGCCGGCGCCAGGTAGCTGACCGCGCCGACCACGACGACGCCGACCAGCTCGACCGCGCACGACACCCACGCGACCCGCCGGGACGCCCGGCTGCCCACCGCCAGCGTCACGGTCGCCACCACGTACACCACCGCCGCGAACGCGGACAGCAGGTAGGCCACCGGAGCCTCGGCGAACCGCGTCGCGATCTGCACCCCCGACCGCGCCGACGCGGCCACCGCGAACAACCCGTACACGGCGATCAACAACCGCCCCGGCCCGGACCGCGTGTCAGGCATGGCCCGCCCAGATCTGTTGCAGCCGCACGACCATCACGGGAACGCTCAGACACCCCACGACCAGCACCGACGCGCCCCAGCGGGACCGTTCGGCGATGGCCCAGAACCCGGCCAGCGGCAGCACGACCACCGGCCCGATCAGGTAGCCGACGAAGGTGGCGGACGCGATGTCGCGGTCCAGCCCGATCAGCTTGACGACGCCGATCACGGCCTGGACGAGCAGCCCGAACTCCAGCAGCACCACCGCGCCCGCGATGCCGAGGGTCAGCTTGGTGTCCAGCGTCAGGGGCTTGTTCAGGGCCACGAGCAGCAGCGCCCAGGCGGCGCAGACCAGCGAGAGCACGATCAGCGCCACGGCCAGGAAGTCGATCATCGAACCAGGTCCTCCACGGGGAGCACTCTAAGGGCACTCCACGTAGGCGGCGGTCAGCGGCGGCACCTCGAACCGCGCGTCGACCCGGAGGCAGCGGCCCAGCGGCGGCCGATCCGCCACGTACTCCGCCACGACCTCGGCGAACGTGGGACAGGCGAGCTTGAGCCACCCCGGCGCGACCCGGACGCACAACGCGGCCAGGGCGGGCTCGCCACCCGCCACCACGACGTCGTGGATGCGCTGGGTGGTGTCCCGGTCGAACGTGTACCCGAGCCGTTCGGAGGCGGGGGTGCCGGTGGTCGCGCCGGTGGTCGGGGTGCCGGATGTCGCGCCGGTGGTCGGGGTGGCGAGTGCGGCGGCCGGCGCGGCGGCGGCGGGTGTGGCGGTGGCGAGTGCGGCGGCCGGCGCGGCGGTGGCTGTCGTGGTCGTGGCGGAGGCGGGTGGCGACACCAGGGCAAGCACCAGCAGCAGCGCGCGCATGTGGCCATGGTCCGCTCGGAGCAACCGCCCACCAACCGGTCATGTCCCGGCCACTTCACCGTGAGCCGCTCATCACTCGATCGTGGTCACTTCCGTGCGATGCTGCCGGAGTGATCATGCGCACGTGATCACGCACAGTCAGGACCTCTGACGCGTGCTGTCACCCTGCGACGCCGCTATCGGGGAGAGGACACCCAACCGTGCGAAAGTTCCCCTGGCGACTGGCCGGCGCACTCACCGCCGCCGCCACGATCGTCACCACCCTGCTCGTCCCGGCCGCCTCGAACGCGGCCACGCCCATCACCGTCACCCAGGCCATCAGCCAGCAGAACGGCTCGACCGCCACCGTCCGCGGGTACGTCGTCGGCCAGCCGACCGCCACCACCACCGTGGTCCGGTCGAACTTCCCGAACGACTACGCCCTCGCCCTGGCCGACACCGCGACGCAGACCAGCACCAGCCAGATGGTCTACGTCCAGATCCCCTCCGCCTTCCGCTCGGCCTGGGGCCTGCGCACCAACCCCGGCCTGCTCGGCAAGCGCATCGACGTCACCGGCACGCTCTCCGCCTACTTCGCCCACCCCGGGCTGACGTCCGCCACGGCCTTCGCCTTCGCCGGCGCCACCACCACACCGAGCACCACCACCACGAGCACGACCACGACGACCAGCGCCCCGCCGACCGACGACTACTACCGGGACGCCACCGGTAAAACCGGTGCTGCGCTCAAGACCGCCCTGCACCAGATCATCCGCACCGGCACCAAGCTGTCCTACGACCAGGTGTGGAACGCCCTCAAGGTCACCGACCAGGACCCGAACAACGCGGCCAACGTCATCCTGCTCTACAGCGGCCGGTCGCAGAGCAAGACGCTCAACGGCGGCGACGTGGACGACTGGAACCGCGAGCACGTCTGGGCGAAGTCCCACGGCGACTTCGGCACCGCCACCGGCCCCGGCACCGACCTGCACCACCTCCGCCCGGAGGACGTGACGGTCAACGCCGACCGCGGCAACAAGGACTTCGACAACGGCGGCACCGCCGCGGCCGAGGCGCCCGGCAACTACACCGACAGCGACTCGTGGGAGCCCCGCAACGCCGTCAAGGGCGACGTCGCGCGGATGCTCTTCTACATGGCCGTCCGCTACGAGGGCACCGACGGCTTCGCCAACCTGGAGCTGAACAACAACGTCAGCAACGGCACCGCGCCGTACCACGGCCGCCTGTCGGTGCTTCTCCAGTGGCACCAGCAGGACCCGCCGGACGCGTTCGAGAAGCGTCGCAACCAGGTCATCTACGACTCCTACCAGCGCAACCGCAACCCGTTCATCGACCACCCGGAGTGGGTCGCGGCGATCTGGAGCTGACCGCCGGCGGCGTGGGGGTCCGCCCCCACGCCGCCTGTCATCAGTTCCTCATGCGCCCCTCGCGAAGCTCGGGGACGTCCCGACACGATGAGGGGAGCACTCGTGAAACGCCTGTCCTTGGTGGCGCTGGTCGCCGCTTTATCCGTGACCCCGGCCGTCACCCCGGCCGTCGCCCACGCGCAGCCGGCGGTCGCCCACGCGCAGCCGGCCGTCGACCCGCAAGTAGCGCTCGACTCCTATCGCACCACCGCCGGCGGCCCCGGAGCCGCGCTCCACACGCACTCCCGCACGCTGCACAGCGGGTCGGCGAGCATCACCGAGAACCGGCCCATCACGCCGGACGACCGGTTCCGCGCCGCCAGCCAGACCAAGACGTTCACCGCCGTCGCAGTGTTGCAGCTCGTGGACGACGGCTCGGTGGACCTCGACGCCACCGTGGAGCGCTACCTGCCCGGCGTCGTCACCGGCAACGGCCACGACGGCACGAAGATCACCGTCCGCCAGGTCCTCCAGAACACCAGCGGCATCACGTCGAGCACCAGCGACCCGCAGCCCCAGCCGGACGGCACCTACACCCTGCGCGAACTGGTCCGCGCCGGCCTCACCACCCCGCCGCGCACCGCGCCCGGCACCGCGTTCGAGTACTCCAACACCAACTTCGCCCTGGCCGGCCTGCTGGTCGAACAGGTCACCGGCCGGTCGATCGGCGACGTCATCACCGCGCGGATCATCGCCCCGCTCGGCCTGACCCGCACGGAGTACCCGCGCAGCCGGTCGATGGCGGCCCCGTTCGTCCCCGGCTACCAGGGCGGGCGCTTGGGCCCGTTCTTCTTCTGGCTGGACCGGACCGACTCGGTGGAGCCGTCGTTCATCGCGTCGGCGGGCGCGATCGTCTCGTCGCAGCGCGACCTTTCGACCTTCCAGCGCGCCCTCCTCGACGGCCGCCTGCTGTCGCCGAGCACCCTCCGGCAGATGCGCACCACGGTCCCCATGCCGGGCGTGCCCGCCGACTCCCGCTACGGCCTGGGCCTGTGGCGGCTGGCGCTGACGTGCGGCGGCGAGGCGTGGGGCCACTTCGGTGACCTGTCCACCGGCCACTCGTCGGGCACGTTCGCCACCGACGACGGCCGCGTGGCCGCGCTGGTGACCAACACGATCGTCCTCACCGAGCCCGCCACCACCCGCATCCAGGTGATCGACGCGGCCCTCTGCGCCTGATCCCGGGCAGGAGCCGGGCTTCCTGTCACCCGGATGGGGCTACCCGCCGGTAGTAACGTGGGAAGCCCGGCTCCAGGGAGGTCCGTGATGACCGCGGTGGACCCCGACCGGCACGTGGACGAGCGCGTCGCGCGCAAGGTCGCCGAGCAGGCGCGCGAGACGAGGTGGAAGCACCCGAGCTTCGGCAAGGAGCTGTTCCTCGGGCACTTCCGGCTCGACCTGATCCACCCCCACCCCTCCGGTTCCGCCGAGGACCGCGAACGCGGTGAGGAGTTCCTCGCCGAGCTGCGCGAGTACTGCGAGACCGTCGACGGCGCGCGGATCGAGCGCGACGCCCTCATCCCCGACGAGGTGCTGGTCGGCCTCAAGCGGCTCGGCGCGTTCGGGATGAAGATCAAACCCGAGTACGGCGGCCTGGGCCTGTCCCAGGTGTACTACAACCGCGCCCTGATGCTGGTCGGCTCGGTGAACCCGGCGCTGAGCGCGATGCTGTCCGCGCACCAGTCGATCGGCGTGCCGCAGCCGTTGGCGATGTTCGGCACGGACGAGCAGAAGGCCGCCTACCTGCCGCGGTGCGCGGCGGGCGAGATCAGCGCGTTCCTGCTGACCGAGCCGGACGTGGGCAGCGACCCGGCCCGCCTGGGCACCACCGCGACGCCCGTGGACGGCGGGTACGTGCTCAACGGCGTGAAGCTGTGGACGACGAACGGCGTGGTCGCGGACCTGCTGGTCGTGATGGCGCAGGTGCCGGGCAAGGGCATCACGGCGTTCGTGGTCGAGGGCGACTCGCCGGGCATCACCGTGGAGAACCGCAACGAGTTCCTGGGCCTGCGCGGCTTGGAGAACGGTGTCACGCGGTTCCACGAGGTCCACGTGCCCGAGGCGAACCGGATCGGCAAGGAGGGCGCCGGCCTCAAGATCGCCCTCACCACGTTGAACACCGGGCGGCTGTCGCTGCCGGCGCTGTGCGCGGGAGCGGCGAAGTGGTGCCTCAAGATCGCTCGCGAGTGGTCGACCGAGCGGGTGCAGTGGGGGTTGCCGGTCGGGAAGCACGAGGCCATCGCGGGCAAGGTGGCGTTCATCGCGGCGACCGCGTACGCGTTGGAGGCGGTGCTGGACCTGTCCAGCGAGCTGGCCGACGCGGGCGGTCACGACATCCGGATCGAGGCGGCGCTGGCCAAGCTGTACGGGTCGGAGATGGCGTGGCTGGTCGCGGACGAGCTGGTGCAGCTGCGCGGCGGCCGGGGCTACGAGACGGCCGAGTCGATGGCCCGGCGGGGTGAGCGCGGTGTGCCGGCGGAGCAGTTGTTGCGGGACTTGAGGATCAACCGGATCTTCGAGGGGTCCACGGAGATCATGCACCTGCTCATCGCGCGGGAGGCCGTGGACGCGCACCTGGCGGTGGCGGGGGACATCATCGACCCCGAGGCGGACGGTCGGGCGAAGGCGCGGGCGGTGGCTCGGGCGGGCGGGTTCTACGCCAAGTGGTTGCCGACCCTGGTCGTCGGGCGCGGGCAGGTGCCCAGGGCCTACGGAGAGTTTGGTCCTCTTGCGACGCACCTGCGGTTCGTGGAGCGGTCGAGCCGGAAGCTGGCCCGGCACACGTTCTACGCGATGTCCCGGTGGCAGGGGCGGATGGAGCGCAAGCAGCGGTTCCTGGCGCGGGTGGTGGACATCGGGGCGGAGCTGTTCGCGATCAGCGCGTCGTGCGTGAAGGCGGCGGCGGACGGGGACCGGGCGGTCGAGCTGGCGGACGCGTTCGCGAAGCAGGCTCGCGTTCGGGTGGACGAGCTGTTCGAGCGCTTGTGGACGAACGCCGACGAGTCGGACGTCGTGTTGGCGCGGCACGTGATGGAGGGGCGGTTCACGTGGCTGGAGGAGGGGGTGCTCGATCCGTCCACTCCGGGGCCGTGGATCGCGGACTCGACGCATCGGGCGTCCACGGTGGAGAACGTGCACCGGCGCACGCCCCGGCCGTGACGGGTTGGCGCAGGTCAAGCGCGATGGCGACGCGGGCTCGGTGATCGCCCGGCGGGGTGCTCCCCGGCGGGGGGGTTCCCGGCTGGCATCGCCGCCTTTCGACCCCTCGACGAGCGCCGGCCCTGAGCCGTTGGGGCGGCGGCTCAGGGCGGGGTGGTGCGCGGTCCGTTGGCACACGGGGCAGGTGTTTGCGGGCGCGGCACCTGCCCCGTGTGACGGCCGGATGGGGACCACGTCCCCCGTACTCCCCGTCCGACTCCCCTTTGCAACAACGGAAGGACACACACCCTCCAGGAGGAGGTGTGGTAACGCTATGCCACTACTGGCCAGTTAACACCTACGACAATTGAGTGAATTACCAGGTGAGGGGCACTCGACTACTCTCAGAGAGTAACTTCCCCGCGCCGGTCGAACACGAGATCGCGGGCCGCCGCCAGCCCGATCGCGACCGCACCGCTGAGCACCGCCCCGTCGCCCAGCTCGCCGGCCACGATCCGGGGCGCCAACGGCGTCAACCGCGCCAGCGCCTCCGCCAGCGGCGGCCCCAGCAGGTCGGTGTTGCTGCCGATCCCGCCGCCCAGCACCACCAGTTCGGGGTCGATCACCGCCGCCACCGACGCGACCACGAACGCCAACCGCTCGGCCTCGTCCCGCACCACGTCCAACGCCCGCGCGTCCCCGCCCCGCGCCAACGCGAACACGTCCCGCGCCGACTTCACCGACCCCAACCCGCGCGACCGCGCCAACGCCACCACGGACTCCGCCGCCACCGCGGACTCCAGCCGCCCCCGGGCAGCACCGTCCACATCGGACGGATAGGGCAGGTACCCGACTTCGCCCGCAGCGCCGTTCGCCCCGCGGAACAACCGGCCGTCCACCACGATCCCCATGCCGATCCCGGTCCCGACCGTCACGCACACGAACACGTCCACGCCCCGCGCCGCCCCGTACGCGCGCTCGCCCACGGCCGCCAGGTTCGCGTCGTTCTCCACCACCAGGTCGGGCCCGAGCAGCGTCTCCAGCTCGTCCAGCAACCCCGGCCGCTCCCACCCTGGCAGGTTCGGCGCGTGCAGCAGCGTCCGGTCCCGCGGCACGCCCGGCGTCCCCACGACCTTGACCACCATCTCGGCCAACGACAACCCCGCGTCGGACACCGTCCGCACCGCCAGGTCCCGCACCGTCCGCACCAGCGCCCCGGCCGTCCGGCACCGGTTGCGCTCGTCCACCCGCGCGATCACCGACCCCGCCAGGTCCGCCACCGCGACCCGGATGCGCTGCCGCCCGATGTCCACGCCCAGCACGTGCCCGGCCGCCGGGTTCACCTCGTACACCATCGCCGACCGCCCCGGCCCGGCCGTCGTCCGGCCGATGGGGCGCACCAGCCGGTGCTGCTCCAGGTCCAGCAGCGCCTGGCCCACGGTCGGTTTGGACAGTCCCGTGTCCTTCGCGATCTGCGGCCGGGTCGCGGGACCGCCGCGGCGCAGCCGGTCCAGCACCGCCCGCTGGTTCAGCACGCGCATGCCCGCGGGGGTGCCCACCTGGGGCGACTTCCGGACCGTCACAGCGAGTGAGTCTAGATCGGGTGGAGCAACAACCGGACAGGCTTGTGGACAAGCCGGGTGATCAGTCTTGACAACGATGTCAGCCGCCCGTTTCCCTGACCGGCGAGTTCGGCCGGCGTCAAGGCGAGTCAAGGCGAGAGGCGTGCGCGATGAGGCACATGCGAAGTCGGAGATCCCTGGTCATCCTGATGACCGCTGCGCTGGCCGCGGGGTCCGTGGGAGGCTGGTCGCCAGCGACCGCCGCACCGGGGGAGCCAGCCGTGAGCGAGACCCTGTTCGCCACGTCGTTCGAGGACGGGCAGCCGCAGCCGAAGTGGGCCAGCACCGTGGAGACCGGTCCCGACGGGACCCCGAGGACCGCGGGCGTCAACGGGTCCGACTCGACCGGCATCCCCGGCAACGTCACCGACCGGATCACCGACGTCGCGGCCAACTCCGAGTACGCGGAAGCCGGTGAGGTCAAGGAGAACCTGGTCGACGGCAACACCGCGTCCAAGTGGCTGACCTTCACCCGCACCGGCTGGGTCCGGTTCACCTTCCCGGAACCGGTGGCGGTCAAGCGGTACGCGCTGACCTCCGCCAACGACGCCCCCGAGCGCGACCCGAAGGACTGGACGCTGCGCGGGTCCAACGACGGCTCGACGTGGACCACGCTCGACACGCGCGCCGGCGAGGCGTTCACCGAGCGCTTCCAGACCAAGACCTACGACACCTCCAACGCCGAGGCGTTCCGCCTCTACCAGCTCGACATCAGCGCCAACCAGGGCGGCGTCGGCCTGATCCAGCTCGCCGAGGTCCAGTTCTCCGACGGCTCCACCACCCCGCCCGCGCAGAACATGCGCACCACCGTCGGCAAGGGCGCCAACGGCGGCTACAACGCGAAGGCCGGCGCGGGCTTCACCGGCCTGAGGGCCCTGCGCTACCAGGGCACCCACGTCGCCGCCGAGCGCGGCTACTCCTACAACAAGGTCTTCGAGGCGGACATCCCGGTCACCGACACGACCGAGCTGTCCTACCTGGTGTTCCCGTCGTTCATCACCGACGACCTGAACTACCCGAGCACGCACGTCGCCATCGACCTCGCGTTCTCCGACGGCACCTACCTGTCCGACCTCGGGGCGCGCGACCAGCACGGGTTCGAGCTGTCCCCGCGCGGCCAGGGCGCGGCGAAGTCGCTCTACACCAACCAGTGGAACCGGGTCGCGTCGGTGATCGGGAAGGTCGCGGCGGGCAAGACGATCAAGCGCGTCCTCGTCGCCTACGACAACCCGAAGGGACCGGCCTCCTTCAACGGCTGGATCGACGACATCGCGGTGAAGTCCGCGCCGGCGACGGTCGCCAAGCCGCGCCCGTCCGACCACGTCCTGACCACCCGCGGCACCAACTCCAGCGGCAGCTTCTCGCGCGGCAACAACTTCCCGGCCACCGCCGTGCCGCACGGGTTCAACTTCTGGTCCCCGATGACCAACGCGGGCTCGATCAGCTGGCTCTACGAGTACGCCAAGGCCAACAACCGGGACAACCTGCCGACGTTGCAGGCGTTCACGGCGAGCCACGAGCCCAGCCCGTGGATGGGCGACCGGCAGACGTTCCAGGTCATGCCGTCCACCGGCACGCCCACCGCCGACCGCGCGATGCGGGCGCTGCCGTTCCGGCACGAGAACGAGACCGCGCAGGCGCACTACTACGGCGTGAAGTTCGAGAACGGCATGCGCACCGAGATCGCGCCGACCGACCACGCCGCCGTGTTCCGGTTCACCTTCACCGGCGACACGTCGAACCTGGTGTTCGACAACGTCAACAACAGCGGCGGCCTGACCCTGGACGCGGCTTCCGGCGTGGTGACCGGCTTCTCGGATGTCAAGAGCGGCCTGTCCACCGGCGCCACGCGCCTGTTCGTCTACGGCAAGGTGAACCGGCCGGTGACCGCGAGCGGTCGCCTGACCGGTGTCGGCCGGGACAACGTGGCGGGCTACCTCCAGTTCGACACCTCCTCGGACAAGACCGTCGAACTGCGCATCGCCACCTCGCTGCTCAGCGTCGACCAGGCGCGCCGCAACCTCGAACTGGAAGTGTCCACTTCGGACACCTTCGAGTCGGTGCGCGACCGCGCCCAGCAGGCGTGGGACGAGGTGCTCGGCATGATCGAGGTCGAGGGCGCCACCGAGGACCAGCTCACCACCCTGTACTCCAACCTCTACCGGCTCTACCTGTACCCGAACTCGGGCCACGAGAACGTCGGCACCGCCGAGAACCCGAAGTACCGGTACGCCTCGCCGGTGCAGCCCGCCGGCCCGTCCACGCCCACCCAGACCGGCGCGAAGGTCGTGGACGGCAAGATCTACGTCAACAACGGGTTCTGGGACACCTACCGCACGACCTGGCCCGCCTACACGTTCTTCACGCCGAAGAGGGCGGGCGAGCTGGCCGACGGTTTCGTGCAGCAGTACCGCGACGGCGGCTGGATCTCCCGCTGGTCCTCGCCCGGCTACGCCAACCTGATGACCGGCACCAGCTCCGACGTGGCCTTCGCGGACGCGTACGTCAAGGGCGTCAAGGACTTCGACGTCAAGGCGGCGTTCGAGGCGGCGGTGAAGAACGCGACCGTCGCGCCGCCCAACGCGGGCGTGGGCCGCAAGGGTCTGGACACCTCGATCTTCACCGGCTACACCTCCACCGCCACCGGCGAGGGCATGTCGTGGGCGATCGAGGGTTACGTCAACGACTACGGCATCGCGAACATGGCGCGCGAGCTGCACAAGCAGACCGGGGACCCCGAATACCTGGCGCAGAGCGAGTACTTCGCCAACCGGGCCCAGAACTACATCCACATGTTCGACCCGGGCACGAAGTTCTTCCAGGGCCGCAACCCCGACGGCACGTGGCGCGAGTCGCCCGAGCACTACGACCCGCGCGAGTGGGGCCACGACTACACCGAGACCGACGGCTGGAACATGGCGTTCTCGGTGCCGCACGACGGTCAGGGCCTGGCGAACCTGTACGGCGGTCGCGAAGGGCTGGCGTCGAAGCTGGACGAGTTCTTCGCGACGCCCGAGACCGCGAAGTTCCCCGGTTCCTACGGCGGTGTCATCCACGAGATGACCGAGGCGCGGGACGTGCGGATGGGGCAGTTGGGGCACAGCAACCAGGTGTCGCACCACATCACCTACATGTACGACTACGCCGGGCAGCCGTGGAAGACGCAGGAGAAGGTGCGCGAGATCCTGTCGCGGCTCTACATCGGCAGCGACATCGGGCAGGGCTACCCCGGTGACGAGGACAACGGCGAGCAGTCGGCGTGGTGGCTGTTCAGCGCGCTGGGCTTCTACCCGTTGCAGATGGGCAACTCGACGTACGCGATCGGGTCGCCGCTGTTCAAGAAGGCGACCGTGCGCCTGGAGAACGGCTCCACCCTGGTGGTGAACGCGCCGAACAACAGCGCGCGCGACATCTACGTGCAGTCGTTGAAGGTGAACGGGAAGGCGTGGGACAAGGCGTACCTGCCGCACTCCGCCATCGCGTCCGGCGGCACGCTGGACTTCGAGATGGGCCCCGCGCCTTCGTCCTGGGCCACCGGTGCGGACGCCGCGCCGCCGTCGCTGACCAGCGGGAACGAGCCGCCCAAGCCGCTGCGGGACGTGACTTCCGCGTCGGTCGTCACGGGCGCTCCGGCCTCGGTGCTGGACAACACGTCCCAGACGTCCGGCAGCCTGTCCTGGTTGCAGGTGGACCTGGAGGACAAGAAGGAGAAGGCCGAGTTCTACACGCTGACGTCGGGCAAGGGGTCCGGTGACCCGTCGTCGTGGGTGCTGAAGGGCTCGTACGACGGCAAGAACTGGTCCACGGTGGACGAGCGTTCCGGCGTGACGTTCGCGCACCGGCAGCAGACCCGCGCGTTCAAGATCGCCCGCGCCGGGCACTACCAGTTCTACCGGCTGGAGTTCCCGGGCACGGTGGCGGTGGCGGAGGTCGAGCTGCTCGCCAAACCGTTCGTCACCTGCACGTCCACCATCACCGGTGAGCACGCCGGGCCGTTGCGGGTCGAGGGCGTGGTGTGCGTGGACGGCGGGTCGGTGACCGGGCCGGTGACCGTGGCCGAGGGCGCGTCGCTGTACGCGTTCGGCGCGCGGTTGCAGGGTCCCGTGTCGGCGGCCGGCGCGGCGGCCGTGGTGCTGGTGGAGACCTCGGTGGGCGGGCCGGTGACGGTGACCGGCGCGTCCGGCGAGGTGTCGCTGGAGCGGGCCGCGGTCGGCGGGCCGGTCAACCTGGCGGGCAACCGCGGCGGCACGGTGGTCGCGGGCAACACCGTCAGCGGGCCGCTGTCCTGCGGGACGAGCAGCCCGCCGCCGGTGGACAACGGGTGGGTCAACGACGTGCGGGGGCCGAAGTCCGGCCAGTGCTCGGCGTTCTGAGGAGTGGCGGTCACCAGGAGATTTCGCGGCAGCGCCGCGCGGAGTCTCCTGGTTCGACCTGGAGCGTGGCGTGCTCGATGTGGTACCGGTCGGCCAGCAGCGTCTGGGCCGCCGCGAGCACCTGCGCCGGGTCGGCGTCGCGGCACGTCGTGAGGTGCGCGGAGGCGACTTCCATGCCCGAGGTGAGCGTCCAGACGTGCAGGTCGTGCGCTTCCTCGACCCCGGGCAGCTCGTTCAGGTCGGCCTGCATGGCGGCGACGTCGACCCGCTCGGGGGCGTGCTGGAACAGGATCCGCAGCGCGCTCGCCGCGAGCTTCCAGGTGCGAGGGAGGACGAACAGGCCGATCGCGACACCCATGATCGGGTCGGCGTAACGCCAACCGAAGAGCAGCGTGACCGCGCCGCTGATGAGCACGCCGACCGAGCCGATGAGGTCGGCCAGCACCTCCAGGTAGGCCCCGCGGACGTTGATGCTGTCCTTGGCGCCGTCGCGCAGCAGGAGGAACGAGACGAAGTTGGCCAGCAACCCGCCCACCGCCACCAGCATCACGGGCAGGCCGGGCACCTCGGGCGGGTCGCCGAACCGTCCGACGGCCTCGAAGACCACATAACCGGCGACCCCGAACAGCAGCACGGCGTTGGCCAGCGCCGCCAGCACTTCGGCCCGGTACATGCCGAACGTGCGGCTGCCCGCGGCTCTCGCGCGGCGGGCGAGCAGGATCGCGGTGAGCGCCATGCCGACGCCGAGGACGTCGGTGAGCATGTGCGCGGCGTCGGAGATGACCGCAAGCGATTGCGTGGCGAACCCGACGACGAACTCGACCAGCATGAACGCCGCGCCGATGCCGAACGCGACCCACAGCTTCCCGAGGTGCTGCGCGCTCGCTGACCCATGGCCGTGACCGTGACCCATGCTTCGGAACATATAGTCACATGCGCATGAGTGCAACCGGACTCAGGTGAACCTTCCCAGCAGCCGGACCAGCGACGGCGCGATCCGGTTCGCGACCTGCACGAACCTGGCCTCCGGCGTGACCGGGACCACCACCCGCCCCGCCCGGACCGCCCGCACGACCTCGTCGGCCACCCGGTCCGCGGTGTACCCGCGCAACCGGTAGACCCTCGCCGCCTTCTTCCTCTTCCGCTCCTGCTCGGCGTCGTCCGCGCCGGCGAACCGGGTGGTCGCCGCGATGTTCGTGTCCACCACTCCGGGGCAGATGGCGCTCACGCGGATGCGGTGCTCGCGCAGTTCGGCGTCCAGGCACTGGGCCAGCATCAGCACGGCCGCTTTGGTGGTCGAGTAGGCCGGGAGGGTGGCCATGGGGAAGTACCCGGCGGCCGAGGCCGTGACCACGAGGTTCCCGCCTTGCCCGCGCTCGACGAGGTAGGGCGTGAACGCCCGCAACGTGTGCACGACACCCCACAGGTTCACGTCCACGACCCGCCGCCAGTCCTCCTCGGACGTGTCCAGGAACGGCCCTGCGACCGCGATCCCGGCGTTGGCCATGACCACGTCCGGCACCCCGTGTCGTTGGACAATCTCCCGCGCAAGGGCGTGCGTGGCCGCACCATCGGCCACGTCCAGCCGATACCCGAACCCGCCGACCTCCGCGGCCGTCCGCTCCGCCCCTTCGAGGTCGACGTCCAGCACCACGACGAACGCGCCATCCCGAGCGAACCGCAGGGCGGTGGCCCGCCCGATCCCACTGCCGCCCCCGGTGACGACCACGACCTCCTTCGACCGCCGCCCTTCCACGAAGTCCTCGATCGCCCGCGCGACCTGCTCGGGATGCGTCCGGGGCGCCCAGTGCCCCGCGACCAGCCGAGACCGCGACAGCTCATCCGTCCACCGATCGGCGGCCTCAAGGTGCCCGGGCCCGACGAACGGGTCCTTCACCAGCTCGACCTGGTGAACCGGCACGCGCACCCTCCGGGCCTCGGCCCCCGCCCCCAGGTTCGCCCGGTACAACTCCAACCCGTTGACCAGCTCGCGCCGGCCCCCGACCCATCGCCCGACAACCCGCCACACCCCCTCGGCGACCCCCGGCACCAGCAACCCCGCGATGTACCAGGACCGGGCCAACGTCCCCACCACCCGAGCCGGCCGCCGCCACCAGTTCCGGCGAACCCAGTCCCGAACATGCCCCAGATCAGGCCCGGAGATCGAGACGAACGACCGGAACACCTCGGGATACCGAGCCACGGCAGCCCACCCGATCACGGCCCCCCAGTCGTGCCCGACGAGATGAACCCCGGAGTACCCGCGCCCCACCGCCACCAGGTCTTCAACGACCTCCTCAACCCGATACCCACCCCGCCCACGCGGCGCCCCCGACCCACCGGCCCCCCGAACATCAACCCGAACCACCCAGAACCGCCGCTGAAGCCGAGCGGCCACCCCGTCCCAAACGCCGGCGTGATCGGGATACCCATGCACGAGCAACAGGACAACCCCACCCGACACCCCACCCTCAACAACCCGAACCCGCAGGTCACCCCGCTCCACGAACCGCTCAACGACTCGCTCCACGCCCCGGAGGGTAGGGGGTGCGAACCCACCCCCAAACCCCTGCTAAGCTTCTCCCGTAGCTACGGCCCCCGTAGCTCAGGGGATAGAGCACCGCCCTCCGGAGGCGGGTGCGCAGGTTCGAATCCTGCCGGGGGCACCACGAGGATGGGACCAGGTTCGTCACCCGCTGCGGACGACCCCTGGTCCCTTTTCTTTGTTTCTGCTGGTCACGCCGCCGCCGTGGCTGTTCCAGTGTGATGACGACGGCGTTGTGGGCTGCGTTGCCGGCGGCGTGATGGTGGTGCCGGTCAGGGTGATGCGGCAGGTGACGGTGTGCCGGTTACAAAACCGTCGATTCGCTCGCGCAGGGGATCAGGGTCTCGGCCATGTCGGCCATCGAGCCAGTCGTTCGGCGCGAGGGCGGCTGGTTCTGTTCGGGATGGTCAGGAGGCACATGGCGGCTTCGTCGAACATCCGTACGGGCTCCGGTGACATGAGTCTCGTCCAGGAACGGATGGCTGACGGTGCGCAGCCGTGTGTAGGTGCTCAGCGAGCCCCTCGTTGGACGATCGTGATCACGACAGAGCGAACAGGTCCTGGATGTCGTCCGCGTCGAGGTTGGTGCCGAAGGCGTTGCCGTCGTCCATGACGCTGGTGAACAGTTCGGCCTTCTTCGTCTTGAGGGCCGTCACCTTCTCCTCGATGGTGTCCTTGGCGACGAGGCGGTACACCATCACGTTGCGGGTCTGGCCGATGCGATGAGTCCGGTCCACGGCCTGTGCTTCGGTTGCCGGGTTCCACCACGGGTCGAGCAGGAAGCAGTAGTCCGCCTCGGTCAGGTTGAGCCCGAACCCGCCCGCTTTGAGGCTGATCAGGAAGACGGGTGCCTTCCCTTCCTTGAACCGCTTGAGCACCGCGGCCCGGTCGCGGGTCTTGCCGTCCAGGTGGCAGTGCTCGACGCCGGCCGCGTCGAGCGCGGTGCGCACCTTGTCCAGGAATCCCGTGAACTGGCTGAACACCAAGGCCCGGTGCCCGCCGGCGATGACGTCGTGGAGCTGTTCGGTCAACGCGTCGACCTTGGCGCACGGCACGTCGTGGTGCGTCTCGTCCACCAGGGCCGCGTGCAGGCTGAGCTGCCGCAGCAGGGTGAGTGACTGCAGGATGGTGAACCTGTTCCGGTTCATGTCGTCGATCAGGCCGAGCACCTTCTGCCGTTCACGCTGCAACTGCGCCTGGTAGATCTTCCGGTGACGGGGGTGCAGTTCCACCTCCAGCACCTGTTCCTGCTTCGCGGGCAGGTCGGCGACCACCTGTTCCTTGGTGCGCCGCTTCACCAGGGGTTTGATCCGCCGCCGGAGCTGGGCCAGGCGCTCGGTGTCGCCGTGCTTCTCGATCGGCAGGGCGTAGTACTCGCGGAACTTGGTCGGGCTGGGGAACAGCCCCGGCGCGGTGATCGCCAGCAGCGACCACAGGTCCATCAGGTTGTTCTCCATCGGCGTGCCGGTGATCGCCAGCTTGACCCGGGCGGGCAGCAGGCGCGCGCACTGGTGGATCTTCGACTGGTGGTTCTTGGCGAACTGGGCCTCGTCCAGCACCAACCCCGACCAAGAAGCCGTCGAGTATTCGTCGAAGTCGATCCGGAACACGGCGTACGAGGTGACCACCACGTCCGCGTTCACGATGACCTCGTGCAGCGGCTGACCGCGTCGCCGGGAGGTCTCCGGCACCACGACGACGTCGAGCCCGGGCGCGAACCGCGCGGACTCGGCGGCCCAGTTCGACAGGACGCTCGTGGGCGCGACGATGAGGAACGGCGGCCCGTCGGGAGCCTCGGTTTTCGCGTGGCAGATCAGCGCAAGCGACTGGATCGTCTTGCCCAGTCCCATGTCGTCGGCGAGGATTCCGCCCAGTCCGGCTTCCCACAGGAAGGCGAGCCAGCCGAAACCGTCCACCTGGTACGGGCGCAGCCGGGCGTCGAGGGACGTCGGCACCTCGACCGCGCGCGGGGCGTCGCCGGACAGCAGCCCCTCGACCTGGCGCTGCCACACCTGTGCCTGGTGTTCCACCACGCCCAGCTCGGCCAGTTCCGCCCACAGACCGACTTGGAAACGGCTGAGACGCAGCTCGGTGCCCGGCGCGTCCTGGAGAGCGCGCGCTTCCTCGATCAGCCTGGCCAGCGTGCGCAGTTCGGGTTTGTCCAGGGAGAAGTACGTGCCGTTGGCGAGCAGGACGTGTGATCGGCCCAGGCTCAGCGCGGAGAAGACTTCGGCGAAGGGAATCCGCGTGCCCTCGACGCTGATCGTGACGCCGAGGTCGAACCAGTCCGTTTCCCCGGCCAGTTCGGTCACGGACACGCCGATCGACACCGCGTCGCTCGCCTCCCGGTAGTCGACCGGCACGCCGCTGGTCTCGATCAGCACCCCCGGTTGCCCCGTGAGCAGCGGCAGCACCTGGGTGACGAACCGCATCGTGTCGACGCCGGCCAAGCTCACCCGGCCCGGTCCCGGTTCGAACTGCTCGACCGACGCCAGCGTGGCACGCTCCGCGTCGAGGTCCCGGTACCCGCCCTCCGCCTCTGGCGCGTCCAGCGGCACGCGCAGCCGGGACTCGCCGATCTCGTACGACCACTCCCAGCCGACGTCGAGAGCGTGCCCCGGGCCGAACTCGGTCCGCACGACCAGGGTCGGTCCGGAGATCTCCGGCGGTGTGAAGGCGCCGTCGGAGGAGGTCACGGGGGCGAGGTGGCGCAATCGCGGGTAGAACTCGTCCCGGAACCGGGTTCGTCCGGACTCGGGAACGACGAGCCGTTGCTTCTCCAGCACCAGCCGTTGCAGTTCGCGTGGGACGGGCTTGGCGAACCTGGCCAACCGGAAGCGCCGGATGCGGTGGTCGGCGTCGCTTTCCCGCTCGGCTCGGTCCACGTAGACCAGGCCGTGGCCGCCGGAGCCGACGAATCGGATCGGCTCGACCTCCGCCGACACCCCGTCCACGTCGAGCACCGGGCCCACCACGTGCGCCGCCCCCTCGGCGGTGACGTCCAGCGCGATCCGCGCGAGACCGGGAACGGCCAACTCCCCCCACGCCTTCCGCCCGTGCACCAGCCGCAGGCCGATCTCCCGCGCCTCGTCCAGCAAAGCCCAGAGCTTGGCCGACTCGATCGACGCGAGGTCGATGGTCGTGGCGTCGTAGTAGGAGTTGTGGTCGGCTCCAGCGCCCGCCATGTGCAGCGCGCACAACTCGCGCAGCAACTCCACGTGCACCGCGCGGTATCCGCTGACGTGGTACCGGCCGAGCCGGTTCCAGCTCAGCCCACTCCGGACCCATCCGGTCTTGCCCTGCCGCACGATCCGAGCGTGCACGGCGGTGGCCGGTCCGCCGTACCTGCCCTGCGCCAACGTCAACTCGACCGCCAACGGCGTGGCCGCGCCGACATCCTGCCCGGTGCCGAGCAACTCCTGAAAAGACCGGTCCCAAGTGGGTTCCGGCGTCTTGCGACTGCTCGGCGCGCGCCGCCTGGCCGCGACCAGCACCGCCACCACGTGTTTGCAGTTGAGCCCCACAGGGCAGGTGCACTCACCATGAGCGAACTCGGCGACAACGTCATCGACCATGTCGAAATACGCGGACGTCTCATAGACATCCCCACGCCCGCGCACCGTTCCATGCAGCGCTGCCTCGGCGTGGTCGTAGGACGTGCTGAGCACCGCGCCGCGAAGCGCGTAGTCGAGTCCCCTGCTGAAGGTGGTGCTGCCGACCGCGTTCTCGATTTCCTCCAGATGGATCTGGAAGCTGGTCACCCGCACGGCGGGAACCTATCAGCCGCGGCGGGCTGTGCCCGGGGCCGGTCGAGACACCGGGACGCCGCTCTTTCCGGTGCTCCTGTCGTGGGCACCGCTTTCGTCCAGTTGTGTGGCCACGCTTCTCCGCACCGGTCTGCCCCGGGTCCCGTCCTTCGGTGCTTCTGCTGGGGCGTCGAAGGACGGGCCAGGTCGTTGCGTGACGATGCCGGCGTGTCAGTTGGTGACGGGCTTTGATTCGAGCAGCGGAGTCAGGACTTCACTCCAACGGGTCCGGGCGTTCACTGGGGCGAGGTAGTCGCCGGGGTCGATGATCGGGGTGAGGGTCCTGAACTCCAGGACGATCCCCTTCCACGCCTGTGGCTGGCCGTCGGGCGGTGGGGTGTGTTTGGTCGTGAAGTGGGCGATGGTGCGGATGTCGTTCAGGGAGTGCGCGTGCAGGACGGCTAACGGGCGGGGGTGCGTGGCGTAGCCGTGGTCCTTCGCTGTGGGGGGTGGATCGGGGTCGTCCATGGGCGTGATGTTAGTTCGGCGCGGCGGACGGTGGTTGTGGAGGACGGTCGCCTGAAGGGGTGATTGAAAATCATTGCGGTGCGGGGGTGTGGGGTGTACGCGCGCGGGCGGATGTCGTGGATTTCGACGCCGTGCGGGAGTTGCTGATGCGGTGTGGAGAGGAATACTTGATCATTGGCGAGGGGGTGGTTGCGGGGATGTGGGGGATGTTGCGAGCTCGGCGGGCGTGTAGTACGGCGCGCTTCGTCGCGGCGGCCGTGGGGGCTCTCGCCGGCGCGGTGCTGTCGCTGGTGATGATTCGCGACCGCAAGCCGGCGGCGGTGCCGGAGGAGGTGCCGGTCGCGGCGTGACGGGTGTGGGCGGCGTCACAGGGTTGACGCCGCCCAGTCGTCACATTCGCGCCACGGGCGGGGTCGAGGAGGTAAGGACCAAGTGAACTCGCCGACTACGGCGTGCCGCGCTCGTGGTGGACCTGGCCGGGGATCGCGAAGGCGTTGGGCGCGATCGGTCTTGTGGTGGGCTTGTTCGTGCCGGCGATGGGGGCGCGGCGGCGGTCGGGCTCGTCCTCTACTTCACCGGGGCGGTCGTCGCTGTGCTGCGGGCGAAGTTGTACGGGCACGTGGCGTTCCCGCTGATCTACATGGCTTCCGCGGTCGCGGTGCTGGCCCTGGCATGAGGAAGAGGAGCGCCTCGGCGCTCCTTTCCTGCGGTCAGCGGGACGCGTGGTTGCGGATGAGTTGCCACAGCTCCTCGTCCAGCGGTTGGCCGGAGTACGTGGGCGCGGCCGGGGGCGGGGTGTCGCCGGACCGGCCGCGCAGGGTCTGGGGGACGCCGTCCGTGGCCTCCGCCGTGCGGCGGGTGGTGCGGGACCGGGCGGTTCGACCGTCGCTTGTGGACGGTTTGAGGGCGCCGTTCTGCTGCCCGGCGTGCGGGGGCATCATCGGCGGCATCATGGGGGTGCCGGACGCGGTGCCGGCCTTGATGCCGGTGGTGGTCGGCTCGGGGCGTTTGCCGGTCGGGCGGGCCAGGGGGAGACCGGTGGCGGACGTCGCCGGGACGCCCAGGAGCGGTCCACCGGACAGGGCCGGCGCGCCGCCCCCGCCGCCGGTGGGCAGGCCGGTCGGGGCGGTCGGCGCGGGTGGTGTGGTGACGCCGGCCAGGGAGAAGTCCGTGCTCGGCAGTTCCGGCAGGGACACGTCCGGCAACGATCCGGAGGAACCCACGGCCGAGGACGCCAAGCCCTGCAACGACGTCGCCGCGCCGAGGACGGCCGTGGCGGCTTCGAGGTCCTCCTTGGAGACCTGGGGGAGTTCGGGGAGCACGTCACCGGGGGACTTGATGCCCGACGCCGCGCAAACGGTCAGCATGGACATGTCGAACTGGCCGCCCAACGCGGTCATGCGCGTCCCGGCGGCCTGCTGGAACGCGACCGCCAGACCGGCGGTGAACGGGTTGGAGAGGGCGGCCAGGTAACCCTCGTACAGCGCGGTGACGGTCTGGAGCGTCTCCGGGATCGCGGCGGCCAGGGTGGTCAGGGTCTCGGTCACGCGGGAGGCGTCGATGCGCTCGCCCCACATCTTCAGCTCGGCGTCGGAGCGCTGGAACTTCTCCTCCATCGCCCGGCCCGCCTCGTCGGTCCAGTGGGGCGCGAGGTCCTGGGCGCGGGTGTGCAGCTCGACCCGGGCGGACTCGATCCACGTGCGGACCTCGGTCCACATGCGGGCGGCGTCGGCGAGGACGGGGACGTTGGCCTGTTCGGCGGTGATCATCGCGACGTGCGCCTCGATGGGCAGCGCGTTGTAGGGGACGGCCACTGGGCGCTCCTCAGGGGGCGGGCCGCGGGGCGGCGGCGGGCTGGGCGGGTGCGGCGCTGCCGGGCTGGTCGGCGGCGGTGGGTTGGGCCGTGCCGGGTTGGCCCGCGGCGGGTTGGGTGGTGCCGGGCTGGCTGGTGCCGGGCTGGGGGGTGCCGGGCTGGGGGGTCTCCGGTTGGGTGCCGCCCAGGTGGGTGGCGGAGAGCTGTTGCAGGGTTTCGATGCCCTTCTGGGCGAACTCCGCGCCCGCGCTCACCAGGCCGGCCATGGACGTCACGTCCGCCGCCGTGTAGGTGGCCGCCGCCGTTGAGGCCTTCACGCCGAACGTCGCGAACTCCTCCGTCGTCTTGGCCAGGAACTGCGCCGCGGCGGCCGTGGCGGCCTTGTCCAGCACGGACATCGCGATGCCCTCGAACAGCCCGCTCAGGTTGGGCGGGGCGCCCAGGCGTCCCAGGGACGGTGGCAGCGGGGGCGCGGTGAGCCGTTGCGCGAACAGGCTCATCGCGGAGGTGTCACCCTCGATGCGGTCGGTGGTCATACTGCCCCTCCTCGTCGGACATGCTCGCTCCATCCGGGTTTTCCCCTACCAGACAAGCACTTCCGGCCTGGCGCGAGAGGCGCTCGGCAGGAACCGGCCGGCGCTCAGTCGCGGGGCGGGTGCCAAGCGATCTGGACCAGGCCCTTGTGCCCCCGGCGGTCCACCAGCCAGCCGCGTCCGGGCGGGAGCACCTGGGCCCGCATACCGCCCAGGAGCGGGCCTTCGTCGCGGTCGCCGGACATCATCAGGCCCGGCGTGCCCACCTCGCGCAGCCGCGCCAGGAAGGGCTCGAACAGGCCCCGCCCCGCGCCACCGCTGCGGCGGGCCAGGACCACGTGCAGGCCGATGTCCGAGCCTTGCGCCACCAGCGGGAGCAAGGGCATCAACGGGTGTTCCTGGTGGGTGGCGACCATGTCGTAGTCGTCCACCAGCACGAAGATCTCCGGGCCCTTCCACCAGTTGCGGGCCCGCAGCTGGTCCGCGGTCACGTCCGGGCCCGGCAGCCGGTGGGTCAGGGCCTCCGCCACCTCGGCGAGCAGGCCGCGGCTGTTGTTGTCGTTGGTGCCGTAGCCGAGCAGGTGCTCCTTCGGCACCTCGTCCAGCAGGCCGCGCCGGTGGTCCACCAGGATGATCCGCGCCCGGTCCGGGGGGTGGGCCGCGGTGATCCGGCGGGCCAGGACGCGCAGGAACGACGTCTTGCCGGACTGCGTGTCGGCCAGCAGGAAGAAGTGCGGGTCGGTCGCGAAGTCCAGCCGCAGGGGCGACAGGTCCCTCTCGTGGATGCCGACCGCGAGGCCCGCGTCCGGGCCGGTCAGGCGGTCCTCCGCGGGGAGTTCGGCCAGCGGCAGGACGCCGGGGAGCAGGCGGACTGACGGGGCGCGGTCACCCGGCCACGCCTGCGAGATCGTCGTCACCAGGGAGCGCAGCGCGTCGGTGGCGTCGTGGGACGTGGGCTTGCCGTCCACCCTGGGCAGGGCGATCAGCATCTGGTGCGCCGACATCGAGATGCCGCGGCCCGGCGAGTCGGCGGGCACGCTCATCGCCGCGCGGCGGTCCACGACCGAGTCGATCGGGTCGCCGATGCGCAGTTCCAGCTTGCTGCCGAACATGTCCCGGATGTTCATGCGCAGGTCGAACGACCTCGCCGCGCTCGCCACCACGTGCACGCCGTAGGACAGGCCGCGGGCGGCGATGTCGCCCACGGTCTCCTCCAGGTCGGCGAACTCGCCGCGCAGCGTCTGCCAGCCGTCGATGACCAGGAACACGTCGCCGTGCGGGTGGTCGGCGAACCGGCCCTCGGCGCGCAGCCTGCGGTAGGTGGCCATGCCGTCGATGCCGTGCTCGGCGAACAGGCGCTCGCGGTGCGCGAGGACGGTCGCCACCTCCGCGACCGTGCGGCGGACCGCGCCGGTGGCCAGGCGCCCGGACACGCCGCTGACGTGCGGCAGGTCGGTGAGCGCGGCCAGCGCGCCGCCGCCGAAGTCCAGGCAGTAGAACTGGACTTCGCGCGGGGTGTGGGTGAGGGCCAGCGCGGTGATGAGCGTGCGCAGGGTCGTGCTCTTGCCGGCCTGCGGGGCACCGAGGACCAGGACGTGCCCGGCCGCGCCGGAGAGGTCCAGCACGAGCGGGTCGCGGCGTTGCTCGAACGGCCGGTCCACGACGCCCAGCACGGGCTTGAGGTCGTTGGCGCCGGTGGTCAGGCCGCGCTCGGGCGTGACCGCGATCGGCGGGAGCAGGGCGTCCAGGGTGGGCGACCGGTCCAGCGGCGGCAGCCACACCTGGTGGGCGGGCGTGCCCCGGCCGGCCAGGCGGTCGACCAGGATGTCCAGCAGGGTCTCGCCCACGGCGTCCTGGTCGGGTTCCGGCGCGGCCTCCTCCACCGCGACGTCCGGGGCCGCGTAGGCGGTGGTGAACTCGTGCAGCACCAGGCGTTCCGCCGCCGTGGCCTGCGGATTCGCGCCGCTGTGCTTCTGGTGCACGCCGGACACGTAGGCGGCGCGGAACCGTTCCATCGGGTCCATGCCGACCTTGAGGAAGCCGTGGCCGGGGGCGCGCGGCAACTGGAAGGCGTCCGACACGCCCAGCACCGCGCGGCTCTCCAGCTCGGAGAACGTCCGCAGGCCGATCCGGTAGGACAGGTGGGTCTCCAGACCGCGCAACCGGCCCTCCTCCAACCGTTGCGACGCGAGGAGGAGGTGGACCCCCAGGGACCGGCCGACCCGCCCGATCTGGACGAACATGTCGATGAAGTCCGGCTTGGCGGACAGCAGCTCGGAGAACTCGTCGCAGATGACCAGCAGCGTGGGCACCTCGGGGAGGGGCGCGCCGGCCGCACGCGCCTTCTCGTAGTCGCGCAGGGAGGAGAAGTTGCCCGCCGCGCGCAGCAGTTCCTGGCGGCGGATCAGCTCGCCGTTGATCGCGTCGGTCATCCGGTCGACCAGGTGCAGCTCGTCGGCCAGGTTGGTGATCACGGCGCTGGTGTGCGGCAACGCGTCCAGCCGGGTGAAGGTCGCGCCGCCCTTGAAGTCCACCAGCGCGAAGTTGAGCGAACTGGGCGGGTGGGTGACGGCGAGCGCGAGGACCAGGGTGCGCAGCAGCTCCGACTTGCCCGAGCCGGTCGCGCCGATCAGCAGGCCGTGCGGGCCCATGCCGTCCTGCGCGGGCTCCTTGAGGTCCAGTTCGATCGGCGTGCCGTCGCCGCGGATGCCGTACTTCACGCGCAGCCGGTCGCGGTTGGGGCGCGTCACCCACGTGTCGTCCGGGTCGAACGCGTACGGGTCGCCCAGTTCCAGCAGGTCGGCCAGGCCGAGTTCGGTCGTCATGGGGGCGTCGCCCTGCACGCCCGCGGTCAGGCGCAGCGGCGCGAGCTGGCGGGCGAGGCCCTCGGCGGCGTGCGGGCCGAACGCGTCGGCGACACCGAGCGGGCTCGCGCCGTCGGTGGTCTCGGCGGTCAGCTCGCCGTCGGCGGCGACGTCCAGCACGACGGTGGTGCGGTCGAGCGCGCGCGGCGGGGTGGTGGTCAGGTCGAGGACCGTCACGCCCTCGACCCCGCCGCCGGTCATCAGGTGCCCGGACCCCGCGACGGACCCGCCGTCCAGCACGACGACCAGGTGCGGACCGGGTGAGCGGGCGTCCACCTCGGGGTCGAACCGGGGCCGCTTGGCCAGTTCTTCCTCCAACAGGGACTCCAGCGCGGGCACGGTCGGCGCGACCAGCCGCAGCGGGCCGAGGGCGTCCGTGCGCTCCGGGTGCAGCGCGTGGGGGAGCCACTTCAGCCACTCCCAGTCGGGGCGGCGCTCGTCGTCCGCGCACACCGCGATCCGCAGGTCCTCCGGCGACTGGAGGGTGGCGAGCTGGGCGAGCAGCGCGCGGGCGAGGCCCGTCGCGGCCGTGCGGTCACCGCGCAGGTGGACGCGGCTGAACCCGTTGACCGCGATGGCGACCGGGAGCCGGTCCACGGTCGCGTAGGTGGTGATGAACCGCCGCAACGCCAGTGCGGACAACGGTTCCAGCTCTTCCAGCGGTTTCGTGTCCGGCGCGACGACCGTGGTGGTCGGGCTCTGCGCGCCCCGGCCGATGCGGGCGACGCCGAAGTCCGGGTCGTCCTTGCGGCGTTCCCACAGGCGGTGGCTCGCGACCAGCGACCAGAGGGAGGACGGGTCGGGGTGCAGGTACTCCATGACCGTGCGCTGCCGCCGTACGGCCCGGCGCAGGCGCAGGCGGTGCTGCGCGAGGTGGCGCAGGTACTTGCGCCGCGCGTGCCCCATCTCGCGCTTGCTGGGACCGCCGCCTTGCAGGAGGCCCATGACGACCATGCCCAGCATGCCCACGCCCATCAGGCCGTAGACGACGAACCGGATCTGACCGGTCATGCCGCCGGAGAACAGCAGCATCGTCGCGCCCATCATGGCCACCATCGGCAGGACGGTGAACAGTTGCAGCCACTGCCGGCCCGGTGGGGGCGGGATCTCCGGCGGCGCCTGGAGGACCAGCTCGCCCGCCGGCATCTCCGGCGCGGGCACCCGGGCCGGCCTCTTCACCACGACAGTCGCCATGGTTGTGGATGGTCGGGTGGCGCCGGGTGCGCGTGGGGGCGGTGGCAGGAACGGGTCACGCGGTGTCGGCGGTGGGGCGGGCTGCCTAGCTTTCGTGGCGGGGCCTGATCCGGTTCCCGGAACCTGGAGCGAGAGGGGAGTGCCGATGACCGGACACTTTCTCCACGGCGAGACCGAGGGCCTGCTCGGTCTGTCGAACAACACCGGCGCGCACGCCGAGGAGATCGGCAACAACAGCGTCGCGTTGGGCAACCACAACGCACAGCTGGCCGGGTCCAGCTGGACCGGCACGTCGCACACCGCGTTCGCCTCGGTGGAGGAGGCGCGGCTGGGTGACAGCCAGCGGCTGACGAACATGTTGCAGCAGCAGGCCGACAGCACGCGCGTCGTGGCGAACCTGTACGAGTCGGTCGACGCCGACAGCAACCAGGTGGTCGCCGGCGTGAGCTACGGCGTCGCCTCGGTCATCAACGGCTGAGCGGGAGGGGAGCGGACATGACCGAGATCAGGATGGTCTTCGACACCATCGCCGGCGCGGTGAGCCAGATGCAGAACACCGCGAGCCAGAACATCGACGCGGCGGCCCAGCAGTTCCGCTACGTGCAGGACGCCGTCGGGTCGTACTTCACCGACGCGGCCGGGTCCGAGTTGGACGTCACGCAGGGGATCTGGTCCAAGCATGCCGACCAGCACGACCAGGCCGTTCTTCAGCAGGCTCGGGCCACTGATACCGCCAAGGAGTTGATGCGCGACGCTTTGGAGCAGGCTCGGCGGACCGTCTCTTCTTAGACTTTTCGCTGCGCTGGCTTGACGCTGCGCTGGCTTGGACGCGCTTCGCGCTCTCTGACCTGACGCGCTGACGCGCTCTCAAGATCAAAAGCGCCTCGCCGGCGGGCAGGCCCCCGGGGGTGGGAAGGACCGAGGCCCTTCTTTGGGCTGAACAGCCCAAAGAAGGGCCGCGCTACGCGCGGAGCGCCCAGGTGAGGGGTGTGGGCGCGCAGGGCTGGCGGCACGAGGTGGCGACCGAGCGCGTTGCTGGCGGTGGAGGCCGGGGTGGGGCGGCCGGGCGCACTGCCGGTGGCGGACGAACCAGCCTGGCCCTTGGCGCCGAAGGCGCCGCCGTTTTGGCTATCAGCCACAGGAAGGGCCTCGGTTCGTTCCCCGTACGGCCTGGGCGAAGCCCAACCGCGCTTCAGTCTTCTCCGCAACCACGCTTCACCGGTTGCGGAGAAGACTGAAGGGTGGTTGCCTCCGGCAGGTCGTGCGGGGAACGAACCGACGCCCTTCCCACCCCCGGGGGCCTGCCCGCCGGCGAGGCGCTTTTGATCTTGAGAGCGCGCAGCGCGTCAAGCTTGAGAGCGCGAAGCGCGTCCAAGGAAGCGAAGCGTCAAGAAAACCAAGTTGCCGGGAAGAAGAGAAGCAAAGAAGATGGCGAACGTGCAGCAGTGAGAAGGAGAGCACGGAAGCGGACGGGACGAGAGCCTGTCCTGCTCAGCGTGCCGACCAGCGGAACGGTGACCGATCACCAGTTCCCACAACGCGACGTGAGGTGTTCCGTCGCGTCCTCCTGCGCATCCTTGGAGTTCGCCTCAGCATGTCTGAATTTCGCGCGCCCTCAGAAGCTCACAGCGTCGATCGCAAGGCCCTGTGGGTGGTTCGGGAGTTGCGGTTGCCCACCATCGTCAAGACGTGCATGACGTGTCGGTGCACGCGGCACCATCCCACCGACAAGTTCCGCGTCAACGCCAGCGGCAAGTTGCTCGACGTCTGGATGCTGGTCGGCTGCGAGAAGTGCGACCGGACGACGAAGATCCCGTTGCACGAACGGATCCACGTGCAGGCGTTGGCGCACGACCGGCTGGTCGCCTACGAGAACAACGACCCCGCCATGGTGCGGCGGCTCCTCCACGAGGCGCCCGCAGGCGGGCCCGGTTACCGGCTCGACTGGACCGGCACGTGGGAGCTTGACACCGACATGCCGTTCTACGAGGTCGAACGGAAGGACGCGCCGCCGTTGGAGGTCCTGGTCCGGTTCGAGGTTCCGGCGCCCGTTCGGGTGGAGAACCTGCTCACCGCCGGGCTCAAGCTCAGCCGGTCGGCCGTGCGCGGGATGGTTCGGGCCGGGCGCATCCGGCTGCCCTCGGCGGTGGACGCGAAGGTCCGCGCGGACTTCAGCTTCTTCGTGCTCCCCGACTCACTCGCTCGTCACTAGGAAGGTCTGCTCGGGCGGTTCCGCCACGGCGGGGCGGGCCGGCAGGGGAGCGGCCCAGGCCGGTTGCCACCTCCTGCGCCGGCCCCGCCGGCGGACCACCACCAGCAAGACCACGACCACCACGGCGGCCAGGGCGGTCGCGGCGCCCAACCTCGCCGCGTCGCCCGTGGTCGCCAGCCACGCCGCCTGGTCCAGGGCCGCCTGGTCTGGGGGCGCGGGCACGTGGGGTGGCAGGGCGGCGGGACGGGCCGGGTCCAGGCCGTCGGTGACGGCGCGGTACGGGTCCACCAGGCCCGCGCCGTAAGCGGAGCTGCCGCGACCACCACGGGCCGGGTTCGCCGTGGCCAGGAGTCGTTGTGCCACTTGCGCGGCAGTCAAGTCCGGCCACGCGGAGCGGACCAACGCGGCGGTGGCCGAGACGAACGGGACGGCGAAGCTCGTGCCGTCCACATAGGAATGTCCATCGACTCGGGTGGGAGCCACCACCTGACTTCCCGGGGCCACCAGGTCCACGTACGGGCCGACCTGCGAGCCGGTGAACCGCGCGCCGTCGATGTCGACCGCGCCGACGCCCAGGACACCGTCGTAGCCGGCCGGGAAAGACGGCAGTTCGGTCGTCTCGTCACGCTGGCCGTTGCCGACGGCGGCGACCACCAAGGCGTCCTTGCCCACCGCGTACGCCACGGCCTCGCGCACCACGGCGTTGTCGTCGAACCCCGCCAACGACAGGTTCACGACCTTCGCGCCCATGTCCGCTGCGTACCGGATGCCGTCGGCCAGCACGCGCGGGTCGATGCGCAGGGACTCGCCCCGGTCGCCGACGTCGCGTTCGCTGACCCGGACCGGCAGGATCTCCGCGTCCGGCGCGATGCCGTGGAACCCGATGCCCGGCAACGGGTCCGCGGCGATGACGCCCGCCACGCCGGTGCCGTGGGACACGCAGTCGAACGCCCCCGACCGCTCGCCGCGCACGAAGTCGCGGCCCTCCCGCACCTTGCCGGGACGGGCCAGCTGGGGGTGGTCGGAGTCGACGCCGGAGTCCACGACGGCGACCAGCACTCCCGCGCCCCGGCTGCGCGGCCACACCCGCCGGGGGTCGAGGACCTGTTGCGCCCACGGCTGTTCGCGCACCCGCTGGTGCGCCGGCTCGGCGTTGTGGCACGCGCCGGCGGGTGGCGCCGCGGTCGCGGAGCCGCCGATGACGTGCAGCGCCACCACGGCCAGCACGGCCGTGAGCGCGGGGGTCCGGTGTCGTCTCATCCCGCCCATGGTCGGGCGCGGGGCGCGGCGGGAGCGCCGGCTGTCCGCAAGAGGACAGCCCGTACGGTGGTCGCATGCCGACACGGGTGTGGGTGGGGGTCTCGGTCGCGGTGGTGGCGCTCGTGGCGGCCGTGCTGGTCGGGGTGCGGCTGTCCGAGTCGGAGTTGATCCCCGTCGACGTGGTGTCGGGGGAGGTGACGATCGTCGGGTCGCTGGCCGTCGAGCCCGCCGAACCGCTCCTGGGGAACACGGTGGTCGTCAAGGCCACCATCAGCGCGGACCGGGCGGTGACGCTGGCCAAGGTCGTCGTGCGGGTGAAGGACGACAAGGGCACGGCCCGGGACTTCCCCGCGCTGGAGGACGTCCGGCTGGACACCACGCCCCGCACGGTCGAGGCGCAGCGCCGGTTCGCCTCCCGCGGCACCTTCACCTACTACCTGGCCTACGAGCGGGACGGCGCGTGGGTCAGCCTCCCGCCGTGGCGGCAGTTCACGGTGCGCTGACCGGCAGGCTCAGTTCGAAGATCGCGCCGCCCTCGTCCGCGTTGTAGACCGCCAGCCGGCCGCCGTGCGCCTGCGCGACCCACCGCACGATCGACAACCCCAGCCCGGACGACCCGCCGGTGCTGGAGAACCGGTCGAACGCGTCCTCCGCCAGCGCCGCGTCGATGCCCGGCCCGTGGTCGGCCACGGTGACGGTGCCGCCGGCGACGGTGATGTGCACGATCGCCTCCTCACCCGGCCGCCGCCCGTAGCGCATGGCGTTGTCCAGGAGGTTCCCGATCGCCCGTTGCAGCAGCGCGGGGTCGGCGTCGACCTTGGTCGGCGCGGCGGTGACGGTGACCTGCGCGCCCTCGGTCGGGGTCTCCTCGACCACGCCGACGACCAGCTGGTCCAGCCACACCGGCTGGATGGCGAGCTGCTCGACCCCGGCGGCCAGGCGGGCGCGGACCAGCAGGCCGTCGATGATGCCGCCCATGCGCGCGGCCAGCCGGACCGTGCGGGGCAGCAGGTCGGCGCGTTGGGTCGGGTTGTCCAGGGCGGTCTCGGCCAGCGCGCGCAGGGCCGCGACGGGGGTGCGCAGGTCGTGGGCGGTCTCGGCGAGCAGGACCTCTTGCTGTTGCAGCGCGGCGGCGGCGGGGCGGATGGCCCGGCCGGACAGCACGTGCCCGGCCACGCCCAGCCCGCCGACCAGGACCAGACACCCGCCGACGACGAGCAGCAGCAGCCGGTTGTGCTCGGCCTGGCGCGGCCGGGTGTCCACGACCGCGACCACCGCGCCGATGTACTCGCGGTCGGTGTTGAGCAGCGGTTCCGCCCGCACCCGGACCAGTTCGCCGCCGCTGCCGCGCTGGTAGCCCGCGACGACCCCGCCGCCGCGCACGGCGCTGGTCGCCAACGAGCTGAGCACGGCGTTGTCCACCGGCACGCACACCCGCTTGGACACGTGCGCCTGGAACGCCGGCGCGCCGCCGGGCAGGATCGCGAACTGCGGGCACGACCCGTTCAGCTCGTCCACGTTGACCAGGTGGAAGTTGACCGCCCGGTCGAACACCACGAGTCGGCTCACCGCCGTGGTCACCCGGGCCAGCTCGGCGTCGAGGTCGGCCTCGCCCTGCTCGGCGTCGTCGCGCACCACCCACCAGGCGAACGCGACCAGCGCGATCGTGTTGGTCACGGTGAACACGGCGGTCAGCACCCAGCGCAGCCTGCGCAGCCGGTCGGCCGCCGACCCGGTCACGACGTCCCCAGCAGGTAACCGCGCCCGCGCACGGTGTGGATCAGCTCGGGCTCCTGGAGCTTGCGCCGCAGCCGTTTCACCACGACGTCGACCACGTTCGACATCGGGTCGGTCGCGGAGTCCCAGCAGTGCTCGATCAGCTCCGCCCGCTCCACCGCCAGCCCGGCGCGGGTCAGCAGGTACTCCAGCACGGCGAACTCCTTGTCCGACAGGGTCAGCAGCACCCCGCCGCGCCGCACCTCGCGCCGCGCGCAGTCCATCTCCAGGTCGGCGTGCCGCAGCACCGACGGCCGCGCGCCCGACCGGCGGCACAGGTTGCCCACGCGCGCCGCCAGTTCCGCCACGGAGAACGGTTTGACCAGGTAGTCGTCACCGCCGTGCTCGAACCCGGCGACCCGGTCGGCCAGGGCGTCGCGGGCGGTGAGGAACAGCACGGGCACGCTCCACCCGGCGAGCCGGCGGGCGCGGACGTAGTCGAGGGAGTCGCCGTCGGGCAGCATCCGGTCGAACACGACGCAGGCGAAGTCGGCGGCGCGCAGCACCCGGTCGGCGGCGGCGATGTCCGGGGCGGCGTCCACGCGCAACCCCTCGGCGCGCAGCGCCGCCGACACCGCCACCCGCAGGTCCTCGTCGTCCTCGACGACCATCACCCGTGTCATCGAAACCTCATGTGTGCCGGTGCATGGTTGGCGCGTGGTTCGGCGTTCACGACGTAGCCGCCGGCTCGAACGCTAGTGCGCCGGCGAGCATAAACCACGGGGTCGGCCGGATCTGGCAGGAACCGGACGCGGCCGGTGGCACGTCCACAGTGGACGGTTGGCAGGGGGAGGAGTGCGGAGGTGGCTGTCATGAACACCCGGTTGAGCCTGGTCGGGGGCACGGCGCGGGACGTCGGCGTGGACGCGGTCCTGGCGTCGGCGACCCGTGAGGTGCTGGTGCTGAGCACCGACGGGTCGGTGGGCCTGTTCGGTCGGGTGGACCGGGACAACCTGCGGCGCGGCGTGCGGTACCGGGTGCTGGTGCCGGACTCGGCGCGGCTGTCGGGCGGGGTCGCGGGCCTGGCGGCGGCGGGCGCGGAGGTGCGCACGGAGACGGCGGTGCCGATGGACGCGCTGGTCGTGGACGGGACGACGGCGTTGCTGCCGGGGCCGCGGGCGGGGATGGCGGCGTTCCGGCTGCCGAGCGTGGTGGCGGCGACGACCGCGTTGTTCGACCGGATGTGGCCGGCGGCGGTGCCGCTGGCGCCGGTGGAGGCGGTGGAGCACCGCGAGGCGCTGAGCCCGCGCGAGCGCGACCTGCTGGCGCTGCTGTGGTCGGGGGCGACCGACGACTCGGCGGCGGCGCGGCTGGGGATCTCCGTGCGGACGGTGCGGCGGATGGTGTCGGACATCATGAACCGGCTGGGGGCGCGCAGCCGGTTCCAGGCCGGCGCCAAGGCCGCCGACCGGGGCTGGCTGATGGACCGGGCGAGCTGACTCGTCGGACCCCGGGGTGGTGTCGCCCGCGGGGTCCGCCGCTTGGCGTGCGCACTAACGTGCGTGCGGTGCGGGTGCTGATCACCGAGGACGACGAGAACCTCAGGGTGGCGTTGGAAGGGGCCTTGCGGGGCGCCGGGTTCGCGGTGGACACCGCTGCCGACCTGCCGTTCGCCGACGAGGCGTTGTTCGTCAACTCCTACGACTGCGTGGTGTTCGACCGGATGCTGCCCTCCGGTGACAGCCTGCCGTACGTGCGGGCGCGGCGGGCTCGGGGGTGGTCGGTGCCGGTGTTGTTCCTCACCGCTCGGGACACCGAGGCCGACCGGGTCGCCGGGTTGCGGGTCGGCGGCGGGGACTACCTGGTCAAGCCGTTCGCCATGCCCGAACTGGTCGCGCGCGTGCGGAACCTGTGCCGGGTGGGGCTCGTCGGGCCGCCGTCGGTGTTGCGGTGCGCGGACGTCGAGCTGGACCCCGGGCGGCACCGCGTGACCCGGGGTGGGGTGTTGTTGACGCTGGCGCGCAAGGAGTTCCTCGTGTTGCAGCGGTTGATGGCCACGCCGGGCGTGGCGGTGGCGCGGCAGGACCTGCTGTCGGCGGGGGCCTGGGACGAGGCGGCCGACCCCGCGTCGAACGTCCTCGACGTCGTGATCGCCGCCCTGCGCCGCAAGCTGCACGAGCCGCCGCTGATCCACACTGTGCGCGGCGTCGGGTACCTGATCAGCGGGTGACGCCCAGCGGCAGGGTCGCGGCGAGACCGTCGCGGTGCCGGCCGTCGAGGCGTTCCAGGACGATGCCGCGCTCCCTGGCCAGCCGCGCCACCTGGCCGGCCGCGCCGTCGAGGGCGCGCGGGTCGGCGGCGGCCACCCGGACCACGGCCTCCGGGCCCTGACCCGTCCGGGCCGTCACGGACACCGTCACCGCCGCCTGCGGCACCGCCGTCAACAGCCACCGCAGCAACTGCGGCGCGACGGACGGCGGCAGGCGGTCCCACCCGTCCAGCCGGAACGCGGCCTGCGCCACCGGCCCGCTCCACCACAGCCGCCACTGCTCCCGCACCCGCGTGCGACCGCCGGTGAGGTGCGCCAGCGCGGACACCGTCGCGACCGTCTCGACCTCGGTCAGGGCGTCCACCTCCACGCCGTCGCGGCGCAGCTTGCGGCGGACCCGGCGGACGGCGTTGCCCAGCGCCCGGCGGACGTCGTCCTCGCGGTGCGCCTCGACCGTGCGCAGGGCCTGCAACGCGACCCACACCCGCGGCGGCCGGGAGCGGTCGGTGCCGGCGTGGTGGACGAACCGGACCGCGAACTCCTCGCCGGTGTCCGGGAGCAGGGCTTCGGGGCTCGGGACGGCCCTGGTCAGGTCGCGCCGCGCCGCCGGCCGGAGCACCGCCGTGACGCCGGGGGCGGCGCTGATCAGGAACACCCGCTCGTCGCCGAGGTCGGTCTCGACGCCGGTCGCGCCGGGGACGAGCAGTTCGATCAACGCCCGACCCGGTTGTGGGTGCTCGGGCTCCCGGTGCGGTGAGCGGTGGCGGCGCAGGAACGCCAGGCCCAGCACGGCCCACTCCCACAGCCAGCGGCCACGGCGGCGGACGGCGGTCAGCACGACGACGGCCAACGCCGCGACCACGACCGCGGTGAACACGGGCCACGGCTGGTCGAGCACCGCCATCACCGCGACGACGGCCAGTTGCCAGCAGAGCAGTTGGGGCGGGCGCAGCGGGCCCAGCGCACGGCGGGAGCGCGGGGGCGGGGGAACCGGCGTGACCGGCGGCAGCCCCACCGAGAACGTCCCCCGCGACCGGGACGGGGGTGGAGCCGGTGGCGCCCACGCGGGTGACCAGGGCGGTGGGCTCACGCCGTCGACGTGCACGACGACCGGTCCGTCAACAAGGGGTGGCGCGGGTTGGGGCCCGCCGGGTCTCGTCACAGGTCCGCACTGTCCGCGCCACCGCATGAGGTTTCGATGACAGGGCGGGGGTTCGGCCGGTTCCGGTCATCCGGTCCGATCGTTCACCCACCTGGTGCTACCGTCCCGGATTATGATCCCCATTCGGATGACGGTCGTAATCCCAACCGTTCGGGGAGAGGTTCGGAGAGGCGCCGCGTGACATGAAGACCTCCAGCGTGACGCGCACCCGCGCGATGATCGCCGTGCTGGTGGCGGCCTGTGTCGGGATCGTCGGCGTCGCCGCGGCCGGCCAGCCCCCCGTCGCGCCCGGCCTCCAGTTCTTCCAGGTGGGCCACTGGGTCTACAACGCCGCGTTCCAGACCGCGTTCCACGTAGACGGCTCCACCAACCAGGTCGACGCGCGGGTCGCGCTGCCCGGGGTCGAGCCGGGCGCGCAGGTGGCGCAGGGCGAGCGCTCCGGTTACGTCGTCGAGCGCTCCCGCATCACCGTGTTCGACAAGTCCACGCTCAGCGTCGAGAACGCCCAGACCCCGCCCGCGGCCGAGGTGCCCGTGGTGCTGGAGGTCGCCGGCGGCCCGTACCTGGTCTACCGCAACGCGGGCCAGGTCGTGCGGCTGGGCGACCCGGCCGCGACGGTGCCCGCGGGCGGTCCGGTGTCCGAGCCGGCGGTGACCGGGGACGGCAGCGTGTGGCTGCACCGCGTGGACTCCGGCGCGTTGTGCGAACTGCCCCGCGGGGCCGCCGTGCTGACCTGCCCCGCGCAGGTCGAGCCGGGGCACACCGGCGCGCTGACCGTCGTGGACGACCGCCCCGTGCTGGTGGACACCACCGCGGACGCGCTGCGCACCTTCGACCGGGACGGCTTCGGCCCGTCCGTGCCGCTGGGCGTGGACCTGCCCGCCACCGCCCAGGTCGCGAGCAGCACCGCCGACGGGCGGCTGGCCGTGGTGGACCCGGACCGCGCCCGCCTGCACCTGATCGACACCGCCGGCCTGGACCAGCGCCCGGTCGCCGAACCGGTCGAGGTGGAGCTGCCCGGCAACGGCCGCTACTCCGGCCCGGTGGCGACCGCGCGCGTGATCACCCTGGTCGACCAAGCCCGCAACGAAGTCCTCACCTACGACAGCAAGGGCGCCCGCAAGAGCGTCACGAAGGTGCCCGGCAAGGCCGGCGCGCCCCGCCTCGCGCGCGGCGAGGACGACCGCGTCTACGTGGAGAACCAGGACGGCTCGCAGGTCCTGGTGGTCGACGGCGAGAAGGGCTCGGTGGTCACCGTGGACGTCGGCAAGGCCGCCGACGACCGGTCCGGCGAACGCCCCACCGGGTCCACGACCACCACCCCGTCCACCACCGAGCCGGCCCCGACCACCACCACGACGCCGCCCGTCGACGACCGGAAGGTCACCTCCCGGCTCACCCCGCCGGTCGCCCGGGCCACCGCGCCCGGCGCGCCCGGTGACGTCGGCGCGGAAGCCGGCGACGCGAGCGCCACGGTCCGCTGGGACCCGGCCCCGCCCAACGGCGCGCCGGTCACCGCGTACCACGTGTCGTGGAACGGCGGCGGCACCACGGTCGGCGGCGGCACGCACAGCGCCCGCCTCGAAGGCCTGGCCAACGGCGTGGCGCACGTGTTCACCGTCGTGGCCGAGAACGAGGCCGGGCGCGGGCCGGGCGCCAGTTCCGGCAGCGTCGTGCCGCTGGGCGTGGCGAGCGCGCCGGACGTCACCGCGACGACGACTTTCGGCGGCTCGACGGTCACCTGGACCCAACCGGACCTGCGCGGCGGCACCCTCGTGCACTACCTGGTGCAGCTGCCCGGTCAGCCCGACCGCCAGGTCACCGGCACCACCACCGACTACACCAGCTTCACCGGCGCGCTGGGCAGCCTGGTCACCGTCCGCGCGATCACCCGCTACGGCCCGCCCGGGTCGCCGACCAGCACGGGCCACCCCGGCACCGCCGTCGTGCCGACGCTGATGGGGTTGCCGGTGGTGAAGTTCGTCGGCGTGCGCTGGTCCGGGGCCGGCCGCGCCATCGCGACCGTGGACGTCAACAACAGCGGGTTCCCCACGACGTGCAAGCTGAGCACGTTCAACCTGGAGGGCCGCCCGCCGGTGGAGGTGGCGTGCGGCGGGGTGCAGGAGATCGCCATCGACGTCCCCGGCGTCGACCCGGGCCGCGCGGTGGACCTGACGCTGAACGCGAGCAACGCCAACGGCAACGCGCAGCCGGCCACGTGGCGCGGCGTCCCGGCGGCCGGCGGCGGGGGCGGCGCGCGGCGGTCCGGCACGTCCGGCGGCATGGCCGCGCGGTGACCGGGCGGCGGCACGAGCGGCACGGCCGCGCGGTGACCGGGCAGCGGCACGAGCGGCATGGCTGCCTGCTGAGCCGGCGGTGGCGTGAGCGGCATGGCTGCCCGCTGAGCCGGCGGTGGCGCGAAACGTGTGGCCGGCCGCGAGCGGGCGTGACCGCCGGCCGTCAGGTGGTGGAAGAGACCGCATGAGCGACGTCGGCTGACCAGATTTCGGAAAGGCGAGGAATGACACCCACCCCCGGTGCCGCGTACGACCTGATCGCGGCCAACGTGCAGCTGGTCGTGCGCGGCAAGCCCGAGGTCGTTCGGCTCGCCGTGGCGGCGTTGTTCGCGGAGGGCCACCTGCTGCTGGAGGACGTGCCCGGCGTCGGCAAGACCACCCTCGCGCGGTGCCTCGCGGGCAGCATCGGCGGCTCGTGGCAGCGCATCCAGTTCACCCCGGACCTGCTGCCCGGCGACATCACCGGCGTCATGGTCTACCACCAGGGCGACGAGGGCTTCCGCTTCCACCCCGGCGGCATCTTCGCCAACGTGGTCCTCGCCGACGAGATCAACCGGGGCACGCCCAAGACGCAGGCCGCGCTGCTGGAGGTCATGGAGGAGCGGCGGGTCACCGTCGACTCGGTCCGCCACGACGTGCCGCGGCCGTTCCTCGTGGTGGCCACCCAGAACCCCATCGAGATGGAGGGCACCTACCGGTTGCCGGAGGCCCAGCTCGACCGGTTCCTGATGCGGCTGTCGGTGGGCTACCCCGACCACGACGCCGAGGTGATGGTGGTGCTCGGCGACCGGGCCGGCGTCAGCCCCGACGACCTGCGGCCGGTGCTGGACCTCGCCGGGCTGCAACAGGTGATCGCCGAGGTGCGGCGGTGCCGGGTGGCGCGGGAGATCGTGTCCTACGCGGTGCGCCTGGCCGCCGCGAGCCGCAACCACCCGGCGGTCCGGTTCGGCGTCAGCCCGCGCGGCAGCGTCGCGTTGATCCGGGCCGCGCAGGCGTTGGCGGCCACGCACGGCCGGGACTACGTGGTGCCCGACGACGTGAAGGACGTGGCGCACCCGGTGATGTGCCACCGGCTGGTGCTCACCCCGGACGCGGAGCTGAGCCGGCGGCTGCCCGAGCAGGTCGTGGACGAGCTGCTGGCCGACACCGCCGCGCCCACGGCCGCGATCGGGGGCTGAGGTCGTGCGGCTCACCCGCCGCGGTGTCGTCGTCCTGGTGGCGGCGGTCGGGTTCTTCGCGCTCGGCACGGTCGCCGGGCACGCGTTCTTCCGCGCCCTGGCCGGGGTGGCGGTCGGCGGGTTGCTGGCGGCCGTGGCCACGACGATGGTGCGGCCGAAGGTCGAGGTGGCGCGGACCGTCCACCCGGAGCGGGTGGAGCGCGGCACGCCCGCGCTGGCCACGCTCGTCGTGCGCAACCCGACCCCGCGCCGGTTGGGCGGGTTCACCGGCGGCGACCGCGTGGGGTCGTCGGCGCACGAGATCCGCGTCCGGCCGCTGGCCCCCGGCGCGGAGGCGACCTACCACCACGAGGTGCCCACCGCGTCCCGCGGGCTGCTGCGGGTGGGGCCGTTCCAGGTGCACCGGTTCGACCCGTTCGACCTGGTCCGCGGCCACCCGGCGGTGGGCGGCGCGGCGAGCCTGTGGGTGCACCCGCGGGTCCACGCGGCCCGGCCGCCGCGGGTCGCGCACCCGCGCCACCACCACGACGGGCCGGTGACCGACCCGCCGCTGCGCGGGTCGGCGGACCTGCGGGTGGTGCGCGAGTACGTGCCCGGCGACGAGGTGCGGTTGCTGCACTGGAAGGCGTCGGCGCGGGCCGGGCGGCTGATGGTGCGCGAGCACGTGGACCCGGCGCGGACGCGCTGCACGGTCGTTTTGGACACGCGGCCGACGTCGATGACCGCGGCGCTGTTCGAGGAGGCCGTGGAGGTGGCGGCGTCGCTGGTGTCGGCGGCGGCGTCGGCGGGGCAGCCGTGCGGCTTGGTGACGTGCGGCGCGGAGTTCGCGGTGGAGAGCGGGTTGCGGGCGGCACGGGCGTTGCTGGACCGGTTGTGCGTGGTGGCGCAGGACGCGCCGGCCGGCGCCGCGCTGGTGCGGGCGGCGGCGGTGCGGCCGGGGGGAGCGGTGGTCGTGGTGACCGGGGGCGACGCGGACCTGGGGCCGGTGGCGCGGTGGCGGCCGGACGCGGTGATCCGGTTGGGCGCGCCGCGCGGCGCGGCGGCCGGCGTGATCGGGGCGGGGTCGGCGGCGGAGGCGGTGGCGTCGTGGAACGCCCTGGTGGGCTCGTGAACGCGGATCGCCGTGGTGGGGCCGTGACCGCGCCGGGACGGGTCGCGGTCGCCGGGCTGCTGGGCGCGGCGGGTGTGGCGGGGTTGCTGTTCTCGCCGGTGTTCGGGCTGTTCTCCTTGCTGCTGCCCGTTTCCGTCGTGCTGGTGGCGGCCTTCGCGGCGGTCGAGGTGTGCTTGCGGTGGCCGGGGCTCGTGCCGGTGCGACCGGTTCTGGTGCTGGTGCTGGGTTTGCTCGGCCTGGTGGAGTCGGTGTTGTTCCCGACGACCGTGGCGGGGTTGCCGACCGGCGCCTCGATGAGCGCGTTGTGGCGTGGCGGGACCCAGGGCTGGCTGCTGACGTTGCAGTCGACGTGGCCCGCGCGGCCGGAGCCGGAGTTGCTGCTGTTCGTGCCGTTGGCCGTGTTGCTCGCGGTGGTGCTGGGGACGGAAGTCCTGCTGCGGTCCCGGGTTCCGGGCGCGGCGTTGCTGCCGGTGCTCGCGGTGGCCGGGTTGGCGCAGCTCTACCGGCCGGTGAGCGGCGTCGCGGCGGTCGGCGCGGGGGTGGCGTTCGCGCTGCCCGCGGGGCTGGTCCTGGTGCGGCGCACCACCGTGAGCGGGGCGCGGGTCCGGCGGGCGGCGGTGCTGGTGGTCGCGGTCGCGGTCGGCGCGGTGGCGTTGGGCGGGTTCGACCCGTTGGGGCGCACGCCCGTGCGGCTGGAGGGTGACGCGGTCGCGTTGCGCCAGCACCGGGTCGGCAACCCGCTCAACGAGGTCGCGCGGCGGCTCGCGGAACCCGAGCGCGAGGTGTTCCGGTACCGGGCGGACGCGCGGGTCGACCGGTGGAGCCTGGTCGTGCTGGACGGGTTCGACGGCGCGAACTGGACCGCCGACCCCGACCTGCGCCGCCTGGGCGCGCGTCGCGAGGGCGCCGGCACCCGCACCGCCGAGGTGACCGTCGAGGACCTCACCGGGCCGTGGCTGCCCTCCCAGCCCACCCCGCTGGTCGTGGACGGCCTGGCCCCGCTGGTGGACGAGTCCGCCGGCACGCTCCTGCTCGACCGGGCCGCCGGCCCCCGCCGCTACACCCTGACCTGGTCCGAACCGGGCGTGGACGGCGACGCGCTGGGCGCGGGCACCGTGGACCCGCGCGCGGACGGCGGCCTGGGCGGGGTCGGCGCGGTGCCGCCGGAGGTCGGGCGGCTCGCGCAGGAGTCGGTGCGCGGCCTGCGGCCCACGGTCCAGTCGGCCTTGCAGCTCGAACGGTTCCTCGCCACGAACTACCGGGTCGCGGACGGCCGGGACCTGCCGACCGGCAGCGGGTGGCCGCACCTGCGCCGCTTCCTCACCGAGACCAGGCGTGGCACCAGCGAGCAGTTCGCCGCCGCGTACGTCGCGCTGGCCCGGCTCAACGGCATCCCGGCCCGGCTGGTCGTCGGCTACCGGGGCGGGGCGCGCGACGGCGGCGGTTCCTACGTGGTGCGCAACAAGGACGTGTTGGCCTGGCCCGAGATCGCCGTGACCGGTGTCGGCTGGGTGCCGCTGGACCCGACCGCGACGGCCGTCGCCGGCGGGGTGGTCGAGGCGGAGTCGACGGGGCTGGCGAAGGCCGCCGCGCAGGCGCGCGAGCAGTTGCCGCCCGAGGACGAGTTGCGCCCGCCGGAGCAGCCGCGCGAGGACGTCGAGGTGCCCGCGACGGCGTTCGACGTCGGGGTGGTGACGCTCGTGGCCGGGGCGGTCGCGGTCGGGTTCGCCCTGTGCTGGCTGGTCGGGGTGCCGCTGGCGAAGGCCGTGCGCAGGCGGCGGCGTCGGCGGCGGACCGGGGCGGACGGCGTGGTCGCGGCGTGGGCCGAGGTGTGCGACCGGCTGCGGGCGCACGGCGTGCCGTTCCGGATCGGCATGACTCCGCGCGACCTGGCGTCGGCGGCGGGCGAGGCGACGGCCGGCCCGATCACACGGCTGGGGCGGGTGCTGGACATGGCGCTGTGGTCGGGGGTCCCGGTCAGCGACGGGTCGGTGCGCAAGGCGTGGCAGGAGGAGCGGCTGGTGCGCGGGGTGCTGGCCGCCCGGCCGCGCGGGGCCCGGCTGCGGGCGGCGCTGGACCCGCGTCCGCTGTTCGGTCAGAGCGTGCAGCGCGCGCCGCGCACGGCGACCGGTTCGCTGGTGTAGACGGCTTTGCTGTCGGTGCCGCGGACCTGGAAGCAGTAGCGGCGGCCCGGGTCCACGGGGACGCGCAGGCCGTGTTTGCGGTGCGCGACGAGCACCATGGTCTGGATGCCCTCGCCCGCGACGACGACGGCGAAGTCCAGCTCGCCGTTGGCGCTCCAGGTCAGCTCGACGTGGTCGCCCTGGTCGGCGGGCGGGTCGAGGACCAGGGTGACCTGGGCTGCTTCGGTGGTCTGGGCGGTCCTGGGGGGTTCGCTCGCCGCAATCGGTGGTGTGGCGGGCTCGTCGCCGGGGAGGAGCAGGGGGACGGCGATCAGCGAGGCGACCACCAGGCCGACGCCGACCAGGGCGGGGGTGCGCCAGGCGCGGGTGCGGGTGGCGGGCGCGGTGCCGTCGGTGGTGTGGACGAGGGTGCGGCCGGATGGGCGCGGCGTGTCCACAGTGGACGGTGTGGGCGGGGTGGCGAAGTCGTCGAAACCGAGGTCTGGCCGCGGGACCGGTGGCGCGGGCGGGACCGGTGGCGCGGGCGGCACCGGCGGGACCGGCGGCGCGGGCGGCACCGGTGTCGTGGGCGGGACCGGTGGTGCGGGCGGGGCCGGTGTCGTCGGGAGCACTGCGGGCGAGGGCGGGGTGGTCAGCAGGTGTTCGAAGAGGTGGGCCAGGTGGCCCGCGTCCGCGGGGCGGGCGGCCGGGTCCTTCGCCAGCAGGCGGCTGATCGCGTCGGACAGCTCGTGCGGCAAACCCTCGCCGCGCACGGGCGGAACCTGTTCGCGCAGGACGCGCAGGATGCGTTCGCCCGGCGGCTCACCGGTCCGGCGCGGGAACGGCGGCGCGCCCGTCAGCATCGTGTGGAGCACGGCACCGAGGCCGTACAGGTCCGACGCGGGGGTCCGGGTGTCGTCCCGCAGCGTCTCCGGCGCGGTGAACTCCAAGGCGTGCGTGGGATCGCGCGGGAAGCGCTCGCGCAGCGACAGCCCGAAGTCCGACACCACGAACTCGCCGGACCCGTGCCACAGCACGTTGTGCGGCGTCACGCCCCCGTGCACGACACCCACCGAGTGCGCCGCCGCGAGCGCGCGCGCCACGGCCAACCCCACACCCAGGGCGTCGCGCACACCCGGCGACCCGACCCCGGACGACAACAGGGCCGCCAACGACCCGTGGCACAGGCGCATCCGCACGCCCGACCGCCCGTCCGGCAGGTCCAGCACCCCGTCCACCGGCAGCACCTGCGGGACACCCGCCGCGGACAGGGCCTTGCGCTCGCGGTCGAGCCAGTCGGCGGTGTCGCGGTCGAACTTCTCCGCGTACACCTTCACCGCCACCTCGGCCCCGGTGTCGGCGAGCCGCGCCGCGTACACGGTCGCCACCGGACCGGACGCGAGCAGCCTCGGCGCGATCACCGTCTCCACGAGCCCACACCCCTCGTCCACGACACGCGCCGAGCGTAGGAACGCGCCCGCGCGCCCGACGCGCGGTGGCCGCTTCATGCCTCGCCCGCCCGCGCCGCGCCCGGCGGCGCGAAGCTGCTCCCCATGCAGACTACCGGCCTGGTCAGGGTCACGGTCGCCGCTCCGCGCCGGCGCATCGACCTGGCGCTGCCCGAACACGCGGCGGTCGCCGAGGTGCTGCCCGGCCTGCTCGCCCGCGCGGGCGAGGGGCTCGCCGACGACGGGGTAGCCGGCGGCGGCTGGGTGCTGCGCCGCGCGGACGGGACGGCGTTCGACCCGGACCGGACGCTCGCGGCGCACCGGGTCCGCGACGGCGAGGTCCTGCACCTCGCGCCGCGCCGCCTGGAGTGGCCCGAGCTGGAGTACGACGACCTGGTGGACGCCATCGCCACCGGTTCCGGCCGCGACCGCGCGTGGGGTCCCCGGCACACCCGCCACGCCGGGCTGGCGGTCGGGGCCGCGGCGGTCCTGCTCGCGCTGGTCGCGGTGGTCCGCGCCGGCCCGTCGTGGACGACGCCCGCCTTGTGGTCGCTGGGCGCGGCGGTCCTGCTGGTGGGCGCCGGGGTTGTGCTGGCCCGAGCGGTCGGGGACGCCGCCGCGGGCGCCGTGGTCGCGGCCGTCGCGCTGCCGTTCGCGTTCACCGGCGGTGGTCTCCTGCTCGCGGGCGACCGGCCGCTGACCGACCTCGCCGCCGGGCACCTGCTGCTCGCCGGATCGGCGCTGCTGCTGTTCGCCCTGGCCGCCCACCTGGGCGTGCCGGCGGCCCCGGCGCTGTTCGCGGGCGCGGTCACGGTGGGCGCGCTGTGCGTGGTGGCCGGGTGGCTGGGCACCGCGGGCTGGTCGCCGCACGAGTGCGCGGCGGTCGTGGCCGGCGGTGTGCTCGCGCTGTCGCCCGGGTTCGCGCCGCTGGCGCTGCGCCTGGGCCGGGTGCCCATGCCCGTGCTGCCGCGCACGACCGCCGACCTGGTCCGCGACGACCCCCAGCCGCCGCTGCCGCTGGTGCACCTGGCGGTGGTGCGGGCCGACGCGCTGCTCACCGGGATGCTGGCCGGGTCCGCGCTGGTGGTCGCGGGCTGCCAGGTGGTGCTGGTGCGCGGGGACGACACCTCCGCCCTGGTGCTGGTGGGCGTGGTGGCCGTGGGGCTGTTGTTGCGCGCGCGGCTCTACCCCGTGGTGCGCCAACGGGTTCCGCTGCTGGCGGCCGGGGTGACCGGGGCCGGGTGCCTGGCGGTCGGCCCGCTGATGACCGACGTGGCGCTCGCCGGCGCGGTGCAGGCCCTGGTCGCGGCCCTGGTGGTGGCGGCGGGGATGGTGTTCAGCACGCGCGTGCCCAACCCGTACGTGGGACGGTTCGCCGAGTACGCCGAGATCCTGGTGGTGGTCGCGGTGGTGCCGCTGGTGTGCTCGGTGCTGGGCCTGTTCGGGTACGTGCGCGGGCTGGGGGGCTGAGCGGTGGCGTCCAAGCGGGACCAGTTGCAGGCCTACCAGTTCCTGGTGCAGCGGGCCACGTCCGCGCTGGTCACCGGGGAGACCGACCCGGAGCAGCCGCCGTTTCGCCGCCCGGTCGGGGCGACGTTCGCGGGCATCGCGCTGGCGATCGTGGCGCTGGCGTGCGTCGGCGTGTACGGGATGGTCGTGCCGGGCGGGAACGGCGCGTGGCGCAAGGACGACGCGGTGATCGTGGAGAAGGAGACCGGCACCCGGTACGTCTACCTGGACGGCCGGCTGCACCCGGTCGCCAACTACGCCTCCGCGCTGCTGCTGGTCGGCAGCCACGGCCCCACGGAACGGGTGTCGCGGGACTCGCTGGTCGGCGTGCCGCGCGGCCCCCGGCTCGGCATCGCCGACGCGCCGGACGCGCTGCCCGGCCCCGACCGCCTGCTGACCGGGTCGTGGTCGCTGTGCTCGGTGCCGGCCGGTGACGCGGCGGGGGCCCGGGTGGAGGAGTCCGTGCTGCTGGTGGGCGCCGCGCCGGACGGCGGCGGTGAACCGGGGGACCGGGCGCTGCTGGCCGAGCTGGCGCCGACCGGGGAGCGGTTCCTGGTGTGGCGCGGGAAGCGGCACCGCATCGACGACTACCCGGCCGTGGGCACGGGGTTGGCGTTGAGCGCGCAGCCGTGGGCGCGGGTGGGCCGGTCGTGGCTGGACGTGCTGCCCGAGGGCGCGGCCATCGGCCCGATCGCGGTGCCCGGCGCGGGTGAGCCGTCGAGCGCCGTGCCCGGCCGCGCGGACCTGCGGGTGGGCACGCTGCTGGTGGTGCGGACGTCCGGCGGCGGGACGCAGCACTACCTCGCGGGCCGTGACGCGTTGCAGCCGATCACCGAACTCCAGTACGACATCCAGCGCGCGTACGCGCCCGTGCTGGCCGCTTATCCCGGCGAGGAGCCGAAAGCCGTCCCGCTGGCGCCGGCCCTGGCCGCGTCGGCGCGCAAGCTCGAACCCGCCACCGCCGACGCCCCCACCGCACGCCCGGACTTCATGCCGTTGCGGAACGGGGAAGCCGCGGTGTGCGCGACCTTCGCCCCGGACGACCCCGCACCGCGCCTGCGCGTCGAACCCGTGCTGCCCCCGGCCGACCCGATGACCGCGACCACCCGCCGCGACCCGAAGGGCACCCCGTTGGCCGACCGGGTGCACGTGCCGCCGGGCTGGGCCGCGGTGGTGGAGGCGATGCCCGCGCCGGGCGCGCCCGCGGGCACCCTGACCGTCGTGACCGACCTCGGCCGCCGCTACCCGCTGGCGACGCCGGACGTGCTGGGGGTGCTGGGGTACGCGTCGGCCAAGCCGGTCCGGCTGCCCGCGACCCTGGTCGCCCGCCTGCCCGAGGGGCCGGGCCTGGACCCCGGCGCGGCGGCGCGGCAACCGTGAGTCACTCGGGCGACATGGCGTCCATGATCAGGGTGACCACGTCGCCGTACAGCCCGTTGCGGACCACGCCCGGCTCGATGACCTCCTGCAACGCCAGCCCGAGGAACAGGCCGTTCATGCCCATCGCCAGGTCGGTGGCCGTCATGTCCGACTTGAGGGTCCCGCTGTCCACCTCGTGCTGGATCAACGCGCCCATCATGTTCCGGATCGTCCGCCCGCCCTCGGAGAACCGCGCCCGCACCTCGGGGTCGCGGGCGGCGGCGAACAGGAACTCCATGTGCAGCAGGAACCAGTCCGGGTTCGCCTTCAGGTCGGCCATGGACCAGTCGGTGGCGACCCGCATCCGCTCGCGCAGCGAGCCCTCGGCGGCCAGGAAGACCTGCGCCAGCGCCTCGGCCCGCTTCGTCGTGGTCTGCTCGTAGAGCGCGAAGAACAGGTCCTGCTTGTTCCGGAACTGCGAGTAGACCGCCCCGTGCGTGTACCCGGCCTCCTCGGCGATGTCCCCCACCGACGCGCCGGAGTAGCCCTTGCGCGCGAACACCCGGGCCGCCGCCTCCAGCAGCTCCACGCGGGTCCGCGCGGCGCGCTCGGCGCGGGACTGTCGGTTCTGGGTCACCGCATTACGTTCCTCATCCGGATTGCGACTGCAATGTGAACAACGGCTCCACGATAGCCCATGTGGTGGTGGTCGAGACCGCGGTGTGAAAGTCCCGCCCCGACCGGCCCCTGTGCCCGCTCCCGAATTGGCGTAGACCAATCAGGGACCACGCACAGACGTTGGAGCGCAACGAGATGAGACCAATCACCCTCGCGGTGGCCGCCTGCCTGCTCGGCGCGTCGACCACCGCGGCCGGGGCCCACCCCGGACCCTCCACTCCGGACAGCACCATCCCACTCGTCACGGGCGACGAGGTCGTGGTGCACGAGGTCGCCGGCCGGGACGTGTACGTGCCCCGCGCCGGCAAGGGCCGCGAGCACATCAGGTTCGCCCGGTACGAGCTGCCCGGCCGCCACTTCGTCGTCCCGTCCGACGCGGCGGCGGCCGTCGCCGCGGGCACCGTGGACGAAGCCCTGTTCGACGTGGACGCCCTCGCGCGCAACGGCCGTGAGCTGGCGCTGATCGTCCAGGGGACGACGTCCGGCCGCACGCTGCGCAGCCTGTCCGGCGCGGCGCTGCGCGTCGACCGGGAAGGCGCGGCCCGCGTGTGGGCGCGGCGGTCGCCGGGGCAGAAGGTGTGGCTGGACCGCCGGGTCGAGGTCGCGCTGGACCGCACCATGCCCCGGATCGGCGCGCCCGACGCCCTGGCCGGCGGCCACACCGGCCAGGGCGTCGAGGTGGCCGTGCTGGACACCGGTGTCGACGGCGACCACCCCGACCTCGCGGGAGCCGTGGCCGAAGCGCGGGACTTCACCGGCAGCGGCACCGAGGACCGCCACGGCCACGGCACGCACGTCGCCTCGACCATCCGGGGCGCCGGCGACACCCGCTACCGGGGCGGCGCGCCCGGTTCGACCCTGCTGTCGGGCAAGGTGCTGGACGACGGCGGCAGCGGCTACCTGTCGTCGCGGGCATGGAGTGGGCGACCGCGCGGGGCGCCCGGGTGGTGAACCTGAGCCTCGGCGTCAACGCGCCCAGCGCGGGCGACGACGTGATGTCGCTGGCCGGACGCGGCGCGAGCGGTGCGCCAACCCGTGCACGTGAGCCCCGGCGCGTTGAACTTCGGCCCGATCCACGAGGCGAGCACCACCCGGGACCTGACTTTCCACAACACCGGGCCGAACCCGGTCACCCTCAAGACCGCTCTCGACCCGCCGGGCCTCTTCACCGTCGATCCGGAGATCGCCGTCCCGCCCCGGTCGACCGTCACCACTCGCGTGCGCGCGGACATCAACGCGTCCGTGCGACCCGGCCCCTACAGCGGTCGGCTCACCGCGTCCTCTGTGGACGGTTGGCGGGTGAGCCTGCCGATCGCGCTCACCAAAGAGGCCGTCCCGCACCGCAACGTGACGATCAACGCCTTGGACAGCAACGGAAACCCGTTCACCGCATACCCGCTGTGCGTCAACCTCGACACCGGCGAACGCTGCCCGTTCGCCTACCGCGAGGACGGCACGCTGCGCACGCGAGTCCCGGTGGGCCGTTACCTGGTGGCCACCAACGTCTTCGAACAGGACCGCGTGTCGGCCGTCGTGCACCCCGGCCTGGAGATCCGCGAGGACACCACCGTCACCCTGGACGCCCGCACCGCCAAGCAGTCCTCGGTCACGCTGGAACGGCCGGTCGACGACCAGGGCGCGATGCTCACCGTGGCCTGCGACACCCCGGCCGGCAAGGCGATGTTCGGCGCGACCACCGCGCGCACCCCGGAGCTGCACATCACTCCGGCCGCCGGCACGCCGCAGTGCCGCAGCACCTTCGGCACGGTCCACCAGTCCGAACTGGACAGCTACCACCTGGTCTTCCACCAGTCCGGCGGCATCCCCGACCCGACCTGGCGGCCGAAGGACGCGGACCTGGCCGCCGTCCGGGCCCGCCACGCGGTCCAGGGCGGGCGACCGCAGAAGGTGGTGAAGAGCACCGCCCCGATCGTGGACGGCTGGTTCGCCGTCCCGTACAACACCACCACCCTCCCGCAACCCGGCACGCGCACCGAGTTCCGCTCACCCGGCCCGTGGACCTGGTACACCTACGCCAACACGTTCAGCGGCGACACGTTCCTGTCCCAGCAACTCGCCCACACCACCCACGAGAAGCCCGGCCGCACCACGGAACGCTGGAACGCCGCCGTCTTCGGCCCGAGCCTGGCCCCGGTGGACAGCGCGGCCCACCGCTACCACGACACGATGTTCTTCCAGATCCCGCTCTACGGCGACCAGAACCCCGACCACGCGGGCTTCATGCCGGGCATGACCGGAACCGTCGGCCTCTACCGCGACCACGACCTGCTCTCGCCCGGCTCCCTGCCCTACGGCAACGTCAGCGCGTGGGCGCAGGCCCCGCCCGAGCCCGGCCGGTACCGCCTGGTCGTGGACGCCACCCAGGAGACCACGCCGCTGTCCAGCCGGATCACGGCCGAGTGGGTCTTCCACTCGGCCCGCACCACCGACCAGGTCCCGCTGCCGCTGCGGGTGATCCGCTTCGCCCCGCCGGTGGACGACGAGAACAGCGCCCCGCGCGGCCGTGAGTTCCGCGTGCCGGTCACCGTGCAGGGCACCGGAGCGCCCGTCATGGGCATCTCGGCGTTCGCCTCCTACGACGAGGGCGGGACGTGGCGGCCGGTCCACCTGCTCCCCGCGCCAGGGGGCTGGGAAGCCGTCCTGCACCACCCGGCGGACGCGGGCACGGTGTCCCTTCGGGCGACCGCCACGGACGCCGACGGCGGCAGCGTCAGCCAGACCGTCCTGCGTACGTATTACTTGAAGTAACAGGAAAATCCGGTGGGCGGCCGGCCGGAACCGGTCGTCCACCGGATCGGTCCAGAGGGGGAGGTCACCCTGTGTCCGTGAAACTTCCAGGGGGTTCGCCGGGCGTGCGCGGCGTTATGGTGTCCGGATGGTCGCCACGACGTCGACGATGTCGCCGCTGCCACCCGAGCTGAACGAGATCGTGCGCGGTCAGCTTGGCCGGCTGCCCCAGCTCGCGGACGAGCTGGCCCGCCTGCTGAGCGAGAAAGAGGAGTTCTACCGGAGGCTGGAGCACAGCTCGCCGCAGGAGCTGCGCAAGGTCTGCGAGGTGAACCTGGGGCGGGCCTTCCGCGCCTTCCTGGAGGCGCGCGAGGTGGACGTCGAGACCGCGCGCAAGACCGGGCGGGCGCAGGCGCGGCTGGGCATCCCCATCTCGGCGGCGCTGCGGGCGTTCCGGATCGCGGGGACGTTCGCCTACGAGGGGATGCTGGAGCACGCCGTCGGGCCGCGCCAGCTCACGCCCGAGCAGCTGCTGTCGGCCAGCGCGACCGTCTGGCACATCATCGACTCGTTCTCCGACGTCATCGCCGAGGCTTACACGGAGGTGGCGACCGACTCCGCCCGGTACGACAACAAGGCCCGCCTCGCGCTCATCGACGGCCTGCTGGACGGCCGGTTCACCCGGCCGGAGGAATTCGAGGACGCGGCGCGCGTGCTGCGGCTCCCGGCCGAGGGGCCGTTCGTCGTCGTGTACGCCGAGCCGCGGGCCGAGGACGACCGGGGCCTGTCCGGGCTCGTGGACCCGCGGTCGCGGGCGGTGTGGCGGCGCACGGCCGAGGGCGAGGTCGGCGTGGTGCCGGTGGAGCGGTCGGCGGACCTGCGGGCGCTGCGCCAAGCGTTGGACGCCGCGTCGTTCCCGGTGGGCGTGAGCCCGGCCGTGGCCGGGCTGCGGCTGCTGCCGGCGGCGCTGCGCCGGGCCCGCATCGCGCGGGCGTGCCTCGCGCCGGGGGAGACCGGGGCCGTGGGCTTCGGCGACCGGCCGGTCACCACGATGGTCGCCGGCGCGCCCAAGCTGGCCCGCGAGCTGGCCAAGGAGGTGCTCAAGGACCTCCTCGCGCTGCCCGAGGCCGAGCGTGAACCGCTGCTGCGCACCATGCAGGTGTGGTTCGCCGAGCACGGGTCGGCGCGGGACGCGGCGGAGCGCCTCTTCGTGCACCCGAACACCGTCCGGTACCGCATCCGGCGGGTGCAGGAGCTCACCGGGCGTGACCTCACCGATCCGCGCGGTATCTCGGAGCTGTACCTCGCGGTGGAGAGCGTCCGGCTGGAGAGCTGACCGCGGACCTCTGTCCCCGCGCACAAAGCCGGGAGCGCCGGTTATCCCCGGGGACAATGTTGGTTGTCCCGCTGGACCGTTCGTACGCACCCGCAAGCCCCTGAACGGCCTGTGACGTGCCTCGCAGGGGGTGCCTCGACCACGCTGTGACCCCGATCACATTCTAAGAAGTGACTCACGGGTTTTACCGTTGAGTAACTTTCGGACGGTGTGACCTGCGTCTCAGTGTTGAGGAGCGAGCCGATGCGCCATGTGGGCCTCGAACTGTCCGTGGTGGTGCCCGTCTACAACGAGGAGCGTCGGCTCGGCGCGAGCCTGCTCGGCCTGGCCATGGCGCTGAACGGGACGGCGGCGGAGATCGTCGTGGTCGACAACGCGAGCACGGACGGGACCGTGGACGTCGTCCGGGAGAGCTCCCGGGTGGCGGTCCCCGTGCGGCTCGTGCACTGCCCGGACCGCGGCAAGGGCGCGGCGGTCCGGGCCGGTGTGCTGGCCGCGCGGGGCCGGTACGTGGGGTTCTGCGACGCCGACCTGGCGGCGGGCGTGGACGCCGTGCCGGGCGTGCTGCGCCGGTTGCGGCGGGGCGTGGACGTGGTGGTGGGGTCGCGGGCGCACCCGCGCTCCGACGTCCGGGCCCGGCACAGCGTCCTGCGGCACGTCGGCGCGTGGGCGTTCCGGCGCGCGGTGTCCCCGATCGTGCCGGGCATCGGCGACACCCAGTGCGGCTTCAAGTTCTTCACCGCCGACGTGGCGCGGGCCGTGTTCGAACCCCTGCGCACCGCCGGCTTCAGCTTCGACGTGGAGGTCCTGGCCCGCGCCCAGCGCCTGGGCGCGGTCATCGAGGAGGTCCCGGTCCGCTGGATCGACGTGCCGGGCTCCACGTTCGCCCCGCTGCGCCACGGCCTGCGCAGCTTCACCGACCTGCGCCGCGTCCGCGCGGTCCTGGCCGGCGAACCGCGTCCCGCGTGGCGCCCGACGCCGATCGCCGAGGCCGCGTAGATGGGCGCGGAGCTGCGCGGCGCGAACGTCGTCGTGGTGAACTGGCGCGACCTCGGCCACCGGCACGCCGGTGGCGCCGAGGTCTACGCGATGCGCATCGCCGGGGCGTTCGTCGCGGCCGGCGCGAAGGTCACCTTCCTGACCGCCCGGGACCGGGGGCAGTCCGCGACCGACCGGCAGGACGGCATCCGCGTCGTCCGGCGCGGCGGCAGGTGGACCGTGTACCCGCTGGCCCTGCTGTGGCTGCTGGTCCACCGCTTCCGCGTCGACCTGGTCGTGGACTGCCAGAACGGCATCCCGTTCTTCAGCCCGTTGGCGGTGGGGCGGCGGGCCAGGGTCGTCCAGGTGCTGCACCACGTCCACGACGCCCAGTTCAAGGTCCACTTCCCGCCGTGGCTGGCCGCCGTCGGCCAGTGGCTGGAGGGCCCGGCGGCCCGACGCGTGTACCGCCGCGCGGTGACGGTCGCCGTGTCGACGTCCACAGTGGACGCGATGCGCGCCCGGCTGGCGTGGCGGGGCCCGGTCCACGTCGTCCCGAACGGCTCACCCCCTGTCCCGCGCGACCTCCCGGGCCGCGCGGCCGAGCCGACGGTCGTCTGCCTGGGCCGGCTGGTCCCCCAGAAGCGCGTGGACCGCCTGATCGACGCGGTGGACGCGCTGCGCTCCCGCGTCCCCGGCCTGCGGCTGCACGTCGTGGGCGGTGGCCCGGAAGAACCGGCCCTGCGCGCACGGGCGGCCGGCTCCGACGGCGCCGTGTCGGTCCACGGGCACGTGTCGGAGGCTGAGAAGTCCGCGCTGCTGGCCGAGTCCTGGGTCAACGTCACCCTGTCCGACGGCGAGGGGTGGGGGTTGGCCGTGGTCGAGGCGGCCGGCCACGGCGTCCCGACCCTGTGCCACGACGTGGACGGCCTGCGCGACTCCGTCCGGCACGGCGAGACGGGCTGGCTGGTCCCGGTCGGCGAGGACGTGACGGAGGCGCTGCACCGGGTCCTCAAGGAGCTGGTGGACCCCGCCTACGCGGCGGAGACGGCGGACCGCTGCCGCGCTTGGGCGTCCCGCTTCACCTGGACCGACTCGGGTGCGCGCTTCACCGCCCTGGCCGCCGACCTGCTGACCGGGGCGGACTCCGGCGACTGGCTCCCCGGCATGCCCGAGGCGACCGTCGCCCGCTTCGCCCCGGGAGCCCGACCGGTCCTGCGCTGGCCGGGCGCCCGCGTGGGCGACGGCTGGGCGTTGGTCGAGCAGTGCCGGCCCGCGGACCTGTTGGTGGCCCTGCGCGCCGCGGGAGCACGGGACGTCACCGTGCGCGCGGCCAGCGCGGCGGAACGACTGCACGGCGTCGTGGTGGACCACGCCGAACGACCGCACGGCGTCGTGGCGGACCACGCGGCCGGCACAGAACCCCGGCCGTCGTGACGGCCGTGAACGTTGGAGGAGGACAGTTGCGTCGCTACGTCACCTTCGCCCTGCTGGGCCTGGGGGTGTTCGCCGTGGCCGCCGGCTTGATGCTGAGCCAGTACGCCTACCCGAAGCTCGCCAAGGTCCCGCACGACATCGACACCATGTCGGTGGCCAAGGGCGACCGCATCACCGCGCTGGTCTACGTGCCCCAGGGGGACCGGGCCGTCCCCGAGATCCGCCGAGACCTGAGCCTGACGTCGACCAAGAAGGTCACCGGGGACCGGAAGGCGGAGGAGGTCACCCGGGACGGCGACGTGACCGTGTGGGTCGAGGCGTCCAAGCTGGTGTCCGACAGGGACGGTCTCACGGTGACCGCCGGCGTGCGGTCCGTGTGCCTGGACCGGCACAGCGGCGAGATGGTGACGCCGTGCGAGAACCAGTACTACGAGAAGGAGACGGGGAAGCGCGTCAAGGCCGATCGGGGCGAGGCGCAGCAACCGGGGTTGAGCTTCAAGTTCCCGTTCAACACGGAGAAGAAGACCTACCCGTGGTACGACGGCACCGTGCGGCAGGCGCGCGACGCGCGGTTCGTCGGCGAGGAGACCGTCAAGGACCTGCCGGTGTACAAGTTCGTGCAGGAGATCCCGAGCACCAAGGTCGAGGACCGCGAGGTCCCGGGATCGTTGGTGGGCAAGCCCGGCGTCCCCACGGTCAAGGTCGCTCTGCACTACGAGGTCGTGCGCACGTTCTGGGTGGAGCCGGTGACCGGCAAGGTCATCAACGGTTCCGAGCAGGTGAAGCAGGAACTGCGCGACACCAGCGGCCCGGCGACCACGGTTTTCGAGGGTACGTTGAAGATGACCGAGGAGACGGTGAGCGCCAACGTCAAGGAGACCGAGGCGAACTTGGGCAGGTTGTTCTTGATCACCGGGTTGCCGACGATCTTGTATGTCGTCGGTGGTGTCCTCACTGCCGTCGCTCTCGTTCTCTTGCTGACTGATCGCCGTGGACGGCACCAGCGCTCTGGTGGTTCTCCCACTCGCGTTCAGCTCCCCGTCAACGCTTGATCTCTTCAAGCTCGCTTCGCTTCTTTGGATGCGCTTCGCGCTCTCGGGCCTGACGCGCTGGCGCGCTCTCGGGCCTGACGCGCTGACGCGCTCTCAAGATCAAAAGCGCCTCGCCGGCGGGCAGGCCCCCGGGGGTGGAAGGGCGTCGGTTCGTTCCCCGCACGACCTGCCGGAGGCAACCACCCTTCGCTGTTCTTGGCAACCGGTAGAGCGTGGTTGCCAAGAACAGCGAAGCGCGGTTGGGCTTCGCCCAGGCCGTACGGGGAACGAACCGAGGCCCTTCCTGTGGCTGATAGCCAAAACGGTGGCGCCTTCGGCGCCAGGAGTCGGGTCGGTCCGCTCATCACCGGTGGCGCGCCCGGCCTCCGCGCGCAGCGCGGGCTCTTCTTCGGGCTATCTAGCCACAGGAAGGGCCTCGGTCTTTCCCCCGTACGGCCTGGGCGCAGCCCAACCGCGCTTTGGTCTTGTCCGCAACCAGCTTTTCCGGTTGCGGACAAGACCAAAGGGTGGTTGCCTCTGGCAGGCCGTGCGGGGGGAAGACCGACGCTCTTCCTCCCCGGGGGCCTGCCCGCCGGCGAGGCGCTTTTGATCTTGAGAGCGCGCAGCGCGTAAGTCCTGAGAGCGCGTCAGCGCGTCGAAGCCAGCGCAGCGTGAAGCCAGCGCAGCGTGAAGTAGCGGAGAGATCAGAGTCGAGTCAGAACGAGAACGGCGTTCCAGCTGGCGACCTCGCGCAAACCGGGAACATTGGCGACCCAAGAAGCCCAAGAAGGGTGGTACCTGGGGAAAGCGCGAACCAAACGGGCGTTGTCCTGGGCGCGCACCCAAGCCAGGGCGGCGCCGAAAGAGAAAGCGAACAGGCTGGTGCCGAAGCGGTTCTTGGGCTCGGCGCCGGTCTTCGCCTCGTACCGCCGCGCGGCGTAGTGGCCGCCCAGGTAGTGCCAAGGGGAAGTCTCGTGTCCGCCCCACGGCGACAGCCACGGCGTGAACGACAGGAACACCGTCCCGCCCGGCTTGGTCACCCGGACCATCTCGGTCAACATCTTGTGCGGCTCGGACACGTGTTCCAGCACGTTGGACGAGTAGCACACGTCCACGGCGCCCGTGCGCACCGGCAGGTTCGTCCCGCTGGCCCGGATCATGTCCTGGCCGGGAGCGCCGCGCGCCGACAGCTCGCCGACGTCCGGGTCCAAGCCGACGTACCGGGCGCCCTTGGCGCGGAAGGCATCGGAGAAGTAGCCCGGTCCGCCGCCCACGTCCAGCAACACCCGACCGGCCAACGGCGTGAAGGACTCGACCTGGTCGGCCGAGTCCTGCGCCAGCGTGCGGTAGAACGCGTCCCGGTCGGTCTGTTCGTTGCGGAACGCGCGGAACAGCTTGACGGAACGGCCCAGCGTCGCCGCGTGCACGGGTCAGCGCTTGACGGTGCCGTAGTCGACCACGCCACCCGCGCCGTTGGCGGCGGGCGCGTTGTCCAGTTCGACCGTGCGGTCCGGGCTGTTGGCGCTCACCAGCGCCACGGTGCCGCCGGTCGCCAGGGCGGCGCCCGCCAGAACCACGACGACTGCTGCGACGATCTTGCCCACGGGTCACTCCTCGCGTCGGTGGAACAACAATCTACCGGTCGGTAACCGTTGCCACAACAGAAAACCAGCCAAAATCAGCACCGCGACGACATCGCCCGCCACGATCCAGCCCAAGTCCTCCGGCGCGCGGGTGACCACCGCCCCGGGAACCCGGTACAGCGTCAGCCAAGACCCGGCGAACACCTCGTCCAACCCGCTCAAGTCCGGCACGTCACCGGGCGTCCCGTGCTCCACCAGGACCCACCCGACACCCACCGCCCCCAACGACCCGTCCCGCAGGGCCGCCCGGACACCGGGCATCCGGGTGTCCTCGCCCGGCACCGGAACGCCGCTGACGTTCACGGTGTCATCGACGACGACCGTGCGCGGCAACACCCTCGGCGCGGGGTCCAACTGCGTCCGGTCGCCGTTCCACCCGAACCGCCGGAACGCCCCCAACGGCAAGGCGAGCACGTCCCCGCCACGCGGATCGGCGGCCAACACCTCCCGCACCCGCGCCCAGTCGGCCGGGTACTGAACGGTGTCGAGCCGCCCCCACCCGCCCCAAGCCAAGTCCGGCATCGCCACCACCGGCAACGCGACGGCCACCGCGACCACGGCCTTGTGCGCCCGCGCCAAGGCCTCGACGCCCAAAGCGAACCCGACAGCCAGCGGAAGCGCCCACCACGCGACCCACTTCTGCGCATCCCGCAACAAGGCCGCGCCGGGAACCGAAGCCACCGCCCACTCCAGCACCACTCGCCCGAACGGCAGGTGCGCGAGCAGCGCGAAGACCAACCCCACCCCGCCCAGGGCGACCAACCCGAAGCCCCAACTCCGCACCAGGCGCGGAAAAGCGACCAACGCGACAGCCACCACGGCGACCGTCAACACCGGCACCAGCGGCAACCCGCGACTGGCCGGCACCACGTCGGCGTTCCAATACCCGCCCAACCCCAGCACGGAAACGAAGACCCCGGCCCAGTTCTCACCCTTGGCGGCGAACAACTCCACCGCCTGGGGCGCGGACAACACAGCACCCGACCGGAGCACGGAAGGAACCAGCCAAGGCAGGTTCACGCCCAACGCAACAGCGAAAACCCGCACAGCCCCGCGCCGCCCACAAGCAGCCAACGCGGTCCCCGCCGCGAGCAACCCACCCGTGGGCGTGAGCACGGCAGGAGCCATCCACAACACCAGCCGGGCCAAGGACTTCGGCTCACCAGCCCGCACCGCCAACCCGGCCGCCGCGATCCACGGCAGACAGGCATAAGCCAGCAAGTACGGCCAGTGCCCCATGAACAACCGCTCGGCAACGTAAGGCGTCCACCCGTAAGCGGTAGCCGCAATCAACCGCGTCCCAACGGACTCCGTGGGCACCAAACGCCCAGCACCCCAAGGCCCGAGGAACAATGCCGCCGCCAACAACACCTTCTGCACCACATCGCCGGGCAACAAACCGGTGACGAGAGCCACCACGGCATCGGCAGGCACAGAACGCGCAGGAGTGCTCCCCGCCCCCACGCTCTCCGGCAACAACGACTGCGAAGGCACGAACACCATGTCGTAGGACAGCACAAACCCACGACCCAGCAACGGAAACAGCACGACCAGCGCCAGCAGGCCGCACCAAGCGGGAAGAATCACCTTTCTCATCAAGGGTTCTCACCACACCCGCACCCGGCTACAGTGCGAACCACACCGTTCGCTGACCCCGGAGGTCCGCCGTGGCCGTCAGCTCGAAGAGCCCCACCCGGCAACCCGGCCAAGCGCTCGCGGTCACCGCCGGCGTGATGCTCGCCAACGCCTCCGGCTACGTGCTGACGGTGGTCGCGGCACGGCTGCTGGCCCCGGCCGCGTTCGGCGAACTCGGCGCGCTGCTGGCGGTGCTCCTCGTCGGCGCGGTCCCGGCGATGGCCCTGCAAACGCACGTGGCGCTCAAGGTGGCGGCCGATCCCGACAAGTCGCGCCGCCCGGTGGTGGGCCTCGGGCTCGCGGTGGCCGCCACGACGACGGCGCTGGCCGCCCTCGCCGTCCCCGTCGCGGCGCCGTTGCTGCGCGTGGCCGACGTCGGCGCGGTCATCTGGCTCGCGCTGTGCGTGGGGCCGCTCACCCTCAACGGCCTGTGGCACGGCCTGCTCCAAGGCGACCGCCGCTACGCGTTGTTCGGCGCGCTGGTCGCGCTGGAAGCCGGGGCCCGCGCGGGTGGCGCGCTGGTCGGCCTCGCCTGGACCGGGACCACCACCGGCACGCTCGCCGGCGCGGCCCTCGGCGCCACGGCCTCCACCGCGGTCGGCTGGCTGGCCTGCCGGCGGCCACGCCCGGGGAGGTTCCGGACGAACGACGTGCGGGAGGTGCTGCACGCCGGTCAGGCGCTGCTCGCCGTGGTCGTCCTGGTCAACCTGGACCTGCTGCTGGCCCGCCACGTCCTCCCGGCCGCCGCGTCCGGCGAGTACGCCGTGGGCGCGGTCCTGACCAAGATCGCCTACTGGCTCCCACACGCGATCGCCGTGATCCTGCTGCCCCGCCTGGCCCGCCCGGAGGGCAGCGGCCGGGCGCTGGCCTCGGCGCTCGCCGTCTGCGCGGCCCTGGACGGCGTGGTGGTGCTCGGCGCGGCGCTGTTCGGCCCCACCGCCACGCGGCTCATCGGCGGACCGTCCTACGCCGACACCGCGCTCCCGCTGTGGGCGTTCGCGCTCGTCGGCACGCTGCTCGCGCTCGCGCAGCTCCTGCTCTACGCCCGCATCGCCGGCCGCGACCGCAAGGCGACCCTGCTGGTGTGGCTGGCCGTCGCGGGCGAGACCGCGCTGGTCATGCTGTGGCTCAACGACTCCCCGGCGCAGACCGTCTCGGCCGCCGTCGCCGCCACCGGCCTCCTGGTGGCGTCCGGCGCGGTCGTGGAGGCACGCGCTAGGCGGCACGGTCGAACCACCTGATCCGCGCCGACACCACGGCCGCCAGCGCCACCAGCACCGCCGCCTGCGCGACCGTCCCGTACGCCCACTCCTGGCCGTGCCCGAGCACCCGCCCGGTCACGCTGACGGCCGTCGCCACCAGCATCCCGCCGAGCGCCAACGCCATCGACACCGCACGCCGGTAGTCCGGCACGAGACTGCGCAGGAACAGGCACGACAGCAACGCCACCACACCCGCCATGCCACCCAGCAACGCCAGCAGCGCCACCAACGCCCACGGCACCCACCGGTCCCCGCCGGACGCCACGGACACCTTCGACCGCCGTCCCGGCAGGAAAGCCAGCAGCACCAACAGGACCACGGCCACCGCACCTGCCAGCAACCGCGACCGGTAGGAGTTGTCCGGCACGAACTCCATCGTCACCGTCACGGGACCACCGGCCGCGGGCAACCGCCACGCCTGCTGCCACCCGTCGACCCGGGTCCGCTTCAACGGCGTGCCGTCCACCGCGGCCACCCAGCCGTCGTTGGCGTTCTCCGGCACGGCGAGCACGGCGGCGGGCCCGGCCTCGACCCGCACCTCGCGGTCGGCGGCCTCCCACGACACCACCTGCACCGCGCGGTGCCGCGGCGCCGCGGCCGGGGTGGTCGGCTTGAGCCACACGTCCTGCACCACGAAGTCCGCCGACCGACCGCCGCGCAACTCGTGGTCACCGGCGCCCAGCGTCAACCCCTCGGCCAGGTCCGGGCACGTGGTCAGCCGCAACGGCCGGTGCTCCACCAGGTCCGCGACGGTCCCGGACACCGACGTGTCGTACTCGACCCCGTCGACGCGCAACGGAGGCCCCTGCCCGCACGGCGCGACGACCGGCGCGTCCGGCGGCGAGGCGGGCAGCTCGACCCCGTCCAGCGTCAGCTCGGTGATCCCGGGCGGCCCGTCGAAGCTGTCCCGGCGGACCACGGAGAGCTCCAGCCGGTCGGTCGTTGCGGAGAACTCGACCGATCCGCCGTCGGTCACCGGCCGCCGCACGGTCCCCGCCGGCGTGGTGACGTCCACCTCGATCGGGGCGCTCGCGCCGGAGGCGGGGTCCACGGAGATCCTCAACCCGCGCACCTCGCGCGGCTCGTCGAAGGAGAACCGCAGGGTCGGCCGCTCGTCCGTGTGGTCGGCGATCCACGTGGTCGTCGGGTCGCCGTCGACCGCCGCCGACGGCGCGGCGGCCGGGTCGCCGGCCAGCTGGGTGGACCCCGACACCGCCACCCCGGGCAACCGCACCGGCGGCGTGGCCCCACCGGCGGGCAGCACGGTCCCGTCGACGGTGTAGGTGGCCTTGGCGTCGGTGCGGAACAACCGGTGGACGCCCGAGGGCTCCTCCCCGAACCGGGTCAGGCCCGCGTCGCAGCGCACCACGCCGGCCACCCGCAGGCACGCGAACCTCGGCTGCGCCCCGCGGCTGAACGCGAACCCGGTCCGCTGCCCCTCCGCCGGCGGCGCGTCGGCCGGCACCCGCAACGCCCGCTCGGGCTCGACCCCGGGCACGGACAGCTCCGCGATGCCCGCGTTGCCGGTCGTCCGCCCCGCCGCCAGGGCCAGCACCGTCACCCGCACCCGCCCGGTCAGCCCGGCGGCGACGGCGAACCGCTGCTCACCGGACCCGCGTTCCACCTCGTGCTCGACCTCGCCCGCGTCGGTGGTGATCCGGATGCGGGTCACCGGCCAGCCCACGCGCCGGTCGTCCACCACGCGCAGCCCGACCTCGGTCACGACGCGGGGCGTGTCCAGCGCGACCTCCAGCCACTGCCCGATCGCGCCGTCCACCGTGGAGGACTGCCAGGCCGTGTAGGGGTCGCCGTCCACGGCCGCGAACGGCATCGAGGACTGGTCGGAGCCGCGCACCGAGTCGGCGAACCCGGCCGACGTCGAGGCCGTGATCGCGCGGATGCCCCGGTGCACGGCCACCGTCCGGTGCTCCAGCCCGTCGAACGGCAGCACGTCCAGCGCGGGCCGCACCTGCCTCGGCTGCTCCTCGACGGTCAGCGTCTGGCCCAGGTTGTCCCGCATCCGGCCGACGTTGCGCTCGCGGTTGCGCAGACCGTCGGTGACCAGCCGGTCCGTGCCCTCCGGCGCGCCGCCGTCACCGGCCAGCACGGTCGGCTGGTCGGGGGCGAGCAAGCCCGAGTCCAGCAGCGGCAGCAGCGATTCCGGGCCGCCGCTGACCGTGGCCACGTCCCGCGCCGCCACGGCGACCGCGCGCCGCACGTCCCGTTCGACCTCGTAGACCTCCAGCGCCGGCACGGCGGGCAGCGTCGCGTCCACCTTCACCGGCGACGGCGCGGCCTCGCCGAAGCCGGCCACCCGCTTGATCCCCGGCGACCGCTCCAGCGCCGTGCGCAGCACCGCGATCGGCGGCACGTCGGTCTCCGCGCGGGAGACGTCGTTGCGCAGCAACAGGAACCGGTGCCCGGACCGGGCGAGGAAGTCGGCCAGGCCGGGCGCGCCGCGACCGTCGGCCAGCGCGTCCTCCACGGCGTCCATCAGCCGGGTGTTGCCCTCGGAGCCCAGCGGGATCTGGCTGCGCAGCGCCCACGGCGACCGCGCCAGCGCCTGCACCGGCTCGTCGATCGGCCGGCCCCAGGTGTACTCGGCGAACCCCGTGCCGGGCACGACCAGCGCCCGCGCGTCGGGGTCGGCCCGCTCCAGCCACGCGGTGGCGTCCTCCCAGTGGCCGGGGATCTCGTCCCAGCCGGGGCCCGGCCGCAGGGTGAGCAGCCACGCGGGGGCGGCGGCGACGAGCACCACCAGCGCGCCCGCGACGACCCGCGCCCGCCGGGCCAGGACCGGGGACACCACGCGCCGCAGCAGCGGCAGCCGCCCGGTCAGCGCGTGCGCCAGGGCCAGCGCCAGCGGCAGCCGCAGACCGGGTTCGAGCTTGTGCACGTTGCGCAGCGGCGCGAGCGGGCCGTCCAGCAGGCCCCGGACGGTCTCCGACAGCGGGCTGTCCAGCGCGCCGACGTACCCGATGGTCAGCAGGGTGGCCCCGGTGACCACGCCCAACGTCAGGAACAGCCGCTCGGGCAGGCTGGTGCGGGCGAGGCCGGCCAGCGCGACCGCCGCGAGCACGCCGGTGGCGGCCATCAGCGCCGGGTTGTCCACCAGCAGGAACCCGGCCGGCCACCACGGCGTGCCCTGCACGACGTAGGCCACCCACTGGTTCGTGCCGCGCAGCACCTGGAACAGCGAGGTCGGCGAGGTGGTGTTGGTCGCCGACTCGACGTAGTCCACGAACGGCAGGCTGTACTGGCCCAGCAGCACCAGCGGCAGGAACCACCACAGCACCGCGGCCGTCACCGAGCCGACCCACCACAGGACGAGCTTCACGTGCGGCCACGACCACCTGCGGGTCAGCAGCCACAACCCGGGCAGCACCAGCGCCATCACCACGACCGCGCCGTTGACCCCGCCCATGCCCAGCACGGCCAACCCGGACAGCCCCGCCGCCCGGCGCGGCCCCAGCCGGTCCGCCTTCACCAGCGGCAGCAGCACCCACGGCAGCATCACCGCCGCGAGCACCTCCGCGGTCAGCGGACCGATCTCGGTCAACATGCGCGGGGCCAGCGCGTACGCCAGCGCGCCGACGTGGCGGGCGGGTTCGCTGCCGATGCCCAACGCCCGCGCCAGCAGCAGCGCGCCCGCGTACGCCAGGCACAGCAGCAGCGCGCACCACAGGCGTTGCGTGACCCACGGCGGCAGCCCGGCGAGGTCGCCGAGCAGGAAGAACGGCCCCATCGGGAACAGGTAGCCGTACGCCTGGTTCTGGAGTTCCCCGCCGCTGGCCATGGGGTTCCACAGGTGCAGCGCGCGGCCGAGGAACGCGGCCGGGTCCACGACCAGGTCGAGCTTGGTGTCGAAGGTGGTGCGCCCCGGGAGTTGGAGGAACGACAGGAGCGTCAGCCCCGCCAGCACCCAGGGGGTTGCTCTCGTGCGGATGTCAGCGCCCCCCACCGAGCTTGCGGATCACGTACCGGGTGGACACCCAGTGCGTCGCGGGCTCCGGCGTGGTCGCGGTGTCCACGACCTCGCCGCCGTGCGCGGCCACCACCGCCCGCACCCTCGCCTCGGGCAGCGCCGTCATGCGCATCGGCGCCGGGTAGCCGAGCACCGCCCGCTGCGCGAACCGGACCACCGGGTTGGGCGCGATCCGCCAGCCGATGCCCTTGAGCGTCCACAGTGGACGGGTCGTGCACTGGACCAGGGCCGGCGCGCCCGGCCGCAGCACGCGCACGAACTCGGCGAGGTACTCGGTGATGACCCGCTTGGGCAGGTGTTGCAGCACGAGTTCGGAGAACACCAGGTCGAAGCTGCCGCTGGGGAACACGTGCAGGTCGGGCGACTCGTTGAGCACGAACCGGCAGCGCCCGCCGCTGCGGTCCAACGCCCGCGCGGTCTCCAGCATCGGCACCGACACGTCGACGCCGACGACCTCCTCGGCGTGCTCGGCCAGCGCCTGCGACAGCCGGCCCGCGCCGCAGCCGAAGTCGAGCACCCGGTCCCACCGGGCGGGCAGCCCCAGCCGGGTCAGCCACGCGCGGGCCCGCGCCACGTCCGCGCGGCCCTGGGCGAGGAACTCGTCGACGTCCCACCGGCCGCCGCGCTTGTCCGGCGCCACGCTCACCGCCCACAGCGGGTCCTGCGCGCCGAGCGTGGTCCAGTCCTGACGAACCTGGTCGAAGTCCACCCGATCTCTCCCGGGAGCCGTGGGCTGGTGTCCGGAAGATAGCCACCGGGGCGTTGGTCCCGGCGACAGAGCACGTTGTGCGCCGGGACAACCGGTAACGGGAAGGGGTGGGTTAACGTGCGATGACGTCTGGCCGACGGGAGTGGACATGCGTGGCGCTCGGCGTGCTCCCGCCGTGGTGTTCGGGGTGCTGCTCGTGCTCGCGGTGGCGGCGTGGGTCGGCGTGCCGCACCTGCGCTTCGGGGCCGGCGACTGCGCCGGCGTGAGCGCGCTGTCGGTGAGCGTCGCGCCCGAGTTGGCGCCCGCGGTCGAGCAGGCCGCCGCGAAGCTGACGTGCGCCGAGGTCTCGGTGTCCGCGCGCGATTCCGCGTTGGTGGCGGAGAACCTGTCGGGCGTGGACGTGTGGATCCCGTCCTCCACGACCTGGTTGCGCCGCGCGCAGGCCGGGAAGTCGTGGGACCTGCCGGTGCGCGGGACGTCCGTGGCGATGTCCCCGGTCGTCCTCGGCGTGACCGAGGAGGGCGCGGCGACCCTGGGCCTGCCGACGTCGTGGAACCGGGTGCTGGCCGACCTGGCCGTGGGTCTGCCGGACCCGGCGCGCGACCCCGTGGGGCTGTCCACGGTGTGGGGCGCGCGGCAGCTCGCGGCCGGCTCGGCGGAGCTGACCGCGTCGCTGCGCAAGCTGTCCGCCGGGGTGGGCACGTCCGACGGCGCGGCGGTGGCGTTGTCGGAGCGGGCGTTGCTCAAGCACAACCGCGACGGGGCCGGGAAGCGGCTGGTGGCGGTGTACCCGGACGTGCCGGTGCCCGCGCTGGACTACCCGTTCGCGGTGCTGCCGCAGGCCCGCGACCGCGACGCCGCCCAGCGGCTGCTGTCGGCGTTGCTGGAGACGCCGCTGCCCGCGGACCTGCGTGCCCCGGACGGGCGCGCGTCGTGGGCTCCCGAGCAGGTCGAGCCGGTCCCGGTGCCCGAGGCCGACGCCGTGGACGAGGCGCTCAACCAGTGGGCGGTCATCAACCTCAGCGGGCGGCTGCACATCCTGCTCGACGTGTCCGGCTCGATGGCCCAGGCGGTGCCGGGGACGGGCAAGAACCGCATGGCGGTGACCGTCGCGGCCACCGAAGCCGGGTTCGGCATCGTCAAGTCGACCACGAAGGTCGGCGTGTGGCTGTTCTCGACCAACCTGGACGGCGAGCGCGACCACCGCGAGCTGCTGCCGGTGAAGACCGTCGCCGAGCACCTGGCGGCCGGGTCGCCGGAGAAGCTGCGCTCGGTGCGGGCCATCGAGGGCGGCGCGACCGGCCTCTACGACAGCGTCCTGGCGAGCTACCGGTCCGCGCGCGAGAACTGGGAGTCCGGGCGGCTCAACGTGGTCGTCGTGATGACCGACGGGCGCAACGAGGACCCGGCCGGGATCAGCCGGGAGGCGCTGCTGGCGGAGCTGGCCGCCCTCCAGGACCCGCGCCGCCCGCTGCCCGTGGTGGCCCTGGGCATCGGCGGCGACGCGGACCTGGAGGAGCTGACCCAGATCGCCGCGGCGACCGGCGGTCGGGCGTTCACCACACCCGACCCGGCCGCGATCTCCGGCATCTTCCACACCGCGTTGAGCGGGATGCTGTGCCAGCCGCCGCAGTGCAAGCCCTAGACGTGCCGGGGCAGGCGTGGCCCGACCCTGGTGGCGTGGTCGCCGAACACGAACGCGGTCGGCTCGGCCTGGGCGATGAAGTCGCCCGGGAAGCCGTTCTTGAACCCGGACGCGGCTTCCAGTCGGGCGACGGCCTCCGGCGGCAGCGCCAGGTCCAGCGCGCCGACGTTGTCCGCGAGTTGGGCGGCCTTGCTGACGCCGACCAACGGCAGCACCACCGGCGACTTGGCCCGGGTCCACGCCAACGCCACCCCCGCGGGCGTGACCCCCAGCTCGTCGGCGACCGCGCGCACCGCCTCGACCACCGGCAGCTCGTGCGCCTCGGGCGTCACCCGCGACCCGCCGACCAGCTTGCCGGAGGCCAGCGGCGCCCACGCGGCGACGCTGAGCCCGAACGCCTCCGCCAGGGGCAGCAACTCGCGCTCGACGTCCCGGTTGAGCAGGTTGTAGGGCACCTGGATGCCGGCGAACGGCGACCAGCCGCGGAACTGGGCGAGGGTGTTGGCGTGCGCGACCACCCAGGCGGGCGCGTCGGAGATGCCCACGTAGAGCACCTTGCCCGCGCGGACGGCGTCGTCCAGCGCCCGCATGGTCTCCTCGACGGGCGTGTGCCGGTCCCAGATGTGCACCCAGTAGACGTCGACGTGGTCGGTCCGCAGCCGCCGGAGGCTGCGTTCCAGCGACAGCCGGAGGTTCTTGCGGTGGTTGCCGGCGCCGTTGGGGTCGGCGGCGTCGCGGGCCAGCGTGTACTTGGTGGCCAGGACGAAGCGGTCGCGGTCGGTGAGGACCTCGCCGAGGATGCTCTCGCTGTCCCCGTAGGCGGAGGCGGTGTCGATGACGTTGCCGCCGGCGTCGGCGTACGCGGTGACGATCCGCCGCGCTTCGTCGCGGTCCCGGAACACCATCGCGCCGAGCAGCAACTCGGACACGCGCAAGCCGGTCTGGCCGAACAGTCGGTACTCCATGCCCCCGACCCTGCCTCCTGCCGGCGGCGGGAGGGAGGCCGTGTCAGGGACCCCCTGAGCGGCGCCCGCCTAGGATCGGGGCATGGCTGACTCCGCGTTGGGCAGGTTCCTGCGGGCTCGGCGGGAGGCGACCGGTCCCGAGCGGGTGGGCCTGCCGGCGGGGGCGCGGCGGCGCACGCCGGGGCTGCGGCGCGGCGAGGTGGCGGAGCTGGCCGGGATCAGCGTCGAGTACCTCATCCGGCTGGAGCGGGGCAGCGACCGGCAGCCGTCGGCCGCCGTGTTGGGGGCGTTGGCCGACGTGTTCGGGCTGCTGCCGGAGGAGCGGGCGCACCTGCACCGGCTGGTGAAGGTGGGCGGCAACTGCCCGCACGTGCCGGTGCCGAAGCCGGTCCGGCCCACCTTGCTGGCGTTGCTCGACCGGTTGGACTTCGCGTTCGTGGTGGACCCCGCCCTGGACGTGCTCGCCTGGTCCTCGGGGTTCCCGGCGCTCGCCGGGCCCCTGCTCGACGGCGACCCGCCCAACCTGGCGCGGTTCGTGTTCACCGACCCCCGGGCGCGGGCGGTGTTCCCCGACTGGGAGCGGGTCGCCGACGACCGGGCCGCCGCGGTGCGGGCGGCGGCGGACCTGCTCGACCACGCCGCGGCCTCGCTGGTGGAGGAGTTGACGATCGTCGCCGGGCGCGAGTTCACCGGGCGGGTCGGTGGGGCGCTGCCGCGGTGGACCGGGGTCGAGCGGTGGGTGCACCCCGAGGTGGGGGAGTTGCGGCTGGCGGTCGAAGGGCTCGTGGTGGCCGGTGGCGACGAGCACCGGCTGGTCGTGCTGCTGCCCGACGACGACGTGACGGCGAAGGCGCTTCTCACTCTTGAGAGGGATGTCGAAGACCGCTCTCGCGGGTGATCAGCCGGACGCTCCGCGTCCGCAGGATGTGCTGCATGAACGCATACATCGCCGCACCGCTCCTGGTCCTGTTCTACGGCGTCGCCCGCATCATCGACGGGTTCGACGGCGAGCGCGGGCCGGGACCCGCCTGGACGTCGGGGCACATCGCTTTCCTCGCCGCGCTGCTGTTGTTCATCCGGATCTTCTGGGACATGGCCGCGCGGATCGGGCCGCGCGCCCGGGTGGTGGCCGCCGTCGCGACGGTCGGGGCGGTCGGGTTCATCGGGCAGTTCGGGGTGGACGTCGTGGTGGGGTTGCTGGCCGACGACCACGCCGGGATGGCGGCGATGTCCCGCCAGGTCAAGGAAGTCCCGGGGGTCTCGCTGTTCTGCTACGACCTCGCGCCTTACGTGTTCTCGGTCGGACAGCTCGCGCTCGTGGTGATGTTGGCGCTGCGCAAGGAGGTCCGGGTGTGGACGCCGGTGCTGGTGTTCGCCGACCTGGTGATGCCGATCGTGTCCAAGGACCTGATCCCCGTCGGGGCCGTGCTGCTGCTGGTGTCGTTCCTGCCGCTGGCGCGGCGGCGTGCGCCGGCGCTTGTGTGAGGATGACCGGCGTGCTGATCCGCTGGGGGCTTCCCGTGCTGGTCGCCGCGGCCCAGCTGTGGCCGTTCGCGATCGGGGACGAGTCGTACGGGTGGCCGGCGTACGCCGTCGTGCTGGCCTCGGCGGTGCCGTTGTTCTGGCGGCGGCGGGCGCCCGTGGTGGTGCTGCTGGCGGTGCTGCTCGTCGCCGCCTCCTACGACCACGTCGGCGAGGTCCCCGGGCAGCCGGTCTGGTACGGCGCGATCGTCGCGATGCACGCGGTGGCCGCCCACTCGGCCCCGCCGGCCCGGATCGCCGCCCTGGTGCTGTCAATCGGGGGCACGGTGGTCGCGGTCGGCCCGGTGACGGCGTTGCGGACGATCGCGTTGCTGGTCGCCGCCTACGCCGTCGGGCGGGTGAACGCGGCGGCGGTGGAGCGGGCCGAGCGGTTGGAGCGGGAACGCGTGGTGGAGGCGGAGCGCGCGGCCGAGCGGGAACGGGCCCGCATCGCCCGGGACATGCACGACATCCTGTCCCACGCGGTCAGCGTGATGGTCGTGCAGGCCGAGGCGGGGCCGGTGGTGCTGCGCGCGGACCCGGCGCGGGCGGAGGCGGCGTTCGACGCGATCGCGTCGGCGGGGCGGGACGCGATGGCCCAGCTGCGGCGGATCCTGGCGGTGCTGGACGACGACGGCGGACCGCGCGCGCCGCAGCCGACGCTGGACGACGTGCCGGGGTTGGCCGAGCGGGTGCGGCGGGCGGGGGTCGAGGTGGACTTCGCGGTGACCGGCGTGCCGGTGCCGCTGCGGCCGGACGTGGAGGTCGCCGCGTACCGGATCACGCAGGAGGCGTTGACCAACGTGGTGCGGCACGCGGGTGCGGCGCGGGCGGACGTGCGACTGGAGTGGAAGGCCGGTGAGCTGGTGATCAGCGTGGTGGACGACGGGCGCGGCGCGGTCGCGACCGGCGGTGGCCGGGGGTTGATCGGCATCCGGGAGCGGGCGGCGGCGTGCGGCGGGACGGCGGAGGCCGGTCCGCGCGGCGACGGCGCCGGGTTCCGCGTGTCGGCGCGGTTGCCGGCATGAGCATCCGGGTGGTGGTGGCCGACGACCAGGAGCTGGTGCGCGCCGGGTTCGCCATGATCCTCGACGCCCAGCCGGACGTCGAGGTCGTCGCCGAGGTGGGGGACGGGGCGGCGGCGGTCGCGGCGGTGCGGGAGCTGCGGCCGGACGTGGTGCTGCTGGACGTCCGGATGCCCGGCGTGGACGGCATCGAGGCGGCGCGGGCGGTCAGCGGGGCGGCGAAGGTGCTCATGCTGACCACGTTCGACGTGGACGAGTACGTGTTCGAGGCGTTGAAGGCGGGGGCGAGCGGGTTCCTGCTCAAGGACGTGCGGCGGGACGACCTGGTGCACGCGGTGCGCGTGGTGGCCGCCGGTGAGGCGCTGCTCGCGCCTTCGGTGACGCGCAAGCTGATCGCCCGCTTCACCGCGCCGTCGCCGACCGTGCGGCTGCCCGCGCTGACCGCGCGCGAGCAGGAGACGCTGGCGCTGATCGCGAAGGGGTTGACCAACGCGGAGATCGCGGCGGCGATGGTGGTCACCGAGCACACGGTCAAGACGCACGTGAGCAACGTGCTGGCGAAGCTCGGGCTGCGTGACCGGGTGCAGGCGGTGATCGCGGCCTACGAGTCGGGGCTGGCGGTGCCCGGGGTCAGCTCTTCGCCTTGACGGCCTCGGTGATGCGGCGTTCGGCGTCGTCGAGGTAGCGCAGGAGTTCGGCGCGGGCGGCGTCGGCGTCACCGGCGACGATCAGCTCGGCGAGGGTCCGGTTCCAGGCGAGGTAGGGCTCGTGCAGCGGCTCGGGGTCGCCGGTGAGCAGGAACGCCAGGCGCAGTTCGGCGAACAGCTGGGTGAACAGCCGGTCGAGGCGCTGGCTGCGGCACGGTTCGACCAGCGCCCGGTGCAGGTCGAGGTTCGCGGTGCCGACGCCGCGCCAGTCCCCGGCGCGGGCGGCGGCCTCGGCGGTGTCGGCGATCCGGAGCAGGCGCGCGGCGGCGGCCCGGTCGGCGACGAGGGCGTCGAGGCCGAGCGGTTCGAGCAGCTTGCGGGTGCGGAAGATGTCGGCGACGTCCTCGGCGGTGACGACGCGGACGAACACCCCGCGGTAGGGCTCGCGGACGATCAGCTCGTCCTGGATGAGGACGCGGAAGGCTTCGCGGATGGTGTTGCGGGAGATGCCGAGCGCGGCGGACAACTGCTCCTCGCGCAGCTGGCGACCGGGTTCGAGCAGCCCGTCGGTGATCCGCTTGCGCAGGACGGCGGCCACCTGGTCGGCGGTGTTCAGGCGGTGCGGCGGCACCTGGTCCGCGGGGTCGCCACCCGACACCGACATCGGCTCTCCGTTCTCGCGGCTCGAAACCCGGCCACTATAGCCGTCGGTGGGGTCTTGATCGGGCCGACATGCGCTGGTGGCAGCCGCGGCCTCCGGCCCCCGACACCATTCTCCCACCGAGGTACGACAACCCGCCGCAGCCCGCCGCCCCGCCCGCCGCACTGCCCGCCGCCGTCGCCCCGCCCGCCGCCCGCCGCCAACACCGTGCCGCCCGCCGCACCGCCGCCGCCCGCCCGCCGCACCGCCGCCGCGCCACCCGCCGCCAACACCGTGCCGCCCGCCGCCTGTCCATCCGCGCGAGTCCGGGCCGCCTCCAACCCTCCGCCCTCCCGCTTGCCCGGGCTGATCCCTCAGGCGGCGGTGCGGAGGGAGCTGAGTGCGGTCGTGTAGCGGGACAGCGAGGTGATCAGGGCCGTCGCGGTGGCGTTCATGGTGTCGTCCGGGACCAGTCGGCCGTCGTCGTCCACGCGCTGGCGGAGCGGGATCGCGACGGTTTCCGCCACCGGCACCATGCCCAGCGCCCGGACGACCGGCGTCAGCATCTGGGTGGCGCGCAGCCCCGCCGAACTCATCCCGTACCCGACCAACCCGGCCGGCTTGTGCCGCCACTCCCGCGACAGGTAGTCCAGCGCGTTCTTCAGGGTGGCCGGGAAGCTGTGGTTGTACTCGGGCGTCACGAAGGCGAAGGCGTCCATCGAGTCGACCAGCGCGCTCCACCGCCGCGTGTGCTCGTGGGTGTAGACGCCCGACGACGGGTGCTCGGGCTCGTCCAGCAGCGGCAGGCCCACCTCGGCCAGGTCCACCGGCACCACCTCGAACGCCTCCGCGGCCAACGCCCCGAACCACTGCCCGACCTGCGGACCGATCCGCCCGGGACGGGTGCTGGCGACGACGACGGCGAGGCGAGGTTTGTTTGACATGTCATCAACCTAGGCCGCATTCCGATGACATGTCAACAACTTCTGTTAGCCTGCCTCTCGTGGACGAACCGAGGTGGCTGACCCCGGCCGAAGACCGGGCGTGGCGCGGGTACCGCCGCATGCGCACCCTGCTGGACCTTGCCCTCGCCCGGGACCTCGCCGAGCGGACGGGGCTGTCCGAACCGGACTACGACGTGCTGTCCACGCTGTCCGAGTCGCCCGGCGGCCGGCTGCGCCTGCGCGACCTGGCCGCCCACCTGCTCTGGTCGCCCAGCCGACTGTCCCACCACGTCACCCGGATGCAGGCCAGGGACCTGGTGCGCCGGGAGGACGTGGCCGACGACGGCCGGGGCTCCGAGGTCGTCCTGACCGACGGGGGCTGGGCGGCGATCCGGTCCGCCGCGCCCCACCACGTGGCGTCCGTGCGCACGCACCTGGTCGACCTGCTCACCGACGAGGAGGTCGAGGTCCTGGCCGCCCTGTCCCGCCGGGTCGTGGACCACCTGACCGAGACCGGCGCGGCGACCTCCCCACCCCGCTAGACCACCTTGTCAGGCCCGGACCGCGTAGTCGCCCAGCGTCGGTTCGAGCATGCCGAACGCGGTGTCCACGTGCTCGGCCAGCGCCGCCGCGATCCGGTCGTTCGGCTCGCCCGCGACCGTGCGGCGCAGGGTCTCGTCGAACAGCAGCCGGTGCACGCCGCCCAGCAACGCGGCGGCCACGCGCGGGCGGAGGTCGTCCGGGTGTGAGGCGGTCTGTTCGGCCAACGCCTCCGCGAGGGCGGTCTCCCGGTCGTCGTGGAACTCGCGCAGCCGGGACACCAGCGCCGGGCTGTCGGCGATCATCCGGGCGAACTCCGGGCCGGAGAACCCGATGACCGGGTCCTGCCGGGCGACCGCGTCCGCGTAGGCGCGGTGCAGCGCGGTCAGGGCGGACTCGCCGGGGGCGCGCTCGCGGACGGTCCGGGCGAGCATGTCGACGAACACCGCGCCCAGGTCCAGGGCCAGGTCCTCCTTGCGCGGGAAGTAGTTGGTGACGGTCATCTTCGCGACGTCGGCGGCCTCGGCCACGTCGGCGATCGTCACCTTGTCGAACCCGCGTTCCAGGAACAGGCGGGTGGCCTGGTTGGAGATGTTCTCCCTGGTCTGCTGCTTCTTGCGGGCGCGCAGGCCCGTGAGCGGCGTGGTCATGCGACGACTATACATAGGTTGGTTACAAAAATCTTCTTGACACCTGTTTAGGTTCGACCTAAGTTTGTGTCGCGCAGGCACACCGACCGGAAGGAGCCGCGTGAGGGACTTCCTCAACCAGATCGGCCGCACTCCGCTTCTGACCGCGGAGCAGGAGGTCGCGCTCGGCGAACGCATCGAGGCGGGCGTCCTGGCGCGGGAACGGCTCGACGGCGCCGAAGGTCTGACCGCGGGCGAGCGGGCGGACCTGGAACGGCTGGTCGAGGACGGTCGCAGGGCCAAGGACCACATGGTCCGGGCGAACCTGCGGCTGGTCGTGTCGATCGCCAAGCGGTACGCCACGAGCGAAGGCATGCCGCTGGCCGACCTGGTGCAGGAGGGGACGATCGGCATGATGCACGCTGTGGACAAATTCGACCACCGACGCGGCCTGAAGTTCTCCACGTACGCGACGTGGTGGATCAAGCAGGCCGTCGGCCGCGCGCACGCGGACCAGAGCCGCACCATCCGCCTGCCCTCGCACATGGCGGACGTGCTGCACCGGGTCACGAAGGCCCAACGGGCGTTGGCGGACAGTGGTCGCCGGCCCACGCCCGAGGAGTTGGCCGCCGAGGCGGACGTGACCGTGGACAAGGTCGTGCTGGTGTCGCGGTACGCCCGGGAGCCGGTTTCCCTGCACGCCCGGCTCGGCGACGACGCCGAGTTCGGCGACCTGCTCCCGGACGACGCGCCCGACCCGGGCGCGGTGGTGGCGGAGGCGTCCGTGCGGCCGGCGCTGGACAAGGTGCTCAAGACGTTGACCGAACGCGAGGCGGAGGTGATCTCACTGCGGTACGGCTTGTCCGACGACACCCCGATGAGCCTGGAAGAGATCGGTCGCCGGTACGGCCTGACCCGCGAGCGGATCCGCCAGATCGAGGCCAAGGGCATGGGCAAGCTGCGCCAGGGCACCCGTACCCGCGTCCTCGCCGAACTCATCGCTTGACCGACTCGCTTTGACCGACGACGGGGAGCACCCTGCATGACTCACCTGACGATCGAAGAGCACGCCGTGCCCGGTGGCGGTCCCTACGCCATCACCACCGGGCCCGACGGTGCGTTGTGGTACACGCTGGTCCACAGTGGACACATCGGTAGGTTGGAACCCGGTGGCGTGCCGGTGAACCACGCCCTGGAGCCGGACTGCGGGCCGACCGTAATCACGGCCGGCCCGGACGGCGCGCTGTGGTTCACCGAGTACCGGGCGAACCGGATCGGGCGGATCACGGTGGCGGGGGAGGTGACGGAGTTCCCCTTGGCGGAGTGCGGGCCGTTCGGGATCGTGGCGGGCCCGGACGGGGCGCTGTGGTTCACCGAGACGACGGCGGACCGGATCGGGCGGATCTCGGTGGCGGGGGAGGTGACGGAGTTCGCGCTGCCGATCCCGGGCGGACTGCCGTCGGCGATCGCGGCCGGGGGCGACGGGGCGCTGTGGTTCACGTTGAACCAGGCGGACGCGATCGGGCGGATCACCGTGGCGGGTGAGGTTTCGGTGCACACGCTGCCGACGGATGCCGCCGGACCGGTGGGGCTGGCGGCGGGCCCGGACGGGCGGCTGTGGTTCGTCGAGATCACGGCCGGGAGGGTCGGGCGGATCGACGTGGACGGGGTGGTGGAGGAGTTCCCGCTACCGGACCCGTTGGGCCGACCGCACGCGATCACGGCCGGGCCGGACGGTGCGCTGTGGTTCACGGAGTGGGGCGGCAACCGCGTGGGCCGACTCGCGCCGGACGGGACGGTCGACCTGCACGACTTGCCGACCCCGCGCTCGGAGCCGCACGGCATCACGCTCGGCCCGGACGGCGCTCTGTGGGTCGCCCTGGAGATCGGCGCCCTGGCCAGGATCGCCCCGGCGACCACCTGACCACTCGGCGGGTGGCGGCCCCCAACCGCCACCCGCTTTCCCTTTCCACCACACACCACCACCGCGCCGCCATCGCCCGGCCGCGCCGCTGTCTGCGAGGCCGGGGCGCACGGCGAGCACAAGGTTGTCGCAAGGTGCCACCGGCAGAGTTCGGCACGTAACACCGCAACACCACACTGCAAGGGGGAAAAGTGCAGTTCAACGTGTTGAACAAGCTCGCCAGACTGGCCGTCGCACCGGTCGTCGCCGGTGCCCTGCTCTTCGGGTCGCTGGGGGTCGCGGCGGCGGACGACGTCGATCAGACCGGGTTGGTCGAGATCGCCGCCGACCAGGGGGTCGAGGACGCGCCGGACAACAGCGCCGAGGCCGCGGCTGCCGGCTACGGCGGCGCGATCACCCGCGCCGAGGTGCTCAAGCGGGCCAAGTACTGGTGGGACAAGAAGGTGCCCTACAACATGAAGGGGTACTACCGGGACATCAACGGCGGCAAGAAGTACCGGACCGACTGCTCCGGCTTCGTCTCCATGGCCTGGAAGCTCACCAGCAGCCGCACCACCTACACCCTGCCCGAGGTGTCCAAGCCGATCTCCTGGTCGGCCCTCAAGCCCGGTGACATCGTCCTCAGCAAGGGCCACGTCAAGCTCTTCGAGAAGTGGGCCAACGCCGACAAGACCGTCATGTGGATCTACGAGCAGGGCAGCACCAGGACCGACATGGACCACGAGAAGGTCTCCGTCTCGACCCTGAAGAACGGCGGCTACAAGCCCCGCGCCTACAAGAAGATCAAGTAACGCCGACGCGCAGGTCGAGCAACGCCGACGCGCACCGGGCCGGTCGTCCGATCACCAGGCGACCGGCCCGGCCGCGCGTTCTGTGAACGCATCGTCCATTCGAGCGGTGCTCGGCCGAGTCGGTTGCCGCCCACTGCGCCCCGTCGCTATCCCTGTCCAACCGGGGGAGCCAGGGGAGGGGCTGTGGCGGAATTCCGCCTGTTCGGGGAGGTCGGGTTCACCGTCGGGGGGCGACGGGTGGACGTGGGGCCACCGCGGCGGCAGGGCGTGCTCGCGGTGCTGCTGGTGGACGTCAACCGGCTGGTGCCGGTGGACGCCCTGGTCGAGCGCGTCTGGCACGACCGGGCCCCGCGCAAGGCCAACGACGTGCTCTACAGCTACGTCTCGCGCCTGAGACAGGTCCTGGCGGCCGACCCGGACATCGGGATCACGCGCCGCTCCGGCGGGTACGTCATCGAGACCGACCCGCTGTCGATCGACCTGCACCGCTTCCGCCGACTCGTCGCCGAGCAGGCCTTCGACGAGGCCCTCGACCTGTGGCGCGGCACCCCGCTGGACCGCCTCGACACGCCGTGGGCCGACTCCGTCCGGGAAGCCCTCGCCGTCGAACGGCTCCCCGCCGAGGTCGAGCGCACCGAGCAGCGCCTGGCCCGCGATCTCCCCACACCCGACCTGCCCGCGCTGGCCGCCGCGCACCCGCTGGACGAGCGCATCGCCCGCCTGCACATGCGGGCCCTCTACCGGGCCGGCCGCCAGGCCGACGCGCTGGACCACTACGAACTGCTCCGCCGCCGGCTCGCCGACGAACTGGGCGCGGACCCGAGCCCGCCGCTGCGCCGCGCCCACGAGGAGATCCTGCGCGGCACCGCCGACGCGCCGCCCCGCCCCGCCGGCCGCAACGACCTGCCCGCCGACGCCGCCGACTTCACCGGCCGCGACCACGAGGTCAAGAGCGTCCTGGCGGCCGTGGCGGACCAGAAGCGCAACGTCGTCGCGATCGACGGCATGGCGGGCGTCGGCAAGACGACCTTCGCCGTCCACGTCGCCCACCACCTGGCCGACCGCTACCCCGACGCCCGCCTGTTCCTCGACCTGCACGCCCACACCGCCGGGCGCGGCCCCACCCCGACCGCCGCCGCCCTGGAAGCGCTGCTGCGCGCGCTGGGCGTGCCCAAGCAGGACGTGCCCGACGGCGTGGACGAGCGGTCCGCGCTGCTGCGCGCCACCCTCGCAGGCCACCGCGTCCTGCTGGTGCTGGACAACGCCGAGAGCGCCGCCCAGGTCCGGCCGCTGCTGCCCGGCGCGGCCGGGTCGCTGGCCGTCGTGACCAGTCGAAGACGCCTGCTCGACCTGCCCGCGTGGTCGCTGTCCCTGGACGTGCTGCCCTTCCCGGACGCGGCGGCGCTGTTCGCCGGCGTCGTCGGGGACGGCCGGCCCGAGCGGCAGCCCGACGCCGCCGCCGAGGTCGTGCGGCTGTGCGAGAACCTGCCGCTGGCCATCCGGCTCGCCGCCGCCCGCCTGCGCAGCCGTCCACAATGGACCGTCGAGCACCTGGCGGGGCGGCTGCGGGACAACCGGCGGCTGACCGAGCTGGCCGCGGGCGACCTCGGGGTGGCCTCCGCGTTCGAACTGTCCTACGCCGCCCTGACCGAGGACCGCCGACGCCTGTTCCGCCTGCTGGGCCTGCACCCCGGCGCGGACGTGGACGTCGAGGCCGCCGCCGCGCTCGCCGACGCCGACCCCGGTGACGTCGAGCCGCTGCTGGAGGACCTGGTGGACGTCCACCTCCTCCAGGAACCCGTGCCCGGCCGCTACCGCTTCCACGACCTGCTGCGCGACCACGCCCGCAAGACCGCCGCGGACACCGAACCCGACCTCGCCGCACCGGTGTCCCGCCTGGTCGACCACTACCTGGCCACCACCACCGCGGCCGACCGCGCGCTGACACCCAAGGGCCGCCGCCGCGACGAGCCGGTCACCAGGCACTTCACCTCGCGGGACGAGGCCCTCCGCCGGCTCACCGCCGAGCACGCCAACCTGGTCGCGGTGGTCGAGTGGTGCGGGCACGCCGACGAGCCCGACCGGTGCTGGCGGCTGGCCGCCGCCCTGTTCCGCTACCTGCACATCCGCGGCCACACCGCCGACCTGCGGCACGTCCACGAGATCGCGCTGGAGGCCGCCGACCGCGCCGGCGACCCCGACGGCCGGGCCGTGGTGCGCACCAACCTCGGCCTCGCCCTGTACCGGCAGGGCGACTTCACCGCCGCGCACGCCCGGCTGCGCGAGGCCGTCGACCTCGACCGCCCGCGGTGCCGCAACCAGGCGCTGGCGGCGCTGGGCAACGCGGCCAAGAAGCTCGGCCGGTTCGAGGAGGCCCTGGCCTGCTTCCACCGCGACCTGGAGCTGTGCCGGGCGGCGGGCAACCGGCACGGCGAGGCGGTGGCGCTGGGCAACCTCGGCGCGTTCCACATCGACATCGCCCGGTACGAGGAGGGCGTGTCCTACCTGGTCCGGACGCTGGACGCGATGCGCGAGGCGGGCGACCGGGTCGGCGAGACGGTCACCCTGGGCAACCTCGGCCAGGTGCACCTGGAGACCGGCCGCGCGGACGACGCCCTGGACCACCTGGGCCGGGCGCTCGCGCTGTGCCAGGAACTGGGCGACCGGCACGGCGAGGCCCGCACGCTGACCAGCCTGGGCGAGGCGCACGGCCGGCTGGGCCAATCCGACGAGGCGCTCAAGCACCACCACAAGGCGGTGGAGCTGATCGGCGAGATCGGCAGCCACAGCTTGCGCACGGCCGCGTTTAACGGCCTGGGCGCCACCCTGCGGCACTGCGGCCGACCGGCCGAGGCGCTCACCCAGCACCGCGAGGCGCTGGCCATCGCCCGCCGGATCGGCGAGCCGCTCCAGGAGGCGAAGGCGCTGGACGGCATCGCCGCGTGCCAGTTCGAGGCGGGCCGGCACGTCGAGGCGGAGGCGTCCTGGCGCGCGGCCCTGGCCATCTTCACCGTGCTGCGCCACCTGCCGCAGGTCGCCCGCGTCGAAGCCCGCCTGGCCGGGCTGGAGCCGCGCTGAAGCCGACCTGGATCAGGCGGCACGGCGAAGAGCCCGGGGGCGCCAACCCCCGGGCTCTTCCTCGTCTCACACCGAGACCGGCACCTCCTCCGACGACGCCGGAGCCGCCGTCCCGGCCGCCGGCACGCGTCGCAGCAGCGTCACCGCCAGCACGGCCGCCCCCGCCACCAGCACCGCCGCGACCACCGCGGCCGCGTTGAGCCCACTGGTGAACGCCGCCCGAGCGTCGTCGACGAAGGCCCCGCCGGCCAGCGCGCCGGACAGCGAGTCGGCGGCCTCGGCGGGCGCGTGACCCATGCCCGCCTGGTACACGGCGGTGCCGATGCTGCCCATCAGCGCGATGCCCAGCGACACGCCCAGGTCGCTCGCCGTGGTGTTCACCGCCGACGCCGCGCCGGCCTTCTCCGGCGGGGCCGCGCCGATCACCATGCCGGTGGTCAGGGCCATCGTCGGCGCGATGCCGGGGTAGAGGACGTAGAACCCGGTGATCAGCACCGGCAGCCCGGCCACGCTCTCCACCTGGGTCAGCACCACGTACCCGACCAGCGACAGCAGCGACCCGACGGCCACCACGTACGCGGGCCGCACCCGGCGGGCCAGCACCGGCGACAGCGTGGACACCGCCACCAGCGCCAGGGCCGCGGGCAGAATCCACAGCCCCGACTCCAGCGGCGACAACCCGGCCACCAGTTGCAGGTACTGCGTGAACAGCAGGTACACGCCGCCGAGCGCGATCGCCGACAGCAGGAACACGCCCAACGCCCCGCTGAACGTCCGGTTCGCGAACAGCCGCACGTCCAGCAGCGGCACCTCCAAGCGCAACTGCCGCCGCACGAACCACACGCCGAACGCCAGCCCGGCCACCGCGGTCAGCACGGCGGTCAGCGTCAGCCCGGACTTGGAGAACTCCTTCACCCCGTACACCAGCGGCAGCAGGGTGGCCATGGACAGCAGCACGGACAACCCGTCCGGCAGCCCCGTCCCGGGCGCCCTGTACTCCGGCACCAGCAGCGGCGCGGCGATCACGACCAGCGCCATCACCGGCACGCCGATCAGCAGGGCCGCGCCCCACCAGAACGACTCCAGCAGCAGCCCGCCGACCAGCGGGCCGACCGCCACGCCGACCGACACCGACGCCGCCCACATGCCGATCGCCGTGGCGCGCTGCCCGGCATCCGCGAACATGGCGCTGATCAGCGACAACGTGGACGGCATCACGGCCGCCGCGCCGATGCCCATCAGGGCGCGCGCCCCGATCAGCAGCGCGGCGTCGGGCGCGAACGCGGCGAGCACGGACGCCGCGCCGAACAGGGCCGCGCCGAACAGCAGCACCCTGCGGCGGCCTATCCGGTCGCCGACCGTGCCCATCGCCACCAGCAGGCCGGCCATCATGAAGCCGTAGACGTCGTTGACCCACAGCAGCTCGTTGCCGGTGGGGCGCAGGTCGGCGGCGATCTGCGGGGTGGCCAGGAACAGCACGGTCATGGCCAGGAACAGCAGGGTCGTGGGGAGCAGGAGCACGAACAGGCCCAGCCATTCGCGGGGCCCGGCTTTGGCAGACATGTCTTCCTTCACAGGTGGTGGGTGAGGGCGGCGAGCACGCGGTCGGCGCGCCGGGGATCGGGGTGGACGGCGACCTCGCGCACGAGCACCGCGCGCACGGCCGCGAAGACGACGCGGAGTCCGGGGAGCGCGGCCGGTTCGGCGGTGTCGCAGGCGAACGCGACCGGCTTGCCCGACCACGGGTCCGGGCACCAGCCGACGGTGTGCGCGAGCGCCACCGGGAACCGGCGCGGCACCACGACGACGAACCCGGCGGCCACGGCCAGCCACGGCGCGAGGTCGTCCACGGCGGGCGGGGTGCGCTCGCACGCGACCTCGCAGGCGTCCACGAGGTGCAGCAGCGACAGGTCGAGCAGGTCGACCTCCAGGTCACCCCGGCGGCGGGCGGCCTCGGCCAGCCACCGCGCGACGGCCCGGTCCGGTTCGCCCTCGACGATGATCGCCAGGTGGGGCAGCTCGTCCACCGGTCGGCTCCTCTCTCATGGGGCCCACCGTGGTCCGGGGCGCTCCAGACGCCGTCCAGATCCACTTCGGACGTCCTTCGGGTAGGTTCTGCGCCGTGCGTTTCGGGGTGCTGGGGCCGTTGGCCGTGTGGACGTCGGACGCCCGTCCGGTGCGCATCCCCGAGCTGAAGGTCCGCGCGCTGCTCGCCGAGCTGGTGCTGGAGGCGGGCCGGGTGGTGCCCGCCGACCGGCTCGTGGACCACCTGTGGGGGCAGCGGCTGCCGGCCAACCCGGCGGGCGCGTTGCAGACCCGGGTGTCGCAGCTGCGCGGCGCGCTGGACAACGCCGAGCCCGGGTCACGCGCGCTGGTCGTGTCCCGCCCGCCCGGCTACCTGCTCGACGTGCCGGCCGACGACGTGGACGTGCGGCGGTTCGAGGCCCTGGTCGCGCAGGCCGCGGCGGTCGGGTCGGCGCGGGACCGGGTGGCGCTGCTGGGCGACGCGCTCGCGCTGTGGCGGGGTCCGGCGCTGGCCGACTTCGCCGACGAGGAGTTCGCGCGGGTCGCGGCGGCCCGGCTGGCCGAGCTGTGGCTGACGGCCGTGGAGCAGCGCGCCGAGGCCCGGCTGGAGCTGGGCGAGCAGGGCGTGCTCGCCGACGAGCTGGGCGACCTGGTCGAGCGGCACCCGCTGCGGGAACGCCTGCGCGCCGCCCACCTGCGGGCGCTGTACCGGGCGGGGCGGCAGGGCGAGGCGCTGGCCGGGTACCGGGACTTCCGGTCGCGGCTGGCCGACGAGCTGGGCGTGGAGCCGGGGCCGGAGCTGGCCGCGCTGCACCGGGCGATCCTGGCCCAGGACCCGGCGCTGGGCGGGACGCGGCCGGTGTCCGCGTCGAACCTGCCGCACGTGCTGGGCGAGCTGGTCGGCCGGGAGGACGCGGTCGGCGCGGTGCGGGCGCTGCCGGACCGGCTGGTCACGTTGACCGGTCCCGGCGGGGTGGGCAAGACCCGGCTGGCGCTGGCGGCGGCGTGGCGGGCGGTGGAGGACTTCCCGGACGGCGTGTGGCTGGTCGAGCTGGCCGGCCTGCCCGCCGGGGCCGGGGCCGACGCCGTGGCGGAGCTGGTCGCGGCCGTGGTCGGGGTGCGCGACGAGACCTCGTCCGGGCTGCTCGGGCACCTGGCGGACGCGTTGCGCGGCAAGCGGTTGATGGTCGTGCTGGACAACTGCGAGCACGTCGCGCCGGCGGTGGCCGAGGTGGTCGGCGTGCTCCTGCGCACCGCGCCGGACGTGCGGGTCCTCGCGACCAGCCAGCGGCCGTTGGGCGTCGCGGGCGAGGTGCTGTACGCGGTGCCGCCGCTGGCCGAGCCGAGCGCGGTGGACCTGTTCGTGGCCCGCGCCGCCGCGGGCAGCCCCGGGTTCACGCTCACCCCCGACAACGCCGACGCCGTGGCCGCCATCTGCCGCCGCCTGGACGGCGTCCCGCTCGCGCTGGAGCTGGCCGCGACCCGCGTGCGGGCGCTGGGCGTGCACGAGCTGCTGGCCCGCCTGGACGACCGGTTCCGGGTCCTGTCCGCCGGGCACGCCGACGCGCCGGCCCGCCAGCGGACGTTGCGCGCGGTCATCGACTGGAGCTGGGAGCTGCTCGGCGAGGCCGAACGGGCGGTGCTGCGGCGGTTGTCCGTGCACGCCGACGGGTGGACGCTCGCCGCCGCCGAAGCCGTGTGCGGGGACGACCTGGACGTGCTGGACCTGTTGGCCCGCCTGGTCGACCGCTCGCTGGTGACGGTGTCCACTGTGGACGGTTACCGGTACCGGCTGCTGGAGTCGGTGGCCGAGTACAGCGCGGCGAAGCTGGCCGAGTCGGGCGAGCGGGCCGAGGTCGAGCGGCGGCACCGCGAGTACTACACGGGTCTGGCGCTGCGGGCGGACGCGCGGCTGCGCGGGCCGGAGCAGCGGGAGTGGTTGCGCCACCTGGACGTGGAGGCCGCGAACCTGCGTGCCGCGCTGGACGGCGCGGTGCGGGAGGGGACCGCGCTGCCGCTGGTGAACGCCCTCGCCTGGTACTGGGTCCTGCGCGGGCGGCTGGGCGAGGGCAGGCGGGCGCTGGCCGCGGCGCTGGCCGCCGGCGGGGCCGAGGACGACGCGGCGACCGCCCGGATCTGGCTGGCCGCCTTCCTGCTGCGCATGGGCGAGAACCCGGACGCGGACGTCACGGCCGCACCCCGGCCGCACGACGTGGACGCCCTGGCCGCGCGGGCGCGGGCCGAGGTGTTCCTGGCGATCGCGGGCGTCGGGATCGGCGAGGTGCGCACCGGCGAGGACCAGCTGGCGTCGGCGCTGGAGGTCTTCCAGGGGCTGGGCGACCAGTGGGGCATCGCGGCTTCACTGGTCGTGCGGTCGCGGCACGCGTTGCTGCGCAGTGATCTGGAGACGTTGACCGAGGCGGGCACCCGGGCGATGGAGCTGTTCACCGCCCTGGGCGACCGGTGGGGCCGCCTGCACGCCACCTACGCGTTGGGCTGGCACGCGGAGATCGTCGGCGACTACGACCGGGCCGCGCACGTGCACCGGTCCGGGCTGCGGATGGCCGAGGACCTCGGGCTGTGGACCGACGTGTCGGACAAGCTCGGCGCGCTGGGCCGGATCGCGCTGCTGACCGGCGACCTGGACCGCGCGGACGACCTGCACGAGCGGGCCCGGCGGGTCGCCGTCGAGCAGGGGTACCCGGTGGGCGAGGAGTTCGCGGAACTGGGCCTGGCGCTCAGCGCGCGGCGGCGGGGCCGGTTCGACGAGGCCGAGGCGAGCCTGCGCAAGTGGCTGGCCTGGGACCGGTCGCTGGGGTCCGACATCGCCCAGTCGATCATCCTGGCCGAACTCGGGTTCACGGCCGAGCAGCGCGGTGACGCGGACGCCGCGCGGGCCCTGCACCTGGACGGGCTGGCCGCCGCGCGCCGGGCCGCCGACCCGCGTGCCGTGGCGCTGGCGTTCGAGGGGTTGGCCGGGGTGGCGGAACCGGTCGAGGCGGCGCGGTTGCTGGGCCGGGCGGCGGCCCTGCGGGAGTCGGTGGGCGCGCCGCTGGCCGAGGGCGAGCGGGGCGACGTCACCCGCATCACCGACCGCGCCCGCGCCGCACTGGGGGCCGAGACCTTCGCGGCCGAATTCGCCCGGGGGCACGAGACCCGGGAGCCCGCCGACGGCCACGAGCAGCCCGGCAGCCGTGAGACGCCCGAGCCCGGCAGCCGCGAGACGCCCGAGCCTGGCAGCCGCGAGACGCCCGAGCCTGGCAGCCACGAGACGCCCGAGCCTGGCAGCCACGAGCCGGCGGAACCCTTCCCGAGCGGCGACCCGGGTTAGCTGCCCGGTCGGCTCTCCTCGGGCGGCTCGGAGTCCGGGAACGGGTCCGGCGTCGTCTTGCGGAGGTCGGCGGCGGTCGACTTGGCGTCGTCGATCAGCTTCTGGTTCTCGGCGAGCTGCCGGTCCTCGCGCGGGGTCCGAACCTCGGGCACTTCCTTCTCCATGCGGCCAGGGTTGCCCGTGGCCGGGTGGGCAAACTCTCAGCGGCCGTGGCCGGGAACCGGCCCACCATGATCGGTGTGGACGCTGCGACGAAGCACGCTTGGACCCTGCTCGGCGGGGACGCCGAGGCCGCGGGTGCGGTGGAGTACGAGCACGTGGCCGGGGTGCTGCCCGCCCGGTTGCCGGTGCGCGAGCTGGCGCGGGCGACGGTCGGGGTCTGCTCGCTGGCCGCCGCCGACCTGCTGGCCCGGCGGGACGGGCGGCCCCGGCCCGCGGTTCGGGTGCACGAAGGCGCGGTGGCGGCGGCGTTCGTGAGCGAGCGGCTGGTCCGGATCGACGGGCGGGAGCCGACGGTGTTCGCGCCCCTGTCGCGGTTCTGGCGGGCGGCCGACGGGTGGGTGCGCACGCACGCCAACTACCCGCACCACCGGGAGCGGCTGCTGCGCGTGCTCGGGGTGGACGACGGGCCCGACGTCGTGTCACGCGTCGAGGACGTGCTGGCCGGGCTCGCCGCGGTCGCCGTGCAGGAGGAGGTGTACGCGGCGGGCGGGTTGGCGGTCGCGGTAGCCGAGCGGCCGGTGGGGCCGCTGCCGTTGGTCGAGGCGCGGGACACCGGGGGGCGGGGGCGTCGGCTGGGCGCCGCCGGGTTGCCCGCCGAGGGGGTCCGGGTGCTGGACCTGACCCGGGTCATCGCCGGGCCGGTGGCGACGCGGACGTTGGGGCTGCTCGGGGCGGACGTGCTGCGCGTCGACTCGCCCGGGTTGCCCGAGGACGACCTGTGGGACACCGGGTTCGGCAAGCGGTCGGCGCTGCTGGACCTGCGGGCGCAGGGCCTGGACGACCTGCTGGAACGGGCGGACGTCGTGGTCACCGGGTACCGGCCCGGGGCGCTGGACCGCTTCGGGCTGGGGGCCGACGCCCTGCTGGAGCGCCGGCCCGGGTTGGTGGTGGCCCAGCTCGACGCGTGGGGCTGGTCCGGGCCGTGGGCGGGGCGGCGCGGGTTCGACAGCCTGGTGCAGGCCGGCAGCGGGATCGCCGCCGTCGAGTCGGACGGCGAGCGGCCCGGGGTGCTGCCCGCGCAGGCGCTGGACCACGGCACCGGGTACCTGGTCGCCGCCGCCGTGCTGCGGGCGTTGGCGGACGGCGGCGGGCGGCACGTCCGGCTGTCGCTGGCGGGCACGGCGTCGTGGCTGCTGCACGACCTGGAGCCGGCTGAGGTCGGAGGTCGTGCCGGCCACGACGCGGCGGACTGGGTGGCCACGATCGACTCGCCCTACGGTGAACTGCGTCACGTCCGGCCGCCCGTGCACTACGAAGGCGCGCCGCGCACGTGGTCCCAACCGCCCACCCGATGGGGTGACGCTCGCGCCGAGTGGAACGGAGAGTGACAAATCGGGCGAAATGAGACGCCCGAGACTGGGCCGAACGAGCGAACGCTTACGGCATCACGGTGACCGTCGGTGTGCGAGGCGGGCCCGGCGGTCGCAGCTCCTGCGCCTGTTCACCCGGTCTTGCGACCGGCAAGCGCCCCCCTGCTGCGACCGCCATCGTCAGGGGTTCACGCCGCGAAAAATCCGACCTCCACAAGCCCCCTGGTCGGATCTTTCCGGGTGGCGGCGTGCCTCCTGGCGACGTCTGGCCCGGCCTTTCGAAGTCCTCTCGGACTTCTCGCTGTTCCAGCTTCGCACCAGGCGCTTACAAGCGGCTGACAAGCCGCCGCGCCGCCGTGGGGTGCGCGGACGCCGCCGCACGGCCCGGCCGGGGCGGCTGTGCGCCGGCCCAGTCGGCGGTGGCCCGGCGCGCATCCGGCGGGAATTCACGCACTGTTTCTTGTGAATGCGGCGGAACCGGCTCCGGGCGACTCGTGGAATATTCCAGGAAACCGGTCGGTATTGCGTTCGCGGAACACCCCGGAGCAGTGCTCGACCACCCGGTGGGCGGTGTTCTCGGCCTCGCCACCCTTTCGGCCGTATTGCGCGGTAACCGCGCCGGCTACACTCGGCGACGCAAACAGGGACGGACCGGTGCGACCACCATGGGGGGCGCGGGTTGCGTGTGAACCATGGGCGTAGCCGTCCCGGGTGGACAATTTCCGCCGAGGCCGAGGTGCGATACGACGTCGTGGTCGTGGACGACGTCTTCGACCGCGCGAACACCGCGCTGGCCGAGGTGTCCGCCGCCGCCTACCCGGCCACGAGCCGCCGGTTCGTCGTGCTCGACGCGAACGTGGACCGCCTGCACGGCACGCGCATCCGGGACTACCTGGACCACCACGGCATCACCGACGAGCCGATGGTGCTGCCGGTGTCGGAGGAGCTGAAGACGATGGCGACCGTCGGGGTCGTCGCGGACGCGCTCGGCGCCTTCGGAATCGATCGCCACCAGCCGATCATCGCCGTCGGCGGTGGCGTGCTGCTCGACGTGGTGGGCGTGGTCGCGAGCCTGTACCGGCGCGGCACGCCCCACATCCGGGTGCCCACGACCCTGGTCGGCCTGGTCGACGCCGGCGTCGGCGCGAAGACCGGCGTCAACCACGGCGACCACAAGAACCTGTTCGGCGCGTACCACCCGCCGCTGGCCGCGCTGCTGGACCGCACGCTGCTGGCCACCCTCGACGAGCGGCACGTCGTCAACGGCCTCGCCGAGGTGCTGAAGATCGCGCTGGTGCGCGACCGGGAACTGTTCGAGCTGATTGCACAACACGGCCCCGACCTCGTCCGCGATCGGTTCCGCACCGGTGGCGCGGAGGTGCTCGACCGCGCGGTGGACGGAATGTTGAGCGAGTTGGCGGACAATCTGTGGGAGCACCGCCTGGACCGGCTCGTGGATTTCGGCCACTCGATCAGCCCGGTGCTGGAGATGAAAGCCCTCCCGGAATTGCTGCACGGCGAGGCGGTGGCCGTGGACATGGCATTGTTCACGGTCGTGGCGGCCCGGCGCGGGCTGCTCGAACCGGCGGACCGCGACCGAATACTGGACGTCCTGCGCGCCACCGGTCTACCCGTCTCGCATGAACTCCTCGGGCCCGCACTGTTGCGGGAAGGTCTCGCGGCGACGACGCGGCACCGCGGTGGCCGCCAGCGCCTGCCGCTGCCGACCGGCATCGGGTCCGCGGTGTTCTGCGACGACGTGACGGAAGGGGAGCTGGCCGTGGCCGCCAAGGAACTCGGGGAACTGCGGTGACCGGTGAGCTGGTCGTCGGCGACACGTCGTCGGCGTCGGCCGTGCGGGACGTGCACGGCGCGGCCGGGGCGTCGGAGTGGAAGTGCTTCGCGCGGCGGACGTGGCTGCGCGGCGACTGGGAGGCCGTGGAGTGGGCGCGCATCCCGCCGGGCGGGGTGAGCGGCGAGCACGTGCACAGCCGGACGGAGGAGGTCTACTTCATCCTGTCCGGGCGCGGCGAGATCCTGCTCGACGGCGTGGCCACCGAGGTCGGTCCCGGGGACGTCGTGCTGACCGGGCTGGGCACCAGGCACGGCCTGCGCGCCCTGGGTGACGAGGGCGTGACGTGGCTGGTGGTCGAGGTGCTCGGCCCCCGGACGGCGGCGGTGCTGCGCGGGGCGGCGTCGTGAACGCGGGCGTGTTCCACCTCGGTTCGCCGGGCGAGATCGACCCCCGGACCGTGTTGACCGGTCCGTTGAGCGCGATCCGGCGGGTGCGGGTCGCGGCGGGCGAGTCGGTCGAGCTGGCGGCGGACGGGGTGGAGTTCAGCTTCTTCGTCCTGGCGGGCGAGGGGACGGCCGTGACGGCGGCGACCTCGGTGGACCTGCGGGCCGGGGTGTCGGTGACCGCGCCGCTGGGCACGGTCGTGACCCTGGCGGCAGGCGCGGAGGGTCTGGAGTACTTCCTGGTGCAGCTCGACGTGCCGGACAGGGGCGGGTCGTGATCGTGACCCCGCCGGCCGCGCCGTCCCGGACGTTCGGTGGCGGCGGGTCGGTGACGTGGCGGTGCCTGGTGCGGCGCGGGATGCTGCACTCGGAGACCGAGTCGGTGGACGTCGTGCGGCTGCCGGCAGGTGGGGTGTTCGCCCCGCCGGGCACCGAGGGCATCGAGTCGGCCTGGCTCCTCCTCGACGGCTCCGCGACACTCACCCCCCACCCCACCCCTCCCGCCGCCAATCCGGTAACCGCCGCCGGCCCCGCCGCGGTCGCAGCAGGCGATGTCGTGCTCGTCCCGGCCGGCGGGGCGCGGCTGACCGCCGGTCCCGAGGGCGTCGAGTTCCTGTGGGTCGCCGTGTTGCCCGCCGCCGTCTCGCGGGCCCTGCCGCCGCGGTCCCCGGTGGCCCCGTGAGCGCGCCCCAGCACACCCGCCGGCTGGTCGGCACCTGGCCGACCGGGACCATGCCCGCCGCGCTGATCACCGGGCGCGAGCGGGTCGAGGTGGGCGCCCTCCCCATCCCCGAGCGGCGCGCCGGGCACGTCCTGGTCCGCACCCACTACCTCGGCCTGTGCGGCACCGACCTGGAGCTGTACCACGGCACCGCCTCCTACCTGCGCGACGGCCGCGCCCGCCACCCCCACGTCTTCGGCCACGAGTGGTGGGGTGAGGTGGTCGCCGCGGACGGCGCGCCCGGCTTCACCCCCGGCGATCCCGTCGTCGGCCACACCATGATCACCTGCGGCCGGTGCGCCCGCTGCCGCCACGGCGCTCGGCAGCAGTGCGCCCGCATGACCGAAGTCGGCCTCTACGGGCAGCAGGGCGCGGCGGCGGAGTTCATCAGGATGCCCGCGCACGCGCTCACCGTGCTGCCCGACTCGATGGCCGTGCCGTGGGCGGTGTTCGTCGAGCCCGCCGTGACGGTGGTGGAGGCGTTCCGCCGGGCCCGGGTCCGTCCGGACGACCGGGTCGCCGTCGTCGGCACCGGCACGATCGGGTTGCTGTCGGTGCAGCTCGCGGCCAGGTGGTCCGAACAGGTGATCGCGGTCGGCATCGACCCGGCCGGGCTGGCGCTCGCGGGCTGCCCGGCGCACCTGGTCCCCGACGCGCCGCCCGGCGAGCACTCGCTGGTGGTGGAGGCGTCCGGCGGGGCGGGGGCGTTGGCGACGGCGCTGCGGCTGGTCGAGCGGGGTGGCCGGATCGCGCTGGTCGGGGTGTCGAACGAGCCCGAGGAGGGCTTGGTGCCGGGGGACTTCGCGTTGCGCGGGGTGGACGTGCTCGGCATCCAGCACGGCGTCGACCACTACGCGGAGACGGTCCGGATGTTCGCCGACGGCGTCCTCGACGGCGCGCGCCTGGTCGCCGCCGTCGTGCCGGCCCGCACCCCGGAACGGGCGTTCGAACTGCTGGCCCGCGGCCGATCCGGACCGCCCAAGGTGATCATCGGAGCGGACTGGTGACGACGCTGGTGCGGACGTCCGAAGTGGACGGTGTGGTGGTCGGGACGGCCCTTGGCACGATCGCCCTGCACACCGGCGACTTCGCGCTGGAGGGCGACGCCGAGACGGCCGCCCTGGTGATCGCGGGGGAGGCGCACCTGCGCGAGGCGGCGCAGGGCGACCCGAGCGGTGGCGGGCGCGGTGGCGCGGACGGCCTTGGTGTCGGGGACGGCGTGCACGGCCCGGCGCGGCTCGGCGGCACCGCCCGCCTCCTGGTGCTGACCTCCCGCCACCCCGCGCCCGGCGAGGCGAAGACCTGGCGCTTCGCGCCCGCCGGCCGCACCGCCGCGCAGCACGCCGGCCGCACCGCCGCCGAGCACGCCGGCGCGACGGCCGCGGACCACCTGCTGGCGGACGGGGGCGGGTTCACCGACATGGGGGTGCGGTGGCTCGCGACCGCCGACACCCTCGGCACCGCCGGGCTCGTCGTCGCCACCTCCACCTTCGCCCCCGGCGGCCACCACGAGCCGCACCGCCACCCGCACGCCGACGAGTTCTTCCTCGTCCTGCGCGGCGGCGGGTACCACCACGCGTCGGACGGGCCCATCCGGCTCGACCCCGGCGACCTCGTCCACGTGCCCGCCGGGGAGCCGCACGGCTTCCGCACCGACCCGGGCACCGTCACCACCGCGCTCTACGGCTACCTCGGCGCGGGCAGTCTCGACCAGGCCGGTTACGAAGTCGAAGGCGGTGCGCGCTGATGGCCAGACGCAGGGCGGTGGTGACCGGGGCCAGCTCCGGGATCGGCAAGGCCGCGGCCGTCCTCTTGGCGCGCGCCGACCACGACGTCGCCATCGGCTACCGGTCCGATGTGGACGGCGCGAACCGGGTCAGGGCCGCGGTGGAGGAGGAAGGCGGCAAGGCCATCACCTTCCGCCTCGACCACACCGAGCCCGAGCGGGCCGCCGCGGCCGTCGACCGGGCCGTCAGCGACCTCGGCGGCGTGGACGTGTTCGTCAACAACGCGGGCGTCAACCACCGCGGCAGGTTCCTCGACGAGTCCCTCGCCGACTGGCAGCGCCTGCTCGCCGTCGACCTCACCGGCCCGTTCGCGTGCGCCCAGGCGGTCGCCCGGCGGATGGTCGAGCAGGGCGCCGGCGGCCGGATCGTCAACGTCACCTCCGTGCACGAGCTGATCCCCATCGACGGCGGCTCCGCCTACTGCGCCGCCAAGGGCGGCCTGCTGATGCTCACCCGGGTGATGGCCCTCGAACTCGCCGAGCACGGCATCACCGTCAACGCGGTGGCCCCCGGCGAGACCGCCACCCCCATGAACGGCGTCCCCGACCACGTGGACGCGGCCGACATCGACCGGCCGATGATCCCGGTCGGCCGTCCCGGCCGCGCCGAGGAGGTCGCCGCGCTGATCGCCCACCTGGCGAGCGACGCGGCGGCCTACATCACCGGCTCGACGCTGCACATCGACGGCGGGCTGGCGCTGATGGGCGCGATTCCCAACCAGGCTTACGCGGGGAGGATCTGATGGCGATTCCGGGCGCGCGGGCCGTGCACCACGTCGCGTACACGGTGCCGGACCTCGACCAGGCGGTGCGGTTCTTCGTCGACGTCGTCGGCGCGGAACTGGTCTACCGGCTCGGGCCGGTGGAGGACCCGGACGGCGACTGGATGACGCGCAAGCTCGGCGTCGACCCGAAGGCGTCCACGAACATCGCGATGCTGCGGCTGGGCCCGGTGACCAACCTCGAACTGTTCGAGTACACCGCGCCCGACCAGCGCCGCGAGCTGCCCCGCAACAGCGACTGGGGCGGCCACCACCTCGCCATCCACGTGGACGACGTGGACGCGGCGGTCGCGTACCTGCGCGACCAGCCCGGCGTCACGGTCCAGGGCGAGCCGGAGACCATCGAGGACGGCCCCATCGCAGGCGACCGCTGGGTGTACTTCACCACGCCGTGGGGCATGCAGCTGGAGCTGATCAACCTGCCGCCGGGCGCGCCCTTCGAGCTGGAGACCGAGGCGCGGCTCTACACACCGGGCGTGCCCTGGCGGAACCGGTAGCCGGCCGTGGGTGGGCGATTCGCCGCGTTCATCCGGCTGAGCAGGCTGCGGTTCCTCGTCGAGAGCCAGCTGACGGTGACGCTCGGCGTCGCCGTCTCCGTCTACAGCGGACACCCGTTCGCACTGGGCACGTGGCTGCTGATCCAGTCCACGGTCGTGCTCACGCACCTGATGACCCACTACTGCAACGAGTACTTCGACCTGGCCGCCGACAGCGCCCACACCGCGCCCAACCGGTGGACCGGCGGCAGCCAGGTGCTGGTGAAGGGCGCGCTGCGGCCCGAGGTCAGCCTGGCGGCGGCGTTCGTGCTGCTGTTCGTGGTGCTCACCCTGACCGTGCTGATGCCCGACCCCGTGCAGCGGCTGATCTCGCTGGCCGCGATCGCCCTGGCCTGGTTCTACACCGCGCCGCCGGTGCGGCTGAACTACCGGGCCGTCGGCGAGGTCACCACGGCCGCGTCGCTCACCCTGTTCTGCCCGTTCCTGATGGTCTACTCGCTGACCGGCGGGTTCCCGGCGGAACTGGTCGCGGTGTGCGTGCCGCTGCTGCTGGTGATGACCGCGCGGATGATGGTGATGAACTTCGTGGACCGCGACTCGGACCTGCTGGTGGGCAAGCACACCCTGCCGAACACGCTGGGCGCGCGGCGGGCCGCCCTGCTGTTCGCCGGGCTCCAGGTCGCGGCCTGCGCGATCGTGCTGGCGACCACGGTGGCCGGCGTGCTGCCCCTGGCGGTGGGCGTCGGGCTGCTGCTGACCGCGCCGGGCGCGGTCCTGTTGAGCCGCAGGCTGTTGCGCGAACCGCCGTCGCCCGACGCGCCCGAGCAGGCCACGTCCACCGCGCACCTGGCCACGGCGCACGCCGCCGCCACCGGTGTCGTCTCCGTGGTGGGCTTCACCGTGGCCACGGCGATCGACGACGGCGTGACCGCCTCGGTGGTGGCGTGCGCGGTGCTGTTCGCGCTGTACGTGACGCCGGCGGTCGGCGTGCAGGTGCTGGACGCCTTCAAGCGCGGGCGTGCCGGGGCGGTGGGCGCCGCATGACACCGCCCGTCCTGGACCAACAGGCACCCGTGCCGGAGGCCGTGCCCGGCATCGCGTTCGCGGTGGTCGGCGTGTGCACGTTCGCGATCTACCTGCTGGCGATCCGGCGCGGGTTCCTGGACAAGCGGACCACGCTGCCCGTGTTCGCGGCCTGCGCCAACGTGTCGTGGGAGTTCACCTACGCGTTCATCTACCCGGTGTACCCGGAGATGCGGGTCATCCTGTACTTCTGGCTGCCGCTGAACCTCGTGCTGCTGTGGCAGGCGCTGAGGTGGGGCCGGCAGGACTTCCCGGGCATGTCCCGCGCCGGGTTCGCCTGGATGGTGGCCGGGTGGTCCCTGTTCTCGCTGTCGTTCATGGTGCTGGCGACGCGCGAGTTCGACGACCGGGTCGGCGCGTACACCACGGTGTTCGTGGTGGTGCTGATGGAAGCGCTGTTCATCCAGATGCTCCGGGTGCGCGGGTCCACGGTCGGGCAGACCATGTACATCGCGCTGCTCAAGACGGTGATCGACGTGTCCGGCGCGGTCGGGCTCATCGCGTGGTACCCGAACCGCTGGCTGCTGCACCAGATGATCGTCGCGGAGGTCGTGCTGGACGTCGTGTACGCCGTGCTGCTGTACCGGCGGTTCAAGGCCGAGGGTGTGAGTCCGTGGCGGAAGTTCTGACGCAGACGCAGGCGTTGGTGCTCGGCGGCGGGGTGGCCGGGCTCCTGGCCGCCGCCGCCCTGAAGGGGCACGTCGAGCGGGTGACCGTCGTGGAGCGCGACCGGTACGACGGGGCCCGACCCCGGCGGGGCGTCCCGCAGGGCCGGCACGCGCACCTGCTGCTGGCCCGGGGTGTGCGGGCGATGGAGAGCCTGGCGCCCGGGTTCGAGGCCGCCTTGGGCGCGGCCGGCGCGCGGCGGGTGCGGATGCCGCAGGACCTGTTGACCTACACGCCGTTCGGGTGGACGCCCCGGTTCCCGCACGGGCAGTTCCTGATGAGCTGCCGGCGGCCGTTGCTGGAGTCGGTGCTCCGGGACCTGGTGGACGTCGAGGTCGTCCAGGACGCGGAGGCGGTCGGCCTGGTGGGCTCCGGCGGCCGGGTGACCGGCGCGGTGGTGCGGTCCCGGGAGGACGGGGTGGCCCGCGAGGTCGCCGCCGACCTGGTGGTGGACGCCACCGGCGCTTCCTCCAAGGCCGACCGGTGGCTGCGCGACCTGGGCAGGTCCGTGCGGGACGTCGTGGTGGACCCCGGCATCCGGTACGCGACCGCCCTGTTCCGGCCCGCCCAGCGGCTCGCGGGGTTCCCGGCCGTGTGCGTCCAACCCGGTCCGCCGGACGAGGGGCACGGCGGGGTGCTGCTGCCGGTCGAGGAGGGCTGGTGGATCGTCAGCCTGGCCGGGCTGCGCGGGACCGTGCCGCCGACCGACGCGGCCGGCTTCCTGGCCTACGCGAAGGGCTTGCGGCACCCGCTGCTGGGGCGGCTGCTCGGGTCCGCCGAGCCGGTCGGGCCCATCCGGGCCTACGGCGCGCCGCCCGGGCGGCTGCGGAGCTTCCCCGACGTGGCGGGGTTCGTGGCGGTCGGCGACGCGGTCGCCAACTACAACCCGTTGTACGGGCACGGGATGACAGTGGCCGCTGTGGACGCTCTCGCCCTGCGGGACGGGGTGGCCGAGCACGGGTTGGGCGGTGGTCTGGCGAGATCGGTGCGGAAAGCCGTAGTGCGTGCGACCGCCGACGCGTGGGCCTTGGCGGTCGGCCAGGACACGCGGTACGAGCGGACTTTCGCGCCGGCGCGGAAAGTGCCCGATCGGGTGGCCGGCTGGTACGCCGACCGGGTCGGCGCGGCGGCGGCCGTGGACACCGGGGTCGCCGCCGCCCTGCTGGACTCCTATACGTTGTCCGAGCCGTTGTCGCGGCTCACGCGGCCGGCGGTGGCCCGGAAGGTGTTGCGCAAGCTCGACCGGCCGAGCCCCGAACCCCCGCTCACCCCGGAGGAGCGCGCCCTCCTCACACCGTGACCCGGCGGTCGTACCGCCGATCGGGTGATGAGGCCGGCGATCACTCCCCTTGGGACGGATAGGTTCGAAAGGCTTGGCGGGACCTCAACGGGGGAGACGATGACCGGAAGACGAGCCGTCCTGATCGCCGCGGTGGCCGTGGCCGCCGCCGGGTGCAGCGCCGGCACCCCGGACACCACCGCGCCACCGGCGCAGCCGAAGGCCGGCGGGACGCTGACGTTCGCCACCGACGCCGACCCCGGCTGCCTGGACCCGCACCAGTCGCCCACCGCCGCGTCCCAGCTGGTGACGCGCGGCGTGGTGGACTCGCTGGTCGCGCAGGACCCCAAGACGCTGGAGCTCAAGCCCTGGCTCGCCGAGTCCTGGACGGCCTCGCCCGACGCCACCTCCTTCACCTTCACCCTGCGCACCGGCGTGACCTTCAGCGACGGCGCGCCGCTCGACGCGGCGGCGGTGAAGGCGAACTTCGACCGGATCGTGAACCCGGCCACCAAGTCGCTGCTCGCGGCGAGCCTGCTCGCCGGGTACGACGGCACGACCGTGGACGACCCGCGCACGGTGACCGTCAAGTTCAAGGCCCCGAACGCGTCGTTCCCGCAGGCCGCCAGCACCGCGTTCCTCGGCATGCAGTCGCCGAACGCGTTCGAGGCCGGGCCCGAGGCCGTGTGCCGCAAGCCGGTGGGCAGCGGGCCGTTCGTCGCCGCCGAGCGGCAGCCGCAGGCCAGCATCACGCTGTCCCGGCGGGCCGACTACGCCTGGGGCCCCGAGACCGCCACGCACCGCGGTGCGCCCTACCTGGACCTGGTGACCATCAACATCGTCCCCGAGAACGGCGTGCGCATGGGCAGCCTGCGCACCAACCAGGTGGACGCCATCGCCAACGTCCCGCCCAAGGAGGTCGACGGGCTGAAGGGCGCCGGGTTCGAGGTGCTCGCCAAGGCCCAGCCCGGCATCGCCTACACGCTCAACCTCAACGCCGCCCGCGAGCCGCTGACCGACGTGAAGGTGCGGCAGGCGATCGCCAAGGGCATCGACACCGAGGCCCTGGTGAACAGCCTCTACCAGGGCAAGTACCCGCGGGCGACCAGCGTGCTGACCGGCGCGACCCCCGGCTACGCCTCGATCCTGGGCACCAGCCAGTTCGACGCCGCCGCCGCCGAGCGGCTGCTCGACGAGGCCGGGTGGAAGAAGCAGGACGACGGCACGCGGGCCAAGAACGGCAAGCCGCTGAGCGTCGAGTGGACGTTCATCTCGCCCACCCGCGAGCAGCGGGACCTGTTGGCGCAGATCGTGCAGCAGCAGCTCAAGGCGATCGGGGTGGACGTCGAGCTCGTGCCGCTGGCGATGGGCGAGGCGATCGCCAAGACCGCGCGCGGTGAACTCCAGATGGGCGACATCAGCTTCGTGCGGGCGGACGGCGACGTGCTGCGGACCGTGCTGACCGCGCCGCGCGGCGGGACGCCCGCGGTGGTCGCGCCCGAGGTCCCGGGCCTGCTGTCGGCCGCGGCGGCGACCGTGGACGACGCGGTCCGCGACGAGAACTACGCCAAGGTGCAGCGGTCGCTGGTCGAGAACGCCACCGCCATCCCCGTCTACGACCCGACCTACCTGTTGGGCGTCGGCAAGGCCGCGCACGGCATCGTGTTCGACCCGCAGGGCCTGCCGTCGTTCCACGAGGCCTGGGTGTCGCGCTGACCGTGCGCCGCGCCGGGTTCGTGCTCCGCCGGCTCGCCTCGGCGGTGCCGGTGCTGGTGGCGGTGCTGACGCTGTCGTTCGTGATGATGCAGCTCGTGCCGGGCGACCCCGTGCAGATGATGCTGTCCGGCGCGGGGCCCGTGCCCACGCCCGAGCAGGAGCAGGCGCTGCGGGCGCGGCTCGGCCTCGACCGGCCGCTGCACGAGCAGTACTTCGGGTTCCTCGCGGACGCGGTGCGCGGCGACTTCGGCCGGTCGGTGCAGACCGGGGAACCGGTCGTGTCGGCGATCTCGGCGGTGGCCCCGGCCAGCGCGGAGCTGGCGCTGTTCGCGCTGGTGCTGTCGCTGGTGTTCGGCGTGGGCATCGCGGTGCTGGGGCGGGTGGCGACCGGCCCGGTGCGGTCGCTGTGCAACGGCGTGCCGGTGGTGTTCATGTCCACGCCGGGTTACTGGGTGGCGTTGCTGCTGATCGAGGTGTTCTCGTTCCGGCTCACGCTGTTCCCCGCGACCGGCGACGACGGCTTCGCGGCGCTGGTCCTGCCCGCGGTGACCCTGGCCCTGCCCGCCGTCGGCGTGATCGCGCAGGTGCTGGGGACGTCGCTGGCGGCGGTGGACGCGGAGGCGTACGTGGCGACGGCCCGCGCCAAGGGCGCCGGGCGGTGGCGGGTGCTGCTGCGGCACGCGCTGCGCAACGCGTCCATCCCGACCATCACGCTGGTCGGCACGACGGTCGGCAACCTGCTGGCGGCGGCGGTGATCGCGGAGACCGTGTTCGCGCGGCCCGGCCTGGGGCGGTTGACGTTGCAGGCCATCACCAACCACGACATCCCCGTGCTCCAGGGGGTGGTGGCGCTGCTGGGCGTGCTGTACGTGGTGGTGAACCTGCTGGTGGACCTCTGTTACGTGCTGGTCGACCCCCGGGTCACCGCCGACCGGATCAGGGACTGACCGTGAAACGCCCGGGTGTCGTGCTGTCGTTGCTGGTGCTGGCGTTCGTCGTGGCGTGCGTGGCGGCGCCGGGCCTGCTCGCGCCGACCGCGCCGGACCGCATCGACCCGCTCGCGATGCTGGAGCCGCCGAGCTTCGCCCACCCGTTCGGCACCGACCAGCTGGGCCGGGACCTGTTCAGCCGGGTCGTGCACGGCTCGCGGGTGTCGGTGCTGGTCGCGTTGGCGGCGGCGACGGCGTCGCTGGTGGTGGGGGCGCTGGTCGGGCTCGTGTCGGGCATGCTCGGCGGCTGGCTGGACGCGCTGCTGATGCGGGCGGTGGACGTGCTGCTGGCGTTCCCGGCGCTGCTGTCGGCGTTGGCCGTGATCGGCATCCTGGGCAGTTCGGTCGTGAACGTGGCGGTGGCGGTCGCGGCGGCCGGGATCGCCCCGTTCTGCCGGGTCGTGCGGGCGCAGGTGCTCCACGTGCGGACGCGGCCGTACGTGGCCGCGGCGACGGTGAGCGGGGTGCGGCCGGCCGCCGTGCTGGTGCGGCACATCATCCCCAACGCCGCCGGGCCCGTGCTGACGTTGGCGCTGATGAGCCTCGGCGTCGCGCTGCTGGCGTCGTCGTCGCTGAGCTTCCTGGGGTTCGGGCCGCGACCGCCGGACGCCGACTGGGGCTCCCTGGCGTCCTCCGGGCGCGACTACGTGGGAACGGCGTGGTGGCTCACGGCGTTCCCCGGAGCGATGGTGGTGTGCACGACCCTGGCCGTGACCGCGCTGCACCGGGCGGTGGGACGGCGGTGAGCCTGCTCGCGGTGCGGGGGCTGCGCGTGTCCTACGGCGGGACGCCGGCGCTGGCCGGCGTCGACCTCACCGTGGCGCACGGCCAGACCGTGGCGATCGTCGGCGAGTCCGGGTCGGGCAAGACGACGTTGGCACGCGCGCTCCTGGGCCTGCTGCCGCCGTCGGCGCGGGTGCTGGGCGGGTCGATCGGGTTCGGCGGGCGGGACCTGCTGGAGCTGGGCGAACGCGGTATGCGGGCGGTGCGCGGGCGGTCGATCTCGCTGGTGCCGCAGGACCCGACGGCCGCGCTGAACCCGGTCGTGCCGGTGGGGGCGCAGGTCGCCGAGGTGCTGCGGGTGCACGGGCTGGCCTCGCGCCGGGACGCGCGTCGGCGCGCGGTGGAGCTGCTGGAGGTCGCCGGGTTCCCGGACGCGGCGGCGCGGGCGCGGCAGTACCCGCACGAGCTGTCCGGCGGGATGCGGCAGCGGGTCCTCATCGCGGCGGCCCTGGCGGGCGAGCCGGACCTGATCGTGGCCGACGAGCCGACGTCCGCGCTGGACCCGACCGTGCAGCGGCAGGTGCTCGACCACCTCACCGCGCTGACCCGGTCCTCCGGCACCGCGCTGGTCCTGATCACGCACGACCTGGGCATCGCGGCCGAACGCGCCGAGCACGTCGTGGTGATGGCCGACGGCGAGGTGGTGGAGGAGGGCCCGCCGGCGAGGGTCCTCGACGCCCCCGACCACCCGCGCACCCGGCAACTCGTGGCCGACGCGCCCAGCCTGAACTCGACCCGCCTGCGGCCGTCGTCGGCGACCGACGAGACCCTGCTCGACGTCCGGGGGCTGACCAAGGTGTTCACCGGCTCCCGGTTCGGCGCGGGGCGCAGGAGGACCACCGCCGTGGACGACGTGGCGTTCACCGTCGCGCGCGGCGAGACCCTGGCGCTGGTCGGGGAGTCCGGGGCGGGGAAGTCGACCGTGGCGCGGCTGCTGGTGCGGCTGGAGGACGCCACGGCGGGCCGCATCCTGTTCGACGGCGCGGACCTGGCGGCGCTGCGCGGCGCGGAGCTGCGCCGGTTCCGGCGGCGCGTCCAGCTGGTCTTCCAGGACCCGTTCACCTGCCTCGACCCCCGCTACACCGCGTTCGACCTGATCGCCGAACCGTTGCGCGCCTTCGGCCTGGACGCCTCCCCGGCCCGCGTCCACGAGCTGGCCCAGCAGGTGGCCCTGCCGGTCGGGCTGCTGGCGCGGCGGCCGGGCGAGCTGTCCGGCGGGCAGTGCCAGCGGGTGGCCATCGCGCGGGCCGTCGCACCCGGCCCCGACCTGCTGGTGTGCGACGAGCCGGCGTCGTCGCTGGACATCTCGGTGCAGGCGCAGGTGCTGCGGCTGCTGGTGGACCTCCAGGCCGCGCTGGGCCTGAGCGTGGTGTTCATCTCGCACGACCTGGCCGTGGTGCGCCAGGTCGCCGACCGCGTGGCCGTGCTCAAGGCCGGTCGGGTGGTGGAGACCGGCCCCGTGGACGAGGTCTTCGCCGATCCGCGGCACCCGCACACCCGGGCGCTGATCTCCGCTGTCCCCCACACACCCAGAAGGGAACCGGCATGACCACGCCACCCAAGGCCGCGAGCCCGGTGGACTTCGCGACCTACGGTCCCTACGCCCCCAAACCGAAACCGGGCGCGTCGGCCCGCCCCGGACCCGCCTTCCCGAACCGCATCACCGCCGACGGCTCCAGCGGCCACCGGGCCGAACCCGGCAGGTACCACCTCTACGTCGCCCAGTCCTGCCCGTTCTGCCAACGGGTGACCATCACCCGGAAGCTGAAGGGCCTGGAGGACGTGATCTCGGTGTCCGCCGTGGACCCGATGCGCGACGGCCGGGGCTGGGCCTTCCGCGAGGGCGAGGGCCACGACCTGGACCACCTGAACGGTTTCTCGCTGCTGAGCGAGGCCTACACGGCCACCGACCCCGACCACGACGGCCACGTGTCCGTGCCGGTGCTGTGGGACAAGGTGGAGAAGCGCATAGCCAGCAACGACTTCCGCCACTTGAGCATCGACGTGGCGACGGCGTTCGACGAGTGGGCGACCAACGACGTCGACCTGTACCCGGAACCGTTGCGGTCGGAGATCGACGACCTGAACGAGTTCCTGTACGAGAGGGTCCACAACGGACCGTACCGGTGCGGGTTCGCCAAGACGCAGGAGGACTACGAGCGCGAGGTCCTGTCACTGTTCGACGCCTTGGACCGGTTGGAAGAGCGCCTGGCGACCCGGAGGTACCTGTTCGGCGACCGGTTGACGGACTCGGACGTGCGGCTGTTCGTGACGCTGGCGCGGTTCGACTCGGTGTACGTCACGCACTTCAAGGCGAACCTGCGGCGGCTGGTCGACTACCCGAACCTGTGGGCGTACGCCCGCGACCTCTACAGCCTGGACGCGTTCAGCTCGACCACCGACTTCGAGCAAACCAAACGCCACTACTTCCTGACCCACACGTGGATCAACCCGTCAGGCCTGGTCCCCTTGGGCCCGGAAGCAGACTGGACAGCCCCAACCGACCGCCACAACCTCTAACCACACGCCCAGCGCGGCCTTGGCCGCGCAGCGGCGGCTGAGCTACCAGCCACAAGGGGTCTTCGTGTTCCCCACCGTATGACCTGCCCGAAGGGCTACCGCACTTTCCCGGGGTCGGGCCAAAAAGTTCGCGAGGAACGAGCGAAGTTTTTCGACCGACCCCGGGAAAGTGTGGTTGGCTCCGCCAGGTCATGCGGTGGGGAACACGCAGGCCCTTCCCCCACTGGAGGCCTCCCCAGCCGCTTTTAAGCTTTTGATCTTGAGAGCGCGCCAGCGCGTCCGCTTGAAACCCGCGCCGGCAGGCGGTCCTCCAGAGCCCCAGCGAACCGCCCACCACCCTCAAAACCCGATCGGCTCCCGAACCAGCACCAGCGTGGCGCGCCCCGGGAAGATCTCACGCTCGATGATCAGGATCTTCGACAGCACGCTGGGCTGCCCGTAAGCAGCCAGGCAGCGCTCGTTCTCCTTGGGCAGCGAATAAGTCCGGATGCGGGTCAACGCGGTTTCCAGGTCCGGCACGACCTTCTGCGCCCCGACCACCCAAATGGTCTGACCGGCGCCGAAAGCGTAAGGGACGAACTGGCTCCCGGTGGCCGACGCCGCCACCAGGTGGCCCTGCTCGGTCACCGCGTGGACGCTGCCCACGACCACATCGGGTGTCGCCGTGCGGAGCCGGACCTGGTCGGGGTCGCGGTCCACGCCGTCCAGCTCCAGCTGGGCCCGGACCGACGTGAACCGGCCCGACCTGTCGATGTCCTCCGCGATCCCCGACAGGCGCAGGGTCTCGCTCGCGGAGGTGAAGACGGTCTTGTCGGTGGGGAGCTGGTCGGTGACCAGCTTCCGCGCTTCGGCGACGGTGTCCACGACCTCGACGGTGAGGCCGTTGGCCCGGGCGGCTTCCGCCGCGCGGGTCAACCGCTCGGGCTCGGCGGCGTTCGCGAACCGCTCGTCCGGCGTGGTCACTGCTCCTCCTTCGGTTGGGGGACGACGGGAAGGGCGTCGAGACCGTGGAACAGGACGCTGTCCTTCCACCGCAGGGTCTCCGGCGCCACGGCCAGGGCCAGGTCCGGGAACCGGTCGAACAGCCCGCCCAGCGCGATCCGCCCCTCCAGCCTGGCCAGCGGCGCACCGAGGCAGCGGTGGACGCCGTGGCCGAACGCCAGGTGCCGCTGGTCGGTCCGCGTGATGTCGAACCGGTCCGGGTCGGGGAACTGGTCCGGGTCGCGGTTCACGACCCCCACCAGCACGACCACGAACTCGCCGGCCGGGATCTCCACGCCGCCCAGCGTCAGCGGGGCCGTGGTGAACCGCAGGGTGGTCATGCTGCCCGGACCCTCGTACCGCAGCAGCTCCTCGACCGCGCCGACGACGTGCGAGGGGTCGGACTTGAACAGCGCCAGCTGGTCGGGGTGGCCGAGCAGGGTCAGCACGCCGTTGCCGATGAACTGCGCGGTGGACTCGTAGCCCGCCGTCAGCATCAGGAACGCCGACGCCACCAGCTCGTCCTCGTCCAACCGGTCGTCCAGGTCGCGGGCGCGGATCAGGCCGGCCAGCAGGTCGTCGTCGGCGCTGTCGCGCTTGCGGGCCACCAAATCGGCCAGGTAGTCCGCCATCCCAGCGGACGCCGCGCCCATCTCCTCGGGCGTGCGGCCGAACGCGATGCCGTCGGACAGGGCGCGGAACGAGTCCCGCTCGTCGGCCGGCACGCCGAACAGCTCGCCGATCACGGTCACGGTCAGGGGGAAGGCGAACTCGCCCAGCAGGTCCACTTCGGCGCGACCCGCGAGGCCGTCGAGCAGGCGGTCGGTGACCTCCTCCACCCGGGTGCGCAGCAGTTCGACGCGGCGCTGGGTGAACGCGCTGGTCACCAGCTTGCGGAGCCGGGTGTGGTCGGGCGGGTCGAGGTTGAGCATGTGGGACTGGAGGATCTTGGCCAGCCGGGTGACCTGGACGCCGCGCTCCTCCTGCTCGTCGTGCAGCGGCGCGGCGCGCTGGGAGTCCTTGCTGAGCAGCGGGCTGGCCAGCGCCTCCCGGGCGTCGGCGTGCCGGGTCACCAGCCACACCGGCAGACCGTTGGGCAAAGTGGCCCGGCGGACCGGGCTGTCCTCCCGCAACCGCTGGTAGAAGTTGTGCCGTCGCTGGATGAAGTCGTCGTCCAGCGCGATCGGCGACGCGTCAGGCGCGCTCATGATCCCCGATCTTCTCGTCGATGAGTCGACTTGTCGTGTCAGTGCTCCGACGACCGGTTGGCCGCCGGCACGTGGACGCGGTCCAGCAGCGCCCGCGCGCGTTCCTCCCAGGCCGGTCTCGTCGTCTCCCGGGCCGAGGACAGCGCTCCCTCGGCGTGCCGGGCGGCGGCGACGAGGTCGCCCGCCGCGAGTTCGACCCGGCCCGCCGCGAGGTGCGCGGCGGGCTCGTGCAGTCGGAAACCGCTCTCCCGGACGCGGGTCAGGGCGTTGTCGGCGTGCCGCCGCGCCGCGCGCAGGTCGCCCAGCGCGGTGGTCGTCGACGCCAGCCCGATCTCCGCCTCCAGGAGCCCGAACAGGTACGGCCCCATCGTGCCGGCGATCGCCCGCGCCTCGGCGTGGCGGGTCCGCGCCCGATCGGGCTGCCCCTGGACGGCGTGCACCGCGCCCAGGGCGTTCAACGCGTCCACCTCGGTCCGCCGGTGCTTGACCTGCCGGCTCAGGTCCAGGCCGCGCTGCGCGGCGACCAGCGCCTCGGCGGCGCGCCCGCGCCACGCGTGGATGCCCGCCAGCGCCACCAGGCACCGGCTGGTGCCGAACGCGTTGCCCATCCGCTCGTAGGCGGCCAGCGTCGCCTTCAGCTGGTGCACGGCCTCGTCGAAGCGGCCCAGGTCCCGGTAGGTCAGCCCGAGGCTGAACCGCCACGACACCTGCACGTACGACTCGTCCGGCGCGGGTTCCGGCGTCACCGAGGTGAGCAGTTGCTCCAGCGCCTCGGGCAGCAGCCCCTGGTATCGGTAGGCCACGCCCAGGCCGTGCACCGCGCCCGCCCGGTAGTAGCCGACGTCCACCGTCTCGGTCAGCTCGATCGTCCGCTTGAAGTGCGCGCACGCCTCCGCCAGCCGCCCGGTCCACATCAGCGACATGCCCAGCGTGTGGTGGCACGGCAACTGGTACACCGGCCGGTCCAGTTCGACGTAGAGGTCCAGCGCCCGTTCCAGCGTCTGGATCGCGTCGGCCATGCGGCCGGTCGTGTTGTAGGCGTGGCCCAGGCTGACCAGCGTGATCGCCTCACCGGCCTTGTCGCCCGCCTCGGTGGCGGCGCGCAACGCGGTCCGGGTGACCGTCACCCACTCGCCGAACCGGGGCGCGAGCGCCAGCGGCGAGGACATCGCGTCCGCCAGGTGCCACGCGAACCGGTGCGGGCCGTGCTCGGCGGTGTGGTCGACGGCGGCGTGCAGGTTCGGGTACTCCTGCTCGAACCACGCCGTCGCGGTCGCCCGGTCCTTCAGCTCCGGCACGACCGTGTCGCGCAGGCCGGGCGGTTCCTCCGGGGGCTTGCGGATCGGCTCGATCAGGCCGGACGCGGTGCGGGTGGCGCGGAAGTAGTGCGACAGCAGGCGTTCGAACGCCGCGGTGCGGGTCGGCTCGTCGTCCTCGGCCAGGCCGCGCTGGCGCGCGTAGTCGCGGACCAGGTCGTGCAGCTGGAACCGGTCCGGCCCGGCCTCCTGCACCAGGGCGGCGGTCGCGAGCACGCCCAGCAGTTCCCGCGCGCGGCCCGGGTCGGTGCCCACCAGCGCCGCCGCCGCGTGCGGCGTGAAATCCGGGCCCGGCACCAGGGCCGTCATCCGGAACAGGCGCGCCGCCGCCGGCCGCAGCGACTCGTAGGACAGGTCGAACGCGGCCCGCACGCCGGTCTGCTCGTCGTTCTCCACGGCCAGCGCGGCCAGCCGGTTGCCGTCGCGCAGCCGGTCCACGTACTCGCGCACCGACGTGCTCGGCACGCGGGCGGTCAGGTTCGCGGCGGCGATGCGCAGCGCCAGCGGCAGGTACCCGCACAGCGCGGCCAGCTCGTCCAGCGCCTCCGGGTCGGCGGCCAGGCCGGGGCCGAGCAGGGACACCAGCAGCGCGTAGGCGTCCGGCGGGGTCAGCACGTCCAGGTCGAACCGGATCGCGCCCTCCCGCACCGCCAGCCCCGCCAGCGGGTCGCGGCTGGTCACCAGCACCGCGCAGCCCGGGTCGGCGGGCAGCAGCGGCCGGACCTGCTCGGCGGCGTTGGCGTTGTCCAGCACCACCAGGACCTGCTTGTCGGCCAGCAGCGACCGGTAGACCGCGGCCTGCTCGTCCACGTCCAGCGGCACGAGGTCGGGGGACAGGCCCAGCGAGCGCAGGAACCGCGCCAGCACGCGGGCCGGCGCCACCGGCTCGGTCTGGGCGTAGCCGCGCAGGTTCATGTAGAGCTGGCCGTCGGGGAAGCGCTTGCGCAGGCGGTGCGCGATGTGCGTGGCCAGCGCGGTCTTGCCCACGCCGGGCAGGCCGGACAGCACCGCGATGGGCAGCGCGTCGTGGCCCGAGCCGAGGACGTCGGCCACCTCGTCGGCGACGCGGTCGCGGCCCACCAGGCCGACGATGTCGGCGGGCAGCTGCATGGGCGGCGGCATCGTGCGCGGCGGCGGCGCGGACGCGGGCTCGTTCAGCGCCGGTTCGTTGGACAGGATCGCCTGGTGCAGCTGCTGGAGTTCCGGGCCGGGGTCGATGCCGAGCTGGTCGATCCGCAGCGTGCGGACCTCCTGGTAGGTCTGGAGGGCCTCGGCCTGGCGGCCGTCGCGGTAGAGCGCGAGCATGAGCTGGCCCCAGAACTGCTCGCGCAGCGGGTGCTCCACGGTCAACGCCCGCAGCTCGCCGACCAGGTCCGCGTGACGGCCCAGTTCGAGGTCGGCGTCGATGCGCCGGCCCAGCGCGCCCAGCCGCTCCTCGGTCAGCCGCGGCACCTCGGTGCGGTGCAACAGGTCGGAGAGGACGTCCACGAGGGCCGGTCCGCGCCAGAGCTTGAGCCCCGCGTTGAGTTCGGCGGAGGCTTCGGCGAACCGACCCGCGGCGGCGGCCTCCCGGCCCCGCGCGACGTGGCCGCGGAACAGTTCGAGGTCGAGTTCGTGCGGTGCGAGCCGGAGCAGGTACCCGGTGGGCCGGGTGACGATGCGCGCGCCACCGTCCGGTTCGACCGCGTCGAAGGCCCGGCGCAGCCGGGAGACGTACGTGTGGACGGCCGCGGTCACCCCGGCCGGGGGCGCGTCCGCCCACGTGGACTCGACGAGGTGGTCCACCGTGGTCAGGCGGTTGGCCTGGGCGGTGAGCGTGGCGAGCAGCGCGGTCTGTTTGGCCCCACCCAGCCGCGCCCTGCCGGTCGTGCCGTGCACCTCGAAAGGCCCGAGAATCCGAAACTCCACCCTGGCTCCTGGCATTCCGGGTCCGCCCGCCCGCGGGCCCGCTCGCTTGCCTCGGGCGCACGGTCATTTCCAAAACTACACGGAGTCGGTGAGGAGTCGTCATGGTTCGGCACATCTCGAAGGTCGCTGTGCTGCGCGGACGGGCCGCCTTCCGCTCATCGGGTGATCTTTTCGCCGGTGTGTCGGGGTGGGTCGGCGACGAGTCGGTTCGGGGGCGCGTGGTCGGGCTCGGCTGGCCTGCGGTTGGAGTGGTGCGTTGTGTCCGATCTGCGGTTCTGTGGTCGTGAGCAGCCCACCCACCCGCCCCCGCCGCCGACCCCGCACGAGCCCCGGCTGCGCCGCCCGCCGGCTGCGCCGACGGGAGCGGCTGCGCCGCAAGAGCCCCGGCTGCGCTGGGCAAGCCGCGCCTGCGCCGCGCGAGCCCGGCCGCGCCGCCCGCCGGCTGCGCCGCGGGAGCCCGGCTGCGCCGCGGGAGCCCGGCTGCGCTGGGCAAGCCCCGCCGCATGAGCCCCGGCCGCGCCGGGCAAGCCGCGCCGGGCAAGCCGCGCCGGGCAAGCCGCGCCGGGCAAGCCGCGCGCACGAGCAACCGTCGACAGCCCGTCTCGGTTATCCATCAACCCGCCGGGCCGCGGCACGAGCCGGACGGGTCCCCGCAACCACGGGGGACCCGTCCGACCGGGCTACCTGCCGCTGCGGTACGCGGTCCAGGCCTGCTGCATGCGGGTGTTCTGGCCCGGCGTGAACTGGTTGTAGCAACTGTCGTACGAGTAGTCCATGTAGTTGTGGATCGGGTCCAGGCCCGGCAGGTCGCACGAGTCCCGGCCGTCCGGGCAGCCCGACGTCGAGCTGGACTGCGCCGGCGTGTCGGCGACCTCGTCGTTGGTCGTCGTGCAGCCGCCCTGGAAGGTGTGCCACAGGCCCATCCAGTGGCCGACCTCGTGGGTCAGGGTCTTGCCCAGGTCGAAGTTGGTCGCGCTGCCGCCGGGCACGCTCGTCCAGTCGATCACCACGCCGTCCAGCTGCGGGCTGCGCTCGTACCAGCTCGGGAACGTCGCGTAGCCCAGGCCGTCGATGTCCACCGACCACACGTTGAGCGTGGCCGCGCCGCCGACGCGGGTCGCGGACTTCATCTGCTTCTCCACCCGCGACCGGTCCGCGCCGGTGAACCACGTGTTGTTCGACCAGCGCTTGGTCTCCTGGAGCACGAACGTGAAACCGGTGTTCGCCGCGACGCCCGGGGCCTCGGCGCCCGCGAAGCCCGCGTTCAGCACCTTCATCTGCTCGGCGATCGTGGCGTCGGTGACGTTGCCGACGCCGCCGGTTCCGGTCACCACGTGGAACACGACGGGGATGGTGCCGCCCGCGGCCATGCTCAGGTCGCCGGACGCCCGCGCCACGCGCTCGCGCAGGTCGCGGTTCATGCGCTCGGCCTCGGCCTGGCTGATCTCGTTGCGGTCCTGGCCGGTGCTGCCCGGCTTGCCGCGCGCGGCCGAGTGGGTCTCGACGGCGCAGTCGGCGGAGCGCTCGGCGACGGCGGTGCTGCCGTCGGCGGACGGCCCGAGGACGGTCAGCGCGCCCAGGGCGAGCGCGCCGGTGAGCAGGGCGCCGCGGCTGCGCCCCGCCTTGTCGTTGTGGAACATGCGGAGTCCTCCGTGCAGGGAAGGGGACAAGGCCCGCGCCATGATGACCCAAGGGGCGGCCCGAGGGACCCCGTCGATCGTCGCTTGACCTTCAGCCGGCGGCCTGTTCCCGCCGCAGGGTGGCAACAAGGCCGCCGCGGCTGCGCACGTCCAGCTTGGCGAACACCGACTTCAGGTGGTCCTGCACGGTGTGCGCGGAGATCGCGAGCCGGTCCGCGATGTCCACAGTAGACAGACCGGCGACCACCTGGTCGCACACCTCGCGCTCCCGCGCGGTCAACCCGTAGGCCGCGCACCGCAACGCCATCAGGTCCGCACCGGACGCCCGCGCGACGGTCACCGCCACGTCGTCGTCCTCCGCGCCACCCACCAACCGGTCGCCGCACAACCGCACCCAGCCGCCGGCCGCGTCCCGCACCCGCGCCCGGAACGTCCCCACCGCCGACGCCCGCGCCCCCGTCGCCGCCGCCCGCACCAGCACCGCGAACCGGCCGGGCGCGATCTCGTCCAGCTCCCGCTCCCAGGCCCGCGCCGCGCCGGTCGCCGCCCGCACCACCCCGTCCGGCCCCACCACGACGATCCCCGGCGGTTCCTCGCCACCCGCGCCGCCGAACCGCGCCGCCAGCCGGGTCGCCGCCGCGAGCGCCGGCGCGACCGACTCGACGAACTCGACCTCCCGGTCGCTGAACTCGCCGCGCCGCACCAGGCCCGCCGCGCCCCAGCACGCACCGTCCACCCGGAACACCACCCGCAGCTCGTGCGCGAGCCCCAACGGCCGCCACACCTCGTTGAGCCGGCCGCAGCGCGCCCGGTCGCGGTCGGGCAGCTCGGACAGCCGCGCCACCGCCGCCGGCCGCCGGGCCAGCTCGGCGAACGTGTGCGGTTCGCCCCCGCCGTACTCCAAGGTCGCCAGCAACGGCTCGAAGCGCGCCGGGACGCGGGCCGCGCCGCTGGTCATGCTGCTGATCACGACGGTGTCCGGGTCCAGCGACGCCCAACAGGTCAGGTCGGTCGGCACCACCCGCTCGACCAGCTCGATGGCGGCGGCGTGCAGCTCGGCGACCCCGAGGCCCGCCGAGGCGAGGGCGGCGACGTCGCGCCGCGCGGAGCGTGCCCGACCTTCCCACACGCCTCGGAGTATGCGCCCGGGAACGGCGGTGCGGGCATCCCACTTTTCCGGGATGGAGGGCGCGCGGGCCGGTGCCCACCCTGGGCGCATGACCACTGTGCTCAACGCCGCCGGCGAGGGCGTCGAACTCGTCTCGCCGGACGCGACCTTCACCGTGAAAGCCCACGAGGGGCAGACCGGCGGCTTCGACCTGTTCGAGGTGGACATCCCGCGCGGACCCACCGTGCCGCCGCACGCCACCCCGTGGGGCGTGACCTTCTACGTCCTGCACGGCCGCACGGCCGTCCTGGTCGACGGCGAGGTCCACGACCTCGGCCCGGGCAGCACCCTCACCATCCCGCCGGGCGCCCACCACACCCTCACCGTCCACACCCCGACCGTGCAGCTGCTCGCCATCAGCCCCACCGACCGGATGCGCCGCTTCTTCGTCGACGTGGACGCCGCCGTCCCACCGGGCACCCCGGTCGCCGAGGCCGCGGGCGCGCTCGGCGAGATCGCCGCCCGGCACGGCGTCACGGTCGGGGACTGGCCGTCGTGAACGCCGTCGCGCAGGTCGCGGCCGGCGTGGCCGCGCTGATCCACGTGGTGGTGTGGGTGTTCGAGTCGTTCCTGATGGACCGGCCCGCGGTCCACCGGGGCGTGTTCAAGCTCGCCGCGAAGGACCTGCCGGCGATCCGGCTGTGGTCGTTCAACGTCGGCTTCTACAACCTGTTCCTGGGCGGCGGCACGGTCCTCGGCCTGGTCCTGCTCAACACCGGGGCCGAGACCGCCGGCCGCACCCTCGTGCTCTACACGTGCGGGTTCATGGCGTTGGCCGGCATCGTGCTGGCGGTGTCCGACGCCCTCGCCCTGGGCCGGCCGCGCGGCACCGGTTTGACCGGTGCGGTGGGCCAGTTCCTGCCGCCGGCGGTCACGCTCGTGGCGGCCCTCCTGTGAACACCTCCGACCCGACCCGCCGCCGGAACGGCTCCAGGCGCCGCCGCTGCCGTTCCGCGCGGGCGGCCAGCTCGTCGAAGTCCACGTCCGGCAGGCGGGTGCGCAGGTCGGCGAGGTCGCCCAGGGTGTGCCAGAGCTGCTTCTTGCGGTCGATGCCCATGGTCAGGGCCTCCAGCTCCACGAACCGGCTCAGCGGCGAGTAGCCCACCAGCCGGCCGTTGCGCTTGAACCGCCCGAGCCGCTCGCCGGCGGTCGCGAGCGCGGTCCGCACCGGGTCGGTGCGCACGCCCAGCCGCCCCATGATCGACCGGAACACCTCGACGTCCTGCGCGATCTGCTCCGCGACCTCCGCCAGCGCCTCGCCCAGCGGGGTGCCCCGGTTGTTGCGCCGCGCCCGGCGGGCCAGCTCCCGCCACCCGACGCCGAGCGCGAGCTGGTCCCTGAGGTAGATGCCGAGGAATCCGTCCACACCGGGGAACTACCCGGTGCGGACGGATCCAACCCGGCTCAGCCGTTGGCGCTGATCCAACCGGTGGGGGCGCTCACGCTGAGCAGGATGTCGCCCTCCATGTTGCGGGAGTCGTACTTGATGGACGTGTTCTCCGGCATGTCGAAGTTCACGTCGAGGCAGGTGCCGTTGCCCTCGTAGTTGTGCCGGTAGCCGCCGTAGGTGTCGTAGCTGCCCTTGTACCAGGCGGCGGCGTGGTGGCCGTCGGCCTTGATGTCGCAGACGTACATGTGCTCGCCGGTCGGGTTGAAGCAGGTCATCGCGCCGCCGTCGGGTGACCAGACCTTGTTCCAGCACGTCGGCGGGTAGTCGACGACGCCGAGCACGCCGAACCCGGCCGCCGCGGTAGCGGCCTGGGCCGCTTGGGGCGCGGCCGTCAGCAGCAGGCCGCTCAGTGCCGCGAGCAGCGGGAGCAGCAGGCGCTGCCGGAGCTTCGTCATGGTTCCTCCTCACGATCCCGGGGCGGTTCCCCCGGCGTGCCGCAATGCTCGGGAACGCCGCTTTCCTGCCGCTTTCCCCGCGATGTGTCCGCCATCCGGACGCTTCCGCACCGGTTTCCGCCGTCCGCCGGGCGCGGCACGGCCAGACTGGCCGGCGGGGGGTGGTCGGGTGGAGTTCGCGGTCCTCGGCCCGCTGGAGGTGCGTCCCGGTGGCGCGCCCGCGGGGCGGCTGCAACGGGTCCTGCTCGCGGTGCTGCTCGCGCGGGCCAACCACGAGGTGTCCGCGGACGCGCTGGCCGATGCGCTGTGGGCCGGCCGCCGCGACCCGCGCGCGCCGCAGAAGCTCCACCTGCACGTCCACAAGCTGCGGCGGGCGCTGGGCGAACCGGACCGGCTGGTGTTCGGCGGCACGGGCTACCGGCTGGTCGTGCGGCCCGGCGAGCTGGACGCCGAGCGGTTCGAGGCGCTGGTCGCGCGGGCGCAGGAGGCGGCGGGCGACCCGGAGCGGGCCGCCGACCTGGCGCGCAAGGCGCTGGACCTGTGGCGCGGCGAGCCCTACGACGGGCTGGACACGCCCGCCGCCGAGGCGCGCCGGCTGCACGACCGCCGGCTCACCGCCGTGGAAGTGCTGTGCGAGGCGGAACTGGCCCGCGGCCGGAACGCGGCGGTGGTCGCCGAACTGGCCGACGTCGTGGCCGAACACCCGTTGCGCGAACGGCTGCACGTGCTGCTGATGACCGCTCTGCACCGGGCCGGGCGGCGGGCGGAAGCCCTGTCGGCCTACCGCGCCGCGCGGCGGGTGCTGGTGGCCGAGCTGGGCCTGGAACCGGGGGCGGAGCTGCGCCGGCTGGAACAACGGGTGCTCGCCGCGGAACCCGCGGAGGTGCCGTCCCAGCTGCCGTTGGACGTGCGGGGGTTCACCGGCCGGGTGGCCGAACTGTCCGAACTGGACGGTCCGGCACCGGTGACCGCGATCGTCGGCACGGCGGGCGTGGGGAAGACGGCGTTGGCCGTGCGGTGGGCGCACGCGGCCCGCGACCGGTTCCCCGACGGGCGGCTCTACCTCGACCTGCGCGGGTTCGGTCCCGAGCCGCCGCTGCCGGCGCAGGAGGCGTTGGCCGTGCTGCTGCGGGCGTTCGGGGTGCGGTCCGACGGCGTCCCGCTGGACCCGGTGGCCCGCGCGGCGCGGCTGCGCAGCGTCGTGGACGGCCGGCGGGTGCTGTTCGTGCTGGACAACGCCCGCGACGCGGCCCACGTCCGGCCGTTGCTGCCGGGGTCGCCGACCTGCCGCGTGCTGGTGACCAGCCGGGACTCGCTGGCCGGCCTGGTGGCGCGGGAGGGCGCGCACCGCGTGGACGTGGACCGCCTGCCCCCGGCCGACGCGGTCGGGCTGCTGCGCGCGACCCTCGGCGACCGGGTGGACGCGGACCCCGCCGCCACCGCCGCCCTGGTGGAGCGGTGCGCCCGGCTGCCGCTGGCGCTGCGGGTGGCCGCCGAGTCGGTCCGGGCGCGCCGGGGCGGGACGGTGGCCGGGCTGGTCGCGGACCTGGGGCCGGCCCGGGGCCGGGACGCGCCGGCCGCGAACCTGGGATCGGTCGCCGGGCTGGACGCGCGGGCCGCGGGCCTGGGATCGGTCGTCGGGCTGGACGCGCGGGCCGCGGGCCTGGGATCGGTCGTCGGGCTGGACGCGCGGGCCGCGGGCCTGGGGCCGGCCTCCGGCTCGGACGCGTCGGTCGCGGATCCGGGGCGGGCCTCGGGCCTGGACGCGTTGGACGCGGGCGGCGACCCGGTGACGTCCGTGCGGGCGGTGTTCTCGTGGTCCTACCGGCGGTTGCCCGCGGCGGCGGCCCGGGTGTTCCGGCTGGTCGGCCGGCCGCCGGGGCCCGACGTGGACGCGCGGGCCGTGGCGGCGCTGGGCGGGCTGCCGGAGCGGGAGACCCGGCGGCTGCTGGACGTCCTGGTCCGCGCGCACCTGGTGGAGGACACCGCCACCGGCCGCTACCGGCTGCACGACCTGCTCCGCGCCTACGCCGCCGAACTGGCCGAACCCGCGCCCCTGGCACCCCTGCGCGCCTGGTACCTGCACACGGCCGCCCGCGCCGTGGACGTGCTGGCGCCGTTCGAGAAGGCCCGGCGGCCCGAGGTGCCCGCCGCGCCCGGCCCGGTGGTCGACTTCCCCGACCGGGCCGCCGCGCACGCGTGGCTGGACGCCGAACGCGCCGGCATCCTCGCCGCCACCGTGGACGACCCGGCGTACGCGGTGCCGGTCGCGGGAGTCCTGTGGCGGTACCTGGACGACGGCGGCCACCGCGAGGACGCCCTCGCCCTGCACCAGCGCGCCCTGGCCGCCGGTGAGGGCGTCGAGGTGCTGAACCGGGTCGGCACGGCCCTGTTCCGCCTGTGGCGCAACGAATCCGCCCTGGACCACCTGACCCGCGCCCGCGCGCTGTGCCCGCCCGACCACCCGGCCCTGCCGTCCGTGCTGAACAACCTCGCGCTGCTGCACTCCTACAGCGGCCGGTTCGCCGAGGCGGTGGACCTGCTGGAGCAGTCGGCGAGCCGGACGCGGTCGCACCACGTGCTGGCCAACCTGGGTGAGGCGTGCCGGCGGGTGGGGGACCTCGCGCGGGCGGAGGAGGTGCTGGAGGAGGCGCTGCGGTCGGCGCGGGAGTCGGGTGACGGGGTCGCGGAGTCGTTCATCGCCTGCCACCGGGCCGCCCTGCTCAGCGACCTCGGGCGGCAGGCGGCGGCGTTGGTGGAGTTGGAGCGGGCGTTGGCGTTGGCGCGGTCGTCGCGGAGCCCGATGGTCACCGCCGAGGTCCGCTACCACCAGGGGGTGGTGAGCCTGCGGATGGGCCGGGTGGAGGACGCGTTCCTGTTCCACCGCAAGGCGTGTGAGCGGGCCGAACTGGCCGGGGACCGGCGGTTGGTGGCGCAGGCGCACAACGGGCTGGGTGAGGCGTGGTCGGCGACGGGCGACCGGGACGGCGCGGTCCGCCACTTCACGCTCGCCCTGCACGTGGCCACCGAGATCGGCGAGCGGCACGAGCGGCGTCGCGCCCACGCCGGGCTGGCCGCGCTCAGCGCTGTGTGAGCCGGCCTCCGGCCCCGGCGCGCCCACGCCGTGCTGGCCGCGCTCAGCGCGGGGTGAGCCGGCCCCCAACGCGCTCAGCGCGGGGTGAGCCGGTCCCCGGCGCGCTCAGCGCTGTGTGGGCCGGCCTCCGGCCCCGGTGCGCTCAGCGTGGGGTGGGCCGGCCTCCGGCCCCCGGTTCCATCGTCGCACGGGGGACCGACAGCGGGCGGTGGGTCAGGCGGTGAAGTCGCGGGACGGGATGCCGTCCGGGAAGCGGGCCAGGGCCGGGGCGGCGGCGGTGGCGAGGGCCTGGAGGGCGGCCACCTCGGTCTCGGTGGCCGAGTGCAGGGTGGCCCAGTAAGCGCCGAGCGCGCCGATCGGTTCCGGGTCCAGGATCGGGGTGACCAGGAGGCTGCGCACGAACGTCGGCCGGTACGCCTCCTGCGGCACGCGCGGGTCGAGGGTGATGTCGCGGATGGCCACGGTCTCCCGGTGGTGCATCGCCCACCCGCTGATGCACGTGGCCGCCGGGAACCGCTGGCCCTTCCACAGGGGGCTCATGGAGTCCTCGTCGGCGTAGTAGCAGCGGTCGCCGTCGAGGAGGACGAAGGTCGCGCCGTCCGCGCGGGTGAGTCTTCGCGCCGCGGTGCGGAGGACCCGGTGCACGTCCTCCAGCGTTTCGGCGCGCTGCAGGTCCAGCGCAGGGTCCGTCATGGGGCAACGGTAGCCCCGCGCGGGCGTTGTGACCACCACCTCCGTGGCTTTGTTGCAAGTGATTGGCAGGATGGACCGGGTGGACGCGGGATGGGTGCCGGCCGTGCTGGCCGTGGTGGTGGTCGTGGGGCAACTCGTCTACGTGCTCGCCTGCGCGGTGTCGGCGGCCGAGCCGCGGACCGCCGCCGACACCCGGCGCCGTGCCCGGGCGCTGCGGTGGACGCCCTGGCTGGTCGCGGTGTCGGCGGCGGTCGTGGCGGTCACCCTCGTGCTGCGATGGTGACGATCTCCGGCCAGGCCCCGAACAGGCTCACCGGCCGCCGGTCCACGACGGGCACCCCGCGCAGGTCGGCGTCGTGCACGAGCAGCACGGCCCGCCCACCGGGCACGAGCACCCGCTGAACCTCCCGCCAGAACCGATCAGCCGCCCCCCGCACCGCCACCTGCCGCCCCCAGGGCGGGTTGCCGACGACCAGGTCGACCGACCCGCTGGCCACCGGCAACCGCCCGGCATCCCCGACGACCCACCCGACCCGAGCGAACCGGCCGGCCGCCGACGTGGCAGCGGGTGGTGGGGTGGTGGGTGGTGTGGCGGCTGGTGGCGCGGTGGGAAGTGCGGCGGTGGGCGGCGCGGCGGCCGGCGGTGCGGTGGGCGGCGCGGCGACCCCTGGTGTGGCGGCCGGTGGTGTGACGGCTGGCGGCGCGGCGGCGGGTGGTGTGGCGGCTGGCGTGTTGGTGGTGGCGGCGGCGATGGCGGCTGGGTCGATGTCCACCCCGAGCGCGGCGGCGTGCAGGTGGGCGGCCTCGATCGCGATGGTGCCCGTCCCGCAGAACGGGTCCACCACCCGCCAACCCGCACCGGCCGGCGCGGGAAGGCCCGCCAGGCGCAGCATCGCCGCCGCCACCGGCGGGTGCAGCGCCCCCGGCCGCGACACCTGCCGATAACCCCTGCGGTGCAAGGGCTGCGCGGCGATCCGCAACCCGACCACCGCCCGGTCCCCGGCCACCGCCACCCGCCACGACAACCCACCCGCCGGCGGCACCCGCCCACCACGTCGCCCGCGGTACGGCACCCCGAGCGCCGCCGCCACCGGCTCCCCGACGGCGTCCTCCACGTCGTACCGCGTGAAGTTCCGCCGCCCCAGGAAGGAACCCGAAGCGTCCACAGTGGACCAGACGCGTTCCGCGCCGAAGTCGGCCAACGTGCGCACCACCTCCCACACGTCCACCGAAGCCATCGCCTCGGCCAGCAACCGCAGATCGGCCCGCGCCCGCCCGACCCCGTCCACGACGGCCGCCACCAGGAACACGTCGTCCACGCACCGCAGCCCCAGCACCGCAGGACCGGGCACCGCCGAGAACCACACCTCGCGGTGCCCCGACGACTCCACGACCCCGACCCCCGCGACTTCCCGCGCGGCAACCGCTTCCAGACCCCGCACCGTGCGCGCCAGCAGGCGCACGGCCCTCACGTCGGCGAAGAGGTGCCAGGACGCGCGTCAGCACCGGCCGAAGCCGGAAAAGGAGAGATCACCACAGATCATCTTCCGCGTCACGACCCGGGGCGGTGTCGTTGCCGCCCCGCATCGTCGACGAGGGGGAAGTGCCCTCGACCCGTCGACGGTCGGGTCAGCCTCGGAAGAAGAAGTTCACGCCGCCACGCTACCAAGCCACCGCAACCGCATTCACCGGAAGTGCGCCGCCGCAACCGCATCACCGCAAGCGCGCCGCCGCACCCGCCGCGGCGACCGCGATCACCGGAAGTACGACACCGCGTCCGCCGCCGGCACGGCGTCACCGAAGTGCGGGCCGCACGCCGCGAACGCGCCCGCCTCCCGCCACCACCGCGCCTGCTCGGCCGTGCGCACGCCGTCCACCTCCACGGCCGCGCCGGTCTCCCGCGCCGCCGCGACCAGCGCCGCCACGTACGGCACCCGCCGGTCCACCAGCCGCCGCGCCACCCGGACCCGCCGCACCCGCAACGCCTCCGCCGCCGCGAGGTCGTCCGGCCCGAGGCCGAAGTCGTACAGCGCCGTGCCGACGCCCATGTCCGCGAGCACGGTGAGGTTCTCCGCCGCGTCCGACACCGACAGCACGCCCACCGGCATCCCGACCACCAGCCGGTCCGGCCGCAGCCCGGTGCCCTCCAGCACCCGCACGACCCGCGCCTCCAGCTCCGCGTCCCCGGACTGCACGGCGCTCAGGCCCACGGTCAGCGACGCGTCCCGCCACCACCGGGCCTGGTCGGCGGCCGTGCGCAGCAGCCACTCGCCCAGCGGCAGCACCAGGCCGGTCTGCTCGGCCAGCTCCACGCACGCGTCGTGCTCCAGCGGCTGCTCGCGGTCCCAGCGCAGCACGGCGTCCAGCCCGACGACCCCGCCGGACAGCGCCACCACCGGCCGGTACCGCACGGACACCTCGCCCTGCTCCCACGCGCCCGGCATGCCCGCGGCCAGCGCCTGCGCCCGCCGGTCGGCGAGGTCGCGCGCCGGGTGGAACAGCTCCCACTGCCCGCGCCGACCCGCCTTGGCCCGCCGCAGCGCCTGGTCGGCGGACCGCAGCAGCTCCGCGGCCTCGGTGTCGTGCGGCGGCCGGAACACCACGCCGGTGCTGGCGGACACCGCGATGCCGTGCCCGTCCACGAACAGCGGCTCGGCCAGCTCGGCGTTGATGTCGGCGACGATCCGCGCCACCTCGGGCGTGCTCGCGGTGTTCTCGACGAGGATGCCGAACTCGTCACCCTCGAACCGCGCGATCATCACCTTCTCCCGCGCGAGCACGCTCTTGAGCCGCTGGGCGACGTGCACGAGCAGCCGTTCGCCGGTGCGTCCGCCGAGGCTGTTGCAGATCATGCCGAACGCGTCGAGGTCCAGGTGCAGCAGCGTGACGCCGTGCACGGGGTCGGCGCGCCGCAGCGCCGCTTCGAGGTGGGTGGTGAAGTACTGGCGGTTGGGGAGCCCGGTCAGGACGTCGTGCAGCGCCTGCCGGTTCAGCTCGCCCTGCAGGAGCATCAGCTCGGTGCCGTCCTCGACCACGGTCACGAAGTGGCCGCCACCGGGTTCCGCGCCGGGCAGCAGGGACGTGGTGAGGGTGATCCGGGCGACGTCGCCGTCCTTGCGCAGCAGCCGGTGGGACTGCCGGATCCGGTCCGGACCGCCCAGCAGCAGCTCGTCCATGGTCTCCCGCAGGGCGTCCGCGGAGTCGGCGTCGACCAGGTCGAACAGCGTCAGGTCGGCCAGTTCGGCGGGCGTGTAGCCGAGGATCTCGCCGACCGCCGCGTTGGCGCGCAGCAGGGTGCCGTCGAGGCCGACGATGAGCACGCCGCTGGAGGACGACGTGACGACCTCGTCGAATCGCGCTTCGCTTTCCTGGAGTCGCCACTTGGCGTCCCGAACGGCTTTGAGCAGGGAAAGCCGCAATGCTTCCTGCTGGTCGAACACGGCCCGCCGACTGGCCGCGAGGAATCCGGTGGCGAATGCCCCGAGACCGACCGCCACCCGGTCGGCGTAGCGGTCGAGGGGCTGGAAGTCGGGGAGTTTGAGCAGCCCGTGCCCGAGGACGTCGGTGGTGCACCGCAACCCGTCCTCGGTCATGTGCCCGAGCGAGACGAACTCCTCGCCGAGCGCCTCCAGCGGGGCCGGGTCGAACGGTTCGGCGAGCAGGCCGGAGCAGATGGCGTCGAGGCGGCCCGCCAGCTCGGTGTCCAGCTCGGACTTGGTGTGCTGCACGACGACCGCGGTGCTGAGCAGGTACGCCCACTTGCGCGCCAGCAGGTCCCGTGCGCGCGACGGATCGGGGGTGGGATCCGGCGTCGAGGGGTGCGGCGCGGCGTCGTGGTGGGGTCTGCGGTCCGGTAGCGGCATTCCCGTTGCCCAGCTTTGATTCCAGGTTGCGCGGCAGTTTACCCACTTCGGGCGCGCAATCGCTCGACCAGTGGGGTGAAGGAATGTCGTTCGATGGATTTTTTACGATTGTTGCGGTCACGCAACGTGACAATATGCGGAATCCTCACCATTGCCCGGGCTGTGGCGGACCGGACCTGGGTGGTGGGGGTGAGGGGACACGACAGCCGCACAAGCCAAGCGCGCGCCGACCGGGCCGCGTGCCGACCGGGCCGCGTGCCGACCGGGCCGCGTGCCGACCCAGCCACGGCGAGCCTCGCGCCGCCGCACTACTGCAAAGGAGCAGCGCCCCGCTCGGTCAGCAGCTGCTTCATGTACTCGCTCTCACTGGACTGCGACTTCAGCATGTTGTCCGCGAGAGTCCGCACGACGTTCTGCCCGGCGTGGGTGGCCGCGTATTCGGCCATGGGCGCCCCACCCTGGTGGTGGCGCAGCATGAGCTGCAGGAAGTACACGTCGAACTCGGTCCCCGACAGCGACCGCAGCCTGGCCAGCTCCTCCGACGAAGCCATGCCGGGCATGAGCCCCGCCTTGCCGGCCGACGACGTCGTACCGGCGGAGTGGTGGGACGCCGTGGCCATCCACTTCATGTGCGTCCCGTCGGGGCTCTGCTCCGGCATCCCCCACAGGGTCAGCCAGCCCTTCATCCGCCCGACCTGCTCCAGCTGGGTCGACTCGATGTCGAACGCCAGCTGGCGGATCGCCTGGTTGGTGGTCTTGTCCCGGGCCGTGTTGGCCATGGTGATGCCCTGGACGTGGTGCACGGCCATGTCCTGCGAGAAGCCCACGTCCACCGAGTCCTTCGCCGGGACCGACGCGTTGTCCGACCCCGGCAACCGGATGAGCAGGCCCACCGCCGCCCCCAGCAGGAGCACCGCCAGCACCGCCACCGCGGCCACGAGGGCCCTGGTGGCGGTGCCGGGACGGGACTGCTCGGCCGCGGTCAACGTCAGCTGCTCGGCTGGGTCGTGGGCGCGGCGGTCGGGTTCTCGGTCGGGTCGGTGGTGCCGCCGTCCATCGGGACCGCGTCCGCGCCCGGCTTCTCCGCCACGAACGGCGGCGGGTTGTCGATGTCGAAGGTCGGCGAGTCGCACGCCGCGCCGATCTCCGGGTAGGCGTACTGGTTGCGGCGCAGGGACTTGATGAACTGGTCGATGCGCTCGTCGTCCACGCTCTCGACCTTGAGCTGGTGGCCCCACGACTGCAGCGACACCGGCTTGTCCAGGCCCGGGTACGGCGACAGCATCGTGTACTGCTGGCCGTCGGCCTTGACCTTCAGCTTGTCCAGCGCCTCACCGGAGACCTGGTCCGGGTTGTAGGCGATCCACACGGCGCCGTGCTCCAGCGAGTGGACCATGTTCTCCGTGCGCACCGGCTTGGCGTAGACGACACCGGTGCAGTTCGCCCACGCGCCGTCGTGCGGCCCGCCGAAGGGCGGGGACTGGTCGTAGGCGACCCGCTGCGTCGGCTGCACGTGCTTGCCGGCCGGGTACTCCTTCTTGACCACGCCCTGGATCTGGTCGGACGGGTCCTTGTTCTCCTCCGAGGGCTGCCACTTGGCCAGCGCGGCTTCCTGCCGGTTCTTCTCGGAGATCTGCGAATAGGCATACCCGAACACGGTGCCCGCCAGCGCCAGCACGGCGATCACCGCGATGATGGTGCCCCACGGCTTCGGCTTCTTCGCCACCACCGAGGACCGCGCCGCCGCCACGCTGGAGCGCGCGGCCTTAGTCTTCTTGCCGCTGGTCATGTCCGCCTCAGGTCCGTCGTCTTACGCCCATGCCGCGGGCCAGTGTAGGGACACCGTGTCGGATCACCGTCAACTGCCGGTCACCAGGGGTGTTCGTTAACACTTGCGGGACCTGCGTCACTCCCATTCCTCGGGACGCGTATCCCGGTCGAGACCTGCGCGAACGTTTCCCTAGACTTGACGGGTGACTCCCGCTGCGCTCGCTGACCTGGTCCGTGCGACGGCCGTGGACGTGCTGTCCACCCGCGGCCTCGACCCCGCCGTCCTCCCCGCCGCGGTGACCATCGAGCGACCCCGCAACCCCGAGCACGGCGACTACGCCACCAACCTCGCCCTGGTGATCGGCAAGAAGGCCGGGGTGCAGCCCCGTGACCTGGCCGGATGGCTCGCCGAGGCGCTCGCGGGCACCGACGCCGTCGCGTCGGCGGAGGTCGCCGGCCCCGGCTTCCTCAACCTCCGCCTCGCCGCCGACGCCCAGGGCGGCATCGTGCGCGACGTGCTCACGGCCGGTGACGCCTACGGCCGGGGCGACCGGCTGGCCGGGGTCAAGATCAACCTGGAGTTCGTGTCCGCGAACCCGACCGGCCCGATCCACCTGGGCGGGACCCGGTGGGCGGCGGTCGGCGACGCGCTGGGCCGCATCCTCGCGGCCAACGGCGGCGACGTGACCCGCGAGTACTACTTCAACGACGCCGGCGCGCAGATCGACCGGTTCGTGCGGTCCCTGATCGCCGCCGCCAAGGGCGAGCCGGCCCCCGAGGACGGGTACGCGGGCGGGTACATCTCCGACATCGCCGCCGAGGTGCTCAAGCGGGAGCCCACCGCGCTCACCGCCGAGGACTCGCACGAGGTCTTCCGGCGCGTCGGCGTGAACCTGATGTTCGACGAGATCAAGCGCGACCTGCACGACTTCGGCACCGACTTCGACGTGTTCTTCCACGAGAACTCGCTGCACGAGTCGGGCGCGGTCGCCAAGGCGATCGAGCAGCTCAAGACCTCCGGCGGCCTGTACTTCGAGGACGGCGCCTGGTGGCTGCGGTCCACCGAGTACGGCGACGACAAGGACCGCGTGGTCATCAAGCGCGACGGCGACCCGGCCTACATCGCCGGCGACATCGCGTACTTCCTGGACAAGCGGTCGCGCGGCTTCGACCTGTGCATCTACATGCTCGGCGCGGACCACCACGGCTACATCGGCCGCCTGAAGGCCGCCGCGGCGGCGCTGGGCGACGACCCGAAGACCGTCGAGGTCCTCATCGGCCAGATGGTGAACCTGGTCAGCGACGGCAAGCCGGTGCGGATGAGCAAGCGCGCGGGCACCGTCATCACCATGCAGGACCTGGTGGACGCGGTGGGCGTGGACGCCGCCCGCTACGCCATGTCCCGGTCCTCGGTGGACTCGTCCCTGGACATCGACCTCGACCTGCTGCGCAAGCGGACGAACGAGAACCCCGTGTTCTACGTCCAGTACGCGCACGCGCGCCTGTCCTCGCTGCTGCGCAACGCCGCCGACCTCGGTGTCACGCAGAGCGACCAGTACGAGCTGCTCCAGCACGACCGCGAGGGCGACCTGATCCGCACGATCGGCGAGTTCCCGCGGGTCGTGGCCACGGCCGGCGAGCTGCGCGAGCCGCACCGGGTCGCGCGCTACCTGGAGGAGCTCGCGGGCACCTACCACCGGTTCTACGAGCACTGCCGGGTGCTGCCGCGCGGCGACGAGGAGACCACCGACCTGCACCGGGCGCGGCTGTCGCTGTGCGCGGCCACCCGCCAGGTGTTCCGCAACGGCCTCGGCCTGCTGGGCGTGAGCGCCCCGGAGCAGATGTGATGAGGGCGCACCCCGCCGGTCCCCGGCACGCCGACGTCCTGGTCCCGTCCAACACCGCCGGCAACCGGCCGGCGACCCCGGAGGAGCTCGACCTGCTCCACCCGCACGTGTGGCCGCGCAACGCCGAACGCGGCGAGGACGGCGCGGTCCGGTTCGGCGGCGTGGACGTGCGCGCCCTGGCGCAGGAGCACGGCACGCCGCTGTTCGTGATGGACGAGCGGGACTTCCGGTCCCGCTGCCGCGACCACGCCGAGGCGTTCGGCGACCCGACGCAGGTGCACTACGCGTCCAAGGCGTTCCTGTCCGTCGCGGTGGCCCGGTGGGTCGCCGAGGAGGGCCTGAGCATCGACGTGTGCAGCGGCGGCGAACTGGCCATCGCGCTGCGCGCCGACTTCCCGGCCGAGCGGATCGCGTTGCACGGCAACAACAAGTCCGTCGCCGAGCTGACCGCCGCGGTCGAGGCGGGCGTCGGCGCGGTGGTGCTCGACTCCTACCACGAGATCGCCCGGCTCGACCAGGTCGCGCGCGAGCGCGGCGTCGTGCAGCCGGTGATGATCCGCGTGACGGTCGGCGTCGAGGCGCACACCCACGAGTTCATCGCGACCGCCCACGAGGACCAGAAGTTCGGCTTCTCGCTGTCCTCCGGCGACGCCGCCGAGGCCGCGCGGCGCGTGTTCAAGGCCGAGGGCCTCCGGCTGGTCGGCCTGCACAGCCACATCGGCTCGCAGATCTTCGACGCCAGCGGCTTCGAGGTCGCGGCCCGCCGCGTGATCGGCCTGCTCGCGGAGCTGCGCGACGAGCACGGCGACGGCATCCTCGACCGGGTGTCCACCGTGGACCTCGGTGGCGGCCTGGGCATCGCCTACACGGCGGACGACGACCCGCCGCCGCCCGCCGAGCTGGCCCGCCAGCTGCAGGACATCGTGGGCAAGGAGTGCGCGCACGCCGGCCTGCCCGCGCCCAAGATCGCCGTCGAACCCGGCCGCGCGATCGTCGGCCCCGGCACGGTCACCGTGTACGAGGTCGGCACCATCAAGGACGTCCAGCTCGACGCCGGCGCGATCCGCCGGTACGTCAGCGTCGACGGCGGCATGAGCGACAACATCCGCACCGCCCTGTACGACGCCGTGTACGACTGCAAGCTGGTGTCGCGCAAGGCCGAGCCCGACGCGAAGGCCGTGCTGTGCCGCGTGGTGGGCAAGCACTGCGAGTCCGGCGACGTCGTGGTGCGCGACTGCTGGCTGCCCGACGACCTGGCGCCCGGCGACCTCATCGCGGTCGCGGCGACCGGGGCCTACTGCTACTCGATGGCCAGCGGCTACAACCGCCTGCCCCGGCCCGCGCTCGTCGCGGTGGCCGACGGCGCCTCGCGGCTGCTGCTGCGCCGGGAGACCGAGGAAGACCTGTTCCGCCTGGAGGTATGACGTGCCTGGCCAGAAACCGATCAAAGTCGCGCTGTTGGGCTGCGGCACGGTCGGCACCGAGGTGGTCCGGCTCCTGACCGACCACGCGGCGGACCTGACCGCGCGGGTCGGCGCGCCGGTCGAACTCGCGGGCATCGCGGTGCGCCGGCCCAACAAGCACCGCGAGGTGCCCGCCGAGCTGCTGACCACCGACGCGCAGGCGCTGGTCGAGTCCGACGTGGACGTCGTGGTCGAGGTCATCGGCGGCATCGAGCCGACGCGGACCCTGCTGCTCCAGGCGCTGCGGTCGGGCAAGTCCGTGGTCACCGCCAACAAGGCGCTGCTCGCCGAGCACTCCGGCGAGCTGTTCGAGGCCGCCGACTCGACCGGCGCGGACCTGTACTTCGAGGCGGCCGTCGCGGGCGCGATCCCGCTGATCCGGCCGCTGCGCGAGTCGCTGGCCGGCGACCGCATCACGCGCGTGATGGGCATCGTCAACGGCACCACGAACTTCATCCTGTCGGGCATGGACTCCACCGGGGCGAGCTACGGCGAGACGCTGGAGGAGGCCACCCGGCTGGGTTACGCGGAGGCCGACCCGACCGCCGACGTGGACGGCTTCGACGCCGCGTCCAAGGCCGCGATCCTCGCGTCGCTGGCCTTCCACACCCGGGTCACCGCCGCCGACGTGCACCGCGAGGGCATCGCGCAGGTCAGCGCGGCCGACATCGCCGCCGCCAAGGGCCTGGGCCGGACGGTGAAGCTGCTCGCGATCTGCGAGCGCGTTTCCGGAGGCGGGGCCGACCGGAACGACACCGCGAACGCTTCCGAATTCATCTCCGTGCGCGTCCACCCGGCCATGATCCCGAGGACCCACCCGCTCGCCGGCGTGAACGGCGCGTTCAACGCGGTCTTCGTGGAGGCCGACGCGGCGGGCGAGATGATGTTCTACGGCAAGGGCGCGGGCGGCGCGCCCACGGCCAGCGCGGTGCTCGGCGACCTGGTCGCGGTGGCCCGCAACCGCGTGGTCAGCGGGCGCGGCCCGCGCGAGTCGGCCTACGCGGCGCTGCCCGTGCGGCCGATGGGCCAGACGCCCACCAGGTACCACATCAGCCTCGACGTGGCCGACCGGCCAGGTGTGTTGTCGCAGGTGGCGGCGGTGTTCGCGGAGCACGACGTGAGCATCGCGGCGGTGCGGCAGGAGGGGCGGGTCGACGACGCCAGCCTGGTGATCGTGACCCACGCCGCGACCGACGCGGCACTGCGGTCGACCGTGGACAAAATCGGCGGACTGCCCGTGGTTCGGGATGTTGTGAGCGTGATGCGGGTGGAAGGCGAAGAATCGTGACAGCCCAGGCGACCGTCGGCGGAGCCGACAATCGGACAGCGGCGCGGCCCGGGTGGCCGGGCATCATCCACGCCTACGCGGACCGGATCCAGCTCCCGGAGGGCGCCAAGGTCGTCACCCTCCACGAAGGCGGCACGCCGCTGGTGCACTCGGAGCACCTGTCGGACGTGACCGGCTGCGAGGTCCACATCAAGGTCGAGGGCGCGAACCCGACCGGCTCGTTCAAGGACCGCGGCATGACCGTGGCCATGACGCACGCCCTCGCGAGCGGCACCAAGGCCGTGATCTGCGCCTCGACCGGCAACACCTCCGCCAGCGCCGCCGCCTACGCCGCCAAGGCCGGGCTCACCGCGGCGGTCCTGGTGCCGCGCGGCAAGATCGCGCTGGGCAAGCTCGCCCAGGCGGTCGCGCACGGCGCGCGCATCCTCCAGATCGACGGCAACTTCGACGACTGCCTCGAACTGGCCGCGAAGACCTCCGCCGAGTACCCGATCACCCTGGTCAACTCGGTCAACCCGGTCCGGCTGATCGGCCAGAAGACCGCCGCCTGGGAGATCTGCGACGTCCTGGGCCGCGCCCCGGACGTGCACTGCCTGCCGGTCGGCAACGCCGGCAACATCACCGCGTACTGGCGCGGCTACTCCGACTACGCGGCCGACGGCGTGGTGGGCTCGACCCCGCGCATGTTCGGCTTCCAGGCCGCCGGCGCGGCCCCGCTGGTGCTGGGGCGGCCGGTCGCCGACCCGGAGACCATCGCCACGGCCATCCGCGTGGGCAGCCCCGCGTCCTGGACCGGCGCGGTCACCGCCAAGGATCAGTCCGGCGGCCTGTTCGAGGCCGTGACCGACGAGAAGATCCTGGAGGCCTACCGGCTGCTGGCCTCCCGCGACGGCATCTTCGTGGAGCCGGCGTCGGCGACCAGCGTGGCGGGCCTGCTGGCCACCGCCGCCGACGGCCGCCTGCCCCGGGGCTCGCTGGTGGTGTGCACGGTCACCGGCCACGGCCTGAAGGACCCGGACACGGCGCTGCTCGGCATGGCCGAGGTCGAGCCGGTCCCGGTGGACCCCGGCGCGGTCGCCACCGCGCTGGAACTGTCGTGACCGGCGTCCGCGTCACCGTCCCCGCGTCCACGGCGAACCTCGGGTCGGGGTTCGACGCGCTCGGCATGGCCCTCGGCCTCCACGACGAGGTGGAGTTCGAGGTCGTGCCGGCCGGGCTGGCGGTCGAGGTGACCGGCGAGGGCGCGGGCAGCGTCCCCCGTGACGAGTCGCACCTGGTGGTCCAGGCCTTCCGCGCCGCCTGTTCACTGCGGTCGGTGAACGTTCCGGGGCTGGTGCTGCGGTGCCGGAACGCCATCCCGCACGCGCGCGGCCTCGGCTCGTCGTCGGCGGCCGTCGTCGCGGGCATCGCGGCCGGATACGCGCTGGCCGGGCACGAGTTGGACACAACCGCGTTGCAACTCGCCGCCGAGTTCGAGGGCCACGCCGACAACGCGGCGGCGGCGATGTTCGGCGGCGTCGCCGTGGCGTGGACGCACGGTGACCGGTTCCGCGCGGTGCGTCTCGAAGCGCACCCCGCGCTGCGGCCCGTGGTGCTGGTGCCGGCGGTCGAGTCGTCCACCAAGACGACCCGCGGCCTGCTGCCCGCGACGGTGCCGCACGCCGACGCCGCGTTCGCCGCCGGGCGGTCCGCGCTGGCCGTCCACGCCCTCACCACCGACCCCTCCCTGCTGCTGGACGCCCTGGACGACCGGCTGCACGAGCCGTACCGCGAACCGGCCTGGCCGGCCACGTTCGCGCTGGTCAGGGCGCTTCGGGAAGCCGGAGTGCCGGCGGCGGTGTCCGGGGCCGGGCCGACCGTGCTGGCCCTGCCCGAGGGCGGCAAGCTGCCCGACCCGATCGACCTCGCGGGCTTCACCCCGCTGCACGTCCCGGTCGACGCCGGGGGAGTCCGCGTTGCGCCACTCGGTTGAGTGATGCGACGCGCCGCGCCCCGGTTGTTGCACCTGGCCGGACCGGCGTCTACCCTCGGGGCCATCAGTCACCGCGCGCACGGGCGCCGGTGTGGTGCCCGGACATTCGCTCCGGATCGCATTCCTCCAGTGACTTGGCCCTGTGCCGTACGGGCGGGGTTGGCGCTGGAAGGCACCCGCTCGCCGTGTGACCGAGAACGCCTCGTACCGGTGGACTCCGCATTCGTGCGCTCCGAGGTCCGCCTGCACGCAGGCGTTACTGTCGATCCGCATTCCGTCGGACGGCAGGTCCGCTGGGCCGCGTAGGAGGCGCGGTCCGGTCAGGAAGGACATGTGTGAGCAACACTGATGTGCTGAGCAGCGAAGCTCCTGCTGCTCCCAACGCCGCTGCCAGTTCCGGAGCCGAGGAGAACGCTCTGACCACCCCTTCGAACGGCAGCGCCCCGCCGCGCAAGCGGGCGGGCCTGTCCGGCATGGTGCTCGCCGAGCTGCGTGAGCTCGCCGGTCAGCTCGGCATCACCGGCACGGCCGGTCTCCGCAAGGGCGACCTCATCGCGGCCATCAAGGAGCGTCAGGGCGGCACCTCCGGTCGGGGCAGTGCCGCGACGCCGCCGAAGGCCGAGAAGAAGGCTTCGGCCCCGAAGGCCGCGGCTTCCGCTCCCGCGCCCGAGAAGCCCGCCGCCGAGAAGCCCGCCGCCGAGCAGCCGGTCGACCGGCCGACGCAGCAGCAGCTCGACGTCGCCGACCGCCCGGCCGAGGAGGAGGGCAACCGCCGCGGCAACCGCCGCCGCCGGTCCGCCAACCGCCCGGCGGGCAGCCCGGAGGCGCAGCAGCAGCCCGCCGCCGCTCCCGCCGCGGAGGCCCCGGCGCAGACCCAGGAGCGCCCGCAGCAGGAACAGCGCCCCCAGGCCGACCGCGCCGAGCAGCCCCGTGAGCAGCGCCAGGAGCGTGGCGACCGCGGCGAGCGCGGCGACCGGTCCGAGCGCGGCGACCGGTCCGAGCGCGGCGACCGCGGTGAGCGCGGTGAGCGTGGTGACCGCGGTGAGCGTGGTGACCGCGGCAACCGCCGGGACCGCGACCGGGACCGTGACCGGGACCGGGGCGACAACCGCGACCGGGACCGCAACCGGCAGGGCGGCGGCAACGCCGTCGAGGACGACGGTGACGAGGAAGGCGGTCGGCGCGGCCGGCGCTTCCGCGACCGCCGCCGGCGCGGTGGCCGCGGTGACGGCGCGGGCGGCGGCACCGACACCGAGGTGCGCGAGGACGACGTCCTGCTCCCCGTCGCGGGCATCCTCGACGTGCTGGAGAACTACGCGTTCGTCCGCACGTCGGGCTACCTGGCCGGGCCGAACGACGTCTACGTGTCGCTGTCGCTGGTGCGCAAGTACGGCCTGCGCCGCGGTGACGCGATCATCGGCGCCGTCCGCCAGCCGCGCGACGGCGAGCAGCAGCGGCAGAAGTTCAACCCGCTGGTGCGCGTGGACAAGATCAACGGCTTGGACCCGGAGGAGTCGCGCAACCGCCCCGACTTCACCAAGCTCACGCCGCTGTACCCGAACGAGCGCCTGCGGCTGGAGACCGAGCCGCACATCCTGACGACCCGCGTCATCGACCTGGTGATGCCGATCGGCAAGGGCCAGCGCGCGCTCATCGTGTCCCCGCCGAAGGCCGGCAAGACCTCGGTGCTCCAGTCGATCGCCAACGCGATCACGAAGAACAACCCCGAGTGCCACCTGATGGTGGTCCTCGTGGACGAGCGCCCGGAAGAGGTCACCGACATGCAGCGGTCGGTGAAGGGCGAGGTCATCGCCTCGACCTTCGACCGCCCGCCGTCGGACCACACGACGATCTCGGAGCTGGCCATCGAGCGGGCCAAGCGCCTGGTCGAGATGGGCCACGACGTGGTCGTGCTGCTCGACTCGATCACCCGCCTGGGTCGCGCCTACAACCTGGCGGCCCCGGCGTCCGGCCGGATCCTGTCCGGTGGTGTCGACTCGACGGCGCTGTACCCGCCGAAGCGGTTCCTCGGCGCGGCCCGCAACATCGAGGGCGGCGGCTCGCTGACCGTCATCGCGACCGCGCTGGTGGAGACCGGTTCGGCCGGTGACAGCGTGATCTTCGAGGAGTTCAAGGGCACCGGCAACGCCGAGCTGAAGCTGGACCGGAAGATCGCCGACAAGCGGACCTTCCCGGCCGTGGACGTGGACGCCTCCGGCACCCGCAAGGAGGAGCTGCTGCTCTCGCCGGACGAGATGGCGGTCATGCACAAGCTCCGCCGGGTGCTGCACGCCCTCGACGGCCAGCAGGCGATCGACCTCCTGCTCGACCGGCTGCGCAAGAGCCGGACGAACATCGAGTTCCTGATGCAGGTCGCCAAGACCACCCCGGGCGCGGACAACGACTGACCCGAGCCCGAACCCGAACGGCCCGCCCCTCGCGCGAGGGGCGGGCCGTTCGGCGTTCTGGCGGCTGAGGTGCCGCGACGGGAGGCCCGCACTGGGGGTCCGGGCCTCCCGCCGCGACTCGGCCTGCCCCCCGCATGGCCGGTTGCCCCCCGCGTTCGACCGTAGCCGGCCGGTGACCGCCCGCAGCACCGTTGCACCGCGCCGTTCGGCACGCCCGACCGTGCGGCGACTCCGTAGCGCTACGGAGGATTGCTCGGTTCGGCCCAACGCGCGGCTCCGTGATCCCTCCCGTGGTCGGCCGGTCCCCGCCTTGTACTGTCCGTGCTCGGATCGTGACCCTGACGTGGAGGCGAGCGTGTCAACCGCCGGGCTCAGCACCTTCGTCGGCCGCGGGGTCGAGACGGCCGCGGTGCGCGACCTGCTCCGGACGCGCCGGCTGGTCACCGTCAAGGGCGCGGCCGGCATCGGCAAGACCCGGTTCGCCGAGCACGTCGCCGGCGTGGTGGAGGGCGACTTCGCCGACGGTGCCGTCCCGGTGCCCCTGGTCGACGTGCGCGGCGCCGGGGTGGCCGGGGAGCTGGCCCGCGCGCTGGACCTGGTGGACAACGGCGGCAGCCCCGTCACGACCCTGCTCACCGACCACCTGCGGGACAAGCGCCTGCTCCTGGTGCTCGACAACTGCGAGCACCTGGTGGAGCACGAGGACCCGGAGCGGCCCGGCCCGCTGCCGCAGCTGGTCCGCCTGCTGCTGCGGGCGGCGGAGGGCGTGCGGGTGCTGGCCACGAGCCGGTTGCCGCTGGGCGTCGGCGGCGAGCAGGTGGTGGACCTGGAGCCGCTGCCGCACGTGTCCGTCGGCGGCGAGGAGCCCGACGCCCTGGTCCTGCTGCGCGACCGCCTGGCCGCCAAGGGCAAGCCGCTGCTGCCCGAGCAGGAGCCGTCCGCGCGGGAGGTGTGCGCGCTGCTGGAGGGCGTGCCGCACGCGATCGAGATGGTGGCGGCGCTGCGCCGGCACAAGACGTGGGCGGAGCTGCTGCACGGCCTGCGGGCGGACCTGGCGCTGCTGGCGCAGGGCCGGCTGCCGGAGGTCGACCAGTGGCACCACCGCACGCTCCGGGCGTCCATGCAGCTCACCCACCAGCTGCTCGACCAGCCGGCCCGGCGGCTGTGGGTGGTGCTGAGCGTGTTCACCGGCGCGGCCGACCTGGACGCCGTGCGGCACATGGCCGAGCTGGTCGGCGACCCCCACGGGGTGGAGGCCGTGCTGGAGACGCTGGTGGACCACTCGGTGCTCATCCACACCGAGCTGGACGGGCGCAGCCGGTGGCGGATGCTGCCCACCGTCCGGGCGTTCGGCCTGCACGCGGACCCGGAGCTGGCCGCGCGGGCGCGGGTCGCGCACGCCGACCACCACGCCGCGCTGGTGGCCCGGGTCGCGGACCGCTGCTACGGGCCCGACGAGGTCCCGCTGCTGCGCGCCGTGGACGCCGCGATGCCGAACATCCGCACCGCCGTGACGACCCTGGTCGCCGGCGGGCAGGGGGAGCGGGCGCTGCGGCTGCTGGTGGACCTGTCCGACAGCCGCGCGAACACGCTCATGGGCACGTTGGGCGAGCTGCGCCGGCTGATGACGATGTGCCTGGACGCGCTGGGCGACCAGCTGCTGCCCGGCGTGGTCGAGTGCATGGCGGGCGGCGCGTTCGCCGCGCTCATCCAGGGCGACGGCCTCGCCACCGCCCGCCCGGTCCTGGACCGGTGCCACGAGCTGCTGCGCCGGCTGCCGCCGGGGGACGGGGGCACGGCCCGCGCCGCGCAGGCCGTGGACTGGGCCGAGGCGACCGCCCTGTGGATCGCCGAGCCGGACCCGGCCGTGGCCGCCGGCTCGATCGACCTGCTGCGCCGCCTGGCCGCCGCCGAACCGCACCCGGGCCGCCGCCACATGCGCAACCTGTTCGCCGGGTTCGCCGCCGCCTACTACCGCCACCCCGACGCCCGCCGGCTGGCGCAGGACCACCTGGCGGACACCCTGGCCGCCGGCGCGCCGTGGGCGGCGTCCTGGGCCCGCTGGCTGCTGGCCCTGGTCACCTTCGCCTGCGACGACGACCCCGACGGCGCGCTGGTCCTGCTCAAGACCACGCTGCGGGCGCAGCACGACATGGGCGACCGGTGGGGGCCGCCGTGGACGCTGTGGCTGATGGCCCTGGCCGCCGGCACCCGCGGCGAGCACGCGACCGCCGCCCACCTGCTCGGCGGCGCGTGGGCGCACCAGCGGGCGATCTCGACCTTCGTGACCGGCCTGACCCCGAACCTGCGGCTGCAACAGGGCGTGGTGGACCTCTGCGTCTCCGGCCTGGGCCGGGACGCCTGGGAGCAGCGGACCGCGGCGGGCGGGAAGTCACCCCTGGACGACCTGGTGGAACTGGCCCTCGCGCTGCCCGAGCGGGGCGGCGCGGTGCACCGGCGGGAGTTCCCCGCGGGCCTGACCCGCCGCGAGTTCGAGGCGCTGCTGCGGCTGGCGGCCGACTTCCCGGCCACGAACGAGGCGATGGCCGCCCGGATGGCGTGCGGGAAGCGGACCTTCGAGACCTACCTGCAGGAGGTCCGCCGCAAGACCGGCATCACCGACCGCTACGACCTGGCCCGCTACGGCCGCCAGTGGCTGCCCGACGCCGACCGGCCGCACCCGTGACCGCCGGCCGCTGCCGAGTCGGCCGCACCGTGACCGCCGGCCGCTGCCCGTGACCGCCAGCCATCCGCACCCGTGACCGCCGGCCGGCGGCATCCGTGACCGGTGTCAGCGGCACCCGTAGCCGGAGGAGGCGAACGACTCGTCGGCGGCGGCTGCGGTGCGGCGGCGCTCCACCACGTACCGCCCGACCAGGAGCAACAGCACCGGCACGCCCACGGCGACCACCGCCACCACAGGCACCCGGACCCCGTCCACACCGATCCCCACGGCCAGCACGGCGGCCGGGTAGCCCCAGCGCAGCACGAGCCGCTGCCGGCGGCTGCGCCACGCGACCAGCCCGCCACCGGCCACCAGGACCGCCACCGCGGCGCCGAAGAGCGCCACGGACAGCCCGACGTCCGGGGTCGCTCCCGAGACGAGACCGGCCACGCCTGTCAGCCCCAGGACGGCGCTGACGAAGAGGAACGGCATGGCCATCCAGGTGGCCACACCCAACGGGCGTCCGGTTGCGCAGAACACGCGCACAGTGTGGAGCGCGCAACACGGCCAGGTGCCACCCGAGTGGTCAAACGGTTACCCCCTGCGCCGAATGGTCGACCACGGTCGGCAAGCGGTAGTGACGTCGGACACGGGAACATCCCGGGTCCGGAACGCGTTGCAACGACCGCAGACGGCATCTGGCAGACTGTCAGGTCGAGTCCGGCTCCGGTTCACCTCACTCAAGACCAGCGAGGACCCGGCGGCCACCGAAGAGAGGGACAAGACGTTGAAGACCGGCATCCACCCCGAGTACGTGACGACCGAGGTCACCTGCGGCTGTGGCAACACGTTCACCACCCGCAGCACCAAGACCTCCGGTGCCATCCACGTCGAGGTCTGCTCGAACTGCCACCCGTTCTACACCGGCAAGCAGAAGATCCTCGACACCGGTGGCCGGGTCGCGCGCTTCGAGGCCCGCTACGGCAAGCGCGCCAAGTAGCAACCACAACGGCGTCCACCCGTGCCGCGGGTGGGCGCCGTTGTCGTATCCACACCACCTCTAAGGACGCGTCGTGACCCTGGAAGCCCTGCTCGCCGAGCACGCCGAGCTGGAGGCGAAGCTCGCCGACCCCTCGGTGCACGCCGACCAGGCCGGCGCCCGCAAGCTCGGCAAGCGCTACGCCGAGCTGACCCCCGTCGTGCGCACCGCCCGCGAGCTGGAGCAGGTCCGCAGCGACCTGGAGGCCGCCAGGGAGCTGGCCGCCGAGGACCCGGCGTTCGCCGACGAGGTGGACGAGCTGGCCGCGCGCGTCCCCCAGCTGGAGGAGCGCCTCACCGAGCTGCTGCTCCCGCGCGACCCGCACGACTCCGCCGACGTGGTCATGGAGATCAAGTCCGGCGAGGGCGGCGAGGAGTCCGCGCTGTTCGCGGGCGACCTGCTGCGCATGTACCTGCGCTACGCCGAGCGCCACGGCTGGAAGGCCGAGGTGCTCGACGGCACCGACTCCGACCTGGGCGGTTTCAAGGACGTCACGGTCGCCATCAAGTCCCGCGGCGACTCGCCGGACGGCGTGTGGTCGCGGCTGAAGTACGAGGGCGGCGTGCACCGCGTGCAGCGCGTGCCGGTCACCGAGAGCCAGGGCCGCATCCACACCAGCGCCGCAGGCGTCCTGGTCTTCCCGGAGACCGAGGACGTCGAGATCGAGATCGACGAGAACGACCTGCGCGTGGACGTGTTCCGCTCGTCGGGCAAGGGCGGGCAGAGCGTCAACACGACCGACTCGGCGGTGCGGATCACGCACCTCCCGACCGGCATCGTCGTGTCCTGCCAGAACGAGCGCAGCCAGCTGCAGAACAAGGCCCGCGCGATGCAGGTCCTCCAGGCCCGCCTCCAGGCGCTGGCCGAGGAGAAGGCGCAGCAGGAGGCGTCGGACTCGCGCCGCGCCCAGATCCGCACGGTGGACCGCTCCGAACGGGTCCGGACCTACAACTTCCCCGAATCCCGCATCTCCGACCACCGCGTCGGGTACAAAGCGCATAACCTGGATCAAGTGCTCGACGGCGACCTCGACGCGGTGCTGGACGCGCTGGCGGCGGCCGATCGGGCGGAACGGCTCGCCGGCGGGTGACGCGACGGGAGGCGCACGATGGCGGAAATCCTGGTGACCCCGCAGAGCGCCCCCCTCGACACCTCGCTGGAGATCAAGGTCGTCGGGCTGGAACCCGACGCCGTGACGACCGTGCGCGCCACCACCGGCGACCGGGCCTCGGAGGCGGTGTTCCGCGCGGACGAGCGCGGCGTGGTGGACCTGACCCGGCACGCGCCCGTCGAGGGCGACTACGACGGCGTTGACCCGATGGGGTTGTTCTGGTCCATGACCCCGACGGGTGACGAGCCCGGTCCCGCGCTGGTCGAGGTCGACGGCGTCGGGAAGGTCGAGGTGGAGCGCCTGCGCGTGCCCCGGGGGCTGCGGCGCACCGAGGTCACCGAGAACGGCCTGGTCGGCGTCCTGTTCGAGCCCGACGACGGCGAGGTGCACCCCGGCGTCATCGTCCTGGGCGGCTCCGAGGGCGGGCTGCACGAGGACGACGCGGCGCTGCTGGCCCGCTACGGCTTCGCGGCCCTCGCGCTGGCCTACTTCGGCGTCGACGGCGTGCCGGACGACCTGGTCGACATCCCGCTGGAGTACTTCGGCACGGCCATCACCTACCTGGGCGACCGCCGGATCGGTGTTGTCGGCGGGTCGCGCGGCGGTGAGCTGGCGCTGCTCGTCGGCGCCACCTTCCCGCAGGTCAACGCGGTGGTCAGCGTCGTGGGCAGCGGGGTGGTGACGCAGGGCATCGGACCCGGGACCAGGCTGTTGGAGAAGCTGGGCTTCGAAGCCGCGTCCTGGACGCGCGAGGGTCGCCCGCTGCCGTACCTGCCGTACACGATCCCGGACGCGCTGCGCCGCCGGATCGTGGACGGCGACCCGGTGCCGCTCAAGCTCGCCTTCGACCTGACCGACGGCATCCCCGAGGACGCCGAGATCCCCGTCGAGCGCGTCAACGGGGGTGTGTTGCTCCTCTCATCCGGGCGCGACCAGAGCTGGCCGTGCGTGGAGCTGAGCGCCGTCGCCGAACGCCGCCTCGCCGAGCACGACCACCCGTTCCCGTACGAGCACGTGGTGTACCCCGAGGCAGGACACCTGATCGCGGGCCCGCCGCACCGGCCGACCACCGACCTGCTGGTCCCGGGGCCCGGCGTGCTGTTCGAGATGGGCGGCTCACCGGGCGCCACGGCCGCCGCCCGCGCCGACGCGTGGCGTCGCGCCATCGAGTTCTTGTCGGGCCAACTGGGCACCTAATGTGTCGCTCATGAGCGCACACTTTGACGTCGTGGTCCTCGGTGCTGGGCCAGGCGGGTACGTCGCCGCGATCCGCGCGGCCCAGCTCGGGTTGAAGACCGCGGTCATCGAGGAGCGTTACTGGGGCGGGGTCTGCCTGAACGTGGGCTGCATCCCGTCGAAGGCGCTGCTGCGCAACGCCGAGCTGGCGCACCTGTTCACCCACGAGCAGAAGACCTACGGCATCCAGGTCGACGGCACCGTGAAGTTCGACTACGGCGCGGCGTTCGACCGCTCGCGCAAGGTCGCGGACGGGCGCGTCAAGGGCGTGCACTTCCTCATGAAGAAGAACGGCATCACGGAGTACAACGGCCGTGGCACGTTCGTGGACGCCAACACCATCAAGGTGGGTGACGAGACCGTCACCTTCAGCCACGCGATCATCGCCGCCGGCGCGCAGACCCGGTTGCTGCCGGGCACCAGGCTGTCCGAGCGCGTCGTGACCTACGAAGAGCAGATCATGTCGTCGGACCTGCCGGGGAGCATCATCATCGCGGGCGCGGGCGCCATCGGCGTCGAGTTCGCGTACGTGCTGCACAACTACGGCGTCAAGGTCACGATCGTCGAGTTCCTCGACCGCATGGTGCCGCTGGAGGACGTGGAGGTGTCCACGGAGCTGGCCAAGCGGTACAAGCGGCTGGGCATCGACGTCCGCGTCGGCACCAAGGTCGAGGGCATCGACGACTCCGGCGACAAGGTCCGCGTCACCGTGTCGAAGGCCGGCTCCAGCGAGGTCCTGGAGGCCGACAAGGTCATGCAGGCCATCGGCTTCCAGCCGCGGGTCGAGGGCTACGGCCTGGAGAACACGGGTGTGCGGCTCACCGAGCGCGGCGCGATCGCCGTGGACGGTCGCGGTAGGACGAACGTGCCGCACATCTACGCCATCGGCGACGTCACCGCGAAGCTGATGCTGGCGCACGCGGCCGAGTCCATGGGCGTCATCGCGGCGGAGACCATCGCCGGCGCGGAGACCCAGGAGCTGGACTTCGTGATGATCCCGCGCGCGACCTACTGCCAGCCGCAGATCGCGAGCTTCGGCTACACCGAGGCGCAGGCCCGCGAGAAGGGCTTCGACGTGCAGGTGGCGAAGTTCCCGTTCACCGCGAACGGCAAGGCGCACGGCATCGGCGACTCGGCCGGGTTCGTGAAGCTGATCAGCGACGCCAAGTACGGCGAGCTGCTCGGTGGTCACCTGATCGGGCCGGACGTGACGGAGCTGCTGCCGGAGCTGACGTTGGCCCAGCAGTGGGACCTGACCGTGCACGAGGTGGCCCGCAACGTCCACGCGCACCCGACGCTGGGCGAGGCCGTCAAGGAGGCGATCCACGGCCTGGCCGGTCACATGATCAACTTCTAGTTCTAGGCTCTGGTCCCATGACCCGACACCCGCTGCGGCTGGCCGTGCTGGAAGCAGAACGAATGCTGGCCGCGGCGGGGGTCGACAGCCCGCGCGTGGACGCGGAACTCCTGGCGGCCCACGTCCTGGGCGTGGACCGCTCCCGGCTGCCGCTGATCCCGCTGGTGGACCCGCCGGTGGTCGAGGCGCTGCACCAGTTGGTGCGCAAGCGGGTGAAGCGCATCCCGTTGCAGCACCTGACCGGGTGGGCGCACCTGGGCGGCCTGGACCTGGACGTCGGTCCCGGCGTGTTCATCCCGCGCCCGGAGACCGAGCTGGTGCTGGTCTGGTGCCTGTCCAAAGTGGACAAGACGCCGCTGGTGGTCGACCTCTGCACCGGTTCGGGCGCGCTGGCCCTGGCGTTGGCGCACCACCTGCCGGGCGCGACCGTGCACGCGGTCGAACGCGACCCGGCCGCGCTGGCCTGGGCCCGCCGCAACGCCGACGCGCGCCACGAGGCCGGCGACACCCCGATCGTGCTGCACGCGGGCGACGTGACGGCGCCGGACGTGCTGTCCGATCTGGACGGGACGGTGGACCTGGTGGTCTGCAACCCGCCCTACGTCCCCGAGGGCACCCCGGTCCAGCCGGAGGTCGCCGACCACGACCCGCACGCGGCCGTCTTCGGCGGTGACGACGGCCTGGACGTGATCCGCCCGGTGGTGGCCCTGGCGGCGCGCCTGCTCAAGCCGGGCGGCCACGTGGCCATCGAACACGACGACACGCACGGCGAGGCGGTCCCGGCCCTGCTCTCGGCCCGCCGCGTGCTGACCGACGTGGAAGACCACAAGGACCTGACCGGCCGCCCCCGCTTCGCCACCGCCCGCCGCGCCTGACCACCACCCGCTCGCGCCCGCGCCCGCCGGCCGCGCCTCACCTTCGCACCCGCTGGCGTCCTCAGACCCGCCCGTGTCCGCCCACGTGCCCGCGTCCGCCCTTCGCGCCTCAGCGGCCCACTCCGGGGCGTGGTCGTCCGCCGTCCGCGTGCACGACCGGGGACAGTGCGTGACCCCCGAAGGCGTTGTGCCAGGATCACACCGTGAGCACGCTCTACGACTGCAGCGTCCAGTCCGACCGCGCCGCCGGCCTCGCCGCCGCCGCGGGCGCGGTGCGCTCCGGGCGGCTGGTCGTGCTGCCCACCGACACCCTCTACGGGATCGGCTGCGACGCCTTCGACGCGAAGGCCGTCCGGTACCTCCTGGAGGCCAAGGGGCGCGGGCCGGACATGCCGGTGCCCGTGCTCGTCGGCTCCTGGACGACCGTCGACGGGCTCGTGCTGTCCGTCCCGCGGCAGGCGCGCGCGCTCATCGAGGCGTTCTGGCCCGGTGGCCTCAGCCTGGTCCTCCAGCACGCGCCGTCGCTGGCCTGGGACCTCGGCAGGACGCGCGGCACGGTCATGCTGCGGATGCCGCTGCACCCGGTCGCCCTCGAACTGCTGCGCGACGTCGGCCCGATGGCCGTGTCCAGCGCCAACAAGTCCGGCTTCCCGCCCGCCGCGACCGCGCAGGAGGCGTGGGACCAGCTCGGCGAGGACGTCGGCGTGTACCTCGACGGCGGGCCGTCGGAGGAGAGCACCGCCTCCACCATCGTGGACCTGACCGGGCCGGACCCGGTCGTGCTGCGCGAGGGCGCGGTTCCGGTCCGCGAGGTGCGCGAGGTGCTGGGTGTCGAAGTCGAGGTCGCCCGCTAGTGGATCTTCCCGATCGGAGTAGCGTGGGCACCCTCCCCACCGTGTCCGCATCCCCGAGGGGCTAGCACCACGTGCCCGAAGCCTCGAACGTCCTCCCCGCGCGGGAGTACCTGCTCGTCGCGCTGACCTCCGCCGTCGTGACCTTCCTGCTCGTCGGCCTGGTCCGCAAGCTCGCCTTCCGCATCGGCGCCGTCGCGTACCCGCGGCAGCGCGACGTGCACACCAAGCCCATGCCGCGCATGGGCGGCCTCGCCATGTACGGCGGCGTCCTCGGCGGCATGCTGCTGGCCCACCAGCTGCCGGTGCTGCGCGCCGCGTTCGACTTCTCCGACGACCCGTGGGCGGTGATCGTCGGCGGCGGCGTGATCGTCCTGGTGGGCGTGCTGGACGACCGCTTCGAACTGGACTCGCTGACGAAACTCGCGGGCCAGGTCACCTCCGCGGGCATCCTGGTGCTGTTCGGCCTGCAGTGGCTGCTGTTCTGGGTGCCGTGGGGCGACGACGGCGCGGGCACCGGTTCGCTGCTGGTGCTGGACCAGAACCAGGGCGCGCTGCTGACGGTGCTGCTGGCGGTCACCATGGTCAACGCGATGAACTTCGTCGACGGCCTGGACGGCCTGGCGGCGGGCATCGGCCTCATCGCCGCCGCCGCGACCTGCACTTTCAGCATCGGCGTCCTGGCCCGCAACGGCGGCGACGTGGGCTCGTACCCGCCCGCCCTGATCGCCGCCACCCTGGCCGGCGCGTGCCTGGGCTTCCTGCCGCACAACTTCAACCCGGCCCGCATCTTCATGGGCGACTCGGGCTCCATGCTCATCGGCCTGATGCTCGCGGCGGCGACGACCAGCGCGTCCGGCAAGCTGAACTACTCGTCCACGGTCGTGACGAAGGACCTGCTCGGCCTGCTGTCGCCGCTGGTGGTCGTGGCGGCGGTGCTCTTCGTGCCGCTGCTGGACCTGCTCATGGCCGTGGTGCGGCGGACGAGGAGGGGCGAGAGCCCGTTCTCGGCGGACAAGATGCACCTGCACCACCGGTTGCTGGAGATCGGGCACTCGCAGCGGCGGGCCGTGCTGCTGATCTACCTGTGGGCGGGCGTGCTGGCGTTCGGCGCGGTGGCGCTGACCCTGTTCGACGTGGCGGTGGTGGCGTGGTGCCTGGCCATCGGCCTGCTCGTGGCCCTGCTGATCTCGGCCATCCCGAGGCTCCGCGAAGTCAAGCGCTCCTGACGCCACACGCCCGGCACTGTCGTACCCCGCCGGCAAAATGGTGACCGGGGGCCGGAGGCCAAGACCAACACCCGCCCTCACCGACCCGCCCCAACCGACCCGCTCCCGGCCGCGCAGCCCGCCGAGCCCGCCCAGCCCGCCGAGCCCGCCGAGCCCGCGCAGCCCGTCGAGCCCGCGCAGCCCGTCGAGCCCGCGCAGCCCGTCGAGCCCGCTCAACCCACCGAGACCGCGAAGCCCGCCCAACCGAGCCCGCCCGGCCAACCCCGCCGAGCCACCGCCCCAGCCCGCGAACCTCCGTGACACACCGGAGCCAGGGGTTCTCGACCCCCGCCGTCCGAGTGGTGCGAGGACCCCACATACACTCGGTCCCGACCAGTGGGAAGGGGTGACACATGAGCCAGGAGTGGACTCACGAGAAGGTCGTCCAGAAGCTGGCCGGGGAGATGTTCCGCGGCGCGATCTGGGCCGCTCTCGCCACCGTCGCGATCGGTGCGGTCGTCTGGACCGTCGTGGCCGGTGTCCCCGGCCTGGTCTCGGCGCTCGTCGGCGGCGCGCTCGCCATCGCGTGCTCACTGATCACGCTGTGGCTGATGCACCGCACCGCCAACCTGCCCGTGCAGTTCATCATGATCGCCGCGTTCGGCGGCTTCCTCGGCAAGCTGATCCTGCTGGTCGTGGTGATGGTGCTGTTGCGCAAGGTGCCCGCCATCGCCGACAGCGTCCACCAGAACGCCCTCGCGCTGACCATGGCCGCGACCATCGTCGTGGCGACCTTCATGGAGGTCCGCGCTTCCAAGCGCAGTCGCAGTCAGGTGATCATCCCCACCCCCGGCAACCCCTGAGCTACCGGCTGGTACGGTGCGCGCAGACGGGACGCCCTGGCTGGTAGGGGTGCCCCTCAAGGGCGCGTGCGGTGCATACGGTACGTTTGTCCCGATCGTGACGATTCCCCCGGCGGAGTGAACGCCGGCCGGGAGAACCGGAAGGAACACAGTGACCACGTTGGTGCTGGCCTCGGGTGACGAGTTCGTCGCACCCGGTGTGAAGGACTTCTTCCCCCCGGCGATCTTCGGCTCGGTCGACAAGCCGATGGTGCTGTTGGTCCTGTCGGTCCTCATCATCGGGGCGTTCTTCATCGCGGCGACCCGCAACATGAAGCTCGTCCCGGGCAAGTTCCAGTTCCTCGCCGAGTCGGCCTACGACATCGGTCGCAACTCGATCGCCCGCGAGCAGATCGGCGGCAAGGACTTCAAGCCCTTCGTTCCGCTGATCCTCACCGTCTTCACGTTCATCCTGGTGAACAACCTGTTCGGGCTCATCCCGTTCATCCAGTTCCCCACGATGGCGCACATCGGCTTCCCGCTCGCGGTCTCGGTCCTGGTCATCTACCCGGTCTACCACTTCGTGGGCTTCAAGCGCCACGGTTTCGTGGGCTACCTGAAGCACGCCACCATGCCGCCCGGCGCGCCCTGGTTCGTGCTCATCCTGCTGATCCCGATCGAGTTCTTCCAGAAGTTCGTCCTGAACCCGCTCACGCTCGCCATCCGAGTCTTCGCGGCGATGTTCGCGGGTCACCTCCTGCTGCTGGTCTTCACCCTCGCGGGTGAGTTCCTGCTGCTCAACGGCGGCATCACGGTCGTGGTGGCCCCGATCGCCTTCATCTTCGCCATCGCGCTGACGTTCCTGGAAGCGCTGATCATGGTCCTTCAGGCCTACATCTTCGCCCTGCTGAGCGCCAACTACATCGGCGCCGCGCTGGCGGAAGAGCACTGAAAAACACTCAAGCCTCCGATCCGCGAAGCCTTTCGCGGACCGAGTTGGAAAGGGAACAGCACAAGTGAGCGCATCCATCGTTCTTGCTCAGGAAGCCGCCTCCGGTGTGACCAACGCGGGTCTTGCCGCGATCGGCTACGGCCTCGCGGCCATCGGCCCGGGCATCGGCGTGGGTCTGATCTTCTCCTCGGTCATCAGCGGCACCGCCCGCCAGCCCGAGGCCCGCGGCGTGCTGCTGAGCCTCGCCTGGACGACCTTCGCCATCGTCGAGGTCCTCGCGCTGCTCGGCTTCGTCGTGTACTTCCTCGCGTCGGCAGCCTGAGCACCCGTTCATCGCATAAGAAAGGTTTGTGATGAAAACCCTCATCGTGGCGGCGGCGGAGGGGGAGCCGATCAACCCGGTTCTCCCGCACACCTCCGAGATCATCATCGGCCTGATCGCGTTCCTGCTGCTCTTCTTCGTCATCAAGAAGTTCGTCTCGCCGAAGTTCGAGGCGGTCTACGCGGAACGTGCCGCCAAGATCGAGGGCGGGATCGAGAAGGCCGAGCAGGCGCAGGCCGAGGCCCAGCGCACGCTTGAGCAGTACAAGGCGCAGCTCGCCGAGGCGCGGGCGGAAGCCGCTCGCATCCGGGACGACGCCCGCATCGAGGGCGAGCAGATCATCAGCGAGCTGCGCGCCAAGGCGCAGGAAGAGTCCGCCCGGATCGTCGCGGCGGGCCAGACCCAGCTGGAGACCCAGCGCGCGCAGATCGTCGCGGAGCTGCGCGGCGAGCTGGGCCGCCTGGCCGTCGACCTGGCCGACCGGGTCGTGGGCGAGTCGCTGGAGGACGAGGTGCGCCGCCGGGGCACCGTCGACCGGTTCCTCGACGAGCTGGACAACACCTCGGCTCCGGCCGTCAAGTGAGGGAACGCCGATGACGCTGCACGCCGCCAGCCGCGACGCGCTGGCCGCCGCTGAACTGCGGTTGCTGGAGATCGTCGACGGCGCCAAGGACAGCGCGGCCCTCGGCAAGCTGGGCGAGGAGCTGTTCGCGGTCGTCGGCCTGCTGTCCGGGCAGCCCTCGCTGCGCCGGGCGCTGGCCGACGCCTCGACCGAGCCCACCGGCCGCGAGGGCCTGCTCCGCGGCCTGCTCGCGGGCAAGGTCTCCGACGAGGCGCTCCAGGTGCTGGCCACGGTCGTCACGGTGCGCTGGTCCAACCCGCGTGAGCTGGTCGACGGCGTCGAGTCGCTGGCCCGCACCACGCTGCTGGTGCGGGCCGAGCGGGACGGCCGGCTCGACACCGTCGAGGACGAGCTGTTCCGCCTCGGCCGCATCATCGCGGGCAACCACGACCTGGAGCTGGCGCTGTCCGACCCGGCGGGCGACTCCGCGGGCAAGGTCGCGCTGGTGGACAGCCTCGTGGCGGGCAAGGTGGACGAGACCACCAAGACCCTGGTCGACCAGCTGGTCCGCGAGCCCCGCGGACTCGGCATCGTCAACGGTCTGTCGGACCTGGCGGCCCTCGCGGCCAAGCGCCGGGAACGGTCCGTCGCCCACGTCCGTTCCGCGGTCGAGCTGGACGCGGCGCAGCAGGACCGCCTGGAAGCCACGCTGACCCGGATCTACTCGCGGCCCATCGCGCTGCACGTGGAGGTCGACCCCTCGCTGCGCGGCGGACTGCTGATCAAGATCGGCGACGAGATCATCGACGGAAGCGTGGCGGGTCGGCTCGCGGCTCTGCGCCGCGACCTCGCGAGCTGACCGAACACCGGAACCGCGGCCCACAAGCCCCTTTCCTTTAACGAAGTGAGAGCAGGAACGACATGGCGGAGCTGACGATCTCGTCGGACGAGATCCGCAGTGCGATCGAGAAGTACGTCTCGACCTACTCCCCGGAAGTCAGCCGGGAAGAGGTCGGCGTCGTCGCGGAGACCTACGACGGCATCGCCATCGTCGAGGGTCTGCCCGGCACCATGACCAACGAGCTGCTGGAGTTCCCCGGCGGCGTGCTCGGTGTCGCCCTGAACCTGGACGTGCGCGAGATCGGCGCCGTCATCCTGGGTGACTTCGACAAGATCGAAGAGGGCCAGGAGGTCAAGCGGACCGGCCAGGTGCTCTCCGTGCCGGTCGGCGACGGCTTCCTCGGCCGCGTGGTCAACCCCCTCGGCCAGCCGATCGACGGCCTCGGCGACATCGTCGCCGACGACACCCGCGCCCTGGAGCTGCAGGCCGCGACGGTGCTGCAGCGCCAGCCCGTCGGCGAGCCGATGCAGACCGGCATCAAGGCCATCGACTCGATGACCCCGATCGGCCGCGGCCAGCGCCAGCTGATCATCGGCGACCGCAAGACCGGCAAGACCGCGGTCTGCATCGACACGATCATCAACCAGAAGAAGGCCTGGGAGTCGGGCGACCCGAAGCAGCAGGTCCGCTGCGTCTACGTCGCCATCGGCCAGAAGGGCTCCACCATCGCGGGCGTCAAGGCCGCGCTGGAGGAGGCCGGCGCGCTGGAGTACACCACGATCGTGGCGGCCCCGGCGTCCGACTCGGCCGGCTTCAAGTGGCTCGCCCCCTACACCGGCTCGGCCATCGGCCAGCACTGGATGTACCAGGGCAAGCACGTCCTGATCATCTTCGACGACCTGACCAAGCAGGCCGAGGCGTACCGCGCCATCTCGCTGCTGCTGCGCCGCCCGCCGGGCCGCGAGGCGTACCCGGGTGACGTCTTCTACTTGCACTCGCGCCTGCTGGAGCGCTGCGCGAAGCTGTCCGACGACATGGGCGGCGGCTCGATGACCGGTCTGCCGATCATCGAGACCAAGGCCAACGACGTGTCGGCGTACATCCCGACCAACGTCATCTCGATCACCGACGGCCAGTGCTTCCTGGAGTCGGACCTGTTCAACGCCGGTGTCCGCCCGGCCGTCAACGTGGGTATCTCGGTCTCCCGCGTCGGTGGCGCCGCGCAGATCAAGGCCATGAAGACGGTCTCCGGCTCGCTGCGCCTCGACCTGTCGCAGTTCCGCGAGCTGGAGGCGTTCTCCGCCTTCGCCTCCGACCTGGACGCGGCCTCCCGCGCCCAGCTGGAGCGCGGCGCGCGCCTGGTCGAGCTGCTCAAGCAGGGCCAGTACTCGCCGGTGCCGGTCGAGGAGCAGGTCGTGTCCATCTACCTGGGCACCAAGGGCCACCTCGACTCCGTCCCGGTGGGCGACGTCCGCCGCTTCGAGGCCGAGTTCCTGGAGCACGTCCGCCGCAACCACGACGTGGTCCTCTCCAGCATCCGTGAGTCCAAGACGTTGTCCGAGGACACCGAAAAGGGCATCGTGGACGCTGTCAACGCGTTCAAGCAGCAGTTCACCGCCTCGAACGGCGCCCCGGTGGTCAACGAGGCCCCGGCTGAGGCGATGGACGCCGACAAGGTCGGGCACGAGTCGGTCAAGGTGAACCGACCCGCCCCGGCCGAGAAGTGACGTAGGCATGGCGGCCCAGATTCGAGAGCTGCGCCAGCGGATCCGCACGGTCAACTCGACCAAGAAGATCACCAAGGCGTACGAGCTGATCGCCACCTCGCGCCTGGCCAAGGCCCAGGCGCGGGTGGCGGCGTCGAGGCCGTACGCGGAGGAGATCACCGGCGTGCTGTCCGCGCTGGCCACCGCGTCGGCGAACCTCGACCACCCGCTGTTGACCGAGCGCAAGGCCCCGAAGAAGGCCGGCGTCCTGGTCGTGACCAGCGACAAGGGCATGTGCGGCGGCTACAACGCCAACGTGCTGAAGGCGGCCGAGGAGCTGTTCTCGCTGCTGCGCAGCGAGGGCAAGGAGCCGGTGCTCTACGTCATCGGCCGCAAGGGCGTGGGCTACTACCGGTTCCGCCGCCGCGAGATCGTCGACGAGTGGACCGGGTTCTCCCAGCTCCCGCACTACGTCAACGCCTCCGAGGCGGGCGACGAGCTGGTGAAGGCCTTCGTCGCGGGCGGTGACGAGCCCGGTGGCCTGGACGAGCTGCACGTCGTCTACACCGAGTTCAAGTCGATGCTCAGCCAGCAGCCGGTCGCCAAGCGCATCGCGCCGATGGAGGTCGAGTACGACCCGACCCCGGCCAAGCTGCAGTCGGTGTACTCGTTCGAGCCGAACGCGGAGACGCTGCTCGGCGCGCTGCTCCCCAAGTACGTGAAGACCCGGCTGTTCTCGGCACTGCTCGACGCGGCGGCGTCCGAGTCGGCGGCCCGGCGGACCGCGATGAAGGCGGCGACGGACAACGCCACCGAGCTGGTGCGCACCCTGAGCCGCCAGGCCAACGCGGCCCGCCAGGCCCAGATCACCCAGGAGATCAGCGAGATCGTCGGTGGCGCCTCCGCGCTTACCGGTGGCGCAGGAAGTGATGAGTGACATGAGTGCTACTGCCACCACCACCCGCACCGGCCGTGTGGTCCGGGTGATTGGCGCCGTCGTCGACGTGGAGTTCCCGCGCGGCGCGGTTCCCGAGCTGTTCAACGCCCTCCACGTGGAGATCACGTACGAGGCCGTCGCCAAGACGCTGACCCTGGAGGTCGCCCAGCACCTGGGTGACAACCTGGTCCGCACCATCTCGATGCAGCCGACCGACGGCCTGGTCCGCGGCGCGACCGTGTCCGACACCGGCAGCGCCATCAAGGTGCCCGTCGGCGACGTCGTCAAGGGCCACGTGTTCAACGCGCTGGGCGACTGCCTCGACTCGCCGGGCCTCGGCCGCGACGGCGAGCAGTGGGAGATCCACCGCAAGGCCCCGTCGTTCGACCAGCTCGAAGGCAAGACCGAGATCCTGGAGACGGGCATCAAGGTCATCGACCTGCTGACCCCGTACGTCAAGGGCGGCAAGATCGGCCTGTTCGGCGGCGCGGGCGTGGGCAAGACGGTGCTCATCCAGGAGATGATCACCCGGATCGCCCGCGAGTTCTCCGGCACGTCGGTGTTCGCCGGCGTCGGCGAGCGCACCCGTGAGGGCACCGACCTCCTCCTGGAGATGGAGGAGATGGAGGTCCTCGGGGACACCGCGCTGGTGTTCGGTCAGATGGACGAGCCGCCGGGCACGCGTATGCGCGTGGCCCTGTCGGCGCTGACCATGGCCGAGTACTTCCGCGACGTCCAGAACCAGGACGTGCTGCTGTTCATCGACAACATCTTCCGGTTCACCCAGGCCGGTTCCGAGGTCTCGACCCTGCTGGGCCGCATGCCTTCGGCCGTGGGTTACCAGCCGACGCTGGCCGACGAGATGGGTGAGCTCCAGGAGCGCATCACCTCGACGCGCGGCAAGTCGATCACCTCGCTGCAGGCCATCTACGTGCCCGCGGACGACTACACCGACCCCGCCCCGGCGACCACCTTCGCCCACCTGGACGCGACGACGGAGCTTTCCCGTCCGATCTCCCAGAAGGGCATCTACCCGGCGGTGGACCCGCTGTCGTCCTCGTCCCGGATCCTGGAGCCGTCGATCGTCGGCGAGGAGCACTACCGGGTCGCGCAGGAGGTCAAGCGGATCCTGCAGAAGTACAAGGAGCTGCAGGACATCATCGCGATCCTCGGCATGGACGAGCTGTCCGAGGAGGACAAGGTCCTCGTCGGCCGCGCCCGTCGCCTGGAGCGCTTCCTGGGCCAGAACTTCTTCGTCGCGGAGAAGTTCACCTCCCAGCCGGGCTCCTTCGTGCCGATCAAGGAGACCGTCGAGGCCTTCGACCGCGTCTGCAAGGGCGAGTTCGACCACTACCCGGAGCAGGCCTTCTTCTCCTGCGGTGGTCTGAACGACGTCGAGGAGAACGCGAAGAAGCTGGCCGGCAAGTAAGTTCCCCGGCTGTTCGCCGGTGAGGCCCGTCTGCGGTGAGGCCCGTCCCCTGGTGGGGGCGGGCCTTTCCGTTGTGCCGGCGGGCCTTGCCGTTGTGCCGGCGGGCCTTTCCGTTGTGCCGGCGGGCCTTTCCGTTGTGCCGGCGGGCCTTGCCGTTGTGCCAGCGGGCCTTGTCGGGTTGGGGGTGCGGCGTTGTGTCCGGGAGGGACTTGGCGTCCTGGTGCTCGGGGTTTGTCGAGTTCGCCCAACGGGTGCGCGCGCGTCGCTAGGCTTCGGGCATGAACTCGCACGTCCTCGTGCCCTACGACGAGACCCTCCTGCGGCGGACCATCGAGTACATCCTCCAGCCGCACGTGAAGCGGTTCCGGCCCTTGGGGATCGCGTTGCTGGTGCTGGGCGTGCTGATGGCGGCGCTCGACGTCTCGCGGTACGTCCTGTGGGCACCCATGGTGGTGGCGGGCGTCTTCTGCGCGTTCGTGGTCAAGCCGATGATGATCGGTTCAACCGTCAAGCAGCAGTGGTCCGGCATCAAGGCCGACTTCCGGTTGGACGCGGACGAGGAGTGGGTGTCGTTCTCCTACCCGGCGTTCCAGTCGCGCATCCGGTGGGAGGCGATGGAGAAGGTCGTGGAGACGCCCGACGCGTGGATGCTGGTGCTCGGCAAGATCCAGGTGATGACTGTGGCCAAGAGCGCGATGAACCCCGAGCAGTTGGCCGAGTTCACCGCCCTGTTGGCGCGTCGTCGCCCGCCCGTGGCGGCTTAGGAGCGCCCGTCGGTGGCAGCTTAGGAGCGCAGGCCGGTGGCGGTTCAGGAGCGCAGGCCGGTGGCGGTTTAGGAGCGCCAGCCCATCGTGCGGGAGATGGCGCGGCCACAAGCCCGTACGGCCGGGAGGACGGTGTCGGTGCGCGTCTTGACCGGCACGACGACGGACACGGCCGCCACGACGTCGCCCGAGGCGTTCCGGACCGGGGCCGCGACCGAGTGCGTGATGGGCTCGATCTGCCGGTCGGAGATGGCGTAGCCGTCGCGGCGGACGGCCGCGAGCGCCGAGCGCAGGGCCTTCGGCGTGCTGATGGTGTGGGTGGTGAAGCGCTTCAGCGGTGCCGCCAGGGCGTCCTCCTGGACGTCGTGCGGGGAGTGCGCGAGCAGGACCAGGCCGACGCCCGTGGCGTGCAGGGGCATGCGTGAGCCCATGCGGGTCAGGATGCTCACGGCGTCCACAGCGGACAGCCGTTCCACGTAGACGACCTCCAGGCCGTCCCGCACGGCCAGTTGCACGTTGTGCCGCGTGACCTCGACCAGGTCCTCCAGGTACGGCAGCGCCCGCTCCCGCAGGTCCAGCGCGCCGGGGGACAGGGCACCCAGCTCGTAGAGCCGCAGGCCGATCCAGAAGCGACCGTCGGGGTCGCGTTCCAGCGCCCGGTGCGCCAGGAGTTCGCGGACCAGGCGGTGCGTGGTGCTCAGCGGCAGGCCGGAGTGGCGGCTCAGCTCGGACAGCGTCGCCGAGGGCCGGTCGGCGGTGAACACGGCGAGCAGCGCGAACGCCCGGCCCAGCAGCGACACGGGTGGCTGGGGGGTGGCTGGGCCGGGGGCAGGGGCGGGGGCTGGGTCCTGGGTTGGGCCCTGGGCTGGGACCGACACGGGTCCAGTCTTCCACTCACCGGAAGGGGGCTGGGGCGTTTCGGCTCCGGTGACGGACCTCACGCTGTGGCCGGCGGGGTTCGTGTGCGGGCCACTGGTGGTGGCGCGGGTGCTCACTGCGGGTGTCGCCCACCCGTGTTCGCCTTGGTCGCGGCCCTGGGCGCAATAGCGGTGACCGCAGTCGGAGTGACCTCCGGCCGGGTGGTACCACACGTGGAGCAGCGCTGAGGGTGGCTGGGGCGGCAGGCTCTTCTGGCGACCGTTTAGACTGCACACGACTCCAGTGCCAGACAAGGGAGATGCCCGTGGCCGAGATGACCGTCCAGTTGGTCGCCGTGGAACGCCGCCTGTGGTCCGGGACGGCCACCTCGGTGGTCGCGCAGACGACCGAGGGCGAGATCGGCATCCTGCCCGGTCACGAGCCCGTCCTGGGCCAGTTGGTCGAGGGCGGCGTGGTGCGCATCCGGACCGTCGAGAACGAGCTGGTCACCGCGGCCGTGCACGGCGGCTTCCTGTCCGTGACCGGTGACGGCGTGAGCATCCTCGCCGAGGCCGCGGAGCTCGCCCACGAGATCGACGTGGACGAGGCCCGGTCGGCGCTGGGGAACGCGGACGACGTGGAGCGGGCCAGGGCACTCGCGCGGCTGCGCGCCGCGGGTCACTCGGCCTGACGCGGACGAGCGGACAAGCGCCGTGGGGATCGCCGAAGTCGTCGGGGTGGTCCTGTTCGTCGCGGTGGTGGTCCTCGCGTACCTCGCGTGGCGCCGCATCCGCCTGCTGCGCGCCGGTGGCGTGCACGTGGCCCTGAGGACCCGCCTGGACGGCGGTGGCCGGGGCTGGCACCTGGGCGTGGGGCACTACCGGGGTGACGAGTTCGTGTGGTCCCGCGCGCTGAGCCTGCGCACCGGGCCGGACCGGGTCATCTACCGGGACGGGTTCGAGATCGACGACCGACGTGAACCGACCGCGTCCGAGGCGTACGCCATGCCTCAGGGCGCGGTCGTGTTGCGTTGCAGCGGGGCCAAGGGGGAGGCGGTGGAGATCGCCATGGGGCCTGATGCCCTCACCGGGTTCCTGTCCTGGTTGGAGTCCGCTCCTCCCGGGCGTTCTATTCCTTGGGCTTCTTGAGTCCGAGCGCTCAAAGCCAAAGAAGAGTCCGACGCGCTCAAAGCCAAAAGCGAAAAGCGGCGCTCGCCGCGCGGCAGGCCCCCGGGGGTGGAAGGGCGTCGGTTCGTTCCCCGCACGACCTGCCGGAGGCAACCACCCTTCAGCCTTCTCCGCAACCGGTGAAGCGTGGTTGCGGAGAAGGCTGAAGCGCGGTTGGGCTTCGCCCAGGCCGTACGGGGAACGAACCGAGGCCCTTCCTGTGGCTTGGCAGCCCGTGGCGCTTCGGGCTTGTCAGGCGTTGCCGCCCGGCTGCCAGAGGACGTCGCCGTCCGGGTTGGCTACTCGGGCGAGGATGAAGAGCAGGTCGCTCAGGCGGTTGAGGTACTTCGCGGCCAGTGCGTTCGTCGTGTCCGGTTCGGCTTCGACCAGTGCCCAGGTGGACCGTTCTGCTCGGCGCGCGATCGTGCGGGCCTGGTGGAGCAGGGCCGCGCCTGGCGTGCCGCCGTTGAGGATGAACGACTCCAGTTTGCCCACTCGGCTGTTGTACTCGTCACACCACGCCTCCAGGCGGTCCACGTAGGGCTGGGTGATGCGCAGTGGTGGGTATTCCGGGTCTTCGACGATGGGGGTGCACAGGTCCGCGCCCACGTCGAACAGGTCGTTCTGGACCTTTCGCACCACGCCTGCGACGTCCTCGTCCAGCGCGCCCAGGGCCAGTGCCACGCCCAGGGCCGCGTTGGTCTCGTCGCAGTCCGCGTAGGCCGTGATGCGGGGCGAGGTCTTGGGGACCCGGGTGAAGTCGCCCAGGCCCGTGGTGCCGTCGTCGCCCACGCGGGTGTAGATCTTGGTGAGGTGAACCGCCATGCCCTGCACTGTAAGGGGCTCCGGGCACTGGCTTGATTCAGTGGATCCGTACGATTGCGGCGCAACCACAACCGGATGAGGAGTTTCCTTGGTGAGCGAACACTTCCGGGTCCAGGGCGGTGCGCGGCTGGTCGGCGAGGTCGACGTCGTCGGCGCCAAGAACAGCGTGTTGAAGCTGATGGCGGCGGCCCTGCTGGCCGAGGGCACGACCACCATCACCAACTGCCCCGAGATCCTGGACGTGCCGCTGATGGCCGACGTCCTGCGCAGCCTCGGTTGTGAGGTGACGCTGTCCGGTGACGTCGCCACCATCACCACGCCCAAGGAGCTCAACCACCGGGCCGACTCCGAGGCGATGGGCAAGCTCCGCGCCTCCGTGTGCGTGCTCGGGCCGCTGGTGGGGCGGTGCAGGCGCGCGGTGGTCGCGTTGCCCGGTGGGGACGCGATCGGGTCGCGGCCGTTGGACATGCACCAGAGCGGGCTGCGCAAGCTCGGGGCGCACAGCGAGATCGAGCACGGGTGCGTGGTCGCCGAGGCCGAGGGGCTGCACGGGGCGCAGATCTGGTTGGACTTCCCCAGCGTCGGCGCGACCGAGAACATCCTGATGGCGGCGGTGCTGGCGAACGGCACGACGGTCATCGACAACGCGGCCCGCGAGCCGGAGATCGTCGACATCTGCGTGATGCTCCAGCAGATGGGCGCGAAGATCGAGGGCGCGGGCACCTCGACGCTGACCGTGCACGGCGTCGAGTCGCTGCGGCCGACCGAGCACCGGGTCATCGGTGACCGGATCGTCGGCGCGACCTGGGCGTTCGCGGCGGCGATGACGCGGGGTGACATCACCGTGCGCGGCGTGAACCCGCACCACCTCGACCTGGTGCTGGAGAAGCTGCGGATGGCGGGCGCGGAGGTCACGACGTTCGACTCCGACGGGTTCCGCGTGGTGCAGCAGGGCCGGCCGCAGTCGGTGGACTTCGTGACGCTGCCCTACCCGGGGTTCGCGACCGACCTCCAGCCCTTCGCGATCGCGCTGTCCAGCGTGTCCGAGGGCACGTCGATGATCACCGAGAACCTGTTCGAGGCGCGGTTCCGGTTCATCGAGGAGATGGTGCGGCTCGGGGCCGACGCGCGCACCGACGGCCACCACGCGGTCGTGCGCGGTGTGGAGAGGCTGTCCAGCGCGCCGGTGTGGGCCTCCGACATCCGCGCGGGCGCGGGGCTGGTGCTGGCCGGGCTGTGCGCGGACGGCGTGACCGAGGTGTACGAGATCTTCCACATCGAGCGCGGCTACCCCGGGTTCGTGGAGAACCTGCGCAAGCTCGGCGCGACCGTGGAGCGGGTCACGGCCTGAGCAGGAGCTTGGCGTCGGGCACGTCCGCGGGGAAGACCAGCAGGCGGTGCCCGGCGCCGCGGCGCGCCACGGTCACCCTGATGCCCGCGTCCCGCAACCGCTTGGCCAGCACCTCGGCCGCCTCCGCGGTCGGCAGCACGGCCACCTCGACCAGCAGCCCGAAGTCCTCGCCGGTGTGGTCGGGCACGCCGTGCCGGTCGTTCCCGAACGCCCACCGCAGCACGAGGGCGAGCGCGGCGAGGACCACGAGCAGCAGCAACGTCTGGGTGAGCGCGGTCACGGCCCCCATGCTCCTCCGTGCTCGATTCAGTGGGCAACGCCACGCGCGGCGTGAGTTACTCGTCAGTACGCTACGGGGAACAACGTCGTAGGAGGTTGCCGTGCCGTATCCGGCCGACCGTGAGCGCGACCGCCCGTGGGTGATGCGGACTTACGCGGGGCACTCCAGCGCGACCGCGTCCAACGCGCTCTACCGCCGCAACCTGGCCAAGGGTCAGACGGGCCTGTCCGTGGCCTTCGACCTGCCCACGCAGACCGGGTACGACCCCGACGACGAGCTCGCCAAGGGCGAGGTCGGCAAGGTCGGCGTGCCGATCAGCCACATCGGGGACATGCGGGCGCTGTTCGACCAGATCCCGCTGGGCGAGGCGAACACCTCGATGACCATCAACGCGACCGCCATGTGGCTGCTCGCGCTGTACGTCAGCGTCGCCGAGGAGCAGGGCGCGGACCGCGCGGCCCTGGCCGGCACGACGCAGAACGACATCATCAAGGAGTACCTGTCCCGCGGCACGTACGTGTTCCCGCCCGGCCCGAGCCTGCGGCTGATCACCGACATGGTGGCGTGGACCGTCGCGAACGTGCCGAAGTGGAACCCGATCAACATCTGCTCGTACCACCTGCAAGAGGTCGGCGCGACGCCGGCGCAGGAGATCGCGTACTCGATGTCCACCGCGATCGCCGTGCTGGACTCGGTGTTCGACTCCGGCCAGGTGCCCGAGGAGCGGCGCGGCGAGGTCGTCGCGCGCATCTCGTTCTTCGTGAACGCCGGTGTGCGGTTCGTCGAGGAGATGGCCAAGATGCGGGCGTTCGTCCAGCTGTGGGACGAGATCACCCGCGACCGGTACGGCATCGAGAACCCCAAGCACCGCCGGTTCCGCTACGGCGTGCAGGTCAACTCGCTGGGGCTGACCGAGGCGCAGCCGGAGAACAACGTCCAGCGGATCGTGCTGGAGATGCTCGCGGTGACGCTGTCCCGCGACGCCCGCGCCCGCGCGATCCAGCTGCCCGCGTGGAACGAGGCCCTGGGCCTGCCGCGGCCGTGGGACCAGCAGTGGGCGCTGCGCATGCAGCAGGTGCTGGCCTACGAGACGGACCTGTTGGAGTACGAGGACATCTTCGCCGGGTCGCACGTCATCGAGGCCAAGGTCGCCGAGATCGTGGCCGGCGCGCGCGAGGAGATCGACCGCGTGCAGGCGATGGGCGGCGCGGTGGCGGCCGTCGAGTCCGGGTACATGAAGTCGCAGCTCGTGTCGTCGCTGGCCGAGCGCCGGCGGCGGATCGAGGCCGGTGAGGACGTCGTGGTCGGCGTCAACAAGTTCGCCACCACCGAGCCGTCGCCGTTGCAGGCCGAGGGCGCGAACGCGATCGAGACCATCGACCCGATCGTGGAGCAGCACGCGGTCGAGGCGATCCGGGCTTGGCGTTCGGCGCGGGACAACGGCCTCGTGTCGTCCACTTTGGACGCCCTGCGCGCGGCGGCGAAGACCGACCAGAACCTGGTCGAGGCGACCATCGCGTGCGCCAAGGCCGGCGTGACGACGGGCGAGTGGGCGTCCGCGCTGCGCGAGACGTTCGGCGAGTACCGCGCTCCCACCGGGGTTTCCGCCGCGTCGGCGTCCGGTGAGGCCGGTGCGGAGATCGCCCGCGTGCGCGAACGGGTGCGGGCGACCGGTGAGGAACTCGGGGAGCGGCTGCGCATCCTGGTCGGCAAGCCCGGCTTGGACGGGCACTCCAACGGCGCCGAGCAGGTGGCGGTGCGGGCGCGCGACGTCGGCTTCGAGGTGGTCTACCAGGGCATCCGCCTGACCCCGGCGCAGATCGTGGCGGCCGCCGTGCAGGAGGACGTGCACGTGGTGGGCCTGTCCATCCTGTCCGGCTCGCACCTGGAGGTCGTGCCCGCGGTGGTCGACGGCCTGCGCGCGGCTGGGGCGGGCGACGTGCCGGTGATCGTGGGCGGGATCGTGCCGCCCGACGACGCGGCCAAGCTCGTGGACCGCGGCATCGCGCGGGTCTTCACGCCCAAGGACTACGAGCTGACCCAGATCATGGACGAGATCGTCTCCGTGGTCCGGCAGGCCCGCGGCCTGTAGTCGGCGGGTTTCGGACGCCCACCGCGTCGGGCCGGGTGGGCGTCCGCGCGGGTCAACGGCCGGTGACGTCCTTGGTGGACACGATCTCGGCGAACCCGCCGCCGCGCAGGTTGGTCGCCGTCGCCGCGTAGAGCTGTTCCGCGGTCAGGTCTTCGAGGTCGAACGTGAAGGTGGCGTCGAGGACCAGCTTGACCCGGTAGCCGAGGTTGCCGCCGACCCGGGCGGTGGTCTCGACGCACATGTTGGTCTGGATGCCGGCCAGCACGATGTCGGTGATGCCGCGGTTGGTCAGCCACGCGTGCAGGTCCACCTCGCCGTGGAACGCGGAGTTGACCTTCTTGCCGAACACCAGGTCCGGGTCGGCGCGGTCGAGTTCGGGCTTGAAGCGGTTGCCGGGCGAGTCGGGGTGCAGGGTCGAGCCGGGCTTGGTCGAGTCGTGCCGCACCAGGACCAGCGGGCCGTCCCAGGAGTCCAGCAGGGCGGCGATGTTGGCCTCGGCGTCGGGGTTGTTGCGGCGGCCCCACACCGGGTCGTCGAAGCCCTGCTGCACGTCCACGATGATGAGCGCGGTGTTCGTCATGGCGGCCAGTCTGCGCGCGCCGGCCCGAGGCGGACGAGTGGCAGGAGCGGCGCGATCCGGTACTTTCCTGCCATGCGCGTGGTGGGGGTGCTGGTGCTGCCCGGCAGCCGGACGTTCGACGTCTCCGTGGTCGGCGAGGTGTGGGGCGTGGACCGGTCCGACGCCGGGATCGGGCCGTTCGAGCTGCGCCTGTGCGCGCCGGGCCGCCGCGCCACGCCGCTGCACCCGGTCGGGCACCTCCAGGCCACGCACGGGCTGTCCGGGCTCGCGGGCTGCGACCTGGTGGTGGTGCCGGGGCGGGTGGACCCGCTGGCGGAGGTGCCGCGGTCGGTCGTCCGGGCGCTGAGGGCGTTCGACGGCACGGTGGCCGCGCTGTGCTCGGGAGCGTTCACGCTGGCCGCCGCGGGGCTGTTGGACGGCCGTGGGGCGACCACGCACTGGCGGCTCCTGGACACCCTCGAACGCGCCGCGCCCAGCGCCACCGTCCTGCGGGACGTCCTGTTCACCGACGAAGGCCGCGTGCTGACCTCCGCGGGGGTCGTCGGCGGGCTGGACCTGTGCCTGCACCTGGTCCGCCGGGCGCACGGCGCGGAGGTCGCCGCCGCGCTGGCCCGCCGCCTGGTCATGCCGCCGACCCGGGAGGGTGGTCAACGCCAGTACGTCGACCCGCCCCTGCCGCCCAGGCCGGACCGCGACGGCATCGCGTCCACGGTGGACTGGGCGGTGGACCGGCTCGCCGACCCCGTCGGCGTCGGCGACCTCGCCGAGCACGCGGGCCTGAGCGAACGCACGTTCCACCGCGTGTTCCTCGCCGCCACCGGCAGCACCCCGGGCCGGTGGCTCCAGCGGCAGCGGGTGCTGCTCGCCCAACGGCTCCTGGAGACCACGGACCTGCCCGTGGACCGCGTCGCCGAGCGGTCCGGGCTGGGCACGGCCGCGAACCTGCGGCGGCGGCTGCGCGCCGAACTCGGGGTCGCGCCGGACGCCTACCGCCGCACGTTCCGCGTCCCTACCGCGTCGTGACCGCCACGACCCCGCCCTGCGCGTCCACCAGCAACCGGTTGCCCAGCGGCTTGGCCAGTCTCACCGGGTAGGGGTCGAGCTTCAGCGCCAGCGTGCGCGGGCAGTCGCCGACCTTCCCGATGGTCCGCACGGTCACCGTCACCGACGTCTCCGACTCGCTCACCACGGGCTCGTTGCGCGCGGGTTCGTCGCCGGGGCACGGCTCGGGTGGCGCGGGCATCGACACGGTGAGGTCGGTTCCGTCGCCGGTGGCGTTCGCGGTCACGGCCGGCTGCACCTCGCCCAACCGCCAGAACAGGTCCGGCGACAGCGCGGGCGTGGCCACGACGCTGCCCGCCTCGGTGGTGAACCGCCACGCCGGCAGCGGCCACCGGCCCCGGTCCGTGGTGAACTCCGCCGTGCCGAACTCGGCGCTCACCAGCCGCACCGGCGCGTTCTGCTGCCCCTTGCCGCGCGGTGGCGCGCCGACCGCCTGCAACGCGTCGGCCGCCGGGACGAACGCCAGTTGCGCCGGGCCGTCGGGCAGCGTCACGGTGGCGGGCTCCGGCGTGGCGGGCGGCGTGCCGACGAACTCGAAACCGCTCTCGGACGCGCCCAGCTTCTCCTCCCCGGACCGGTACCCGTCCACGACCTCCACCCGCGACCCGAGCAGCACGATCGGCCGGGGCTTGGCCGTGACCGGGAAGTCGACCGGCGCGGGGCCGGTGACCAGCGGGGCGGGGGAGGCGGCGTCGTGGGTGGCGCCGCACCCGGCCAGGACGGCGGTCACCGCGAGCACGAGCAGTCGTCTCATGCCTGGAGGACGGAGTGCCGCGCGCGGGCGGTTGCACGGCCGACTACGGTCGGGACATGGCCGGATACCAGCACATTCGCGTCGAAGAGGCGGACCACGTCGTCCGGATCACGATGGACCGGGCGAGCAGGCGCAACTCGCTGTCCCACGACCACCTCGCCGAGCTGCTGGCGGCGTTTCGCGCGGTGGCCGGCACCGACGCCGTGGGGGTCGTGCTGGCCGGTGAGGGGCCGGTGTTCTCGGCGGGCCATGACTTCGCCGACGTGGCGTCCCGCGACCTTGAGGGCGTGCGCGAGCTGCTGACCCTGTGCACGGACCTGATGCGCACCATCGAGTCCGTCCCGCAGGTGGTGATCGCCCGGGTGCACGCCCTGGCGACGGCGGCGGGGTGCCAGCTGGTGGCGTCCTGCGACCTGGCGGTGGCCGCCGAGGAGGCCGGGTTCGCGCTGCCCGGCGGCAAGGGCGGCTGGTTCTGCCACACGCCCGCCGTGCCGGTGGCCCGCGCGATCGGCCGCAAGCGCCTGATGGAGATGGCGCTGACCGGTGACGTGGTGGACGCCCGCACCGCCGAGCAGTGGGGCCTGGTCAACCGCGTCGTGCCGCTGGCCGAGCTGGACGAGGCCGTGGACGAGCTGATGCGCCGGGCCACGCGCGGCAGCCGGGCGAGCAAAGCCCTGGGCAAGCAGACCGTCTACGCCCAGCTCGACCGGCCGGAGGCCGACGCCTACGCCATCGCGGTGGAGGTGATGGCGGCGGCGTCGCAGACCCCGGCGGCCAAGGAGGGCATGTCGTCGTTCCTGGAGAAGCGCAAGCCGGACTGGACGGACTGACCCCGGTCAGACCTTCTTGTAGAACAACGTCGTCGGCCGCAGCACGCCACCGGGGTCGGCGGCGAAGTCCGGGATCACGCCCGCCTCCGTCCACCCCGCCGCCCGGTACAGCCGTTCGGCGGCCGAGCCGGTCTGGGTGTCCAGCACCAGCAGGGACGCCCCTCGCGCCGCCGCGCCCTTCTCCGCCTCCGCCAGCAGGGCGCGGCCCAGGCCCCGGCCCCGGAAGTCCCGGTGCACCAGCAGTTTCAGCACCTCGGCGCGGTGCGTGCCGTTGGGGGTCGTGGTCGCCGCGACCTGCACGGTGCCGGCGATCCGGTCCCCGACCCGCGCGACCCACACCGACAGGACCCCGTTCGCCACGGCCGCCGCCCGCGACTTCCACCACGCGGCGGCCCGCGCGTGCGGCAGCGGCGCCAGGAAGCCCACGGACGCGCCCCCGTCCACGGCGTCGCACAGCACGTCCGCCAGATCGTCGGCGAACGCCAGGACGTCGGCGGACAGCAACTCCTCGACCCCGGTCACGGCTGGGCGTGCTCGTGCAGCAGGAGCAGGGTGTAGGCGGCGATCGACTGGGCGTCGGTGATCTCGCCGCGCGCCACCATCGCCTCGAACTCCGCGCGCGGGAACCACGCCGAGCGCATGTCCTGCTCCTCGTGCTCGCGCTCGTGGAAGCCCTCGATCAGGTCGGTGGCCAGGAACACCCGGCCGCGCTGGCTGGACATGCCCGGCGCGACGTCGAGCAGGCCCAGCTCCACCAGCTTCCCGGCGCGCAGCCCGGTCTCCTCGCGCAGCTCGCGCTCGGCCAGCGCGCGCGGGGTGGGGTCGGCGCCCTCCGGCGCGGTGCCCTGGGGGAACTCCCAGCGCCGCATCCCCAGCGGGTAGCGGTACTGCTCGACCAGCCGCAGCCGTTCCCCGTCCAGCGGGATGACCAGCGCGTAGTCCGGCTTGTCCACCACGCCGTAGATCCCGGTCGTGCCGTCGGCCCGCCGGATCGGGTCCTCCCGGACCGTCATCCACGGGTTCGCGTACACCTCACGCGATCCGAGGGTCTCCACGATCACTCTCCCTGTGCCAGCTGCGAGCGCCTGCGCCCGTAGGCGAAGTACACCACCAACCCCACCACGGACCAGATCCCGAACGCCAACCAGGTCACCGGCGCGAGCCCCGCGACCAGCAGCACGCACAGCGCCACGCCCAGCAGCGGCACCACCGGCACCCACGGCGTGCGGAAGCCGCGCGGCAGGTCCGGCCGGGTCCGCCGCAGCACGATGACACCCACGTTGACCAGGGCGAACGCGACGAGCGTGCCGATGCTGGTGGCCTCGGCGAGCTGCCCGAGCGGCACCAGCGCGGCCAGCACCGCGACCACGCAGCCGACGATGAGCGTGTTCGCCGTGGGCACCCGGCGCGGCCCGACGCGGGCGAACACCGGCGGCACCAGGCCGTCGCGGGACATCGCCACCAGCACCCGGGTCTGTCCATACAGGACGGTCAGCACGACGGACGCGATCGCCACCACCGCGCCGGCCGAGAGCACCACCGACGGCCACGACGCCCCGGTCACGCGCTCCAGCACGGTCGCCAGCGACGCGTCCGACCCCTCCAGCACGCCGACCCCCACCGCGCCGACGGCGGTCAGCGCGACCAGCACGTAGACCAGGGTCACGACCGCCAGCGAGATCACGATGGCCCGGGGCAGGTCGCGTTGCGGGTCGCGGGCCTCCTCACCGGCGGTGGAGGCGGCGTCGAACCCGATGAAGGAGAAGAACACCAGCGAGGCGGCCCCGGTGACACCCGCGACGCCGGCGGGCGCGAACGGCGTGAGGTTCTCCTGGTGGAACCCGAACACCGCCACGGCCACGAAGAACAGCAGCACGGCGACCTTCAACACGGTCGTCACCGTCGTGACCAGCGCGCTTTCCCTCGCCCCGCCGAGCAGCACGGCCGTGGCCAGCAACACCACGACAGCGGCCGGCAGGTTCACCACGTCCCCGGACACCGCGGCCGGCAGCTCGAACCCGACCGTGGCTTGGAGGAAAGCGTTGAGGTACCCGCTCCACCCCACCGCGACCGCCGCCACCGACACGCCGTACTCCAGCAGCAGGCACCAGCCGCACACCCACGCCACCAGCTCGCCCAGCGTCGCGTAGGCGTACGAGTACGCCGACCCGGACAACGGGACCGCGCCGGCCAGCTCGGCGTAGGACAGGGCGGAGAACAGGGCGGCCAACGCGGCCACGACGAACGACACGGCGACCGCCGGCCCGGCGACCGGCGCGGCCTGCCCGAGCACCACGAAGATGCCGGTGCCCAGCGTCGCGCCGACCGACAGCGCGACCAGCGGGACCAGCCCCATGGTGCGGCGCAGACCGGTCTCGCGGGTGAGTTCGACGGGTTTGGTGCGAAGCAGCGACACGACGCCCGACGGTACCTGCCGGTGCTGCGCCCCTCGCACCCCGTAGCCTGTCCGACCGTGCGCCTAGTCATCGCTCGCTGCCAGGTCGACTACGTCGGACGCCTCACGGCCCATCTGCCGATGGCCCAGCGCCTGCTGCTGATCAAGGCCGACGGCTCGGTGTCGATCCACTCCGACGACCGGGCGTTCAAGCCGCTGAACTGGATGAGCCCGCCGTGCTGGCTCATCGAGGACCCGGACATGTGGGTCGTGCAGAACAAGGCGGGCGAGAAGCTGATCATCACCCTCGCCGAGGTCCACCACGACTCCAAGCACGAACTGGGCCCCGAGCCCGGCCTGGTGAAGGACGGCGTGGAAGCCGACCTGCAAAAACTCCTGGCCGAACACGTGACCACCCTCGGCGAGGGCTGGACCCTGGTCCGCCGCGAGTTCCCCACCCCGATCGGCCCGGTCGACCTGATGTGCCGCGACGAGACCGGCGCGTCGGTGGCGGTGGAGATCAAGCGCCGGGGCGAGATCGACGGCGTCGAACAACTGACCCGCTACCTGGACCTGCTCAACCGCGACCCGCTCCTGGCCCCGGTCCGCGGCGTCTTCGCGGCGCAGCAGATCAAGCCCCAGGCGCGCACGCTGGCGGAGGACCGGGGCATCCGCTGCGTCGTCCTGGACTACGACGCGCTGCGCGGCATCGAACCCGACGAGTTCCGCTTGTTCTGACCCCGCCTCGGGCGGCCGGCTCGGGGAGGGGAGGGCGCGTGCAGCGGCAGACGTGGGCGGCCGGCGCGGTGACCGTGGTCAGCATCGGCGTGGCGGTCACGGTCAACCTGCTGACGTCCGGGTGGAGCTGGGTGGTGTTCGCCGTCCTCGCGGTGCTCGCCGCGGTCTGGGTGGCCCTGGAGGTCTGGCGCAGTTCGCCGCGGCGGGAGCGGCCCGGCGGCGCGGTCGTGCCCGCCCGGGTGGACGGGTTCGTGCCCCGGCCCGAGCTGACCGACCAGATCGTGCGGGCGTTGTCCTCCGGCGGCCGGGGACGGGTGGGCATCACCACGACGCTGGCCGGGGCGGGCGGGTTCGGCAAGACGACCCTCGCCGCGTGGGTGTTGCGGCTGCCCGAGGTGCGGGAGCTGTTCCCCGACCAGTACTGGGTGACCGTGGGCCAGGAGATGCGGGGTGCCGCGCTCGCCGACGCGGTCAACGACGTCATCGGGCAGGTGACCGGCCGCCGGCCGGGTTTCACCAGCCCCGAGCAGGCCGGTCTGCACCTGGGCGGCGCGCTCGCCGCGCGCAAGCCGCCGCCGCTGCTGGTCGTGGACGACGTGTGGACCAGCGAGCAGCTCCGGCCGTTCCTGGACGCCGCCCGCACCTGCACGCTGCTGGTGACCACCCGCGTGCCCGACCTGCTCGCCGCCGCCGAGGCGCAGACGATCAGGGTCGACCAGATGAACCCGGCGCAGGCCCGCGACCTGTTGGTCGGCGGGCTCGGGGAGCTGCCCGACGACCTGCGGGAGCGGCTGCTGGACCGCACCGGCCGCTGGCCGCTCGCGCTGCGGCTGGCCAACTCCGCGCTGCGCCGGACCGCCCGCGACGGCGGTGACATCGCGCAGGCGGCCGAACGCCTGGTGCGCCGCCTCGGCGACGTCGGACCCACCGCGCTGGACGTCGCCGATCCGGCGGGCCGGGAGCGCACGGTCGCCGCCACGCTGGAGTCCTCGCTGGGCGTGCTGGGCGACCGGCGCGACCGGGCCATCGAGCTGGCGATCTTCCCCGAGGACACCGAGGTCCCGCCCGACGTCGTGGCGCTGCTGTGGCACTCCACCGCCGGCCTGTCCGCCGACGACAGCGAACGGCTGTGCCAGGAACTGGTGGAGCTGTCCCTGGTCGAGCGCGGCGGCACCAGGATCCGCCTGCACGACGTGATCCGGACCTACCTGCGCCACGAGTGCGGCCCCGACCGCCTGACCGCGCTGCACCGCGACCTGCTGGACCGCGCCGCCGCGGCCCTGCCCGATCCCGGCTCGTGGTGGGCGCTGCCCACGTCGGCGGAGTACCTGTGGCGGTGGCTGGGCTACCACCTCAACGGCGCCGGCCGGGGCACCGAACTGGCGGAGCTGGCCACGACACCGGGCTGGGTGACCGGGAAGCTCCGGCGACTGGGCCCGGTCGCCGTCGCGGAGGACCTGGCCCTGGTCGCCACACCCCTGGCCGGCGAACTGGCCCGCGTCCTGGACCGGATCGGCCACCTCCTGGTCCCCGGCGACCTGGACCACGCGGTGGTCAACGCCCTGGCCCACCGCTTGCCCGACCTGCCTGCCTTCCACGAGCTGCGCGCGGCGGCCCTCGCCGAGGTGGCCGGCCACCCCCGCCTCACCCCGTGGCGCCCGCTGCCCGACCTCCCCGACCCGGCGCTCAACCGGGTCCTGGTCGGCCACGACGACTACACCGAACGCGTCTTCTGCGCCCCCGACGGGACGTGGCTTGCGACCGCGGGCGGTGACGGCGTCCGGGTCTGGCACCCCGGGACCGGTCGGCTCCTGCGGGTCGTGCCGCGCACCGTGAGCCCGTTCTCCGGGGACACCTGCGCCCTGTCGCGGGACGGGCGGACGTTGGCCGTCGACGGCCGCGCCAACACGACGCTCCTGCTGGACACCACGACGTGGGAACCCTCGACCACCGTGCTCCGCCACGGCGCCCACGGGCCGGACCTGCGCTGCTTCACGGCGGACAACAAGACGCTCGTCACGATCGGCGACGACAAGCTGGTCGTGTGGGACGTCGGGACGGGCCGGGCGGTCCGGACCTTCAAGACGCCTCCCGGGACCGAGCACTGCGTCAGCCTCGACGACGGGCAGGTGCTCACGGCCGACGACGAGGGCCTGAAGGTCTGGAACCTCGACGCCGGCGTCCCCGTGGCCCGCTGCGACCCGCAGCGGGCCACGGGGACGCCGGTGGTGGGGCTGGACGGCCGGTGCGTCGCCGTCCCGACCGGTGACGGGCTCCTGGTGTGGGACCTGGCGGAGCCCGCCCGACCCCCGGTGGTCCTGCACTACCACCCGAACCTGTCCGCGGCCGTGTTCCTCCCCGACGGGCGCACGCTGGCCACGGGTGACGAGACCGGCCTGATCGTGTTGTGGGACACGGCCGGCTGGCAGCCGACGGCCTGGATCGCCGCGCACGCGGGCTCGGTCCAGGATCTCGCCGTGACCCCGAACGGGGTGCTGGTCTCCCTCGGCGGTGACGCGACGGTGCGGCTGTGGAACCCCGACCACGCCGGCGGTGGCGACGCGCCCACCCGCGGCACGGCCCAGCCGGACCTGTGCGCCGCGGCGGCGGACGGGTCGTGGCTCGCGGTGTCCGACGACGTGTCGGTGGTGGTCTACGACCCCGCCACGGCGGCCGTCGTGGCGGAGCTGCGCTACACCGGTGTGGTGTGGGCGATGACCGCGCTGGGGTCGGACACGCTGGTGATCGACAAGTTGTCGGGGATGATCGTCTGCCGCTCGGACAACTGGCAGGCGTCGCGCTCGCTGGCGCTGCCCTCGACGTGGTCGCTCGACGCCGCCGCGTCGCGGGCCAACCTGGTGCTGGCCACCGACTCGACCACGGACACCGCCGGCCTGTGGGACGTCTCGACCTGGGCGCCGCCCACCTTCGTCGAGGTCGGCGAGGAGTTGCGGCCGGTGGCGGGGCCGCCCGCCGAACCGGGCAAGCTGCGCAGGGCCCTCGCCCGCAAGCGCGGGAAACGGTCGCGGACGAGCATCTACGGGGAGTTGGCGCCCGACGGTTCGTGGGTCGCGCTCAGCCGCGGTGACCGGCTGCGCGTCGCGGACCCGCGGACCTGGGCGCCGATCGCGTCCTGCCGCCTGCCCGGCGAGGTGCAGGGGGTGCTCGTGTCGCCCGACGGCGGCCGGTTGCTGGTCAGGTCGGGACCAACCCTTCACATGGTGGACACGGCCACCTGGAAGGTGGACCGGGGGTTCGGCGGGCTTGAGTGGCCGTGGTCGTCGGAGGACCTGGCCTGGTCGCCGGACGGCACGATGCTGGCGACCTCGTCGGAGGACCGGGTGCTGCGGGTCCACGACAGCCGGGACGGGCGCGTGGTCGCCGAGTTCCGGCTCGACGGGGAGTTGAAGGCCGTCCGGTGGGTGGGTCCGGACCGGCTGGTCGTCGTCGGCGGGCGCGGGGTGTACTGGTTCGCCTACTCGGCCGGGTCGCCGGCGTCCTGACGGTCGCGCGGTGTCCGCATCTTTGCGACACCGGCTCGTCGCTCGCGCGCACATCGGCCGTTCGGGCGCGTGGCACGGGGAATCGTGCGATATACGCTGCACATCCCCCGGTGAAATCCCCCTGGAGCGTCCGCCGTGCGAAGACGAAGACGAAGATCCGGTTGGGTCGTGTTGATCTTTCCCGGAGTCCTCCTCGCGTCCGGCTGTGCCGCCGAGGACCCGCTCCCGCCGCTCGCGCAGAGGTCCAGTTCCGCGGCCGTCGCGCCCGCCCACCTCGCGGCGCAGCCGTTGGCCGGCAAGGCCGGTGGCGAGGTGCGGCTCAGTGGTGAGGGGTATCCCGCGCACACCCGAGTGGTGTTCACGTTCCACGGGGAACGGGTCGGTGACGCCACCACCGACGCCGCCGGCCGGTTCGTCGACATCGCGGTGAAGGTGCCCGAGTCGTTCGGCGGTTCCCCGCCCGGCGCCCAATTCTTCATCGGCGCCACCGCCGGCCCGTTCTACGCCGAGACGCCGTTCGTGCTCACCCGGTAGCGCTCGAACCCGGCCAGGTCCACGTGCGCGGTGACCAGTCCCGCGTCGATGCGGCCCGGGTACACCCGGCGGTCGGTCCACCGGCGGAACGCGATGCCCTCGCGCATGGCGCCGGCCGGGCCGTGCAGCACGTACCCCGCCGCCGCCGACCGCGCCTGCAACGCGTGCACCAGGTCCGGCGGCCCCGCGCACCACGTGCGCTCGAACCCGGCCACCGCCGCCGCCCCCTCCAGGTATTGCGCGGCCAGTGACCAGGGCACGCCCGGCACCGCCGCCAGCACGAACACCAGCGGCAGGTGGTCGGGGTAGCCCTCGGTCGCCGCGTCGGTCACGGCGGCCAGCGCGTGCCCGTACCCCGCGTCCTTCCCGCCGCGCCCGTCGGCATCACCCAGTCGGTGGTAGAGCAGCACCAACCGCCCGGCGGCGCGGTGCCGCGCGAGCGCGCCCGGCTGGTGGCTGACGCAGCCCGGGTTGGTCGGGTAGCCGATGGGTCTGAACAGGAACCGCAGGTCGTAGCCGCCGGTCCGGGTGTACTCGGACAGCTCCCACGGCATCAGCTCTCGGGCCGTGTAGTCGACGCCGTACGCCGTCGCTTCACCTGTTGGGGTCACGCCCGGGACTACGGGGTTTGGGCGTGGGTAGTTCAGATCGGCGAGATCCACTGCGGTGCACTACGGTCGGCTGATCGGGTGTGCGGTAGTGTCCGGTGTTGTTCGACCTTGTTGATTGGGGAGGTGGGCGACGGTGCCCGTGCTCGCTCAGGCAGACCTCCGGCTCGACGCCGGGCCGCTGGACTACGCGCTGCTCGCGATCTACTTCGCGTTCGTGCTGGGCATCGGCTTCCTGGCCCGCCGCTCGGTGTCCTCCAGCCTGGACTTCCTGCTGTCCGGCCGCTCGCTGCCCGCGTGGGTCACCGGCCTGGCCTTCATCTCCGCCAACCTCGGCGCGATCGAGCTGCTCGGCATGGCGGCCAACGGCGCGCAGTACGGCATGGCGACCGTGCACTACTACTGGATCGGCGCGATCCCGGCCATGGTGTTCCTCGGCCTGGTGATGATGCCGTTCTACTACGGCTCGAAGGTCCGCAGCGTCCCCGAGTTCCTGCGCCGCCGCTTCGGCAAGGGCGCGCACCTGGTCAACGCGCTGAGCTTCGCCGCCGCCCAGGTGCTGATCGCGGGCGTCAACCTGTACGCGCTGGCGTTCCTGCTCAACCTCATGCTCGGCTGGCCGATCCCGCTGTCGGTGGTCATCGCGGCGGCGATCGTGCTCACCTACACCACCCTCGGCGGCCTGTCCGCGGCGATCTACAACGAGGTGCTCCAGTTCTTCGTCATCGTCGCCGCGCTGCTGCCGCTGACGATCGTCGGCCTGCACAAGGTCGGCGGCTGGCAGGGCCTGGTGGACAAGGTGACCGCCGGGCCGGGCGGGTCCGAGCAGCTCTCGGCGTGGCCCGCGACCGAGCTGACCGGCATCCAGAACCCGGTGCTCAGCGTCATCGGCATCGTGTTCGGCCTGGGCTTCGTGCTCTCGTTCGGCTACTGGACGACCAACTTCGCCGAGGTGCAGCGCGCGCTGTCGGCCAAGAGCATGTCCGCCGCCCGGCGCACGCCGATCATCGGCGCCTACCCCAAGGCGCTGATCCCGTTCGTGATCATCATCCCGGGCATCATCGCCGCCGTCGTGGTGCCCGAACTCGCGGCGCTCAAGGCCGGCGACGGCAGCTCCGGCATCGTCTACAACAACGCCCTGCCCGCGCTGATCGGCGAACTGCTGCCCAACGGCATGCTCGGCATCGCCATCACCGGCCTGCTGGCGTCGTTCATGGCCGGCGTCGCGGCCAACGTGTCCTCGTTCAACACGGTCTTCACCTACGACCTGTGGCAGGACTACGTCCGCAAGGACCGGCCCGACGAGTACTACCTGCGGATCGGCCGGCTGGCCACCATCGGCGGCACGCTGGTCGCCATCGGCACCGCGTTCCTGGCCGCCGGCTACGGCAACATCATGGACTACATCCAGGCGCTGTTCTCGTTCTTCAACGCGCCGCTGTTCGCCACGTTCATCCTGGGCATGTTCTGGAAGCGGATGTCCGCGGCGGCGGGCTGGGCCGGCCTGGTCGCGGGCACGCTGGCCGCCGTCGTGGTGTTCGTGCTCGCCGAGACCGGCGTGGTGGACCTGCCGGGCCAGGGCGCGAGCTTCGTCGGCGCGGGCGCGGCGTTCGTGGTGGACATCGTGGTCAGCGTCGCGGTCACCCTGTTCACGCGGCCGGTGCCGCGGGAACGGCTGGTCGGGCTGGTCTGGAGCATGACGCCCAAGGAGGACCGCCGGCACTCCGCGACCGGCGAGGACGCCGGCTGGTACCGCTCGCCGGCGCTGCTGGGCGTCGGGGTGCTGGTGCTGACCGTCGTGCTCAACATCGTCTTCGGCTGACGTCGACCGGGAGGGTTCGTCATGGTGCGCAAAGCCGGTCTGTTCGACCTGCGGCTGGTGATCGCGACGCTGTTCGCGGTCTACGGGGTGGTCCTGGCGGTGGTCGGGGTGGGCTTCACCGACGACGCCGACCTGGCCCGCGCGGACGGGCTGAACATCAACCTGTGGACCGGGATCGGGATGGTGGCGCTGGCCGCGGCGTTCGCCCTGTGGGGGTTCCTGCGGCCGGTGGTCGTCCCCGACGAGGTCGACGCTGACCCCGAACCGGGCGACCGGGTGTAGTCACCGCCGGCGGCGGGCCGGGGCGTGGGCGACGGGGTTGAAGGCGACGGGGTTGAAGGCGACGGGGTTGAAGGCGACGGGGTTGAAGGCCTCGACCGTCCAGGCGTCGAACCGGCGGACCGCGCGTCGGATGCGCTCGCGCACTCGGTGCTCCTCTCTCTGTGGCTTCCACCTGTTACAGCGAGTCGATCATCTGGATCGTTTCCGAAGGCCGTGGTGAGGTCGAACACAGGGTTCCCGCCACGGATGGCGCAGCCGATCGCTACCGTGCACTTCGTGCATCGACTCGTCGCCGTCCTGTGCGCGCTCCTCGTCGTCGCCGGCTGCGCCGCCGGCGGCGACCTCGCCAAGCACAAGCCGTACCCGCGCTCGACCGTGAAGGCGAACGCGGAGGCGGTGTCCGAGTCGGGCACCCAGCCGACCACCCCCGCCGACGGCAAGCCGGTGGACGCGGCGTTCGCCCCGGACAAGCTGCGCCTGGTCAACCCGTGCGAGCTGCTGGACCGCGAGCTGCTGGAGCAGGTCGGCAAGCCGGGGCAGGTGTCGGCGACCGGGTTCAGCCGTTGCTCCAACTTCATGGAGGACCAGGCGGGCAAGGACCTGGCCGTGACCATCGAGGTCGGCCAGACGATGACCAGCGAGGCCAAGAACGCCGACAAGACGCTGGCCGGGCTCAAGAGCTACGAGCAGACCCTCGACAACGACGCCTGCTTCGTCTCGGTCATCACCCAGGAGAAGCCGGCGCTGGGCATCACCGTCCAGATCGGCTACAAGGACGGCGACGCGTGCGCCCCTGGCCGCAAGGTCATGGAAGGCGCCCTGAAGACCATCCGCGAGCGCGGCGCGGTCCGGAACCCGGCCAAGGACTCGCTGGTGACGCTGGATCCGTGCACGCTGCCCGACAAGGCGGTGGTCGACGCGGCGGCGACCGCGTCCCACCGGCAGTACCCGTACGGCCTGCACAGCTGCTCGTGGGTGGGCGACGACCGCGAGCTGACCTTCGACCTGCGCTCGACCTACGTGCCCGACGACCGGAAGTTCGACGACAAGCAGACCGACGTGGACCTCGGCGGGGTCAAGGGCTACCAGCTCGACAACACCGGCGCCTTCCCGTCGTGCACGGTCAAGTGGGTGCACCGGCTGGACTCGGGCGACGACGGCGAGGTCGTGGAGGTCAAGTCGGCGGGCCCGAAGAAGTCGGAGTTCGACCGGTGCGCGGCGGCCGTCGCGTTCGCCAAGGGCGTCCTGCCCAAGCTGCCCAAGGCCTGATCGGGGAGTCTGAACGGGGGCTGACGGGATCGCCGATTACCCGTTACTCTCCAGTAACACCTTCGCGCACCTTGGAGGGCTCCCCATGACGCAGACCGCTCCCACCACGCCGCTGCGGGCCGAGGACGAGCAGAAGCGGTTCGCCTCGCTCGACCCGCGCACCGGGGAGGTGATCGCCCACCACCCCGTGCACGGCGAGCAGGAGGTGCGGGCGGCGGTGGAGCGCGCGCGGACGGCGGCGTCGTTCTGGGCCGAGCTGGGCTTCGACGGGCGCAAGGCGCGGCTGGACGCGTGGCGGAAGGTGCTGGTCAAGCGGCTGGACGAGTTCCAGGGGCTGATCTGCGCGGAGACCGGCAAGTCCGCCGACGACGCGCGGACCGAGCTGGCCCTGGTGATCGACCACCTGCACTGGGCGGCGAAACAGGCGCCCAAGGTGCTGGGCAAGCGGCGCGTGTCGCCGGGCATGCTGATGTACAACCACTCGGCGTCGCTGGAGTACCGGCCGCTGGGCGTGGTCGGCGTGATCGGGCCGTGGAACTACCCGGCGTTCACGCCCATGGGGTCGATCGCCTACGCGCTCGCGGCGGGCAACGCGGTGGTGTTCAAGCCCAGCGAGTTCACCCCCGGGGTCGGGGTGTTCCTGGAGGACACGTTCGCCGAGGTGGTCCCGGAGTACCCGGTGCTGCAGGTGGTGACCGGGTTCGGCGCGACCGGCGCGGCGCTGTGCGGGTCCGGCGTGGACAAGCTCGCGTTCACCGGGTCCACGCCCACCGGCAAGAAGGTCATGGCGGCGTGCGCGGCGACGTTGACGCCGGTGCTGGTCGAGTGCGGCGGCAAGGACCCGCTGATCGTCGCCGAGGACGCGGACGTGGTGGCCGCCGCCGACGGCGCGGTGTGGGGCGGGATCTTCAACTCCGGGCAGACGTGCGCCGGCGTCGAGCGGGTCTACGTGGCCGGCGCGGTGTACGACGAGTTCGTCAAGCTGGTGGTGGAGAAGGCGAAGAAGCTGCGGCCCGGCGGCGAGCCCGACGCGCACTTCGGGCCGATCACCATGCCCAAGCAGGTGGACGTCATCCAGTCGCACGTCGCCGACGCGCTGGACAAGGGCGGCAAGGCGGTCGTCGGCGGGCTGGAGTCGATCCGGCCGCCGTACGTCGAGCCCGTGGTGCTGGTGGACGTGCCGGACGACTCGACCGCCGTCACCGACGAGACGTTCGGGCCGACGCTGGTGGTGACCCGCGTGGCCGACGCCGACGAGGCCGTGCGCAAGGCGAACTCCCTGGCCTACGGGCTGGGCGCGACGGTGTTCTCGCGCAACCGGGGCGAGGAGATCGCGGCGAAGCTGCGCTGCGGCATGGTGTCGATCAACTCGGTGCTCGCGTACGCGTCCGTGCCGGGGCTGCCCTTCGGCGGGGTGGGGGAGTCCGGGTTCGGGCGCATCCACGGCGAGGACGGGCTGCGCGAGTTCACCTACGCGCACTCGGTGACCCGCAAGAAGTTCGGCGGGCTGCTCAACCCGATGACCTACGACCGCGGCTCGCGCACCATGCGCCACGTGCTGCGGTTGGTGCGGCTCCTCTACGGGCGCTGAGGGTTCCGGCCGGGCCGTTCCCCCTCGGGTGGGGTAGGAATGGGGTGACCATCGGCGAGGGAGGTCACCATGAAGAAGATCATCAACGATCCGGCGACCGTGGTGGCGGACGCGCTGCGCGGCATGGCCGCCGCGCACCCGGACCTGCTGGACGTCCAGTACGACCCCGCCGTCGTCGTGCGGGCGGACGCGCCGGTGCCGCGCAAGGTCGCGATCATCTCCGGCGGCGGGTCGGGCCACGAGCCGCTGCACGGCGGGTTCGTCGGCCGCGGCATGCTCGACGCCGCCTGCCCCGGCGCGGTGTTCACCTCACCCACACCGGACCAGGTGCAGGCGGCCATCGCGCGCACGGACGGCGGCGCGGGGGCGCTGCTGATCGTCAAGAACTACACCGGTGACGTGCTGAACTTCGAGACCGCCGCCGAACTGGCCGCGCTGGACGGCGTCGAGGTCCGGTCGGTGGTGATCGACGACGACGTGGCCGTGAAGGACTCCCTCTACACGGCGGGTCGGCGTGGCGTCGGCGGGACCGTCCTGCTGGAGAAGCTCGTCGGCGCGGCGGCCGAGCGCGGCGTGGACCTCGACGGCTGCGAGGCGTTGGCGCGCAAGGTGATCGGCCAGGTGCGGTCGATGGGCCTGGCGCTGTCGGCGTGCACCGTGCCGCACGCGGGCGAGCCGAGCTTCACGCTGGCCGACGACGAGATGGAGCTGGGCATCGGCATCCACGGCGAGCCGGGCCGGCAGCGGGTGCCCGTGGGGCCGGCGTCGGAGCTGGTGCCCGCGCTGCTGGACCCGATCCTGGAGGACCTGCCGTTCGCCGAGGGCGACCGGGTGCTGCTGTTCACCAACGGCATGGGCGGCACGCCGCTGATCGAGCTGTACCTGGCGCACGGCATCGCGGAACGGCTGCTGGCCGAGCGCGGGATCGTCGTGGAGCGGCGGCTGGTCGGCCCGTACATCACCAGCCTGGAGATGCAGGGCATGAGCCTCACGCTGCTGAGGCTGGACGACGAGCTGATCGACCTGTGGGACGCCCCCGTCCACACGCCCGCCCTGCGCTGGGGGCTGTGATGGCGACGTGCACCGCAGAGGGCGTGGCCACCGCCCTGCGCGCCGCCGCGCGCGTCATCGCCGAACACCGCGACGAGCTGAACCGGCTGGACCGCGAGATCGGCGACGGCGACCACGGCGAGAACATGACCCGCGGCTTCACCGCTCTGGTGTCCAAACTGGACACTGTCGAGGCGGCGTCCCCGGGCGCTGTATTGAAGTTGGTCGCCTCGACGCTCATCTCCACGGTGGGCGGCGCGGCGGGACCGTTGTACGGCACGGCTTTCCTCCGCGCGGCTGCCGCCGTGGGTGACGCTGCCGAACTCGATCCTCCTTTGGCGGCAGCGGCTTTGCAGGCGGCGTTGGAGGGCGTGGTCGCGCGCGGCAAGGCGGTCGTGGGCGACAAGACCATGGTCGACGCGTTGACCCCGGCCGTGGCGGCGGCGGAGTCGGTGGCCGTGACGGGTGGTGACGTGGCCGCCGTCCTGTCGGCGGCGGCGGAAGCGGCCGAACAGGGCGCGGAGTCGACCGTGCCGCTGGTGGCGCGGAAGGGCCGCGCGTCCTACCTGGGCGAACGCAGCGCCGGCCACCTGGACCCCGGCGCGCGCTCGACGGCGTTGTTGCTGAGGACGTTCGCGGGGAGCGCGCGGTGATCGGCCTGGTGGTCGTGTCGCACAGCCGGCGGTTGGCCGAGGGCGTGGCGGAGTTGGCCGGTCAGATGGCCCCGGACGTGACGATCGTGCCGGCGGGCGGTGACGGCGCCGGCGGGTTGGGCACGGACTTCCTGGCCGTGTCGGAGGCCGTCGCGCGGGCCGGCGCGGCGGGCGTGGTGGTCCTGTACGACCTGGGCAGCGCCCGCATGGTCGCCGACATGGCGGCGGAGGAGGCCGGGACCGAGGTCCGCGTGGTGGACGCCCCGCTGGTGGAGGGGGCGGTGGCGGCAGCCGTTGCGGCCCAAGGGAACGCGACCCTGGACGCGGTGGCCACGGCCGCCACGCGTGCCGCCGCGGAAGCGGGCTGGACCAGCTCCGCCAACGGCTCCGGAACCGGCTCCGAATCCGGAACCGGCTCCGGAACCGGCGGGACCGGCGAGGTTCGGGCGCGGGTCGTGTTGACCAACGAGGTCGGCCTGCACGCGCGGCCCGCCGCACTCGTCGCGCGGTCCCTGACAGGGCTGGACGCGCGGGTCGTGGTGCGGTTCGGCGACGCGGAAGCCGATGCCGCCAGCGTGCTCGCCCTCATGGGTCTCAGCGCGCCCGGCGGGGCGTCCGTCGAGGTCGTCGCGTCCGGCGCCGACGCCGCCGAAGCGGTGCGGAGAGTGGAGGACCTCGCCGCTCGCGGCTTCGACGAATGAGCTGTTGAGACGGGTCTTGACCGGTTTCTTGCTCGATACCGATGGTGAAGCTCACGCGAACGAAGCGTGACCGCCGTGGGATAGTCGGGCGCAAGTTACCGTCCGGTAGCCACTCCGCAGAGTGGGAGGTATCGCAGTGACGCGCCAGTTCAGCACGGTGGGAGTCGTCGGCCTCGGCACGATGGGCGCCGGCATCGCCGAAGTACTCGCCCGGACCGGCCTCACTGTCGTCGCGGTGGACGTGGACGAGGAGGGCCTGACCCGCGGTCGCGGTCACCTCGACCACTCGACCAGCCGCGCGGTGGCCAAGGGCAAGCTCGACGAGGCCGCCCGCACCGGACTCCTCGGCCGCATCAGCTACGCCACGTCCCTCGACGCGCTCGCCGACGTGGACCTGGTCATCGAAGCCGTCCCCGAGCGCATGGACCTCAAGGCGCGGGTGTTCGCCGAGTTGGACCGCATCTGCCGCCCCGAGGTGGTGTTCGCGTCCAACACGTCGTCGCTGTCGATCACCGAGATCGGCGTCCACACCGGGCGGCCCGGCAAGGTCGTCGGCATGCACTTCTTCAACCCGGCGCCGGTGCTCAAGCTGGTCGAGGTGGTGCGCACGGTCGTCACCGAGCCGGACGTGGTGACCGACGTCGTCGCGTTCGCCGAGAGCCTGGGCAAGTCCCCGGTCGTCATCGGCGACCGCGCCGGGTTCATCGCCAACGCGCTGCTGTTCGGCTACCTCAACCACGCCGTGCGCATGTACGAATCCCGTTACGCCACAAGGGAAGACCTCGACGCGGCGATGCGCTACGGCTGCGGCTACCCGATGGGCCCGCTGGCGCTGCTCGACCTGATCGGCCTGGACACCGCGTACGAGATCCTCGACACGATGTACCACCAGTCCCGCAACCGCCTGCACGCCCCGGCGCCGCTGCTCAAGCAGATGATCACCGCAGGTCTGCTGGGCCGCAAGAGCGGGCGCGGCTTCTACACCTACGACGGCCCCGACTCGCCCAACGTCGTGCCCGACGCGCTCACCCCCGCCGCCGCGTCCTCGGACGTTCCGACGCGCGAGGTGCAGCGGGTGGGCGTCATCGGCACCGGCACCATGGCCACCGGCATCGTCGAGGTGTTCGCCAAGCGCGGCCACGACGTCGTGCTGCGCGCCCGGTCGCAGGACAAGGCCGAGGGCGCGGTCGGCAAGGTGCGCAAGTCGCTGGACAAGGCCGTGTCGCGCGGCAAGCTGTCCGAGGCCGACCGCGACGCCACGCTGGCCCGCATCACCCCCGCCGTCGAGTTCGCCGACCTCGCCGACTGCGACCTGGTGGTCGAGGCCGTGGCGGAGGAGTTGGAGATCAAGAAGGCGGTCTTCCAGGCGCTGGACGAGGTCTGCAAGCCCGGTGCGGTGCTCGCGACCACGACGTCCTCGCTGCCGGTGATCGAGTGCGCGGCGGCGACCTCGCGCCCCGGCGACGTGGTGGGCCTGCACTTCTTCAACCCGGCGCAGGTGATGAAGCTGGTGGAGATCGTGGAGACCATCGCCACCTCCGCCGACGTCGTCGCCACCGCCCGCCGCGTCTGCCTGGACCTGGGCAAGGTCCCGGTGCACTGCGGCGACCGGGCCGGCTTCATCGTCAACGCGCTGCTGTTCCCGTACCTCAACGACGCGGTGAAGATGCTGGAGGCGCACTACGCGGACGCCGACGACATCGACAACGCGATGAAGGTCGGCTGCTCCCTGCCGATGGGCCCGTTCGAACTGCTGGACGTCGTGGGCCTGGACGTGTCGCTGGCGATCGAACGCACCCTGTACCTGGAGTTCCGCGAGGCCGGCTTCGCCCCCGCGCCGCTGCTGGAGCACCTGGTGACGGCCGGGCGACTGGGTCGCAAGACGGGCAAGGGGTTCCGGGACTACACCTGAGTTCCGGGCGGTTGCGCGCGTTTGGCATCGTGGTGCCCATGCGGCGTCTGGTTCTCTCGCTCCTGGTTGCGGCGCTCGGCGTGTCCGGCTGCGCCTACAAGGTGAACGGCACGCCGGTGGCCGGCGTGCTGGACGTCGACCCGCCCTTCTCGTCCGCTCCGCCGACGCCGACGTCGAACCCGACGTCGGCGTCGAACCCGAAGCCGGACCGGAACGTCGGCGACATCTGCAAGCTGTTGACCTGGCGCGACCTGCCGTACGACGTCCGGGACAAGGCGGCGCCCCCAACGGAAACCGGCTACGACCCGTCGTTCGACCAGTCGTGCAAGTGGCAGACCAGCGTCGACAAGCTGGACGTCGGCGTGACCCTGCGCTTCCGCGGCGGGCGTCCCATCTCCCTGGACACCAGCAACGGCTCGTTCGACGTGGGCGGCCGGAAGCTGACCTACTTCGACCGGACGACGGACACGTCGGTGCAGCCGTCGTGCGTGCTGGTGATGGACTACGCGGGCGGCGGCATCGGCATCATCGTGATCGACGGCTCGGCGAGGTTCGGCGCGATCTGCGACCAGGGCAAGAAGGTCGCCGAAGTCCTGCTGGCGAAGGAACCCAAGGGCTGACCACCGCCACGCGACTGCGACCGGACGGCCCGCACCCGCCGCAACCGGCAGGCTGCGGGCCATCCGCCCGCTTGCTCCTGGCTCGCTTGGCTGCTGGCTCGCTTGGCTGCTCGCCCGCTTGGCTGCTCGCGTCGCGCCCGGTTCGGGCGATTCGCCCGTTCCGCCCCGGCAGCGATCCGCTAGCCGGCCCGTCCGCTAGCCAGCCCGCAGGTCATTCGCTCACCCGCTGGCCGCCTTCGCCAGCCCGCTGGTCGTTCGCCGGCCCGTTGGTCGCGCTCGCCGGCCCGTTGGTCACGTTCGCCGGCCCGCTGGTCGTTCGCCGGCCAGGTCAGCCGCAGCAACCGCCGCCGCAGCACCCTCCGCCCTGGGGAGCCGGTTGGGAGGCTTTGCCCGCCAGCCCAACCATGGACAGGAGCTTGACGGTGTCTTCGTGCCCCTGCGGGCACGGGGCGGGGTCGGACGCCTCGCTCATCGAGCGCTTGACGTCGAACGTGGCTCCACACGCCTTGCAACGGAACTCGTAGGTCGGCACGGCCCTATTGTGACCGCTTCGCGGGCAGCAGCACCACTGCGGGTACCAGGGCCGCCGCCAGGCCCGAGACGAGGGTGAGCAGCGGCAGGCCGTGGGCCCAGCCGATGCCGGCCGCGGCGGCGTGCGCGCCGGAGAAGGTGGCCAGCCAGGTGCGGGCCTGCGGGCGGAGCCACGCCGTGACCAGCGCCGCGCCGGCGGTGACGAGCAGGATCGTGCTGGCGGCCATCAGGATGCCGGGGCGTCCGCCGAGCGCCAGCCCCTGCCCCGCGCCCGAACCCGAACCGCCGCCGGCGCGGATGGCGGGCATCGCCAACACCGCCATCTCGGCGAGGAGGACGGTGGTCACGACACCCTGCTGCCACTTGTTCACGCCATGGACCGTAAGGGATCACAGTCAACACCTTGATTACCCTGGGACCTCGTGCCGCGCCGCAACCGCCCCCACCGCCCCGCAGAGCCGAGCCCGCCCGGAGGCGGCGCTTGGGCGCGTGCGGAGAGCGCGGCGGACGGCGAGTGGCTGGTGCGCAACGTGTCCGGCGCGGCGACCACGAAGACCTACCGGTGCCCGGGGTGCGACCACGAGATCCGACCGGGCACGCCGCACGTGGTGGCGTGGCCGGCGGGCGACTACGGGTCGATCGAGGACCGGCGGCACTGGCACCAGGGCTGTTGGGCGTCGCGGGGGAGGCGCGGGCCCACGTCGCGGCGATGGTGACCCGCGCGCAGCACGCAGAGGGCCGCGGGTGGTGGGTGCCGGGTGACCGCGCGGGCTGCGGCGGCAGGCGAGCCGGCGGTGGCCGGGCCGGTGGTGGGCGGGCCGGCGGCAGGCGGGCCAGCGCACGGGCGGGCTGGCGGCAGGCGGGCCAGCGCGCAGGCGGGCCGGTGGTGGGCGGGCTGGCGGCAGGCGGGCGGGCCGGTGGTGGGCTTGGGTTGGCGGCGGGCCGGGGTGAGCGGTGGCTTGGCCGGTGGGCGGGGTTCAGGTCTGCCGTTGCCCGCGCTCCTTGTTTACGGGACGCGCGAGGTGGGGTTTGGTCGCGGATCCTGTATGTCGCACGATGGGGTGATTGGGGTTGTTGCTGTGAGTGAGGGTGTGCGGATCACCGGGAACACCGTCCTCCCTGCTCGGCGGGAGGGTGTCACGTTGGTCACCTCGGACGGGTTGCGGCTGGTCGGGGAGTTGGCCATGCCGGCGGACCGTGCGCCGCGGGCCACCCTGGTGATGCTGCACCCGTTGCCCACGCACGGGGGCATGATGGATTCCCACCTGCTGCGCAAGGCGGCATGGCGGTTGCCCGCGTTGGCGGGGGCGGCGGTGTTGCGGTTCAACACGCGTGGCACTGCCAGCGAGGCCGGCCGTAGTGAGGGCAGCTTCGACAACGCCAGGGGCGAGCGACTGGATGTCGCCGCCGCGCTGGCGTTCGTCGCCGACCGCGGACTGCCCGACGTCTGGCTGGTCGGGTGGTCCTTCGGCACGGATCTCGCTTTGATGCACGGGTGTGACCCGCGGGTTGTGGGAGCGATCCTGATCTCACCTCCATTGCGTTGGAGCACGCCGGAACACCTGGTGCGTTGGGTGGACAAGCGGGTGGTGTGCCTCGTGCCGGAGCACGACGACTACCTGCCCCCGACCGAGGCCAGGCGGCGGTTCGGTGTGGACCTGCCGACCGCGGACGTGATCGACTTCCCCGGCGCCAAGCACCTCTTCGTCGGGCAGTCCGACGAAGTGCTCGACGCGATCGTGTCCACGGCCCTGCCCGAGGTGCCCACACCGCTGCCGCGCACCTGGTCCGGCCCCTGCGAGAAGCGTCAGGCTGTCATCGCCACCACCCCCTGACGCCGGTGGACCAACACCGGCCCCTCGGCCGTGACACCGGCGCCCACGTGCGCGAAGCCCAGCTTCTCCGCGACGCGCTGGGAGGGCTTGTCACCGGGGTCGGTGATGATCACCACCGGACGGTGCGGACGCTCGCGCCGCGCCCACTCGACGGCCGCGCGGGCCATCTCGGGCGCGTAGCCCCGGCCCCGGTGGCGGGGCCGCAGGCGGTAGGACAGGTTGAGCGTCCGCTCACCGTCCAGCTCGTGGTGGTGCAGCCCGCCGAAGCCGATGACCTCCCCGGTCTCCGGCAGCACCACCGCCCAGTACCCGACGCCCTCGTGCACCCAGTGCGCCCGCCACCGCGCCAGCAGGTCGGCCGTCTCCGCGGCGGACGGCTTACCGGACTGGTCGTGGTGGCTGGTCTCCGGGTCGGACAGGACGGCGATCGCGGCACGCAGGTCACCCGGCCCGACGCGCCTGAGGACCAGGCGTTCGGTGCGGATCTCTTCCGGGTTCGAGGTCATGTGACGAAGGTAGCGAGGGGGACCGACAATTTCGGGCATGGATCACTTGCCGCTGGTGCTGCTGCACGCGTTCCCGCTGGATCCGCGCATGTGGGACGGGGTGCGCGAGGTGCTCCACCCGATCACCCCGGAGCTGCGCGGGCGCGGCCGGGAGGCCGATCTGGGGGTCCTCGCGGACGACGTGCTGGGGGAGTTGGACGCCCGCGGGCTGGAGCGGGTGGTGCTGGGTGGGTGCTCGATGGGCGGGTACGTCGCGATGGCGCTGCTGCGGCGCGACCCGTCGCGGGTGGCCGGGCTGGTGCTCGCGGACACGCGGTTCACGGCGGACGGCGAGGAGGCGCGGGCCAACCGGTTGACGATGGCGCGGCGGGTCGAGGAGGAGGGCGTCGAGTGGGTGCCGGACACCGTGCTCGGCGGGCTGGTCGGGGCCGCGCCGGCGGACGGCGTGGTCGAGCGGGTGCGGGAGCTGATCCTGGCGCGGGAACCGGCGGAGGTGGCGTGGGCGCAGCGGGCCATGGCGGCGCGGCCGGACTCCCGGGACGTGCTGGCGGGGGTGGACATGCCGGCGTTGGTGCTGGTGGGGGCCCAGGACACGCTGACGCCGCCGACCGCCGCGCGGGAGTTGGCCGACGTGCTGCCCGCGTCGACCTACGTGGAGCTAGCCGACGCGGGGCACTTGACGCCGGTCGAGGTGCCGCAAGCGTTTGCGCGTGCGGTGGACGACTGGCGGCGGCGGGTCGGGGTGTAGGCGGGGCCGCTTCCTAGCGCTTGCCGGAGCGGGCCTTGGGCGGGGTCGGGCGGGCGATCTTCTGGGTCGGACCGTCCGGGCTCTGCGGCGACTGGGGCTGCGACTGGGACTGCGACTGGGACTGGGGCTGGGACTGGGGCTGCGACTGGGGCTTGGGCTGAGCTGCCTGCGCGGGCTGGGCTGCCGGCGGCTGGGCGGCGGGCTGACCCGCGGGGGCTGGAGCGGCGGCCGGCTGGGCGGCGGGCTGGCCGGCGGTCGGCTGAGCGGCAGCGGCGGCCGGTGGGGCGTCCTCGGGTTGCGTGGGGGCCTCGGAAGCCACCGGCTGGGTGACCTGGGCCGGCTGGGGCTTCTCCTCCTCCAGCGGGTCCAGCAGGGGGACGACCTCGTGCAGGGCCGTGCGGACCGAGTGGAGCTGCTGGGACAGGCGGTTGCGCAGCTGGCGCAGGGCCTCGACCTTCTGCGTCGCCTGCGTGACCCGGCGGTTGGACTCCTCCGTCGCCTCCCGCACCCGGCGGTTGGCCTCGTCGGTGGCCTCCTGCACGCGCGCGGTCGCCTCGCTGATCGAGTCGTGCCGGCGGCGGTTCGCCTCTTCGGTGGCCTCGCGGACCAGGCGCTGGGCCTCGGCGTTGGACGCCGCCTGCTCCTGGGCGATCTGGGCGCGCACCCGCGCGGCCTCCTCGGCCGCCTCGCGCACCCGCCGGTCCGCCTCGCCCTTCGACGCCGCCTCCTGCTCGGCGAGCAGCTTCATCGACTCGACGCGCCGGGCGGCCATCGCGATCTCGAAGTCCTCCTCGACGGTGGTCCGCCGCTGCAGGGACTCCTCGTCGAGCTTGGCGGCGGCGTCGCGCGCCTCGCCCACGATCCGGTCGGCCTCGGCGCGCGCCTTCTCCAGCACTCCCCGGTGCTCGGCCTCCATCTCGGTGCGCCGCTGGTCCAGCTCGGCGATCAGCTTCTCGTACCTCGTGCGCAGCACGGCCGCGTCGGCCTCGGCCTTGGCGCGGATGTGCCCGCCCTCGGCCTCGGCGCGCGCCTTGATCTCGTTGGCCTCGTCCTGCGCGAGGCGCAGCATGCGCTGCAGCCGCTCGCTCAGGCCCTCCAGCGTGGTGGGCGGCAGGGACAGGCGTTCGACCTGCCCGCGCAGCTCGGCGATCTCCGAGCGGGCCGCTTCGAGCTGGCGGGACAGGTCGTTGGTCTGCGACACCGCCGCGTCCCGGTCGGCCGCGAGCAGCCGCAGGTCCGCGTCGAGGCGCTCCAGGTGGTCCTCGACCTGCGCGCGGTCGTAGCCGCGTTTGACGATGTCGAAGCCGGATCCCAGGGGGACGAGGTCACGGTCGTCGGCGAGGCCCATGACGTGCACGCTACCCGTTCCAGCCGCGCGAGTGGCACCCCGCCACCCGCACGGCCGGACTTTTCCCTTTAGACGCCCCGGAAACGGTTGATCGCGTCGAGGTGCTGCGCGCGCTTCTCGTGGTTGCGCACACCCAGGCCCTCCTCGGGCGCCAGCGTCAGGACGCCGACCTTGCCCTGGTGGGCGTTGCGGTGGACGTCGTAGGCCGCCTGGCCGACCTGGTCCAACGAGTACACCTTGGACAGTGTCGGGTGGATCTTCCCCTTGGCGATCAAGCGGTTGGCCTCCCACGCCTCGCGGTAGTTCGCGAAGTGCGAGCCGATGATCCGCTTCAGGCTCATCCACAGGTAGCGGTTGTCGTACTGGTGCATGTACCCGCTGGTGGACGCGCAGGTGACGATCGTGCCGCCCTTCTTGGTCACGAACACCGACGCGCCGAACGTCTCGCGGCCGGGGTGCTCGAACACGATGTCCGGGTCCTCGCCGCCGGTCAGCTCGCGGATCTTGGCCCCGAGGCGCTTCCACTCCTTCGGGTCCTGCTCGTGCTCGTCCTTCCAGAACCGGTAGCCCTCGGCGGACCGGTCGATGATCAGCTCCGCGCCCATCTTGCGGCAGATCTCGGCCTTCTCCGGCGAGGACACCACGCAGATCGGGGTGGCGCCGCCGTTGAGCGCGAACTGGGTGGCGTAGGAGCCCAGGCCGCCCGACGCGCCCCAGATCAGGACCGTGTCGCCCTGCTTCATGTTCGCGCCGTTGACCGACACGAGCTGGCGGTAGGCGGTGGAGTTGACCAGGCCCGGGGAGGCGGCCTCCTCCCAGGACAGGTGGTCGGGCATCGGCATCAGCTGGTTGGCCTTGACCAGGGCGATCTCGGCGAGGCCGCCGAAGTTGGTCTCGAAGCCCCAGATGCGCTGCTCGGGGTCGAGCATGGTGTCGCTGTGGCCGTCCGGGTGCTCCAGCTGGACGTCCAGGCAGTGCGCGACGACCCGGTCGCCGGCCTTCCACGCGTTGACGCCGGGGCCGGTGCGCAGCACGACGCCCGCCAGGTCGGAGCCCACCACGTGGTAGGGCAGGTCGTGCTTGGCGGCCTCGGGCGAGCTCTTGCCGTAGCGCTTGAGGAACCCGAACGTGGACAGCGGCTCGAAGATCGAGGTCCACACGGTGTTGTAGTTGATCGCGGACGCCATGACGGCGACCAGGGCCTCGCCCGGGCCCAGCTCCGGGACGGGGACCTCGTCGACGTGCAGCGACTTGCGGGGGTCCTTGTCCTTGGTCGCCAGGCCCTGGAACATCTCGACCTCGTCGGCGTGCACGGTGACGCCGCGGTAGGTCTCCGGTACGTCAAGCGATCCGACCGCGTCCAGTTCGTCGGCGAGGATCGCGTCGAGGATCTTCTGCACGGCGTGTGCCTCCCAATGGGTGATGCTCCGGGATTGTGGCGTTGGACGCAGGTCCACGCAGGTTGCCGGAGGTTACCCACCGGTAACCGATTCAGAACCGGACCTGTGAGGCATTGCACTGGTGTTGCACCCGATCGGTCCACCTTGACCGGGCGGCCAACCAAGCGGAGCATCGGTGGTGTCCGCTTCACAGGACGGAGGTGCAGGTCATGACCAAGGCGTGGACCAGGTGGCAGGACTGGGCCGAAGTCGCAATCGGCGCGCTGGTGCTGCTGTCGCCGCTCGTGGTGGAGACGTCCACGGCGGCCATGTGGACGATGATCGTGCTCGGCGCGCTCATCGCCATCGACGGCCTCGCGTCGCTCGCGATGCCCGCCATGGTGTACGGCGAGTGGTTCCAGATGCTGCTCGGTGCGCTGCTGTTCATCTCCCCGTGGGTGATGGGCTACAGCGACCTGATGGCGGCGTCGTGGGTGTCCTGGGTCGGTGGTGTGCTGACCGTCGCGATGGGTGCGATGGCGGTGCCGGCGGCGAACGCGGCCCACTCGGGCCTGGCGGGTTCGCACTAGGTTGGCAACGAGCGAGGTCGTCCGCCCGGGCGGCCTCGCACGCTCGATCCGTGAAAGGCGGCACGCGTTGGCAGAGGACTCGTCGGCCAGGGAGAGGATCTTGGACGCGGCCGAGGAGTTGTTCGCCGAGTCGGGCTTCGACGCCACGCCGACCTCCCGCATCGCCGAACGCGCCGGGGTCCCCAAGGGCCTCGTGCACTACTACTTCCGCCGCAAGAAAGACCTGCTGGCCGCGCTCGTGCAGCGACTGCCCGACGGCGCCGTGGACCAACGGCGGGTCGTGGTCGTGGGCGACATCGCGGAGAGCCTCCGGCGGCTCGTCGCCGCGCTGGACGCCCGGTTGAACGCGTCTCCGCTGCTCAGCCACCTGTTGTGGCGCGAGGCGGACACGCACCAGGACGTGCGGGACGCCCTGCACGCCCGGTACCAGCTGGTCGCCGCGCAGATCCGGCAGGTGATCCTCGCCGCCGGTGGGGCGGCGGTGGCCAAGAAGGACGTGGACAGCGCGTCCGCGCTGGTCGCGCTCGCCGTCAGCTACCGGCACTCGGTCGCCCGGCACACGCCGGAGGACGACCGGATGGACCAGGAACTCGCCTTCGTGGCCACCGCCCTTCAGTGAGATTCCGCCGGTTCGACCAGTTCGACCAGCACGCCGCCCGCGTCCTTCGGGTGGATGAAGTTCACCCGGGAGTTGGACGTGCCGCGCTTGGCCGTCTCGTACAGCAACCGCAGGCCCTTCGCGCGCAGGGCCGCCGCGGCGGCGTCCACATCGGACACCCGGTAGGCCAGCTGCTGTAGGCCCGGGCCCGAGCGGTCGATGAACTTGGCGATCGTGGATTCCGGCGTGAGCGGGGCCAGGAGCTGGACGGCCGTCCCCGAGCCGGTGTCGCCCGGCGCGCGGAGCATGGCCTCGCGCACGCCCTGCTCCTCGTTGACCTCCTCGTGCGCCACCTCCAGGCCGAGGTTCTCGCGGTGGAACGCGATCGCGGCGTCGAGGTCCGGCACGGCGATCCCGACGTGGTCGATGGCGGTGACGAAACCGCGGAGTTGTTCTTGCATGGCAACGAGGGTAGGACCGGAATCGGTGCAGGGTGGGCTGTGCCTCGTCTCACAGACTTACCCTCGGGTAACCCTGGGTATCGTGACGAGTTAACAACCGCTTACACATGCTCGTGGAGGCCGATGTGTCCGGTTCCGTCATCGTCGCCGGGGCCCGTACCCCGATGGGGCGACTGCTCGGATCGTTGAAGGACTTCTCCGGCGCCCAGCTCGGCGGCGTCGCGATCAAGGCGGCGCTGGAGCGGGCCGGCGTCGCGCCCGAGCAGGTCCAGTACGTGATCATGGGCCAGGTGCTCACCGCGGGCGCCGGCCAGATCCCCGCCCGCCAGGCCGCGGTCGAGGCCGGCATCCCGATGTCGGTGCCCGCGCTCACCATCAACAAGGTGTGCCTGTCCGGCATCGACGCCATCGCGCTGGCCGACCAGCTCATCCGCGCCGGCGAGTTCGACATCGTGGTCGCGGGCGGCCAGGAGTCCATGACCCAGGCCCCGCACCTGCTGCCCAAGTCCCGCGGCGGCTTCAAGTTCGGCGACGTCACCGTCCAGGACCACATGGCCCACGACGGCCTGTTCTGCGCGTTCGACCAGGTCGCGATGGGCGCCTCGACCGAGAAGTACAACTCCCGCTACGGCCTGACCCGCGAGGAGCAGGACGCGTTCTCCGCGCGCTCGCACCAGCTCGCCGCCAAGGCCATCGCCGACGGCACCTTCGCCGAGGAGATCGCCCCGGTCTCCATCCCGCAGCGCAAGGGCGACCCGGTCCTGTTCAGCACCGACGAGGGCGTGCGCGGCGACACCACCGCGGAGACGCTGGCCAAGTTGCGCCCGGCGTTCGCCTCCGACGGCACCATCACCGCGGGCTCGGCGTCGCAGATCTCCGACGGCGCGGCGGCCGTGGTCGTGATGAGCAAGGCCAAGGCCGAGGAGCTGGGCCTGACCTGGCTGGCCGAGATCGGCGCGCACGGCGTCGTCGCGGGCCCGGACGCGAGCCTGCACGAGCAGCCCGCGAACGCCATCAAGGCCGCGTGCGCCAAGGAGGGCATCGACCCGGCCGACCTGGACCTGGTCGAGATCAACGAGGCCTTCGCCGCGGTCGGCCTGGTCTCCACCCGGCAGCTCGGGATCTCCGAGGACAAGGTCAACGTCAACGGCGGCGCCATCGCGCTGGGCCACCCGATCGGCATGTCGGGCGCCCGGATCGCGCTGCACCTCGCGCTGGAGCTCAAGCGCCGCGGCGGCGGCGTGGGCGCGGCGGCCCTGTGCGGCGGCGGCGGTCAGGGCGACGCCCTGATCGTGCGCGTGCCCAAGGTCTGAAGGTGTGACCCGCACCGTCGACGTGGCAGAGCTGGTCGACCGCGCGCGTGAGGGCCAACCGCGCGCGGTCGCCAGGCTGATCTCGCTGGTCGAGGACGCCAGTCCGCACCTGCGCGAGGTCGCCGCCGCGCTGTCCCCGTTCACCGGCAACGCCCAGGTCATCGGCCTGACCGGTGCTCCGGGCGTGGGCAAGTCCACGTCCACCTCCGCGCTGGTGCGGGCCTACCGCGAGCGCGGTAAGCGGGTCGGTGTGCTGGCGGTGGACCCGTCGTCCCCGTTCTCCGGCGGCGCGCTGCTCGGCGACCGGGTCCGGATGGGTGAACACGCCACCGACCCGGGTGTCTTCATCCGCTCGATGGCCACGCGCGGCCACCTGGGCGGGCTGTCCTGGGCGACCCCGCAGGCGCTGCGCGTCCTGGACGCCGCCGGCTGCGACGTCGTGCTGGTCGAGACGGTCGGCGTGGGCCAGTCCGAGGTCGAGGTGGTGTCGCTGGCCGACACCACGGTCGTGCTGCTCGCGCCCGGCATGGGCGACGGCATCCAGGCCGCCAAGGCGGGCATCCTGGAGATCGCGGACGTGTTCGTGGTCAACAAGGCCGACCGCGACGGCGCCGACCAGACCGCCCGCGACCTCAAGCACATGATCTCGCTCGGCCGCCGCGAACGCGCCGAGGCCCTGTGGCGGCCCCCGGTGGTCAAGACGGTGGCCGCGCGCGGCGAGGGCGTGCAGGACGTCGTGGACGCCATCGACTCCCACCGCGCCTGGCTGCACGAGAAGGGCGAGCTGGACCGGCGGCGCGCCCGGCGGGCCGAGGCCGAGATCGAGGCCATCGCCCTGGACGACCTGCGCTCGCGCATCGGCGACCTGCACGGCGGCAGCGCCCTGACCACGTTGGCCAAGCGGGTCGTGGCGGGTGAGCTGGACCCCTACGCCGCGGCCGACCGCCTGGTCGAGGGGGTGGGCGGGTGATTCGGTCGTCATCGACATCGCCGCCCGCCACCCCCGGCGGGTGCCGTGGTTCACGGTCGGCTTGAGCTGACGTGCGCCTCGTGCTGCGCCAGCGCCTTGGTCCACAGCACGTCCCGCTCCCGCGCGGTGAACACCAGCCCGAACACGTCGGCCAGCGCCGCGAACCAGTCGCCGGGCGTCTCCAGCACGGTCTTCTTCGTCGTCTCCTCGACCCGGGACAGGGTCAGCGCGCGCATCGAGTCCCAGCCGGAGCCGTCGGTGCGCTGGGCGCAGAACGTCCGCACGAACCCCGACTCCGGCGACGTGGACAGGTGCAGGTGCCGGTCGGCGAACGTCGACAGCTCCACCGGCTGCGGGTCGAAGTCCACCCCGTGCAGGCTGCCCCGCGGGTCGTGGTCCAGCCGCCAGCCGCCGGGCGCGAGTTCCGAGGGCCGCAGCCCGATGGTGAACGGGCCCTGCGCGTAGGCGCCGGCGCGCAGCGGCAGGGGCGCGTGCAGGCCGTCGCCCAGGCCCACGTCGACCAGCCACGGGCAGTCGTCCAGGTCGTGCACGAACAGGCCCACGTGGTTGCGGTTGATCACCGGCTCGTCCTCGGGCCGCATCTGCACGCCCGCCCGGTGCCTGGTCACCCGGTAACCGAGCGCCTCCAGGGCCGCGCCGAACACCCCGTTCAGGTGAAAGCAGTAGCCGCCCCGGCCGGCCAGGACCCGGTCCAGCGAGTCCACGGGGTCCAACGACGTCACCCGTCCGAGTTGGACCTCTACGGCCTCGTAGGGCACGCGCTCCACGAAGGCCTGGTGCAACCGCGTCAGCGCGGCCGGGCTCGGCGGCTCGGCCTCGGCGCCGATGCGGCGGAGCAGGGCGGGTACGTCGAGCGTGCGCATGGAAAAATCCCCCATCCGGGTCGGACGTCGAAGCCGGGACTTCCGACTCTAGGCAACGACGATCACGAGGAAGAACGATTTACTCCGGCAACTGGGGGAATGAAGAGGTGCGATGTACGACTCCGCTGGGCTCCAGGTGCTCCCTCGCGAGGAGTGCCTGCGGTTGTTGAGCACCGCGTCGATCGGGAGGCTGGTCTACACCGACCGGGCGCTCCCGGTCGTCCACCCGGTGGTCTACGCGCTCGACGGCGACGCCGTGGTGCTGCGCGTGCCCGAGGGCAGCGCGACGCTGGCCGCCCGCGACACCATCGTGGCCTTCGAGATCGACGAGGTGGAGCCGGACCTGTCGAAGGGCTGGACCGTGATGGCGGTCGGCCACATCAGCGAGGTCGTGGACGAGCAGCGCCTGGACCGGGTCCGCCGGCTGCCGCTGGCCTCCCGCGGGCACGGGGCGCACGACCACTACCTGGCCGTCGAACTGGAGGTCGTGTCGGGCCGTCGCATCCCCTGAGCGGAGGCGCTAACCTCGGAATCCTCCCTGCTTGAGGGGTGGGTTCTCCCTTGCCTGGATCCCCGGACGCGAACGCGGCGCGACTGGACGGCCTGCTGCGCCAGCTCACCGACCGGACGGCCGAGGTGCTCGTCTCCCAGGAGCGCATGCACCGGCTGCTGGACGCGGTGGTGTCGCTCGCGAGCGACCTGTCGCTGCCCGACGTGCTGCGCCGCATCGTGGAGTCGTCGTGCAGCCTGGTCGACGCCCGCTACGGCGCGCTGGCCGTGGTCGGGCCGAACCGGCAGCTGCTGGAGTTCACCCACGGCGACGAGCCGCACCACGCCGAGTTCGACGGCACCGCGTTCGACCCGGCCTCGGCCCGGTTCCTGGGCGTGCCCGTGCACGTGCGCGGCGAGGTGTTCGGCAACCTCTACCTCACCGACAAGGTCGGCGGCGCGGACTTCACCCGCGGCGACCACGAGGTGGTGGAGGCGATCGCCGCGGCGGCCGGCATCGCCATCGAGAACGCCCGCCTCTACGAGCGGTCCAAGCAGCGCGAGGTGTGGCTGCGCGCGTCCAACGAGGTCACCAACGCCCTGCTCACCGGCACCCCGGACCGGGACGCGCTGCGCCTGGTCGCGGTGCGGGCCCGGCTGGCGGCCGACGCGGTGTGCGCCGCGCTGGCGCTGCCCGACGCCCACGGTGAGCTGGCCGCGCGGGTCGTGGACGGCGAGCTGCGCGGCTTCACCGTGTCGCGGGAGGGCAGCGCGAGCCGCGAGGTGTTCGCCACCGGCAAGACCAAGGTCCTCGACGGCCTGCCCGGCCACTTCGACCGCATCGGACCGGTCGTGGTCGTGCCGCTGGCCGCCGGCGACCGGGTGCTGGGCGTGCTCATGGTGGCCCGCGCCCGCGGCCGGCGGGCGTTCGACGCCTCCGACGTGGCGCTGGTGGAGTCGTTCGCGCGGCAGGCGGCGCTGATCCTGGAGTTCACCCGGGCCACCGGCGCGGGCCGGCGGCTGGCCGTGCTGGAGGACCGCGACCGCATCGCCCGCGACCTGCACGACCTGGTCGTGCAACGGCTGTTCGGCCTGGGCCTCGGGTTGCAGGGCCTCAACGGGCTGGTCGAGCAGCCGCTGGTGGCGCAGCGGCTCGCGGACTTCGTCAACGAGGTCGACCAGACCATCCGGGAGATCCGCCGGACCATCTTCTCGCTGCAGGAACCGCCCGCCGGGCAGGCCAGCCTGCGCATGCAGCTCATGCGGGTGGTGCAGGACTCCAGCCGGCTGCTGGGCTTCGAACCGGCGCTGTCCACCGACGGCCCGGTCGACTCCCTGGTGCCCGACCACGTCCGCCCGGACCTGCTGGCCACCCTGCGCGAGGCGCTGGCCAACGCGGCCCGCCACGCGTCCGCGCGCAAGGTCGAGGTGGACGTGACGCTGGACCGCGACGGCACGGCGCTGGTGCTGGTGGTGCGCGACGACGGCGACGGCCTGCCCGACGGCCGCGCCCGGCACACCGGCGGCCTGGTGAACATGGCCGCGCGGGCGGCGCGGTGGGGCGGGGAGTGCCGCGTTCAGTCGGAAGTGGGACAGGGTGTAACGGTGACGTGGTCGGTGCCGTTGGTAACGGGGTAGGGAGGGTTCATGTCCATCTCGGTCCTGCTCGTGGACGACCACGAGATCGTGCGGCGCGGACTGCACCAACTGCTCGACGTCGAGTCCGACATCGAGGTGGTGGGGGAGGCGGGGAGCGCGGCGGCGGCCATCGCGGCGGCGGTCGAGCACCGGCCCGACGTGGCGGTCATCGACGTGCGGCTGCCCGACGGCGACGGGGTGACGGTGTGCCGCGAGATCCGGTCGACCGTCCAGCCGCCGCCGGCGTGCCTGATGCTGACGTCCTACTCCGACGACGAGGCCCTGTTCGGGGCGATCATGGCGGGCGCGGCCGGTTACATGCTCAAGCAGGTGTCCGGCAACGACCTGGTCTCGGCGATCCGCACGCTGGCCGCCGGCGGGTCGCTGCTGCACTCGGGCGTGACGGCGACCGTGCTGCAACGCCTGCGCGGCGGCCCGGTGGAGGACCCGCGGTACGCGTCGCTGAGCCCGCAGGAGCGGCGCATCCTGGACCTGATCGCGGAGGGGCTGACCAACCGGCAGATCGCGCAGCGGCTGTACCTGGCGGAGAAGACGGTCAAGAACTACGTGTCGTCCCTGCTGCACAAGCTCGGCTTCGACCGGCGCACGGAGGCGGGGGTGTACGCGGCGAAGCGCCGCCAGTCGGGGGCGTCGGGGTACTAGTGCTCGGCGAGCGCCTCGGCGATCGCGATCAGGGTGTCGGCGTCGCCGAGCCGGGCCAGGCGGTCTTGCGGGGGGTCGGAGCCCAGCCAGGCGCGGATCGGGGCGGCCGGGTCCTCCGGGAACCACCACAGGGTCGGCTCGTAGCCGGCGGCCACCTCGTCGACCCAGTGGCGGGCCAGGCGGACGACGCCCGGGTCCGGCAGGGTGTGCAGGTGGTCCAGCCACGGCGTCAGGTCGCGGTCGGCGTGGGCGGCGGCGCAGATCAGGGTGTGCGTGTGGCGCACGGGTTGGAGGTCGACCGCGCGGGCGATCATGGCGCGGAGTTCGGCGCGCACCGCGTCCTGCTCGGCCCGGGGCCACTCGGAGAAGTGCGCGAAGGTCAAGCCGTGCAGCAGGATCTCGTCCGGGAACGCCTCCAGCGCCGCCAGGATGCGCGGGGCCAACCCCCGCCACAGCAGGCCGTACTGGTCCTCCGACCAGTGGTCGGTGACCTCGCGGGCGAAGCTCGTGACCAGGTCGTCCGGGACCAGCGCCGGGTCGCCGCCGAGCAGGTCCAGCTCGTGCCGCGGGTAGCAGTACGTGCAGCCGTCGACCTCTCCCACGCGCGGCACGTCCGCGAACACCTGGTGCAAGTCCATGACGCGAACGTTAATGGGATCGGAGGCGAACCTCCGACCCCATTAACGGGTCACAGCCAGCCGTGCGCCAACGACGGCTTCTTGCTCGCCAGCATCGCGGTCGGGTCCGGCAGCGGCTCGCCCGGGCACGTGGTGTCGCGCGGCGGGACCTTGCCGTCCACGATGAACGACTCCACCAGGTCGTTCACGCAGGCGTTGCCGAAGCCGTAGATGCCGTGGTCACCCTCGTCGGCCACGGTGATCATCCGCGAACCCGCGAACCGGTTGTGCGCCCGCTGCGCGCCTTCCAACGGCGTCGCCGGGTCGCGCACCGACTGCACCATCAGGATCGGCGGCACGCCCTTGCCGGTGGGCGTCTTCAACTGCAACGGCGGGCGGTTCCAGAACGCGCACGGCGCGAGGATCTGGTAGTAGCCGACCAGCGGGTACTTCGCGCCCAGCTCCCGCGCCTCCCGGTCCAGGAACTCCCGGCCGCCGCGGAAGCGGGTGTCGTTGCACGTGATCGCGTACAGCGTGGCGTTGGGCGCGTCCGGGTAGCGGACGTCCAGCGCCGTGAGCGTCTTCTGCTCCGCGTTGAGCTGCGACAGCAGTGACGCGGCGTCCGCGAACGCCCACTTGCTGTACTGGGCTTGCACCAGCACCAGGTCCAGCAGCACGCCGTTGAGCATCCGCCCGTCGGGCAGCGGGATCGGGTCGGCGGCCAGCCGCGCCCGCGTCTTCTCGTAGGCGGCGCGGACCTGCTCGGCCGTCGTGCCCAGGTGGTACCGGCTGTCGTATTTCGCCACCCACGGCAGGAAGTCCACGTCGAACCGGCGCTGGAAGCCGCGCCCGAACTCGTCGAAGATCTCCTGGAACGTCGTGGTGAACTCGGTGTTCGAGTCGAGCACGAACTTGTCCACCCGGCTCGGGAAGTACGTGGCGTAGTACGCGCCCATCCACGTGCCGCCCGAGTACCCGATCCAGCTGATCTTGTCCCGGCCCAGCAGGTGCCGCAGCAGGTCCAGGTCCTTCACGGTCTGCTCGGTGTTGACCACCTCGCCGAACTCGCCGGACTTCACCTGGCACGCCGTGGCCTGCAACTCGGCCGCGTCGTAGAGCAGGTCCACGTTCTCGCGGCTGCGGTCGCGCGGGTCGGTCAGGGTCAGGAAGTCGAACCCGCCGCAGGTGACGTTGGTGCTGGCACCGGTGCCGCGCGGGTCGATGCCGATGATGTCGTGGTCCTGGACGAGCTTGGCCCGGTCCTGGTACAGCGCGGGCAGCGTCCGCCCCGGCCCGCCCGGACCACCCGGGTTGGTCAGGACGCTGGCCTTGGCCTGGCCGCTGCGCGCCTTGAGCCGGCTGATCGCGATGGTGATCGTCTTGCCGTTGCGCGGGGCGCGCCAGTCCTGCGGCGCCGTGAAGGTGGCACACTCCAGCACGGGCACGTCCAGGTCGGTGCACGCTCCCCAGGTGAGCGCCTGGTCGCGCAACGGATCGGCCTGGGCCTGCGCCACGGCGGGCAGGCCGGCCGCGGCGAGCAGGGCAGCGGACACCGTCACTACCAGTCTTCGCATGGTTTCCCCCTCGGATGTCGTGCCCACACCCCATCGGTGTGGTGGGGTGGGAAACAACGGCGGAAAGGCTTGCGTTCGGGTCTACGAAAGAACTACGCCAGTCGGAGTCGAGGGGAAGTAGGGTCGGCAGGGTGGGGATTTTCCGGAGGAAGCGGCCCGCCGCGGTGGCTCGCGAGGTGGTGCGCGACCACACCTACGACGACGCGATCCTGGACATCGCGGCCGAGGAGATGGACGCGGGCCACCTGAGGGCGGCCACGACCGTGCTCGCGGAGTGCCGCGACGAGCCCGAGGTCCGGGCCCTGCGCGCGGAGGTGCTGGGCGAGCACGCCATCGGCCACGCCGACGAGCTGCTGGAGCTGGCGAAGGCCAACTCCGACCCGGACCTGTGGCTGCTGGCCGGCACGGCGTTCATCCGGGAGGCGTGGGCGATCCGCGGCTCGGGCCGCGCGGACACCGTCGGCAAGGACCGGTTCAAGGTCTTCTTCGGCACCCTGCGCAAGGCCGTCGGCCCCCTCCACGAGGCCGCGAAGCTGCTGCCCGGCGACGCCGTCCCGTGGTCGCAGTTGCAGACGGCGGGCCTGGGCCTTCAGGTCGACCGGGACCAGAAGGACGAGGTGTGGCGCGAGATCGTGGCGCGGTGCCCGTCGCTGTACCCGGCGCACTGGACCAGGTTGCAGATCCTGGCCGGGAAGTGGGGCGGCTCGGCGGAGGAGATGATGGCCTTCGCGCACGGCAGCGTCGACGCGGCTCCCGTCGGTGACCCCGTGGTGGCCATGCTGCCGCTGGCCCACTTCGAGATCTTCCTGGAGCAGTTCGAGGACGCGGTGCAGACGCGCAGCGCGTTCAAGATCGCCACTCTGAAGATGCGCTACTTCAGCCGGGTGCGCGACGAGATCGCCGAGGCCGCCGACAAGTGGGAGGCCCGACCGGGCAAGGCCCACCCGCGCTCGTTGCAGGCCCACAACCTGTTCGCGGCGGCCTTCGCCCTGGCCGACGACGCGCCGCGCGCGAAGAAGCACCTGCTCGGCATGCGCGACCACGTGCACGACGTGCCCTGGTCGTACGTCGCCTACCTGGCCGACGACCTGGAGAAGGAATACTCGGAACTGGCCAACAAGTACCTCGACGCCTGAGGGACCGCGCGCGCCGGTGCGCGGCGCGCGCGGCGTCCCCGGTCAGCACTTCTGCTTGTAGAAGTACTTCTCGTTGGCGTCCATGTCGGCCTTGGTCAGCGCGACCAGGTCCGTCTCGATGTCCCGCTCGACCGTGCCGCCCTCCAGGGCCGCGATCGCCTGCTCCACCCCGGTCCGGCCGATGGTCGCCGGGTCCTGGGCGATCAGGGCCTGGACCGCGCCGGCGCGCAGGTCCTCCACCTGCTTCGGGCTCGCGTCGAACCCGACCAGGTTCACCGCGCCCGTCCGGCCCGCGTTGCGCAGGCCCGTCGCCGCGCCCTCGCCCGTGTTCAGGTTCGTGGCGAACACGCCCACCAGGTCCGGGTTCGCCGCCAGCGTCGCCGTCACCTTCGAAGCCGCCTGGTCCGGCTCGTTGTCGGTGTACTGCTGGCCCACGTACTTCAGGTTCGGGAACTTCTTGATCTCGTCCTCGAACCCCTTGGCGCGGGCGTCGGTCGTGGACGTCCCCGCCTTGGTGTTCAGGACCAGCACCGAACCCGCCTTGCCGCCCACCAGCTTGGCCAGCGTCTGCGCGGCCAGTTGACCGCCCTGCTCGTTGTCGGACGACACGGTCGAGACGGCGATGGACGTGTCCTCCAGCTTGGTGTCCACCTCCACGACCTTGATCCCGGCGTCCTTCAACTGCTTCATCGGCCCGGCCATCGCCTTGTCGTCGGTCGGGGCGATGAGGACCGCGCCCGGCTTGTTCGCCAGCACACCGGTGACGATCGGGGTCTGCAGCGTCGAGTCGAACTTCGCCGGGGCCTGGACGTCGACCTCGTAGCCCTTGGCCTTCGCGGCCTCGCGGAAGCCGCACTCCATGGAGATGTAGAACGGTTCGGCGGCCACGCCCGGGATCAGGACCATCTTCTTGGTGTTCCCGGAGGTGCCCGAATCGCCGATCTGGCCGCCACCGCCGCACGCGGTCAGCAGCAGGGCCGCCCCGACCAGGGCGGCTGTCCTCGTTGACATGTCTCCCGCACCTTTCGCCTAGCGTTGATTGCCTCGCCTAGCGCCGCTTGCGCGCCCTTCGCCGCGACTGGTCGAACCACACCGCCGCCACCAGCACGATGGCCACGGCGACGGGCTGCCAGTACACGTTCACGCCGACGATCACGAACCCCTTGCGCAGCACGGCCGGGATGAACACGCCCAGCACCGTGCCGACGACCGAGCCCGAGCCGCCGAACAGGCTGGTGCCGCCCAGCACGACGGCCGCGATGGCGTTGAGGTTGTCCGTGTCGTGCCCGGTGATGGACGCGACCCGGAAGTACGCGAGCGCCATGAACCCGGCCAGCCCGGCCAACGTGCCCGCGAGCAGGTACACCTTGACCAGGTGCCCGGTGACGCCGATGCCGACCCGCCGCGCGGCCTCCTCGTTGGAGCCGATGGCGTGGGTGTAGCGGCCGAAGCGGGTCGTCCCGAGGACCAGCGCGCCGATCGCCGTCACCACCGCCGCCAGCAGGACCAGGTTGGGGACGCCGAACCAGGTGCCGGTGCCGAGGCTGCTGCTGAGGACGTTCGGCACGCCGGCGACGTTCGAGCCGTTGGAGAGCAACTGGCCCGCGCCGAGGGCCGCGCCGAACGAGCCGAGGGTGACGATCAGCGGCGGGATGCCGGCCTTGGCGACCAGGACGCCGTTGAGCAGCCCCCAGGCGGCGCCGGAGACCAGGGCGACCAGCAGGCCGACGAAGACCGTGCCCCAGCCGGCGTTGGTGGCGTTGCCGCCGTTGAGGGCGTTCATGGTCATCGCGGACGTGACGCCGGAGAAGACCAGCACCGAGCCCACGGACAGGTCGATGCCGGACGTGATGATCACGTAGGTCATGCCGACGCTCAGGACCAGCAGGACGGACGTCTCGACCAACGTGGTCTGGAGGGTGAAGGTGGTCAGGACGGCGTCCGGCCGGATCGCGCCGAACACCGCGATCAGGCTGATCAGAACCAGCCCGATCCACAACGTGTTCGCGCCGAACAGCCGCTGCTTCACCGTGCGGTCGCTCATGCGTCCTCCTGCGGGAGAGCCCCGGTCATCGCGCCGACCAACTCCTCCACGGTCGTGCCCGCCGCCCGGAACCGCGCCACCCGCCGCCCGAGCCGCAACACCTCGACCCGATCCGCGACCGCGAGCACCTCGGGCATGTTGTGGCTGATCAGCACCACCGCCATGCCCTGGTCCCGAACGCGCCTGACGACATCCAGCACCCGCTCCCGCTGCACGACGCCGAGCGCGGCGGTGGGTTCGTCCATGAACACCAGCCGACTGGCCCACACGACACTGCGCGCCACGGCCACGCTCTGCCGCTGCCCACCGGACAGCGCGCCGATCGGCACGTCCACGCTCTGCAACGAAACGCCCAGGTCCCGGAACGACTCGGTGGCGCGCCGCCGCATCTCCTTCTTGTCGAGGACGCCGAACCACCCCAGCGGGCCGGGTTTGACGAGTTCGCGCCCCAGGTAGAGGTTGGCGGCGGGGTCGAGGTCGGGCGCCACGGCGAGGTCTTGGTAAACGGTCTCGATCCCGAGCCGCCGCGCCGCGACGGGCGAGGGCAGGGTCGTCACGGACCCGTCGAACACGATCTCGCCCGCATCCGGCTGTTCCACGCCGGAGAGGCACTTGACCAACGTGGACTTGCCGGCCCCGTTGTCCCCGATGAGGGCGACGACCTCACCCGCGTAGGCGGTGAACGACGCGCCGCGCAGCGCTTCCACGCTGCCGTAGTGCTTGACCAGGTGACGAGCATCCAGCAGGGGTTGTGCCATGGCGCCTCCCGACGTTCCAGCCGAAGGTTCCAGACGGGTTTTGCGGTGCTGCTTGCACGCGGTTCCGGCCGGTCCCGTGGGTGGTCCGGTGGGTGGTCCGGCCGAACGTTCCAGACGACGGAAATTCTTAGTTCAGTTGACTGAAATTTTCAGTGGTGTGGTGGGTGAACGGCGGCAGGTCGGTTGGGCGTTCGGTGCGGCGGCTGGCCGGCGGCTGACGGTGGTGGGTGCTGCGGGTTGCGGCGGGCGGCTGGCGGTGGTGGGTCGGGGTGGGTTGCGGCTCGGCGGTTGCGGCTCGGTGGGTGGGGCCCGGCGGTTGCGGCTCGGCGGTTTGGGCTCGGCGGCGGCGGGGCTTGGCGGTTGGGCTCGGTGGGCGGGCTTGGCGGGCGGGTTGGGTGGCGATCGGGGCGGGTTGCGGCTGGTGGGTGCGGCGGGCGGTGCGTGCGGCGGGTGGTGTTGGTGGTGAGGGGTGGGGGTTGGGGTGGGTGGTGGAGCGGGTGGCGGGTGATGAGTGGCGGGTGGGGGCCTGAGGGTTATGAGGGCAGGGGTGGGCGGCAGCGGATGGTTGTGAGGGTGCCGGTTAGTTCGCAAGGGCCGGCTGCGTGAGGTACCACCACGGTGCTTCCGCGGCGCACCGGTAGCGAGCCCAACGAGCCCTCGCCCTCCAGCACCACCAGCACGGCGAACGACTCCTCCAACACCACCCGCCCCGACACGTGCAGCCGGTCCGCCCGGAAGAACGGATCCGCCTGCGCCCCCAACAAGTTCGCCGAATCGGCAGTCCCCGTCCGCAGCACCAAGTCCTCCACCCGCTGAGCGGACCGCTCCACGCAACCCAGCGCGGTCTCCTGCCCCAGCCCCAGGTGCCAGGCGTCGGGGTCGTCCAGGAAACCCCGCCACTCCAGCGTCACCGAGAAGTCCGTCGGTTGCTGCAACTCGACGATGAACACCCCCTCGCCGATCGCGTGCGGCACGCCGGCGGGCACGAACACGGTGTCACCCGGCCGCACCGCAACCGGGTTCAGAGCCGACAGCATCGCGGTAGAGTCCTGTGTGGACACCCACTCGGACACGACCGACGCCGGCACGTCCTCGCGGAAGCCGATGTAGACCGTCGGCGATGGTCCGGTCGTCCCGACCACGATCCACGCCTCGGTCTTCCCGTGCCGGCAATCCAGGTGCCGTGCCGCGAACGCGTTGGACGGGTGGCAGTGCACGGGCAGGCGCTGGCCGGCGTCCAGCAGCTTCACCAGCAACGCCGGGTCCGCCCCGAACTCCGCCACGTGCGCGGGACCCAGCCACGCCACCGGGTCCGCCCGGACGGCGTCGCGCAGCCACCGCCCGTCGGGCAGGCGGGTCAGGCCGTCCGGGTCCCGGCCGAACAGGGTCGTCGTGGACGCCACCCAGTCCTCGGGCCCGAAGCGGCCGGGGGCCGCGTCCGGCTCGCCGCGCAGCGCCGCGATGGCCGCACCGCCCCGGTAGAACTGCCGGGGCTGGTTGGCCGGCAGGTCGACAGGTCGCTCGGTCACACCCGAACCTCCCCTGATCCTCGGGCCACCAGCCGCACCGGCAGCACCACGCGACGGGGTGGTGACCCGTCGCCGTCCAAGCGCGCGTACAGCAGGTCCGCCGCCGCCTTGCCCAGCGCGCTCGCGTCGTGCGCGATCACGCTCACCGGCGGCGACAGCAGGTCCGCCAGTTCGAAGTCGTCGAAGCCCACCAGGGCCGGTCGCCGCGCGGCTCCGGCCAGCGCCCGCACCGCGTGCACGGTGATCCGGTTGTTGCCGGTGACCACGGCCGTCGCCGGGTCGGCACCGGAAGTCAAGCCGTGCAACGCCTTGCGCACCGACTGCTCGTCGTGCGGACCCATCACGACCAGCGACTCGTGGAACCCGATGCCCGCCCGCACGCACCCCTCGCGGAACCCGCGCAGCCGCTCGTTCGCGGTGAAGATGTCCGGCGCGTCGCCCAGGAACGCGATCCGCCGGTGCCCGAACGACGCCAGGTGCCGCACAGCCTCGGTGGTGCCGCCGACGTTGTCCACCAGCACGGTGTCCGCCACGACGTCACCCGCCGGCCGGTCCAGGAACACCACGGGCGTGCCCGCCCGCATCTCCGGCACCAGGTACCCGTGCTGCAACCCGGCGGGCACGATCAGCAGGCCGTCCACCCGGCGCGAGCAGAACTCCAGCGCCAGTTCCCGCTCCCGCACCGGGTCCTCGTCCGACGACCCGGTGATGACCTGCCGCCCGCGCAGCCGCGAGACCTCCTCGACCGCCCGCGTCACGCCCGAGTAGAACGGGTTGCCCACGTCCTCCAGCACCAGGCCGACCGTGCCGGTCGACGAGCCGCGGCGCAGGTTGCGCGCGCTCAGGTTGCGCCGGAAGCCGAGCTGGTCGATGGCCGCGAGCACCCGCTCGGCGGTGGCCGGGTGCACGCCCGCCTCGTCGTTCACCACGCGCGAGACCGTCTTGATGCTGACGCCGGCCAGCCGCGCCACGTCGTTCATGGTGGCGCGGCGCACCTTGCGGCCGGCGGCTGCGGACAACGTTGTCATAGTGCGCGAATCACACACCCGCCACCCGCCAAAGTCAATGATCCGATCTGTCTTGAACGAGACAACCCTCCCCAGCAGCCTTGACGCGGACCTGCCACGCTCCGCAAGGATTCGATTACCGGATGCCTTGGACAGCGTTGTCAACCCGAGGAGGTCTCGTGAAGACGGCACTGGTCGCGGCGGCGGCCACAGCGCTCGCGGTGCTCCACCCGGTCCAAGCCAAGGCTCGATCGGACGACCCGGCGCGGTTGGTCAACCCGTTCGTCGGCACCCAGCCGGGTGGACCCGACCACGGCACCGGCGGCGGCGCGGGCAACAACTTCCCGGGCGCGGACGTGCCGTTCGGGATGGTCCAGTGGAGCCCGGACACCGTCACCCGCCAGCACGGCGGCTACGCCTACCAGGACAACCGGATCAAGGGGTTCAGCCTCACGCACCTGTCCGGCGCGGGCTGCTCGACCTACCAGGACATCCCGATCATGCCGTTCGTCGGCGAGGTCACCACCTCCCCGGCGACGGACCCGGCCCGGTACGTCTCGACGTTCTCCCACGCCAACGAGTCCGCGTCCCCGGGCTACTACGGCGTCACCCTCGACAACGGCGCGAAGGTCGAGCTGACCGTCACCCAGCGCACGGGCGTCGGTCGCCTGGCCTACCCCGGCGGGGCGACCTCGACGCTGCTGGTCAACACGTCCGGCTCCATCTCCGGCACGGACGACGCCGAGGTCACCATCGGCGCCGACACCATCAGCGGCTGGGCCACCAGCGGCCGGTTCTGCGGCGCGGACCACCGCTACCGCGTGTACTTCCACGCCCAGTTCGACCAGCCCTTCGCCACCCACGGCACGTGGAAGAACGGCGCGGTCACCCCGGGCCGGACGCAGGAACGCGGCGGCTCCGGCGTCCGCGACACCGGCGACGCGCCCAAGACCGTCGAGCAGAAGCGCACGCTCGCCGCCCAGGACACCACCGTCTCCGGCCCCGGCTCGGGCGCGTACGTGACCTTCGACGACCCGGACGTGACCATGCGCGTCGGCCTGTCGTTCGTCTCGATCGACGGGGCCAAGAAGAACCTGCGCGCCGAGAACGTCGGCAAGTCCTTCGACGCCGTCCACACCGCCGCCCGCAACGCCTGGAACGACCGGCTCAACCAGGTGAAGGTGACCGGCGGCACGGACGCGCAGCGCACGACGTTCTACACCGCGCTCTACCACTCCCTGTTGCAGCCCAACGTGTTCTCCGACGTGGACGGCCGCTACCCGGGCTTCGACGGCCGCGTCCACACCGCCGAGAAGGGCCACGCCGTCTACACCAACTTCTCCGGCTGGGACGTCTACCGCTCGGAAATGCAGCTGCTGTCCCTGCTCGCGCCGAAAGAATCGTCGGACATGGTCCGCTCGATGATGTTGTTCGCCGAACAGGGCGGCAGCTGGGACCGCTGGACCGTGGCCAACGGCTACACCGGCGTCATGGTCGGCGACCCGTACCACGTGATGGTGTCCAGCGCGTACGCGTTCGGGGCCAGGGACTTCGACGCGTCCAAAGCGCTCCTGCTGATGCTGCGCGGCGCGACGCAACCCACGCAGGGCTACGAGGAACGCCCCGGCCTGACCGACTACCAGACCCTGGGCTACGTCCCGATCGGCGCGCGCAACGTGTGGGGACCGCCCGCCACGACCCTGGAGTACACCACCGCCGACTTCTCCATCGCCGAACTGGCCCGCCGCCTCGGCGACGGCGCGACGTGGCAGACGTTCATGAAACGCGCCCAGTACTGGCAGAACCTCTACAACCCGGCCACCGGCTACCTCCAGGCACGCAACCGGGACGGCTCGTTCGTCGAGCCGTTCACGCCGGGCAACCCGGACACGTGGGTCGAGGGCAACGCTGCCCAGTACACGTGGATGGTCCCCTACAACGCGCGTGGCCTGTTCACCGCGATGGGCGGCGACGCGGAGGTCCGCGAGCGGCTGGACTTCTTCTTCACCAAGCTCAACGCCGGACCGCACGAGCCGCACGCGTTCCTCGGCAACGAGCCGATCATGCACACCCTGTGGCTCTACAACTGGGCCGGCGCGCCCGACAGGACGCAAGCGGTCGTGCGCAAGGCCGTGGACGAGCTGTTCGGTCCCGGCCCGAACGGGTTGATGGGCAACGACGACCTCGGCCAGATGTCGTCGTGGTACGTGTGGGCGGCGCTGGGCCTGTACCCGGTGATCCCCGGCCGGGCGGAACTGGTCGTCAACAGCCCGCTGTTCCCCGAGGTGACCATCACCCGCCCGAACGGCAAGCCGATCGTCATCAAGGCGTCCGGTGAGGGCAAGTACGTGTCGGGGCTGACCCTGAACGGCCGCGCGCAGACCCGCACGTGGCTGCCGGAGTCGTTCGTGGCCGGTGGCGGCACGCTGGAGTTCGGCCTGTCCACCACCCCGACCGCCTGGGGCACGGGACCCGCCGACGCGCCGCCGTCGTTCCGGGACGGCGAGATCGCCCAGCAGTCCTACGTCGAGCCCGGCCGGCTCGTGCTGCCCGCCGGCGGCAGCGGCACGGTCACCGTCGGCGCGCAGGACTTCTCCGGCCGGGGCGGCGGGGTGGGTTGGACCGCCCAGCCGCCGCCGGGGATCACCGTGACGCCCGCGCGGGGCGAGGTCACCGTGCCGCCGGGGGAGAAGGCCGGGCAGGCGGTGACCGTGGCGGTCGCCGCGGACGCCGCCGAGCAGACCCACCGCGTGCCGGTGCTGTTCGGCAACGGCCAGCGCAGCACCATCTCGGTCCTGGTGGCCGAACCGGGCAGCCTGCGGGCGGCGTTCAACAACGTCGGCACCTCGCCCGACGACGACCAGGCCATCGGCAACTTCGACGGCGGCGGCTGGAGCTACTCGCGCAAGGCGCTGGCGGAGCAGGGGGTGACGCCCGGGGCCGCGCTGACCTCGGACGGCATCACCTACACCTGGCCGTCGTCGCCGGTCGGCGAGCCGGACAACGTCAACGCCACCGGCCAGACCGTCACGGTCGAGGCCACCGGCACGAAGCTGGGCCTGCTCGGCAGCGGCGCGGGCGGCCGGTCGTCCGGGCGGCTGACCGTCACCTACGCCGACGGCACCACGCAGACCGCCGACGTCGGCTTCTCCGACTGGGCGTTGGGCGGCAACCCGTCCACACCGCCGTCGTTCGACAACCGCATCGTGGCGACCACGCCGTACCGCAACAACACCAGCGGCGAGGCGCAGCAACTCAAGGTGTTCGTGTTCGCCACCGCGCCGATCACGGTGGAGAACAAGCCGATCCGCTCGGTGACGCTGCCCGCGTCGGTCACCGGCGGCACGTTCCACGTGTTCGCCATCGGCGTCGCCTGATTGGACCTGTTCGGCACGCGTGGAATGGACCTGGAACCCCGTCGTGGCCGCCGAGCAGCATGGCGGTCATGACGGAGTTCGAGCGGTGGCTGGGCGAGGAGTTCGTCCGGCTCAACACGGTGTTCGAGGAGGCGTACTTCGCGGCCGGGCGGGAGCACGTGTCCGGCCTGGGGCAGGAGGAGGTCCTGCACGAAGGGGCGAAGCGGCTGCCCGACCCGGAGGGTGACCGGTACCGGCTTCTCGGGTCGGTCGGGATGTACCTGGCGGCGTGCGCGCGGCACCGGGTGGAGGACGCGGAGGTGCTGGCCCCGGCGTGGGCGTTGGCGACCCGGCTCGGCACGTCCCTGGGCGTCGCGCCGCGGTACGTGTTCGCGCACCAGAGTCTGGCCGGGTTCCGCACGTTCACCTCGCTGCCCGACGAGCAGGCCTTCGTGCGGCAGAACGGGCTGGCGGTGGTCGCCTACGAACGCGCGGCCCACGCGCTGCGCACGGTCGCCGGCATGGGCGTGGCCGACCCGATGGTGGAGTACCTGTTGCAGGACGCGCGACAGGCCCTTGACGACGTTCTGAAGTTCAACCGTGGCCTGGCCGAAACCGTTGACCCGCAACGGTTCTACCTCGGCATCCGGCCGTACTTCCGGCCGCACCGCGTGGGCGCGCACGTCTACCGGGGTGTCAACGCCGGCGACTTCGCGGCCGTCAACGAGATCGACCTGCTGTTGGGCCTGTGCCGCGCCGACGACCCCTTCTACCAGCGGATCGTGGCCGAGAAACTCCCTTACGTGCCGCCGGACCACCAGACCCGCCTGCACACGGCCGTCCTGGCCGAACCGCTGCTGCACCGCTTCCTGCGCGAACCGGTCCACGCCCGCTTGTTCCTGGACGTGTGCAAGGCCCACGGCGCCGCCTACGCCCTGCACCACGGCCGGCTGGTCAAGCCGTTCCTGGAGGCGCAGGCGGGTGCGGCGCAGGACGTGACGGCCAGCGGCCCGCCGTTGAGCGTCGTCGTGGCGGAGCTGGCCCACTTGGTGGACCTGCGCACGGCGAGGCCGCGGGCGGGCGCGTTCGGCGCGCACGAGGAGCTGCGGCGGCTAGCCCAGCTCGCGTAGCGCCTTGCCGATCGCCGCGACGCCCTCGGCGAGGGCGGTCGCCGGGTTGGCCGCGTACCCGAGCACCAGGCCGGGGCGGGTGGGGCGTTGGGCGTGCCAGGACAGGGGTTGGGCCTTCACCCCCAGCTCCAGCGCGGCGGCGGCCAACGCCGTGTCCGGAACGTCCCCGTCGAACGTGACGGTCAGGTAGAGGCCGGCCGCGACGCCGTGCACCCGTGCGCCCGGGAGGTGTTCGGCGATCGCGCGGGTCATGGCGTCTCGGCGGCGGACGTGCCGGCGGCGCAGCAGCCGCAGGTGCCGTTCCAGCTCACCGGAGTCCATCAGCTCGGCCAGCACCAACTGCGGCAGGGCGGCGCTCCCGAGGTCGGCGAACCGCTTGGCCGCCACCGCCGCCTCGCGGTACCGCTCGGGCACCAGCATCCACCCCGTGCGCAGGGCGGGCGCCAGCACCTTCGACACGCTGCCCAGGTAGCAGACCCGGTCGGGCAGCGCGGCCCGCACCGCCGACACCGGCGGCCGGTCGTAGCGGTGCTCGGCGTCGTAGTCGTCCTCCACGACCAGCCCGCCCCAGCGCGCCAACTCCCGCCGCCGGGCCGCGTCCAGCACCACCCCGGTCGGGAACTGGTGCGCGGGCGTCACGAGCACCGCGTCCGCGCGCAGCTCCGACACCCGCAGCCCGAGGTCGTCCACCGGCACCGGCGGGGTGGCCAGGCCGTGGTGGTCCAGGTGCTGCCGGACGCCCAACGACCCGGGGTCCTCGACCGCGATCTCCCGGAACCCGTCGCCCCGCAGCACCTCGGCCAGCAACGCCAACGCCTGCGCGACACCGGTCACCACGACCACGTCACCCGGTTCGGCGACGATCCCGCGGGTGCGCGCCAGCCACCGCGTGATGGCGACCCGGAGGGCCGGCACGCCACGCGGGTCGCCGTACCCGAGGTCACCGGCCCCGAGGCCGGCCAGCACGGCCCGTTCCGCCCGCAGCCAGGCGGCCCGGGGGAAGGCGGAGAGGTCGGGCACACCGGGCGACAGGTCGATCCGGGCCGGGGCTTCACGCAGCACGTCGAACACGTCCGCGCCCGGCACCTCCGGGAACACCACCGCGCCACCCGAACGCACGCCACCCGGACCCACGCCACCCGGACCCACGCCACCCGAACCCGCGCCACCCGGCCGCGCGGGCACCGCGACCACCACCGTCCCCGCCCGGCCCCGGCCGGTGACGTGCCCTTCCTCGGCCAGCCGCCGGTAGGCCTCGGTCACCACCCCGCGCGACACGCCCAGCTCGGCGGCGAGGAGCCGGGTGGCGGGCAGCCGCTCGCCCGGGGCCAGCCGGCCGTCGGCCAGCGCGGTCCGCAGCCGTGCCGCCAGCCAGTCCGCCAACCCCCGGGCCGGGGCGTCGGCGGCGTCCAGCAGCAGGAAGTCCGAACCGGTCGCCACCTGGCCAGACTATGCCGTGGGCGGGGCACCGCGTCCTATGGTGGGACGGGTGACGACTGATCCCGTGCGCGCGGTGAACACGTTCATCGGCACCAAGGACGACGGCAACACGTTCCCGGGCGCGTCCATGCCGTTCGGGATGGCCCACTCCAGCCCGATCGGGTCGCACTACGCCGGGTACCGCTACGACGACCCCGTGATCCGGGGGTTCGGGCACTTCTTCCTGTCCGGCGCGGGGTGCTGGGAGCAGGGCGGGCTGGTGTCGGTGCTGCCGGTCGACCGGGTGCCGCGGGTGTTCGACCACCGCCGCTACGGGGCCCGGTACAGCCACGAGGGCGAGGTCGGGGAGGCCGGCTACTACCGCGTCCGCCTGGACGGCGGCATCACGGTCGAGAGCACGGCGACGCTGCGCACCGGGGTCGAGCGGTTCACGTTCCCGGCCGGCGTCACCCCGCACGTCCTGGTGAACGTCGGCCAGGCCAACGACAGGGAGCCCGTGTTCGCCAGCTCCATCCGGGTCGTGGACGACCGGACCCTCGCCGGTTCCGTCACCTCGCAGGCGTTCTGCGGCGGCAAGCCGTACACGACGTACTTCACCACCACGTTCGACCGCCCGTTCGCCAGGACCGGCAACTGGGGTGGCGCGTCGGGCGGTGCCGGGCTGCGCGGCCAGTGGGTGGCCTTCGCCGACGGGCCGGTCACCGCCGCGACCGCGTTGTCCCACGTCGACGCGGACGGCGCGGACCGCAACCTCGCCGAGGCGCGCGGGAAGTCGTTCGACGCCTTGCGGGAGGCCGCCCAGGAGGCCTGGCGGACGGAGTTGTCGTCGGTGGAGATCACCGCCGAGTCCGCCGACGACGCCGCGGTCTTCTACACCGCCCTCTACCACGTGTTGCTGCAACCGTTGACGGGCAACGACATCGACGGCCGGTACCGGGGTTTCGACGACCGGGTCCACACGGCCGACGGTTGGACGTACTACGAGTACTTCTCGCTGTGGGACACCTACCGCGCCCACAACCAGCTCCTCGCCCTCCTGCGCCCGGAACGGGCCCGGGACATCGCCCGGTCCCTGCTCGCGATCCACGAGCAGGGCGGGTGGCTGCCGCGGTGGGCCTACGCCAACCAGGAGACCAACACGATGACCGGCGACCCGGTCACCCCGTTCCTGGTGGACCTGTGGCGGTTCGGCGCGCTGGACGGGCTGGAGGAGCAGGCCTACCGCGCGTTGCTCCAGAACGCCACGCGGCTCCCGCCCGCCGGCTCGCCGTTCGAGGGGCGGGCCGGGGTGGAGTCCTACCTGGCCAACGGGTTCGTGCAGTTCGACCCGCACCACCGCAAGAAGGGGCAGGACGTGGACCCGCACCACGGCGCGTCCGCCACGTTCGAGTACGCGCTGGCCGACGCGTCCCTGTCGCTCATGGCGGAAGCGTTGGGGCACAAAGAGGACGCCGCGGCACTGCGCCGGCGCGGGCTGAACTACCGGACGTTGTGGGACGCCTCGGTGACCGACCGCGGGTTCACCGGGTTCCCGCGCCCGAAGACCGCCGACGGCCGGTGGCTCGCGCGGTTCACGCCCCAGGGGCAGGACGGGTTCCACGAGGGCACGGCGTGGCAGTACCAGTGGCTGGTGCAGCAGGACGTCCCCGGCCTGGTGGACCTGCTGGGTGGCGCGGAGCGGGCCGCCGCCCGCCTGGACGACTTCTTCGCCTACCCCGACCTGGTGGCCGACCCGGCGCGCACGGTCCGCGAGAAGTGGGTGGTCGGGCCGTACAACTACTACAACCAGTTCCGCTACAACCCCAACAACGAGCCGGACCTGCACGCGCCCTGGATGTACGTGCTGATCGGGCAGCCGTGGAAGACCTCGGCGGTCAACCGGGCCGCGCAGACCCTGTTCGTCAACGCGCCCAACGGGGTCACCGGCAACGACGACCTCGGCACCATGTCCGCCTGGTACGTGTTCAGCGCCCTCGGCCTCTACCCGGCGGTCCCCGGCACCGGCCGGTTCCTGCTGCACGCCCCGCGCTACCCCCGGACCACCATCCACCTGGCCGGCGGCTCCCTCACGATCACCGCGCCCGACGCCACGCCCGCCAGGCTCCAGTACATCCGCGCGGTCACGCTCAACGGGACTCCCCACGACAACACCTGGATCGACCACGAAGACCTGGTGGCCGGGGCGGACGTGGACGTGGCGCTCACCGACGACCCGGCCGAAGCCGACCGGGGCGCCCCGCCACCGTCACCCTGCGCGGGCGGCTGACCGCGCAGCGCGAGCGGCGTCATACGAAAGCATCGCGGACTGATCTACTTTGGTGGTCGGCACGCCGGAAACCACGTGGGAAGCCGTTCGCCGGGCTTACGGTGCGCTGCATGACTGGGGAGAGAGCGGCGGTCGTGGTCAGCGACATCCGCAAGCGCTACGACGACCTCAAGGCGGTGGACGGCGTCTCGTTCACCGTCGCCGAAGGCGAGTTCTTCGGCATCCTCGGCCCGAACGGGGCGGGCAAGACCACCACGCTGGAGATCGTGGAAGGGCTGCGCAAGCCCGACTCCGGCCGGGTGCGCCTGCTCGACCAGGACCCGTGGCCGCGCAACCCCGCGTTGCTGCCCCGGATCGGCGTGCAGCTCCAGGCGTCCAGCTTCTTCGAGAAGCTGACCGCCAAGGAGCAGCTGGAGACCTTCGGCTCGCTCTACGGCGTGCCGGCCAAGCGCGCGGCCGAGATGCTGGAGCTGGTCGGGCTCACCGACAAGGCCGACGTGCAGGAGAACAAGCTGTCCGGCGGGCAGCGGCAGCGGCTGTCCATCGCGTGCGCGCTCGTGCACGACCCGGACGTCGTGTTCCTCGACGAGCCGACCGCCGCGCTGGACCCGCAGGCCCGGCGCAACCTGTGGGACGTGCTGCGCGCCATCCAGCAACGCGGCAAGACCATCGTCTACACCACGCACTACCTGGACGAGGCCGAGATCCTCTGCGACCGGGTGGCGATCATGGACAAGGGCCGCATCCTCGCCATGGACGCGCCCGCGACCCTGGTCCGCGGCCTCGACGCGCCCACCCACGTGGTGCTCCAGCGCGGCGCGCTGACCGCGGCCGACGCCCGCGCCATCACCGGCGTCGACCAGGTGCAGGAGGACGAGGTGTCGCTGACCATCGCGACCCGCCGCCCCGCGCCCGTGCTGTCCGCGCTGGCCGAGCGGGGCACGCTCGACGGGCTCCAGGTCCGCACGGCGACGTTGGAGGACGTGTTCCTCGACCTGACCGGACGGGAGTACCGGGCATGACCGCGTTCAAGAGCCTGTCCGCCGCGATGGTGAAGGGCTTCCTGCGCGACCGGATGACCCTGTTCTTCGTCTTCGTGTTCCCGCTGATGTTCCTGGTCGTGTTCGGCCTGCTGTTCCGCGACTCCGGGGCGGAGAGGACGAAGGTCGCGGTCGTCGGCGACGGCCCGGTGGTCAGCGCGCTGTCCGAGTCGGGCGCGCTGGAGCTGGAGCGCCACGACGACCTCGAAGCCGCCCGGCGCAAGGTGGACGACGGCGACCTGCCGGCGGTCATCGTCGCGCGCGGCGGCTCGGTGGAGCTGGTGTTCGCGGCCAGCGACCAGACCCGGGCGCAGACCGTGCTGGGCATCGTGTCGGGCACGGTGGACAAGGTGAACCTGGCGGCGACGGGCGCCCCGCCGGCGTTCACGTTCAAGGCCGAACCGGTCGAGGACGCGACGCTCCAGCCGATCCAGTTCCTGACCCCGGGCATCCTGTCCTGGGCGGTGTCGATCTCCGGGGTCTTCGGGGCGGCGCTGACCCTGGTGTCCTGGCGCAAGAAGCAGGTGCTGCGCCGCATCCGGTTGGCGCCGGTGGGTCCGACGGTGGTGCTGTCGTCGCGCATCCTGGTCAGCGTCGGGACGGCCGTGGCCCAGGGCGTGGTGTTCGTGGCGGTCGCGCTGACCCCGCTGTTCGGTCTGAAGCTGACCGGCTCGTGGTGGCTGGCCCTGCCGCTGCTGGTGCTGGGCACGACGGCGTTCTTCGCGATCGGCATGCTGGTCGGGGCGTTCTGCCGGACCGAGGAGGCGGCCAGCGGGGCGGCGAACATCGTGATCATGCCGATGGCCTTCCTGTCGGGCACGTTCTTCCCGCTGGAGAAGGCGCCGTCGTGGTTGCAGGTCGTGTCGAACGTGTTCCCGCTGCGGCACATGAACGACGGCATGTTGGACGTGCTGGTGCGCGGGAAGGGCGTCGAGGCGCTGCTGGTGCCGTCGGCGGTGCTGGTCGGCTTCACGCTGGTGGTCGGCTTCATCGCGGCCCGCGTGTTCCGCTGGGAGGACTGAGCGGAGGGGCGGAAACGGACCCAACGGACAGGTGACCGGCATCACTGACCACAATGGGCGACATGCTTAGCAGCCCCGTTGGCCGTTTCCGCCTCTTCGCGCTCGCCGAGGCCGTGTCGTGGGCCGGTCTGCTGATCGGCATGTTCTTCAAGTACGTGGTCGTCGGCAACGAGATCGGCGTGAAGGTCTTCGGCCCGATCCACGGGGTGGTCTTCGTCGGCTACGTGCTCGTCACGCTGATGCTCGCGCACCGGTGGAACAAGAGCACCACCGTGTGGGCGCTCGTGGCGAGCATCCCGCCGTTCGGCACCGTCCTGTTCGAGCGCTGGGCCGCGAAGAACGGCAAGCTCGACGAAGAGGTCCAGACCGAAGGGGCGTGACCCCGAGGGGTCCGCACCCGAGGGCTCAGACCGCGAACGACTCGGCCAGCGCCAGGTGCTCCTCCGGGTCGCCCCGGTGGTAGACGCGCTCGCTCTCCTCGATGTTGTCGAGGAAGTGCTGGTAGACGCGGGCGCTGAGCAGGTGCGCCGCCGGTCGGGCGTGGCGGAGGGCGCTCGCGGGGTCGCTGCCGGGCCGCAACGCCGACCACGACTCGCACCAGACCTGGACGACGAGTTCGCCGAGGGTCGGGCCGACGAAGTCGATCAGTTTCGCCGCGTCGAGCCCGGGGTGACCCCAGTGCGCCTCGGCCCAGTCGAGCACGACGCCGGTGGACCGCCAGTTGCCCGGGTGGAAGTCGCCGTGGAGCAGGGTCTGGGGCAGGCCGAACGACGGCACGTCGATGGGGTGCTCGCGCAGGCGCGGCGGGCCGGCGAGGGCGTGTTGCATCGCGACCCAGCGGGGCACCATTCGACGGATCATCTCGGGCGTGGGGGACCAGCAGTCGGTGCCGGGCGCGTCTTCCAGCAGGATGCGGCGGCCCTCGGCGGCCAGGACGCTCGGCACCAGCTCCGGATCGACGGATCGCACCAGTTCGATGACCGGCCCCTCGGGTGACAGGAACGGCGGCACTTGCTTGGCCCAGACCGTTCCGGCCTTGGTGCGCAGCCGGTAGAGGCAGGACAGGTTCCAGGTCTTGACCTGGGTCGGGGGTTCGACGCTGCGCACGTGGCCGTGCGCCCACTCCAGCAACGCGGCCGGTCCACCCGGTCTGGCCCACGGCAGGCGCAGCGGGTCGTCGGGGAAGTCGATCGGGTCCACTGTGGACAGTGAAATGGGGGCGTGCGCCTCGACCTGGTAGGTGACCGTTCCGCCGCGCATCCCGGCGCCTGTCGCGGAGACGAGCCGGAGCACGCTCACGGGGACGCCCAGCAGGGCGGTGAGGTGCGCGGTGACCGGTTCGACGTCGTTCCACCAGGGGGTCGGCACGGTGAACTCGGGCACGGTTCCCACGTGCCGGCCACCTGCGGTCACCAGGGCGATCACGGTTCGCACGGCGCACAGGGTGGCTGACGGTGCCGGGTCCGGTCGAGCGGATTGGCCGCTGCCGCTCCGCGCCCGCCGGTCAGTCCTCGAAGTCGCCCACCGCGCGCCGGACCTTGGCGAGCAGGTCGGTCAACTGCTCGGTCTGCCGGTCGGTCAGCCCGCGCAGCCCGAACCCGACCCGGGTCACCGCCTCCGTCGCCGCCTCCCGCCGCGCGTGCCCGGCCTCGGTGATCTCCACCAGGGTCGTGCGCCGGTCGGTCGGGTGGGGGTTGCGCCGGACCAGCCCGTCCGCCTCCAGCCGGTCCACGATGTTGGTCACGCTCGTCGGGTGCAGCTGGAGGCGCTCGCCCATCACCCGCATCGGCAGGCTGCCGGTGCGCGAGAACGTCAGCAGAACCAGCGCCTCGAACCGCGCGAAGGTCAGGCCGTGCGGCTTGAGGGCGGCGTCCACCGAGGACTGGATGATCTGCTGTACTCGCATGACGCTCGTGACCGCCGCCATCGCCGTCGACGGTCCGATCCGCTTCTCCCACAGCTCGGCGGCGCGCGCGATGGGGTCGAACGGCAGCGGTTGGGACGTCATGCCGCCGAAGCTACCAGTGGGTACCCGACCAAGAGGAGGGAACTGTGCTCGTCGCGTTCAGCGTCAGCCCGCTCGGCGGGGAGTCCGACAGCGTGGCCGCGGCCGTCGCCGAGGCCGTGCGGGTGGTCCGGGAGTCCGGGCTGCCCAACCAGACCAACGCGATGTTCACGCTGGTCGAGGGCGAGTGGGACGAGGTGATGGCGGTGGTCAAGAGGGCCACCGAGGCGGTGCAGGCCACCGCGCCCCGCGTGAGCCTGGTCATCAAGGCCGACATCCGTCCCGGCCACACCGGGCAGCTCACCGCCAAGGTGGACCGGGTCGAGCAACACCTGAACCCTTCCAAATAGTCGGACGTCCTACTAATTTGCCCGCATGGACCCCCGTGCCCTGTGGCTGCGCTTCGAGACCTACCACGACGTCACGTACTTCACGCCGGAGTCCCGCGCGGTGACCGACGCGCTGGGCTGCAAGGGCGGCTGGATGGGCTACTTCGGCATGCGGGCGGCGCCGCTGGGCGCGGCGGCCCCGCAGACCGTGACGGCCGCGTTCTACAGCTTCCACCCCCGCAAGGTGGGCCGCGCGCTGCCCGACGCGTGGGAGGTGGCGTCGCCGGAACGCTTCCTCGCCGCCCGGCTGGAGGGCGTGGACGGGGCGTTGCGCCGGATGCTGCCCACCCTGGACGTCGGCGAGGCGGCCGAGCTGGCGCTGCGGGCGGCGGCTGCCGCGCCGACGGCCGGACGGGTCATGGGAGCGGCCAACGCCGCCCTGCCGGTGCCCGACGAACCGCATCTCGCGCTCTGGCAGGCGTGCACGACCCTGCGCGAGTCACGCGGGGACGGGCACGTCGCCGCGCTCGTCGCGGCGGACCTGACGCCCTGCGAGACGCTGGTGCTCTTCGGCGCGGACAAGGGGCTGGACGCGTCCTACCTGCGGGAAGCGCGCGGGTGGTCCGAGGAGGAATGGGCCGCGGCGGAACGCTCGCTCGCCGAGCGGGGGCTGTTCGACGCCAACCTGACGCCGACCGGCCTCACCCCCGCCGGCCGGGCGCTGCGCGAGGACGTGGAACGCCGGACCGACGCCGCCGCGGCCCGCCCGTGGCAGGCGCTCGGCGCGGCGGACACCGCCCGCTTCGCCGACCTCATGACCCCGCTCGCGCTGGCGCTGGGGCGGCAGAACGACGCCATGCGGCGCAACCCGATGGCGATCGACCCGGTGGCCCAGCTGGCGGGGTGACGACGGTCGCGGGCGCGTCCGGCCGGGCTGCCGTCGCGACCGGCCGGCGCCGTGCCAGGATGGGAGCGTGACAAGGCCAGACCCTCGCAAGTCCGCAGCACTGTCCGCCGCGCTCTCCGGGGCGGTCGACCTCGGCGCGCTGAAGGCCCGGGCCGACGCCGCCCGCCAGCGCGCCGCCACACCGCCCTCCGCCGCCGGCGCTCCGGCCGCCGAGGGGCCCAGCCCGTGGGTGCTCGACGTCACCGAGGCCACCTTCCAGTCGGTCGTCGAACGCTCGCTGGACGTCCCGGTCGTGGTCGAGCTGACCGCGTCCTGGAGCCCGGAGGCGGGCCAGTTGTCGCCGGTGCTGGAGAAGGCCGCCCGCGCGGCCGGCGGCGCGTGGCTGCTCGCCCGGGTCGACCTCGACGTGAGCCCGCGGGTGGGCCAGGTGTTCGGCGTGCAGTCGGTGCCGACCGTGGTCGCCGTGGCCGCCGGCCAGCCGGTGGACGCCTTCGCGGGTCCCCTGCCCGAAGCCGAGTTCACCCAGTGGATCAACCGCCTGCTCGACGCGCTGCGCGACCGCCTGCCCGGCATCCGCGCCGCCGAGGCCGGCCGGACCGGCGAGCCCGTCGCCGAGCCGGAGGACGAGCGCTTCACCGCCGCCGAGGACGCGTTCGAACGCGGTGACTTCGCCGCCGCCGAGGCCGCCTACGCGGCGATCCTGGCCACCGAGCCCGGCAACGCCGAGGCCAAGGCCGCCCTCGCCCAGGTCCGGTTCACCGCGCGCGCGGAGGGCCTGAGCCCGGACGTCGTGGCCAAGGCCGACGCCAACCCGGACGACCTGGACGCCCAGCTGGCGGCGGCCGACGTCGAGCTGGCCACCCAGGAAGTGGAACGCGCCTTCAAGCGGTTGGTGGACACCGTGCGGCGCGTCTACGGCGACGACCGCGACCGGGTCCGGGAGCACCTGGTGGGCCTGTTCGAGCTGTTCCCGCCGGACGACGAGCGCGTCACCAAGGCGCGCCGCAACCTCGCCAGCGCCCTTTACTGACCCCTCCCCGCCGTGGGCGCCGCCGTCGTGGCGCCCACGGCCGCCAGGGCCTACTCGGAGTACTTCCGGGTGCAGAGCCCGCTGCCGTCGAAGAACCCGTCCCGGAACGCCTCCACGCGGGCGAACCCGGACGGCACGACGGTCCCGTTGACGTCCGCCGCGATCAGGCTCCGGTCGGCGAGCAGCTCCGCCACCGCCTCGTCCAGGTCGCCCGAGGACAGCCGCAGCTTGGCCTTCGCGTCGGTCGTCGTGCCCGCCCACGCGCCGGTCAGGCAGGCGGTCCGGAGACCGGCCGCGGGCCCCTCCAACGGGTAGCCGGTGGCCTTCTGGATGGACAGCGCGAACCGCGAGGCGATCTCCGCGAACGCCGCGAAGTCGCCGATCCCGCCCTTCTGGCCGCGCTTGGGCGGGGTGCCGATCTTCACCAGGTCCGGCAGGTCGATGCCGACCGTGTTGGTGGCCGGGCAGTAGGTCGCCGGCGAGGTCACCTTGGCGTCCGTGCAGGCCACGTCGCCCTGCTTGAACGTGGGCGGGGTGGCGCCGCTCTGGTTGAAGGCGTCGCGGAGGCTCTCTTCGAGCAGTTGCAGGTACTTGCGGTCGTCGACCTTCAGGTTGCCCTTGCCCTGGCCGGTGTCCACGTCCTGCGAGTCGAACTTCTGCTGGGTGATGCGCTCCTTGATCTCCTGCTCGTCGATCTGCGCGCACCGCTTCGGGTCGCCCGCGAACCCGAACTGGAAGGCCGCCACCCGGTCGAACGCGCTGCCGTGCGCGCCCTGCTTCTCGGCGGACGTGCCGGCCGCGTCGCGGATGAAGAACATGGTCGCGAGCACCTGGTTCAGGCCGGGACCGGTGGAGATGCGGAAGTGCTTGGACTTGCCCTCGGCCACCCAGCGGAAGAAGTTGCCCGCGTAGCAGTCGGCCTGCTGCTCCTTGATGATCGACGGCGTGCCCTGGTTGACGCCGCCCTGCGCGCCGAGCTTGTACTGCACGGCGTGGCCCATCTCGTGCGCCAGCACGGTGACCACGGACATCGGGCCGAACGCGTCGTCCAGCATGGGGAGCAGGTCGCCGCGGTCCCAGGCGATGCTGTCGTCCAACGAGCAGTAGAACGCGTTGGCGACCCCGGCGGTGTTGGTCCGGCAGATCTCCACGCCCGCGCCGGTCGAGTCGTAGGACACCAGGCGCTTGACCGGCTCGAACTTCTTGCCGGCGAAGTGCTCGGGCATCTTCTCGGCCCAGTACTCCTCGACGTCGGCGAGGGTGTTGACGGCGAGCCGGTCCATCTCGCCGCCGTCGGCGTTCTCCACGCGCAGGTCGGCGTCGGGCACCCCGGGCTTGGGCCCGCTCTCGCCGGTGGTGATCTCCAGCCCGGCCACCTTGGTGACGTCGGGCTTCACCGCCTTGGGGACCCCGTCCACCGCCTGCGCGCACGCACTGGTCAACGCCGAGACCAGGACGAGCGCCGAAACCCCCACCAGCCGCCGACCCATCCCACGCCCCATCCACCGCCGAGCCGAACCACGAGCCATCCGCCCGAACCCTACTCAACGAGCCCGAGCCGCCGTGGCGGAACCACACCGACCACCCTCAACGCCGAAGCGGACCGAACGGTCAGAACCCGCAGGCCGTCACGCCGGTGAAGACGCCGTTGCGGAAGACGTCGACCCGCTTGAACCCCGGATCGACGGCGTTCTTCCCGGACGCGTCCCGGGCCGCGAAGTCGTAGGCCAGCAACACCTGCACGGCCTCGTCCAGGTCGCCGGGCGACAACCCGAACCCCTGCTGCCGCGTGAACACCTCGCGCGTGTAGGCCCCGGCCAGGCACAGCGCGCCCTCCGCCGCCTCGGTCCCCTCGACCTTGAGACCGGCCGCCGACCGCGCCGCCAACCCGTACCGGCTGGCCAGCAGCACACCCGTGGCGTAGTCGCCGATCCGGGCGTGCAGCTCCGGCAGGTCCTCCGCCACGTCGACCTCGACCGACTTGTCCGCCGGGCAGAACGCCACCGGCCCCTGGTCGCCCGAGCACGTCGGCTCCTCGCGGACCGTGGTGGCCCGGGGCTCGGTCCAGGTCTTGCCCTTGGCGCCCACCAGCGCCTTGTAGTAGTTGTTCAGGTCCGGCGCGATGGCGTCCAGCATCTCGTCGAACGGCAGGTTCCCGCCCCGCTCGCGGTCGTCCAGGCTGGTGAACGCCTGCTGCGTGAACGGCCGGTTCTGCACGGTCATCGCCGCGCAGAACTTCGCGTCCTTCAGGTAGCCGTCCTGGAAGGCCGACACCCGGTCGAACGCGTTGCCGTGGGCGGAGCTGTCCTCCGCCGACGTGCCGACCGGGTCGCGGAACGTGATCAGCGCGCCCAGGGCCGAGTCCAGCGTGTCCGTGCCGATGTCCAGGTGCTCGGACCTGCCGTCGTTGACCCACTTGATGAACGCGCCGGCGAAGCAGTCGGCCATCGCCTCGGTGAGGATGGTCGGGTACTTGTCCGGGTCGCGCCGCTCGGCCTCGGGGGTGATGCCCATGCGCCGCTGCACGGCGTGGCCCATCTCGTGGGCCAGCACGATCACCACGGCCGCGTCGCCGAACCGGTCCTTGAGCACCGGCAGCAACGCCGCCCGGTCCCACGCGATGGCGTCCGCGCTCGGGCAGTAGAACGCGTTGCCCTCCACGTCGCTGGCCTTCTCCGTGCACGGCGGCGGCTTGGCGGCCGGGTCGGCGGTGTCCACGGAGTAGATGCCGCCCTCGATGGGCTGCCACTTCTCGCCGAAGGTGGCCGGGAAGGTCTCCTGCCAGAACTCGTCCACGTCGGTGATCGCGGTGGCCGCGAGCTGGTCGATGGGCCCGCCGTCGGTGCCGCGGATGAACCCGGTGTCCACCGCGCCCCCGGTCACGACCTTGCCCGCGACCGGTCGCCCGTCGACCAGTTGGGTGCACCCCGAGGCCACCAGGGCCACCGCCACGAGCAGGACCAGCCGAGCCGATGCGCGCCGCATCGGACCATTGTGCAGCCTCTCCACCCCTAAGGGGTCGGTTACGGCACTTCCCGGTCGCACCGTTGACACCCCCGTTCGGCTGCGGCTAGCCTCCGTAATCGTAAACAACCTTTACGATTAACCGGAACCTTTCGGACCGCCGCCCCGGACCGCGAGGAGACCCCCGTGCGCCGAGTCGCACCCTTCGCCGCGGCTGCGGCGCTGCTGCTGGCCATACCGCTGACGGCCGCCAGCGCCCCCGCCGACGTCCTGCTCTCGCAGGGCAGGCCCACCACCACGTCCTCGATCGAGGACCCGACCCTGGCCGGGCAGTTCGCCGTCGACGGCCGCTCCGACACCCGCTGGGCCAGCGCGCCCGGCCTCGACCCCCAGTGGCTCACCGTCGACCTCGGCGGCGCGGCCGAGGTCCACCAGGTGCTCGTGCACTGGGAGACCGCGTACGCGAGCCAGTACAAGGTCCAGCTCTCCACCGACGGCTCGGCGTGGACCGACATCAGCGGCCGGACCACCGGCGACGGCGCCACCGACACCCACAGCGGGCTCAACGCCACCGGCCGCTACCTGCGCGTCCTCGGCACCCAGCGGGCCACCGAGTGGGGCTACTCGATCTGGGAGTTGGAGGTGTTCGGCGTCCGCGGCAGCAGCGACACCACCCCGCCGAGCGCGCCCACCGGCCTCCAGGTCACCGGCACCACCGCCAACAGCGCGTCCCTGGCCTGGGCGCCGGCCACGGACAACGTCGGCGTCACCGGCTACGACGTCCTGCGGGGTGGCGTCGTCGTCGGCACGACCACCACCACCTCCTACACCGACACCGGCCTGGCCCCCACCACCGGCTACGACTACACCGTCCGGGCCCGCGACGCCGCCGGCAACGCCTCCGCGCCGAGCAACCAGGTCCGCGCCACCACCGGCGCCGGCAGCGGCTCGTTCGTCGTCGCCGCCGCGGGCGACATCGCCGAGCAGTGCACGGCGAGCGACCCGAACTGCGTCCACCCCAAGACCGCCCGGCTCGTCGAGCAGATGAACCCGGTCGCGGTGATCACCATGGGCGACAACCAGTACGACGACGCCCACCTGTCGGACTTCCGGAACTACTACGACACCACGTGGGGCCGGTTCAAGGCCAAGACCAAGCCCACGCCCGGCAACCACGAGACCTACTCCAGCCCGCCGCTGGCCGGCTACAAGGGCTACTTCGGCTCCATCGCCACCCCGCAGGGCAACACGTACTACTCGTGGGACCACGGCAACTGGCACTTCATCGCCCTGGACTCCAACCAGTCCAGTTCGTCCGGCTCGGCGCAGCTGGAGTGGCTCAAGCGCGACCTGGCGGCCAACACCCGCGGCTGCGTCGCCGCGTACTTCCACCACCCGCGGTGGAGTTCCGGCAGCCACGGCAACAACACCAGCGTCACCAACCTGTGGAACACGCTGGTGGCCAACAAGGCCGACCTCGTCCTGGGCGGCCACGACCACCACTACGAGCGGTTCAAGCCGCTGAACGCGTCCGGCAAGGAGGACGCGAACGGCACCCGCTCGGTCATCGGCGGAGGCGGCGGCGCGCCGCTCTACAAGGTGTCGGCGAACCCGGCCATCACCGAGTTCGCCCGCTCCACGCACGGCGTGCTCAAGCTGACCCTGACCGACACCACCTACTCCTGGCAGTTCCTGGGCCTGGACGGCAAGCCGGTCGACAGCACCCCGACCTACACCTGCCACTGATGTACATCGCGACCGCACGGCAGGGAGCGGTCACCGGCGGACGGGGCCGGGTCGCGGGGAACGTCCTCGCGCTCGGCCTCGTCAGCCTGGTCACCGACGTCTCGTCGGAGATGGTGACCGCGGTGCTGCCCCTGTACTTCGTGGTGGCCCTGGGCCTGAGCCCGTTCCAGTTCGGCGTCCTGGACGGCCTCTACTCGGGCGTCACGGCCGTGGTGAGACTCCTGGGCGGCCACGTCGCCGACCGCCGGCAGCGCCGCAAAGCGGTGGCCCTGACCGGCTACGGCCTGTCCGCGGTGGCCAAACTCGGCTTCCTGACCGCCGCGTCCCCCGTGGCTCTGGGCGGCGTCCTGGCAGTAGACCGCACCGGCAAAGGCCTGCGTACGGCCCCAAGAGACGCCCTGATCTCCCTGAGCAGCACCCCGGAAACCCTGGGACGAGCATTCGGCGTCCACCGCTCAATGGACACCATCGGCGCCTTCCTGGGCCCCCTAGCAGCGATGTTCGTCCTCTGGGCAAGCCTGGGCGACTACAACGCCGTCTTCGTGACCAGCTTCTGCATAGCAACCCTGGGCGTGGTCCTCCTGGCAGTACTGGTCAAAGACAACCAATCGAAACCAACCCCTCGCCCACCCTTGAAAACCCTCTGGCACGGCCCCTTCCGCCGCACAGTGGGCTGGGCGGCCTTGCTAGCTGCCGTAGTAGTAGGCGACGGCTTCCTCTACCTGATCCTGCAACAACAACTGAAACTGGACCCCGTCGTCTTTCCCCTCCTGCCCCTGGGCACCGCAGCCGTTTACCTGCTCCTCTCCATCCCGTTGGGCCGCCTGGCGGACCGCCTGGGCAGATGGCCCGTCTACATAGCCGGCCACGTGGCCCTCGCGGCGGCCTTCACCCTCCTCCTGACCCCGCACACGAACGTGTTCGCGGTCCTGGCCCTGCACGGCCTGTTCTACGCAGCCACCGACGGCGTCCTGATGGCCGCCGCAAGCCCTTTGCTACCCGCCGAACTGCGCACCAGCGGCTTGGCGGTCCTGCAAACGGGCCAGGCGTTGGCGAAACTGGTGTCTTCTGTCCTGTTTGGAGCGTTGTGGACGATCTGGGGAATGCAGACGGCAGTGCTCACGTCACTGGCCGCTCTGGGACTCGTACTCGTAGGCGCCTGCGTGCTACGGCCGTTGTCGCAGTCGCAGCCCTCCTGATCGCGTGCGCGGTCACCTACGTCCTGCACGCACGCGGAAGAACAGCCGAAGCCAAATCCTGCGACCGACACTCACAAGCGAAGAACACCACAGCCTGCCTGACCTCCCTACCAGGCGTGCCCCCCATGGCAGAACTAAAAGTCACCACCAACGGAATACAACAAACCCACGCGATCCCAGGAATCCCCAGCCGCCTCCAGGTGTCAAGATCGGGCAGAATGGTGTCCTGGACGGTCTTCGTCTCCGGCGACTCCTACAACACGGCAGGCTTCTCCACCCGAACCGGCATCCTGGACACCGCCACGGACGAGATCCGGAAGTCAATCGAAGACATCCCCTTGACGATCAACAACTCCCGCTACTACGCCCCCGATCTCAACTTCTGGGGCATAACCTTCGCCCAAGACGACACCACCTTCTACGCCACGGCGGCCAGCAACAACCAAACCCACCTGATCAAGGCGGACTATGGAACCTGGGAAGCAACCGCCCTGAAAACCAACGTGGAATGCCCCTCCCTATCCCCGGACAACACCCGCCTGGCCTTCAAGAAACGAGTCTCACCCGGCCCCTGGCGCCTGCACGTCCTGGACCTGACAACAATGACCGAAACCCCACTGGCGGAAACCAGAAGCGTAGACGACCAGGCAACCTGGCCGAACAACGACACAGTCGCCTACACCCTGGACAAACAGCCGTGGCAACTCCCCGCCAACGGCACAGGCACCCCCACAAAACCCTAAGCAACCACAAACGCCGCTTTCGGCGCGCAGCGCCGACCGGGCAGTCCACCGGAGGGGACACAACCCAAGCCGGGCTTCTTGCTTGTGTCATCTCCGTATGGCCCGCCCGAAGGGCTACCACATTTTCCCGGGGTTGGGCCAAAAAGTTTTGCGAGGAACGAGCAAAAGTTTTTCGACCAGCCCCGGGAAAATGTGGTCGGCTTTGCCGGGTCATGCGGAGATGACACAAGCAAGAAGCCCCCGCTTTGGCAGTTGTGTCCATCTTCGGTGGCTCGCCCGCCGGCGAGGCTCTTTTACGCTTTGAACTTGCGCTGTCGCTCTCAAGCCCACGCTTCGCGGGTGTAAACGCAACGCGCTCCGCGCTGACTGAGGATGAACGCGCTTCGCGCTTGAGAGCGCTTCGCGCACGCGCGAAGCGCTCTAAGGATAAAAGCGGCCGGGAGGCCTCCAGTGGGGGGAAGGGCCTGCGCGTTCCCCACCGCATGACCTGGCGGAGCCAACCACACTTTTCGGGGGTCGGTCGAAAAACTTTGCTCGTTCCTCGCAAACTTTTTGGCCCGACCCCCGAAAACTGTGGTAGCCCTTCGGGCAGGTCATACGGTGGGGAACACGAAGGCCCCTTGTGGCTGGTAGCTCAGCCGCCGCTGCGCGGCGGAGGGCCTGGCGTGGCCAGGCCCTCTCTTATTCGGTTCAGTACGTGGGTTGTGCCTTCCGGTGTGAAGAAGTGTCCGCCCTTCACCACCTCGTGCGTGAACGGTCCGGATGTTTCCTCGCTCCACGCCGCCATCCGCTCGGCCGAGGCTTCCACGTCGTCCGCGCCCGAGAACACGTGCAGCGGCACGGTCAGCGCCGGCCGTGGCGGAGCACCCGCGGTCGCCACCACCGTCAGGTCCGCCCGCAGCGCGGGCAGGAACAGTTCCAGCAGGTCCGGGCGTTCGAAGACGATCGGCGGCGTCCCGCCCAGGTCCCGCAGGTACTGCACCAGTCCGTCGTCCGACTCGTCCCAGCCCCGCACCCGCGTCATCAACGCCGGTGCCGCGCTCGACGCGACGAACAGGGACAACGGGTCGGGGCCGCCCAGCGCGCGCAGCGCGTGTGCCAGGAACAGCGACACCCGCGCGCCCATGCTGTGCCCGTAGAACGCGAAAGGCGTGTCCAACACGGGCGAAAGGACGTCCACCAGTTCGGCCACCAGCGGACCCATGCGGTCGTGGGGTTGCTCGTCCAGGCGCGTGTCCCGGCCCGGTAGCTGCACCGCCACCAGGGAAACGTCCTCGGGCAGTCGCTCGGGCCAGTCGCGGAACATCGAGGCCGTGCCGCCCGCGTAGTGGAAGCACACCAACCGGACCCGACCCGTCGTCGGGCCGAACCAGCGCAAGGCCCGCTCGCGGCGGGTCAGCAGGTCAGGCACGGCGCTTCGCCGTGATCGGCACGTGCTTGTAGCCGGACACGAAGTTCGAGACCAGGCGTTCCGGCTTGCCCGCCGGCGCGAAGTCCTCGTACTGGGCCAGCAGTTCCTCGAACAGCGTGCGCAAGGTCACCCGCGCCACGCTGTGGCCGACGCAGTAGTGCGGGCCGATGCCGAAGGCCAGGTGCTTGTTGGGCTTGCGCCGGATGTCGAACGTCTCCGCGTTCGGGAACTCCGCCTCGTCCCGGTTCGCCGCGCCCAGCCACACCACCACCGCCTCACCCTCGGCGATCGGGGTGTCGCGCACGACGACGTCCTGGGTGGCGTAGCGCAGCATGTGGTTGACCGGGGACGCCCAGCGCAGGGCCTCCTCCACCGCGGTGACGCCGACCTCGGGGTCGGCCGCCCACTGCGGCAGCACGTCGGTCTCGATGAACTCGGCCATCACGTAGTTCGGGGCGTGCGGGGTGGTGACGTTGGCGCCGAGCAACAGGCTGTAGCAGTTCGACACGATCTCCGCCGAGGACATGTGCCGGCCCTCGAACCGGGTGTTGATCAGCACGCTGATCAGGTCGTCGCCGGCGTTCTCGCGGCGGAACCGGACCAGGTCCTGGAAGTAGGCGAACAGCTCGCGGTGCGCCATGTGCAGGGTCGCGTCGCGGCTGCCCTCGTCCTGGTACTCCGGGTCGTCGGCCGCGATGCAGATCGTGGTCAGCCGGCTCAGCCACGGCCAGTCCTGCTGCGGCAGGCCCATCATCGTGCCGGTGACCGACATCGGCATGGCCAGCATCGCCTGGCCCCAGTCGAACACGCCGCCGTCGCCGATCGGGGCGATCAGGTCGCCGACCAGCTCGCGGATGGTGTCGCGCTGCCGGTCCACCGCCTTGACCGCCAGGGCCTTCTTCAACCGCGCCTGCATGATGGTGTGCCGGGGCGGGTCGGTGACCGCGAGCTGCTGGCCGCCCGCCGGGTCGTCCATGCCGAGCAGTTCCAGCATGGTGCCGCGCTCGGAGGTGAACAGGTGCGTGTTGCGCAGCACGAAATCGGTTTCCTTGAAGTGCACGACGTTCCAGAAACCGCGTTCGTCGTCGACCTGGCGCCAGCTCAACCCGTCCTGCGCGCGCAGCTCCCGCCACACCGCGTGCGCGTCGCCGTCGCTGTAGAGGTGGGGGTCGACCAGGTCGGTGTCGGCGGCGTGCACCGGGCAGCCGGAAACGGTCGCGTTGTGGACGGGCATGACCGGTGTCCTCATCGTTCGGGAGACAGCCATCCGGCGGACTCCTGGTCGGTGGGCGGTCGGCGACAGGGCCGGAGCGGGGTTTGGGCCGCGCACGCCGCTAATGGCCCCGCCGAATCGGCGGGTGCCCCGGACGTGCGATTGTCGAGGTCATTCACCGCTCGTCGGTGAGCGGTGGTCGGTGAATGTGAACGGTGCGGGCCGCACTGCTACGGACAAGTGTCGGACGCAGCCGCTTCGACCACCGCGTGGACCACCGCGCGAACCCCCCGAATGAACACCCCGGAACGAACTCCCCAGAACTAACTCCCCAGTCCCCTCGCCGCGGGCTCGACACGTGGTCGTGCCCCACGGCAAGCCAGTCAAGCACCACGTTCGCGAAATCGTCAACCGCGCCGGGTTCGGTACCGAAGTGTGGACGTCCAAATAGGACTTGAATTGCCGAAGCAGTGCGCTTGACGGAACTCGGCGGCCGTGCCTACGGTCCATTCGGCGGCTCCGGGAAGGAGCTTGCGAGGGGGCACCGGGGCCATTCTCGCCCAGGTGGAATCCATTGGGGGAACTCATGCGATCGATGCCGGATGCGCGCGCCCTGGCGGCGGTCGGCGCCTGGCACCCGGCGACACCCACGCAGCAGGGCCTGTGGATTCTGGACCGGGTCGAACGACTGCGGCCCAGCTACCTGCTGCCGACGGTGCTGGAATTCACCGGACCGGTCGACTGCGAAACGCTGACCGCGGCCGTGACCCGCGCGATGGGCCGCCACCCGGCGTTGCGCTCGCGGTTCCGGCTCGACGCCGCCGCGCGGCGGGTGGAGTACCGCACCGACGGACCGCCGCCCGAGGTCGGGTTCACCGACGCCGAGGCCGACGGCTGGACCGCCGACGAGGTCGAGCGCCTGGTGGAAGCCCTGTGCTACACGCCGTTCGAGCTGGCCGAGGAGGCCCCGGCGCGGGCCGAGGTGATCCGCCTGGACGCCGAGCGGACGCTGCTCGTCCTGACGGTGCACCACATCGTGTTCGACGGCGTGTCCCGGCAGCTGCTCGTGCAGGAGATCGGCGCCACCTACCGGGCCTTCGCCCGCGGCGCGCAACCGGAGCTGACCACCCCGCCGCACCCGGCGCTGGTGCAGGACGGCCCGGCCGACGACGAAGGGCTCGCCGAGCGGGTCGCGGGCGTGGTGGACCGGCTGCGCGGCGCGCCGACGACGGTCGCGCTGCCCTACGACGGCGACCCGGAGGACCCCGAGCTGTCGCTGATCGGCGCCACGGCGGAGACCCTGCTGGACGCCGACGTCACCGAAGCCGTCCTGGGAGTGTCCACACAGGAGGGTTGCACCGCGTTCATGACCGGTGTGGCGCTGCTGGCGGCGACGTTCGCCCGCACCACCGGGCAGACCGACTTCCTGTTCGCCGTGGTCTGGCCCGGCCGCGACGACCCGGCCGCCGCCGACGTGATCGGCATGTTCATGACCACGCTGGTGCTGCGCGTGCGGCTCGACGCCGACACCACCTGGCGGGAACTGCTGCGCACCGCCCGCACCGCGGGCATGGAGACCTTCATCGACTCGGACGTGCCGCTGGACGCGATCGCCGCCGCGCTGGACCCCGACCGCGACCTGGCCCGCCCGCCCCTGACCCCGGTCCTGGTCAACCTGGCCGAACCGGCGCAACCGCTGGAACTGGCGCCCGGCGTGGTCGGCCGGTTCCAGCCGCTGCACCCCGAGTACAGCAAGTGGGACCTGGCGCTGTTCGTCCGCGTGGACACCTCCACCGGGCGCGACCGGCTCGAACTGTCCCTGAACCACCCGGCGGAGCTGTTCACCGCGGCCACGACCGACAGGGTCCTGGCCGACCTGCGCCGAAGCGCCGCCGACCTCGCACGCGACCCGGAGGACAAAGTGCTGAACCAGCCCGCTGCCGACCAGACCGACCTGGACGACCCCGCCGCCCGGTTGGGCCTCGTGCGGTCGATCTGGCAGGAGGTCCTGGACACCGAGCACGTCGACGACGACGTGAGCTTCTTCGACGCGGGCGGCGACTCGCTGCGGCTGGTGATCCTGGTCGAGCGGCTCAGCCAGGCCTCCGGCCGCCCGCTGCGCACCGTGGACCTGTTCCGCGCCGGCACCGTGCGCGGCCAGGCCGAGCTGCTCGCCGCGCCCGCCGAGACCACCTCGGGGGGCCGCGGGAGCAGCCGCGACCGCCTGCTCGGCGCGGTCCGCGACCGCCGCACCGACCGGAGCTGACCCGCCGCCCGCCGCCCGGCGCGAACCGGGGCGGCGGTGCGGGGAAACCGGTGGCACCACTGAGGATGGGGGACGAGGTGACCAACACCGAGAACGCCGTCGCGGTCGTCGGCATGGCCTGCCGGCTGCCCGGCGCGAACGACGTCGGACAGTTCTGGCAGTTGCTGCGCGACGGCGTCGAGGGCATCACCCGGTTCGACGTCGAGGACCTGGTGCGCGACAAGGGCGCCGACCCGGCGGACGTGAGACAGCCGAACTTCGTGCCCGCCAAGGGCGTCATGGCCGACTCGGCCGACTTCGACTGGTCTTTCTTCGGCTACAGCCGCGCCGAGGCCGCGGGCATCGACCCCCAGCAGCGGGTGTTCCTGCAAACGGCGATGTCCGCCCTGGACGACGCGGGCCTGGACCCGACCCGGTTCGACGGCTGGATCGGCGTGTACGCGGGCGCGGACCGCACGCACTCCGGCACCGGCGTGGAGCTGAGCCCGCTGGCCCGGCTGATCGGGCTGGAGAAGGACCACGTCGCCACCCGCGTCGCCTACAAGCTGGGGCTGCGCGGCCCGGCGGTGACCGTGCAGACGTCGTGCTCGACCTCGCTGGTCGCCATCCACATGGCGGTGCAGAGCCTGATCGCGCGCGAGTGCGACGCGGCGCTGGCCGGTGGCGTGGCCGTGTCGCCCAAGGGCGAGTGGGGTTACTGGCACGAGCCGGGCGGCCCGCTGTCCGCCGACGGGCACTGCCGCCCGTTCGACGCGAGCGCCACCGGCACCGTGCCCAGCGAGGGCGTCGGCGTGGTCGTGCTCAAGCGGCTGGAGGACGCGCTGGCCGACGGCGACCGGATCGCCGCGGTCGTGCTCGGCTCGGCGCTGAACAACGACGGCGCGGAGAAGATGGGCTACACCACCCCGTCCATCCCCGGGCAGCGCGACGTGATCCGCTACGCGCAGAAGCTCGCCGGGGTGGACGCGGCCGACATCGACTACGTCGAGGCGCACGGCACCGCCACCCCGATCGGCGACCCCGTCGAGGTGCAGGCGCTGACCGAGGCGTTCCGGCTGTCCACCGACGAGACCGGGTTCTGCCTGCTCGGCGGGGTCAAGGGCAACCTCGGGCACACCAGCGCGGCGGCCGGCGTGGCGTCGTTCATCAAGACCGTGCTGATGCTCGAACACGGGGAAGTGGTGCCCAGCCTGCACTTCGAGTCCCCGAACCCGTTGCTGGACCTGGCCGGCACGCCGTTCCGGGTGTGCACCGAGCACGGGCCGTGGCCGGACCGGGGCACGCGGATCGCGGCGGTCAGCTCGTTCGGCGTGGGCGGCACCAACGCGCACGTCGTGCTCCGGCAGGCCCCGGAGCGGCAGCCGGCGCGGCCGAAGCCGGGCGGGACGGTGCTGCCCCTGTCGGCGGCCACCCCCGAGGCCCTGGCCAGGCTCCGCGCGGACCTCGCCGAGGCCGTGCGGACCGAACCGGACCTGCACGCGGTGGCGCGGACGTTCGCCGAACGCCGGCAGCACAAACACCGCCAGGCGATCGCGGTCTACGGCCCCGCACAGGCCTCCGAAGCCCTGGCCGCCGCCGGTGATCCGGGTGAACCGAGGCCGCTGGGCAAGGTCGCGTTCCTGTTCCCCGGCCACGGCACCCTGCGCTACAACGCCGGCGCGCCCGCCTACCGGCTGCTGCCCGGGTTCCGGCGCTGGTTCGACGAGATCCGCGACGCGGTGCGGGAGCGGTGCGGGGTGGACCTGACGCCGGTCGTGGCGGCGACGGACGGCGGTCCGGAGTGGTTCGAGGAGGGCGCCAACCAGCAACTCGGCCTGTTCGCCCTGGGCTACGCGCTGGGCCGGCAGCTGATGGACTGGGGGATCACACCGGTCGGGATGTTCGGCAACAGCATCGGCGAGTTCGCGCCGGCCGCGCTGGCCGGGGTGTGGTCGCCCGGCGACGCCGCCGCGCTGGTGCACGAACGGGCGCGGGCGGTGTGGCGGGCGGCCCCGCCCGGCCGGATGGTCGCGGTCAACGGCACCGCCGAGGAGGTGCTGCGCCGGATCGGTCCGGGCAGCGCGGTCGAGGTGTCGGTGATCAGCCGCGGCGGTGTGGTGCTGTCCGGTCCGATGTCCGATGTGGATGACCTGATCGCCCGGGAAGCGTTGGCGGGACTGGATCTCCGGATGCTGGCGGTCGACCGGCCCGGACACTGCGCGGCGATGCGGCCCGCGGCGGAGATCCTGCACCGGGTGGTCGCCGGCACCGAGGCCAAGCCCGCCGTGCTGCCGCTGGTGTCCAACACCACGGGCACCTGGGCCGACCCGGACGCGGTCGCCGGCCCCGACTACTGGGCCCACCAGCTCGCCCGACCCGTCCTGCTCGACGCCGGCGTGGAGACCCTGCTGGACGCGGGCGTGGACACGTTCCTCGAACTCGGCCCCGGCGCGACCATGCTCGGCACGGTCCGGTGGAACTCCCGTTGGGACGGCACGAAGACCGGCGTGTCCCTGCTCGGCCGCGCCGAGGACGGCGAACTCGGCCTGCTGCGCGCGCTGGGCGTGTTGTGGGAGCGCGGCGTGGACGTGCTGGGCGAGACGGTGTTCGCGGGCGACAGGCCCGTGCGCCGTTCGCTGCCGCCGCACCCGTTCCTGGGCGCCGATCCCAACGCGGACCAGCCCGCCCCGGTGGTGCTCAAGGCCAAGGCGCACCCGAAGCCCGTGCTCGGCGACTCGGTGCGGCCGGTGCTGGAACGGCTGTGGACCACGGCCCTGGGCCAGCCGCCCGCCTCCGACGCCGACCACTTCTACGGGCTGGGCGGCGAGTCGCTGATCGCGTTGAACATGATGAGCCGGTTGCGCGAGGAGGCGGGGATCTCGTTGTCCCTGGCCGAGTTCTCCCGCGAACCCACGTTCGGGCGGCTGGTCGAGCTGGCCGAGCGGGACCGGCCCAAGGCCGTCGCCGCGCCGCTGCCGGTGCGGGCCGTGCGGTTGCGCGAAGGCGCCGGACGGCCGCTGTTCCTGGCCGCCGACGCGGCTGGGACCGCGCTGAGCTACCAGGCGCTGGCCGACGCGCTGGCCACCGACCGGCCGGTGTACGGGCTGGAGCCGGACGCCGGGGGGCAGCGGTCGGTGGAGAAGTCGGCGGCCCAGCACGTGGACGCGCTGCTCGCCGTGCAGCCCGAGGGCCCGTACACGCTGGGCGGCTGGTCGTTCGGCGCGGTGGTGGCGCACGAGATGGCCCGCCTCGTGGTGGCGCGCGGGTTCGAGGTGGACGTGCTGCTGTGCCTGGACGCCTTCGTGCCCGGCCGGGTCGGGGTGCCGATCGGGCTGGACCCGGAGTTCCTCTACAGCCACGTCTGGATCCAGGCGGCCGGCGCGCTGAACATCGGCGAGATCGGCCGGCAGGTGCGCCGCAACCCGGCGCTGCGCCGGCTGTTCCTGGACAAGGCGCGCGTGCTGGCCACCTACCGGCCACGCCCGGTGGACTGCCCGGCCGTGGTGTTCAAGGTGGACACCGACGCGCGCGGCGCGGCCAAGCTCACCTCCCGGCTGGCCCCGCTGTACCGCGGCGGCGTGCGCGTGCGGCCGGTGCCGGGGAACCACTGGTCGGTGTTGACCGAGCCGCACGTGCACCGGCTCGCCGAAGAACTGCTCACCACGTTGCCCGGCCAGGCGCCGGTCGAGAATGAGGTCGTGGATGTCCACTGAACCACGCGAGCTGACCGCGGACCCCGTCGAGGCGGAGCACCCCGTCGAGCCGGAGCAGCCCGTCGGGGCGAAGCGCCCCGCCGAGGCGGAACCCGAGAAGCCGTTGATCAAGAACCGGGACTTCCAGGCGCTGTGGAGCAGCGAGGCGTTCGCCGCGGTCGCGAAGGAGACCGCCGAGATCGCCTACCCGCTGCTGGTCCTGGCCACCACCGGCTCGGCGCTCTACGCGGGCATCGTCGGCTCGGCGCAGCTGATCACCGCCAGCGTCATGTCCATCCCCGGGGGCACGCTCGCCGACCGGCTGGACCGCCGGCTGCTGCTGATCGGCTGCAACCTGGTGCGGGTCGTGCTGCTGGGGCTGTTCGGCCTGCTGATCTTCACCGACAGCGCGTCCATGCCGGTGATCTTCGGCATCGCCCTGGCCTCCGCGGTGTGCTTCGGCATCTCGCAGCCCGCCGGCCTGGCCGCGATCAAGGCGCTGGTGCCCGCCTCCCAGCTCACCCAGGCCACGGCGCAGAACCAGATCCGGTACTTCGGCGCGACCATGGCCGGCCCGCCGATCGGCGGCGCGCTGTTCGGCCTGGCGCGGGCGTTCCCGTACCTGGCGTCGGCGATCGGGTTCCTCATCTCGACCGTGCTGCTGCTGTTCGTGCGCAAGCCCATGCAGGTCGACTCGGGCGAGCAGGCCAAGGAGAAGCGGGGCACCGCCGAGGGGTTCCGGTTCCTGTTCAAGCAGCCGATCCTGCGCCCGCTGATCATCTGGATCATGGGGTCGAACATGGCGTTCACCCACTCGGGCATCTTCCTGGCGCTGATCGCCACCGCCCAGACGCGCGGCGCGTCGGAGTCGTTCATCGGCGCGACGCTGGCGATGGCCGGGGTCGGCGGGCTGGTCGGCTCGCTGGTCGCGGGCTGGGTGTTCAAGAAGGTCAAGCCGTCGGTGATCGTGCTGTGCGGCGCGTGGGTCGGCCCGGTGGTGGCGGTCCTGCTGGCCGTCACGCCCGGCGTCATCCCGCTGGGGATCATCGTGACGCTGGTGTTCATCCGCGGCCCGATCGTCAGCACGCTGTTCCTGTCCTACCTCGCCGCCGTCGCACCGGACAAGGTCCAGGGCCGGGTGCTGGGCGCGGTGTTCTTCATGTCCATGAGCGCGGCCCCGCTCGGCGTGTTCGTCGTGGGGGCCGTGTTCGACCTGGCCGGCTCGACGTGGGTGTTCGTGACGATGTGCCTGATCTCGGGGGTGGCCGCGCTGCCGACCCTGTCCAAGCGCATCCGCACCCTGCCCCGCCCGGAAGCAGTGGCCGTATGACCGTCATCGGAGGAGATGCAATGAGCACCGAAGCTTCGTCCGGCGTCGACTACGAGAAGCTGCCGCCGGAGTTCTTCACCGAGCCCAACCCCAACCGGCACGCCGACAACGCCGCGCTGCGCTCGAAGTGCCCGGTGCACCAGGTCAACCACCCGGTCGGGGCCGAGGCGTACGTGGTCATGGACTACGAGACCGTGAGCAGGATGTTCTCCGACCCGCGGCTGTCCAAGAGCGTGTCGAAGGCGCCGGCGTGGTGGCAGGACCTGCTCAAGGACTCCAGCCCGATCCTGATCAGGAACATGCTCACCGCCGACGCCCCCGAGCACACCCGGCTGCGCAAGCTGGTGGCGCAGGCGTTCACCCCGCGCAAGATGCGGGAGCTGCGGCCGAAGATCCAACAGACCTGCGATGAGCTGATCGACGCGTTCGGCGAGGGCGGGGCGGACCTGTTCACCGAGTTCGCGCTGCTGCTGCCGCTGAAGGTGATCTGCGAGTTCCTCGGGGTGCCGTTCGAGGACCGCGACAAGCTGCACGAGTGGGGCCTGTACCTCAGCGGCGCGCCGTACCACACCGACGAGGAGAACGCCAAGCTCAAGTGGGCCAGCGACAGCATGGAGCGGTACCTGAGCGACCTGCTGGCCCGCCGCCGCGCCGAGGGCCTGGGCGAGGACCTGGTCAGCGTGCTGATCCGCGCGGCGGACGAGGACGGCCGGTTCACCAACGACGAGCTGGTGTCCACGCTGGTCCTGCTGATCAACGCCGGCCACAAGACGACGGCGAACCTGATCTGCAACGGCATGGAGGCGCTGTTCGCGCACCCCGACCAGCTGGAGCTGTTGAGGTCGAACCCGGACCTCGCGCCGAACGCGATCGAGGAGTTCCTGCGCTACGAGTCGCCGGTGTACCGGGGGACGCTGCGGGTGGCGGCGGAGGACATGGAGCTGCACGGGGTGCCGATCGGCAAGGAGTCGTTCGTGCACCTGATGATCAGCTCGGCCAACCGCGACCCGGAGGTCTTCGAGGACCCGGACCGGTTGGACATCCGTCGGGCGAACATCCGGCACTTCTCCTTCGGGCACGGGGCGCACTTCTGCCCGGGGTCGCCGCTGTCGCGGTTGGAGGGGGAGATCGCGTTCAACACGTTGCTGCGGCGGCTGCCGGACATCGCGCTGGGCGTGCCGCACGAGGAGGTGGCCTGGCTGTACGACAACTCCGTGGGGCGCGGGGTGACCAGCCTGCCGGTGACGTTCACGAAGAAGCTGCCAAGCTAGGCCGGTCTTGATCAGCACAACCTCTTGGAGCACCACATGACCAACACACCCGTCACCCTGATCACCGGCGGAGGCAGCGGGATCGGCGCGGCTACCGCCCGCCAACTGCTGGCCAAGGGCCAGCGGGTGGCCGTGGTCGGGCGTGGACGTGAGCGGCTCGACTCGTTCGCCAAGGAGGTCGGCGAGCCCGACGGGCTGCTGACCATCCGGGGCGACGCCGCCGACTGGGAGTTCGTGCGGGAAGCCGTCGCCACCACGGTCGAGCGGTTCGGCCGGCTGGACGCCGCGGTCGGCAACGCCGGGTGGGCCTCGCACGACGACATCGCCGAGGGCGACCCCGCCAAGTGGCGGGAGATGGTCCTCACGAACGTGCTCGGACCGGCCCTCCTGGTGCGGGCCGCGCTGCCCGCGCTCAAGGAGACCAAGGGGCGGCTCGTGCTCGTCGGCAGCGTCGCCGGGCACGTCTACGCGGCGGGCAACATCTACGGGATCACGAAGTTCGCCGTCACGGCCCTCGCGGAGAACACCCGCCGCCAGGTCACCTCCGACGGCGTCGGCGTCACGCTGATCTCGCCCGGCCGCACCGAGACCCCGTTCTGGGACGAGTTCGGGGCGCTGCCCGACGGCCTGCTCCTGTCGGCCGACCAGGTCGCCGACACCATCGTCTACGCCCTGAGCCAGCCCTCCGGCGTGGACGTCAACACCATCGTCATCCGGCCCATCGGCCAACCTGTGTGAGGGGACGCGTGAAGTGAGCATCGGACTGGTGTGCCTGCCGTTCGCCGGGGCGGGAGCCTCGTTCTTCCACCCGTGGGCGGCGCACGCGGGTGACCGGCTGGCGGTGCTGCCGCTCCAGCTGCCCGGCCGGGAGCGGCGCATCGACGCCGAGCCCCACCGGGACGCGCACGTCGCCGCGGACGAGTTGCTGCCCGACCTGGTCGATCAGCTCGACGGGCGCACGGACGTCGTCCTGTTCGGGCACAGCCTGGGCGCGGTCCTGGCCTACGAGCTGGCCCACCGGGTGGTCGCCGAGCCGGGCCTGACCCTGCGGCACCTGGTCGTCAGCGGGTCGCCCGAGCCGCACACCCAGCGGCCCCGGCGGGCCACCGGTCTGGCCGACGACGAGTTCCTGGAGCGGGTCTCGGAGTTCGCGGGCTTCACCCACGAGGCGTTGCGGGACCCGGAGATGCGCGAGCTGATCCTGCCGACCCTGCGCGCCGACGTGGAGATGCACGAGAACTACCGGCCCCGGTCGCACGACCGGCTGTCCGCGCCGATCACCGCCCTGCGGGGGTCGGAGGACACGCTGGTCACGGCGGCCGAGGCGGCGCGCTGGTCGGAGGTCGCCGGGGCCGGGTTCGAGTACGTGGAGCTGCCCGGCGGCCACATGTACCTGACCGAGTCGGCCCCGCAGTTGCTCAAGCTGATCGACACCGCGGTCTGAGGGGGGCAACCGATGCGCTTGACCGGGAAGGTCGTGGTCATCACGGGCGCGGCGCGGGGGATCGGGCGCGCGAGCGCCGTCGCCTGCGCCGCCGAGGGCGCGGACCTGGTGCTGCTGGACGTGTGCGCGGACCTGCCGGGCGTGCCGTACCCGCTGGGGTCGGCCGGCCAGTTGGAGCACACGGCCCGGCTGTGCCGGGACCGGGGCGCGTCGGTGCTCACCGCCAAGGCGGACGTGCGCGACACGGCGTCGGTGCGCGACGCGGTGGCGCTCGCGGGTGAGCGCTACGGCCGCATCGACGCCGTGGTCAACAACGCGGGCATCGCCGCGCCCTCGGGCAAGCGGGTGCACGAGATCACCGAGGACGAGTGGTCGCTCATGATCGACGTGGACCTCACGGGGGCCTGGCGGCTGATCCGCGAGGTCGGGCAGACCATGAGCGACCAGCGCTCGGGCAGCATCGTCAACATCGCCTCCACGGCGGGCCTGGTCGGCTACCGGCACTTCGCCGGGTACGTCGCCGCCAAGCACGGCCTGGTCGGCCTGACCAAGGCCGCCGCGCTGGACTACGCGCCGATGAAGGTGCGGGTCAACGCGGTGTGCCCGGGCAACGTCCGCGACACCGCCGAGGCCGAGGGGCGGATGCTGCGCGAGATCGCCCGCGCGCTGGACGTCCCGGCCGACGAGCACGTGGCGGCCTTCACCCAGTCGCAGCCGATGAACCGGCTGGTCGAGCCCGACGACGTGGCCGGGGCGGTGGTGTTCCTGGTCTCCGACGAGTCGGCCCAGGTGACCGGCTCGGTGCTGACCGTCGACGGCGGCTTCACCGCGCACTGACGCACTGACGCACTGACAAAGGGGGACAAGTGTTTTCTGCTGCCCGATGCCACGCGCTGCGCGTCCGGCTGGCCGGCCCGGTGCGGCCGGAGGTGCTGACCGCGCCGACCCGGCTGTGGGTGGAGGACGTGCCCGCCGGGTCGGCCGACCCGCTCGCGGCGCGGCGGCGCGCGGTCGAGTTGGCCCGTCCGGCGGGTGACCTGCGGTGCACGCTGCTGCGCTACCGGGACGGGGTCGCGGACCTGGTGCTGGTGGCGGACCGGGGTTTCCTGGACGCGGCCGGGTTGCGGGCCACGGTGGCGGCGCTGACCGGCGGCGCACCCGTGGAGCCGGTCCGGGGCTCGGTGGTGTCCGTCGCGGCGGCGGACCTCCCGGACTGGGCCGCCGCCGCGCGGCCGGTGGAGGCGGGGTCGGTCGAGCTGCCGGTGCTGCCGGCCGACGCCGGCACCGAGGAGACCTGGCGGACCGCGCTGGCGATCACGCTGGTGCGGTACGCGTCGGTCGACTCGCCCGGCTTCGCGGTGATCGGCACGGACGCAGGCGGGTTCCGGGTGACGCCCGGGGTGGGTGTCGAGCCGACCGACGAGCCGGCCGAGGCCGGTCTGCTCGTGTCCTTCGCAGACTTCGGTGTCGCCGAGTACCGGCCGTGCCTCGCGCCGCCGTTGCCGTTGACGTTCTCGTTGTGGCGCAGGGGTGACACGGTTCGGCTGCGCTGCGACCACCAGGCCGGGCGGCTCTCCCCGGACCAGGTCGCGCAGTTCACCCGGCACCTGGCGCACGTGCACAGCCAGGTGGTGGCCGATCCTTCGGTGGCGGCCGACGACGTCGAGCTGCTGGACGCGGGGGAGCGGGAGCGGGTCGCCGCTCTGGGGCGTCCCGCCGAGGCGTTGCGGACCACGCCGACGCGCATCGACGCGGCGTTCCGCGCGATCGCCGCCCGCACGCCGGACCGGGTGGCGGTGACGGACGGCGAGGTGTCGTTGACCTACCGGGAGCTGGACGAGCGGTCGGACGCGGTGGCCGGCGGGTTGCGGGCGTTGGGCGTGGCGGCGGGCGATCGGGTCGGGGTGTGCCTGGAGCGCACCGCCGAGCTGGTCGTGACGTTGTTGGGCGTGCTCAAGGCGGGCGCGGCGTACGTGCCCACCGATCCCGCCTACCCGGCCGAGCGGTTGGCCTACACGGCGCAGGACGCGGCGTTGAAGCTGGTGGTCACCCGGCTGGCGGAGTTCCCCGGTGCCACGGCGGTGTCGCCGGACGTCGTCGTCGGTGACTCCGTGGTGGAGTCGGGTTCGGCCGACGATCCGGCTTACGTGATCTACACGTCCGGGTCCACGGGTCGGCCCAAGGGTGTGGTGGTGCCGCACCGCAACGTCATCGCGCTGGTGGACGCGACGCGGGACGAGTACGGGCTGGGGTCGGACGACGTGTGGACGTTGTTCCACTCCAGCGCGTTCGACTTCTCGGTGTGGGAGATCTGGGGCTGCCTGCTCACCGGTGGCCGGCTGGTCGTGGTGCCCTACTTCGTCTCGCGCGAGCCGGAGCGGTTCCGGGACCTGCTGGCGGCGCAGCGGGTGACCGTGCTCAGCCAGACGCCGTCGGCGTTCGCGCAGCTGCTCGACGTCCGGCACGACGACCTGGTGGTGCGGCTGGTGGTGTTCGGCGGTGAGCCGTTGGACCAGCGGGCGCTGCTGCCGTGGTTCGACGTGCACCCCGAGTCGCGGTGCCGGGTGGTGAACATGTTCGGCATCACCGAGACCACCGTGCACGTCACCCACCAGACCGTCACCCGGGCGGACGCGCTGGCCGGCTCCCGCTCGGTCGGGCCGGCCCTGCCCGGCTGGCACCTGTACGTGGTGGACCCGCGCGGGCGGCTGCTGCCGCCGGGCGTGCCGGGCGAGATCTGGGTGGGCGGCGCCGGCGTCGCGTCGGGGTACCTGGAGCGCGACGACCTGACCGCGCAACGCTTCACCGGCGACCCGGTGCTGCCCGGACGCGTCTACCACTCCGGTGACCTGGGGCGGCTGCGGCCCGACGGCGCGCTGGAGCACCTGGGCCGGATCGACAGCCAGGTGAAGGTGCGCGGGTTCCGCATCGAGCTGGACGAGATCCGCGCGGTGCTGCTGGAGGACCCGGACGTCCGGACGGCGGCGGTGGTGGTGCGCCGCGACGACCCGGACGACGCCGCGACCGCCCGCATCGACGCGTACGTGGTGCTGGCGTCGGGCGAGGCGGCCGGCGTGCGCAAGCGCGCGGCGGACATCCTCCCGGACTACATGGTGCCCACGACCGTCACCGCGCTGGACTCCCTGCCGCTGACGACGAACGGCAAGCTGGACGCGGCGAAGCTGCCCGCGCCGACGGCGGCGGTGCGCGAGGTCGAGGCCCCGGTGGGCGACGACCTGGCGTCCCGGCTGCGCGAGGTGTGGGGTTCGGTGCTGGGCGTGCCGGTGGGGCTCGACGACGACTTCTTCGAGCTGGGCGGCAACTCGCTGTTCGCGGTCCGGATCGGGGCGCGGATGCGCGAGGGCGGCCTGCCGCCGCTGCAACTGCGCGAGCTGTACCGGCACCCGACGATCCGGTCCGTCGTGTCGGCGATGGCGGACAAGAACTGAGCGCTGGACTCCCCGCGCGCCTGAACCCGGGGTTCTTGCGTAGTTCCACGCACGAGATCCGGGGGCCGGCCGGCGCACAATGCCGATCATGGTGTTGGCGCGGTGGCACGAAGACCGGGTGTTGTGGGCGAGTCGGCCCGCGTTGTTCGCGTTGCTGCGCGGGGGAGGGGTGCTGGGGCCCGTCCGGCGGGTGCCGGGCCTGGGGTGGGTCGTGTCCGATCCCGTGCTCGCTCGGGCGGTGCTCAACGACGGGAAGCACTTCACGTTGCTGGGCGAGGGCGGCGTGGGGCACCTGTGGGCGCAGGTGCTGGGCGACTACGTCAACCGGATCTTCGACGGGCCCGGCCACGCCGACCTGCGGTCCCGGGCGCGCGACCTGTTCACCGACGCGTCCGCGCGGGAACTCGTGCGGCGCGTGTTCGACCCCGCGCTGGAGCCGGCGCTGGAACGGCTGGAGGCCGGGCGGGCGGTGGACCTGGCCCGGCTGTCGCGGGTGCTGGTCGGGCGGATGATGGGCGAGCTGCTCGGGCTGCCCGACGACGACCCGCTGGGGCTGTTCGAGACCGGCGAGCGGCTCGCGGCGCTGGCGCTGGGCAGCGCCACCTCGACCGGGTTGCCGCCCGAGGTGGTGGCGCGGGCCAAGCCCATCGTTGCCGAGCTGACCCGCAACGTGCCCGCGGCCTTCGCCTCCGCCGACCCCGGCACGCTGCTGGGGCGGTGCCGGGAGCTGGGGTTGAGCCTGGAGGAGACGTCCGGGCTGGCGGCGCTGCTGATGGTGGCCGGGACCGAGACGGCCGCCACCGCCATGACCCGGACGGTGGCGTTGCTGCACGACACGGGCGAGCAGCACCGGCTGCTGAACTCGCCCGAGCTGCTGACGGCGGCGGTGCGGGAAGGGTTGCGGGTCACCACGCCGGCACCGGTCATCGGGCGGCACGTCGCGCGCACGGTGACCGTGGGCGGCAAGCGGATGCGGGCCGGGGAACGGGTGCTGCTGCTGACCTACGTGGCCAACAACGCCGTCGGGCGGTTCTGCCTTGACCAGCCCTACGCGCCGCGGAACCGCCAGCTGTGGTTCGGCGGGGGGCGGCACCTGTGCCTCGGGGCGGCGCTCGCGCGGGCCGAGATCGCGCACCTGGTGCGGGGCGTGTTCCGGTCGGGGCGGCCGGTGGTGGTGGGGCCGCGGCGGGCGGCTCGCGGGGTGCTCATCCCGTCCTACGCGTCGCTGCCGATCCGCCTGGGTCCGTAGGGTTCGGGTGTGGATCGCCTGTACCGGTCGGTGGCCGTGGACGCCGGCGTGGCCGCGTTGTGCGTGGTGGTGTTCTGGCTGCCGCTGGGTGGCCCGGTGGAGCCGGCGCTGGTGGGGGTGCTGGTGCTGGGGGTGTTGCTGCGCTCGTGGTTCCCCGTGACGGCGTTCGGGGTCACGGCGGTCGCCACGCTCGTGGGCGCGGTGTCGGGGCTGGCGCAGGACCCGTTCATCGCGGCGGCGTGGACGCTGTACCGGGTGGCGGCGACGCGCGGCGGGCCGGTGAAGGTCGTGTCCGCGGCGCTCGGCACGGCGGTGTTCGTGCTGGTCGCGGTCGGGACGCCGGACGGCGAGGGCGTCGCGCGGTACGTGGCGGTGAGCGTGTTGGTCACCGTGGGCGCGTGGCGGCTGGGGACGGCGGTGCGGCGCGAGCGCGAGGAAGCCCTGCGGGGCGCGCGTGCCGAGCGGGAGCAGGCCGTGCTCGCCGAGCGGTTGCGGGTGGTGCGCGAGGTGCACGACGTGGTGTCGCACTCGCTGGGCACCATCGCCGTGACCGCCGGGGTGACCGCGCACGTCGCCGGGGACGACGTCGAACGGCTGCGCGACGGGCTCGTGCGGGTCGAGACGACCGGGCGGCAGGCGTTGGACGAGCTGCGGACCGTGCTGGGCGCGGTGCGGGACGGGGCGGCGCGCGAGCCCGTGCCCGGCGTGGCCGACCTCGGGGCGCTGGTGGACCGGGCTCGGGCGGCCGGGGTGGACGTGCGGGCCGAGGTCTCGGTGGGGGACCTGCCGCCGACGGTCGGGTTGGCGGTGTACCGGGTGGTGCAGGAAGGGCTGACCAACGTCGTGCGGCACGCGCCGGGGGCCCGGTGCGAGGTCGCGGTGACGCGGTCGGCCGGCGGTGTGGAGGTCGTCGTGGCCGATGACGGGCCGGGCCCGGTCGGCGGCGTGGCGGGGCAGGGGTTGATCGGGTTGCGGGAGCGGGTGGAGGCGTTGGGCGGGGTGTTCGCGGCCGGGCCGCGGGACGGGGGCGGGTTCGTCGTGCGGGCCGTGGTGGCGCATGGGTGAGCGGATCAGGGTGCTCGTCGCCGAGGACCAGGACGAGCTGCGGGACTCGCTGTGCGAGCTGGTGTCCGCCACCCCGGACATGGTGCTGGTGGGGCGGGCGCGGGACGGGCGGGAGGCGGTCGACGGCGCGCTCCGGTTGCGGCCGGACGTGGTCCTGATGGACATCCGGATGCCCGTGGTGGACGGTCTGGAGGCGACGCGGCTCATCCTCGACTCGGCGGCCGGCGCCAGGGTCGTGGTGCTCACGACCTTCGACCTCGACGAGTACGTGTACGAGGCGCTGCGGGTGGGCGCGACCGGGTTCCTGCTCAAGAACGCCGGCGTCGCCGAGATCCTGCGCGCCCTGCGGACCGTGCACCGCGGGGACGCCCTGCTCGCGCCCGAGGTGACGCGGCGGGTGGTCGCCGAGTTCGCCGCCCGCCGCACCGGGGCGCGGGCGCGGTTCGACGCGCTGACCGCGCGGGAGCGGGAGGTGGTCGCGGCGATCGTGCGCGGGCTGTCCAACGAGGAGGTCGCGGCCGAGCTGTTCCTCAGCCGGGCGACCGTGAAGACCTACCTGAGCAGGCTGTTCGACAAGCTGGAGGTGCGCGACCGGACGCAGCTGGTCGTGCTGGCCTACGAGTCGGGGTTCGTGGCCGGCCCGCGCTGAAGTCAACCTTTGGCCGATGCGCCGCCGGGAGGCCGGGGCGAGGGTGGGGGCGTGATCGAGATCGACGACCTCACCAAGCGGCACGGCCGCCGCACCGTCCTGCACGACGTCGGCTTCACCGCGCGCCCCGGCCGGGTGACCGGGTTCCTCGGGCCCAACGGCGCGGGCAAGTCCTCCACGCTGCGCGTCCTGCTCGGCCTGGACCGCGCCGACGCCGGCACCGCCCTGATCGGCGGCACCCCCTACCGGCGGCTGCGCCGGCCGCTGCACACCGTCGGGGCCGTCCTCGACGGCAGCGGCGCGCACCGGTCCCGCACCGGCCGCGCCCACCTGGCGTGGGTGGCGCGCAGCAACGGCATCCCGCGCCCGCGCGTCGCGGAGGTGCTGGAGCAGGTCGGGCTGACCGGCGCGGGCCGGGTCCGCTCCTACTCCACGGGCATGGGGCAGCGGCTGGGCATCGCGACCGCGTTGTTGGGCGACCCGGCGGTGCTCGTGCTGGACGAGCCGTTGAACGGCCTGGACCCCGAGGGCATCCGCTGGCTGCGCCGGTTCCTGCGCGCGCGGGCGGCCGAGGGGCGGACCGTGCTGCTGTCCAGCCACGTGATGGCCGAGGTCGCGGCCACCGCCGACGACCTGGTGGTGATCCACGCCGGACGGGTCGTCGCGCGCGGCACGGTGGAGCAGGTCACCGCGGGCCACGCCTCCCTGGAGGACGCGTTCTTCGCGCTGGTCGAGCCGTGCTGAACGCGGTCCGGGCCGAGGCGCTCAAGCTGGTCACCCTGCCGTCCACCCACCTGGCCGCCGGGGTCGGCGTGCTCGGCACCACCGCCGTCGCGTCGCTGAACGCGCGGGTCTCGCCGGACGCCGGGTTCACCGCCCTGCCGTTCGGGACGATCGGGGTGATCGTGCTGGGCGTCCTGATCGCCACCGGGGACGGGCCGACCGCCGTGCTGTGCGTGCCCCGGCGCGGGGTGCTGCTGGGCGCGAAGGTCGTGGTGCTCGCGGTCGTGTCGGCGGTGCTGGCCGGGGTGACCGTGCTCGCGGCGGTGCCGTTGTCCGCGCTCGGCGGGCTGGGGTGGCGGGTGGCGGGCGTGGTCGTCTACTGGGTGTGCTCGGCGTTGATCGCGTTCGCGGTGGGGGTGCTGGCGCGCAACGCGGTCGTGCCGCTGGTCCTGTTCATCGTGAACTCGGCCCTGGTGTCCGTGACGTTCCTGCTGACCAAGGTGACGCCGTTGGCCGCGTACCTGCCGGACGTGGCCGGGGCGCAGATGTTCGCGCGGGACTACCCGGCGGAGGGGATGCTGTCCCCGGTGGCCGGCGGCGTCACGATGGTGGCGTGGGCCGTCGGGCTGGTGCTGGTGGCCGGTGTGGTGTTCGCCCGGCGGGACGTCGGCGCGTGAAACGCGAGAAATCTGGGTCCGGTCACCCGGGTGGCGGCAGCGGTCACGCCATCGAGTAATCGACAGCGCGGGTCGGTGGTCCGGAGACTCGGCAGGGGGTATCCGCCCGACGGAGAAGAGTCGACGATGTCTCGCTCAACGGTGCTGGTCGCGGTGGACGGCGGTTCCGGCGGCGCGGTCGCGCTGGACCAGGTGGAGGCGCTGTGCGCCGAGCTGCGCGAGGACGGCCACGCCGTCGTCCGCGCGCACACCGCCGAGGACGCGTTGGCGTTGACGCAGAGCCGGCCCACCTGGCGGCGGCGCTGGTGTCCTGGAACCTCGACGCGCCCGAGTCGGTGCTGCGGGCGTTGATGGGCCGGTTCACCAAGCTGCCGGTGTTCCTGGTGACCACCGCGACCTCCGTGGACGACCTGCCGCTGTGGGTGTCGGAGGCGGTGTCCGGGTACGTGTGGCTGCTGGAGGACACGCCGGACTTCATCGCGGGCCGGATCGGGGTGGCCGCCGACCGGTACCTCGACGGCGTCCTGCCGCCGTTCTTCCGGGAACTGCGGCGGTTCGAGGACACGCACGAGTACTCGTGGCACACCCCGGCGCACGCGGGCGGCGTGGCGCTGCTGAAGTCGCCGGCCGGGCGGGCGTTCTTCGACTACTACGGCGAACGCCTGTTCCGGACCGACCTGTCGATCTCCGTGGCGGAGCTGGGGTCGCTGTTCGAGCACACCGGCCCGATCGGCGACGCCGAGCGCAACGCCGCGCGCGTGTTCGGCGCGGACCTGACCTACTTCGTGCTGCACGGCGACTCGACCGCCGACCGGATCGCCTGCCACTCCAGCATCGCCACCGACGAGCTGGTGCTGGTGGACCGCAACTGCCACAAGGCGGTCTACCACGGCCTGACCCTGACCGGCGGCCGGCCGGTGTACCTGGTGCCGACGCGGAACGGGTACGGGCTCATGGGGCCGATCCCGCCGGCGGCGATGCGCGCGGAGGCGGTGGCGGAGGCGGTGCGGCGCAGCCCGTTCGCGGAGGGCGCCGCCGCCGCGCGGCCGGTGTACGCCGTGATCACGAACTCGACCTACGACGGGTTGTGCTACGACGCGGTGCGGGTGGCGGAGCTGTTGGGTGCGACCGTGCCGCGCCTGCACTTGGACGAGGCCTGGTTCGCCTACGCGCGGTTCAACCCGCTCTACGCCCGGCGGTACGGCATGTCGGTCGACGCGGAGGCCCTGCCCGACGACGTGCGCCCGACGGTGTTCTCCACCCAGTCCACGCACAAGCTGCTCGCCGCGATGTCGCAGAGTTCCATGGTGCACGTCAAGAACTCGCCGCGGTCGCCGGTGGAGCACCGGCAGTTCAACGAGACGTTCATGATGCACGCGACGACGTCGCCGCTGTACCCGATGATCGCCGGCCTGGACGTCGCCGCCGCGATGATGGACGGTCCCGGTGGGCGGTGGTTGACCGACGAGGCGATCACCGAGGCGATCCGGTTCCGGCAGGCCGTGGCGCGGTTGGGCAGGCGCATCCGTGACGCCGGCGACCGTCCTGACTGGTTCTTCGGGACGTGGCAGCCCGGGGAGGTCACCGATCCGGTGACAGGGGTGGTGCACGCCTTCGCGGACGCGCCGCTGGACCTGCTGCGGACCCGTGCGGAGTGCTGGACGCTCGCGCCCGGCGCGGAGTGGCACGGGTTCGAGGGCATGGAGGACGGGTACTGCCTGCTGGACCCGGTGAAGGTGACGATCACGTGCCCGGGTGTCGATGCGCTCGGCCACGTCGGCGGTATGGGGATTCCCGCGCGGGTGCTGACGATGTACCTGGAGGCGCGCGGGATCGTGGTGGAGAAGACCGACGCGTACACGTGCCTGATCTTGTTCTCGATGGGCATCACCAAGGGCAAGTGGGGCACGCTGCTGGACGCGTTGCTGGACTTCAAGGCGCTGCACGACCGGAGCGCGGCGGTGGCGGAGGTGCTGCCGGAGCTGGTGCGGCAGTACCCGGACCGGTATGCCGGGTTGTCGTTGCCCGCGTTGTGCGAGCAGATGCACACGCAGTTGAGCAAGAGCGAGCTGACGGCGTTGCTGGACGAGGCGTTCACCCACCCGACGCCGGCGGTCGCCACTCCGGCGCAGGCCTACCAGCGGTTGATCCGGGGCGGGACGGAGTCGGTGCGGCTGGCCGAGATCGCCGGGCGCACGGTGGCGACGATGGTCGTGACGACACCGCCCGGCATCCCGGTGCTGATGCCGGGGGAGAGCGCCGGGGACGCGGAGGGGCCGGTGTTGCGGTACCTGCGGGCTCTGGAGGGGTTCGACCGGGAGTTCCCCGGGTTCCCGAGCGAGACCCACGGCGTCCACCGCGACACTTCGGGCTCCTACTGGATCTCCTGCCTGCTCTGACACCCCACACCGGCCACTTCCGACCACGCCCACACCACAGAAGCGGCTCACCCGCAAGGGGAGGATCGCTGAAAAGGGTGACGGGTGGCTTGGGCTAGCGTGGCCGAAAGAGTGCGCGTGCGGGTGGGGAGAGTCGATGTTGACCGTGACCGGGGTCCGGAAGTCCTACGGGAAGCGGTCGGTGTTGCGTGGGGTGGACCTCGCTGTCGGGCGTGGTGAGGTCGTCGGGGTGGTGGGGGAGAACGGGGCCGGCAAGACGACCCTCCTGCGGATCCTGTGTGGACAGTTGCGGGCCGACGCCGGGTCCGTCGAGCTGTCCGGGCGGCTCGGGTACTGCCCGCAGAACCCCGTCCTCAACGAGGACCTCACCGTCGACCAGCACCTCCGCTACTTCCAGATCGCCTACCGGCTGCCGCACCTGCGGCGGGCCGACGAGCTGATCGAGCAGCTCGGCTTCGGCGACTACCGGGGCGCGGCGGTCAAGGACCTGAGCGGCGGGACCCGGCAGAAGGTCAACCTGGTGCTGGCGTTGATGCACGACCCGGCCGTGGTGCTGCTGGACGAGCCCTACCAGGGGTTCGACTGGGAGACCTACCTGCGGTTCTGGGACATCGCGGCGGCGTTGCGGGAGGCGGGGCGGGCGGTGCTGGTGATCTCGCACCTCGCCTACGACAGCGTGCGGCTGGACACGACGCACCGGCTGCGCGGCGGCGTCCTGACCCACGCGGTGGCGGTCGCGTGACCTCCTACGGCGTGGCCGCCCGGTTCACCCTGCTCGTGCTGGCCCGCAACCGGTTGGCGATGGTCTTCCTGGTCGCCCTGATCCCGGTCGGCATCGCGTTGGCGCACAACGTCGTCAGCCACGACGTCCTGCCGTTCCACCACGGCAGCACGGGTTCGGTGCTGCTGGGCGGCGGCGAGAAGATCACCATGATCAGTTGCGTGCTCAACGCGTCGTGCCAGCTCGTCGGGTTCGCGATGTTCTCCTCGGCCAAGCACGCGGAGGACTTCGACCTGCGGCTCACCGCCGCCGGCTACCCGCGCGGGGCGCTGCTGCTGGCCAAGCTCACCTCGCTCACGGTCTTCGCCGCCGTGGTCGCCGCGTACGCCGCCGCGTGGATGCGCTGGTTCTGGCCGATGGAACAACCGCTGTCGATGTTCGTGGCGGTCTTCCTGGCCAACCTGGTCTACGGGGCGATGGGCCTGTTCCTGGCGCTGTTCCTGCCCGGCCGGCTGGAAGGCATGTTCACCATCATCACCATCACGATCACCGACCTGCTCCTGCAGAACCCGCTGATCAACCGGTCGCCCGACGGCGGGCTGGTGGAGGCGCTGCCCGCGTACGGCGCGATGCAGGTCGGGATCGGGGCGGGCTTCACGCAGTCGATCCCGACCTCGGCGGTCGTGGCGAGCCTGCTGTGGACGGGCTTGCTCGGAGCTGTCGCGTTCGCGGCGTTCTTCAAGCGGACCCGGGTCGCGGCCTGAGCGTCCGTTGGAACCGTGAGGAGCGGGCAGTGGGCTTCGACGTGCGCGACGGCGTGATCGTCAAGGCCGATCTTCGGCACGCGTGAGGGCGTCCTGCACGGCCTCGGCGACGCGCAGCAGGTGCAGGTCGCCGAACGGCCGTCCCTCCAGGCACACGCCCACCGGCAGGCCGTCGCGGGTGACGCCCGCCGGCACGGACACCATCGGCACACCGGCCACCGTGCCGGGACCGGTGTCGCGGGTGACGGTCGCGAACGTCGGCACGGCCCGCCCGTTGAGGGTGAGCGACTCGTCCGCGCCCAGCACCGGGGCCGGGACCGGGGTCGTCGGGCCCAGCACGACGTCCACCCGCCCGAACACGTCGAGGTAGGTCCGGCGCAGCCGCCAGCGGGCGGCGCGGGCGCGTTCGTAGGTCTCCGCCGACAGGGGGTCGGCGATCATGCCCTCGATCAGCGCCCGGACACCCGGTGAGGCGATCCGCTCCGGCCACCGCTCGGGCGGCAGCGGCACGCGGCGGGCCAGCAGGCGCGGCGCTTCGAACCGCACGATCTCCATGCCCGGACCGCCGGCGACGGCGAGGTCCTCGGCGAGGTCCACGGCCACGACGACCGCGCCGCACCGTTCGAGGACGGCCACCGCCGCCCGCACGACCCGGTCCACCTCGGGGTCCACGTCCTCGAAACGGCTGCGCGGCAAGCCGATGCGCAGGCCCTCGACCGACATCGGAGCACGGTCCGCCGACCCGGTGACGACCTCGTCCACCACCCGCACGTCCCGCACGGTCCGGGCGAGCACGCCGATCGTGTCGCGCGTGGTGGACAGGTTCACCACCCCGTCACCCGGGTACCGGCCGGTCGACGGCCGGAAGCCGACCACGCCGCAGAACGCCGCCGGGATCGTGACCGACCCGCCCGTGTCGGTGCCCAGCGCGAACGGCACCACCCCGAGCGCCACGCCCACCGCGCTGCCACCGCTGGACCCGCCGGCGGACCGGGTCGGGTCCACGGGGTTGCGCACCGGGCCGAACGCGCGGTTGTCGCTGGTGATCCCGAACGCCAGCTCGTGCAGGTTGGTCTTGCCGACGACGACCGCGCCCGCGTCCACCAGCGCGCCGACGACCGACGCGTCCACAGCGGCCGGCGAGTCGCCGAGCAGCGGGCTGCCGGCCGTCGTCGGCACGCCCCGCACGTCCACGTTGTCCTTGACGGAGAACGGGATCCCGCTCAACGGGCCGTCGCCGGCCGGGCGGTCGCGGGTGACCGTGATCCAGTCGCCGTGCGCCGACGCCTCGGCCCGGTCGAGGGCCTCCGCGCGCCGGCGGGCGCGTTCGGCCGGCGGGAACGCCCGCCAGTCGGCCAGCGAGACCACGGACCACCTCCTGTCGGCAACGTACCCGGTCAGGCCGCCGTCGTGGCGAACCCGGCGCGCAGCGCGGTCAACTCCTCGGCCGTCGGCTCGTGACCCGCGGCGACCATCCGCGACACCTCGCGGAAGTAGTCCTCGTACCCGGCCGGCGTGAGGATCATCAGGCACCGCGCGGGCTCGCTGCCCGCGTTGCGGAACCCGTGCGCGGACCCGCGCGGCACCGCCACCGCGCCGCCCGCGCCCACGACCAGGTCCGAGCCGCCCACGTCGAAGGTGATCTCGCCGTCGAGCACGACGAAGTCCTCCTCGTGCGAGTGGTGCACGTGCGGCGCGGCGCCCAGCGCGCCCGCGTCCAGCCGCATCTCCACCACCGCCAGCCGCCCGCCGGTGTCCGACCCGGACAGCGTGATCCGGTACGCGCCGCCGATGGCGGGCAGTTCCTCGACGTCCTCGGGACGCCGGACCCCCAGTGTCATGCCGCCAGCCTACGGTCCACCCCGTCGTGTTCGGTCGGCAAACCTTGAGCACCCGACCCGGTGAACGTGCCCGCGTGCCGTTCCGCCGCCGATCCGGCGGGTAACCGACCGGCACAGCGGAGGAGTGAACATCATGAAGCGCAACGGTTTCTTCGCCCGCGGCAAGGAGCGGGCAATGGTGGCCGTCGCCGCCGCGGCGGTGCTCGGCGCGGTGACGGCCCAGCAGAGCGACGCGCAGCCGGCGAACCGGGTGTCCGCCGCCGACCGGGTGGTCGAACTGGTCAACGCCGAGCGCGCCGCCGCCGGGTGCGGCGCGGTGAAGGTGGACGCGCGGGCGCAGTCCGCCGCGCAGGCCCACGCCGACGACATGGCCGCCCGCGGCTACTACGACCACGTCAGCCCCGACGGCCGCGACGTCGGCGACCGGCTGGACGCGGCCGGCTACCCGTGGCGGCGGGTCGCCGAGAACATCCACCGTGGACCGGCGTCGCCCGAGGAGGCCATGCGGGACTGGCTGCACAGCCCGGCCCACCGCGCCAACATCGTCAACTGCGAGCTGGTGGACCTGGGTGTCGGCGTGAACTCCGGCGGCACCGGGCCGTACTGGGTGCAGGTGTTCGCCACCCCGTGAGTCAGCAGACGCTCTGACTCGTGTTGACCAGGGTGTTGTCGCGGAACACGGTGTTGGCGCCGCACGGGCTCTCGCGGATCGACGAGTTCGTGACGGTCAGGTTCTGGATGAAGATGTCGGAGTTGTTCGGGAACTCCGAGCGCGCGGCCAGGCGGATCTCACCGCCGCCGTAGACCGACCCGCCCTGGGTGGCGATGGTGACGTTGTGGCAGTTCTCCACCAGGATGGCGTTGTTGCCGGTGTTGGCCAGGTCGATCCGGTCGATGGCCAGGCCGCCGCTCTCCGACACGCAGAACACGCCACGTCCGCCGCCGCGTGCCTTCACCAGCCCCACCCGGATGTTGGTGGGGTAGCTGTTGCCGACGCGGCCGTTGCGGTTGGCGACCCGGAAGGCCGCGTAACCGGTGCCGGCGCCCGCGTTCTCGGCGTCGACCGTGCCGATGGTGGCGTTGATGGTGTTGTTGAGCAGCAGGCCGGAGTCCCGGGTGTTGCGGGCGGTGACGGTGCCGATGGTCAGGCCGTCCACGCCGTAGGTCTCGACGCCGTGGGTGCCGGTCCCGGACACGTAGACGTTGTCGATGCGGATGTTGCGGCTGCGGACGCTGGTGTTGCCCAGGTTGTCGACGCGGATGCCCAGGCCCGAGGACAGGCGCAGGTCGATCTGGCCGAGCACCACGTTGGTGACGTTGCGCAGGAAGATGCCGTAGAGCGGGGTGCCGGTGAGGCGCAGGTGCTGCACCTCGACGTCGGTGGTGCCGCGCGAGTAGACCGGGGCCTGGTCGCCGGAACCCGAGCCGGTGACGTTGATGGTGCCGCACACGTCCAGCGCGGTGTGGCTGGGCAGGGAGATCCGCGCGCCGGCGCTGATCGTGCCGCCCTGCCAGACCACGACGCGTTCCTTCCACGTCCGCCCGGCGGTGAGGCTGCCGATCGCGGCCTGCACGGCCGAACGCATGTCCGACCCCGTGTAGACGACCGAGGCGCCGCGCCGGGCGGTCCACGTGCCGCCGTTGGCGTAGGCCTCGGCGTGCCAGGTGCCGGCTCCGCAGTCGGCCGTCGCCCGTGGTGGGTCGGCGGTGGCCGGTGGGGCGAGGACCAGACCGGCGCCGAGTAGTGCCGCGACCGCCCAGGTGGTGTGCCTCATCGCACGTCCTTCCGGATTGGGAGCGCTCCCAGGTCACCGTAGCGATGACCTTCGGGGAGGCTCAAGCGGCTGATCGCGGGGTACGGTGCGACCACTGGGGTCCGGGGCGGCGAGGAGGCATGTCGGTGTACGGGTTCGTGGGTGCGGGAGCGTTGACGGCGGCGATCGTGGAGGGGCTCAGCGACGGGGTCGCCGCGCCGCCCGCGGTGTTCCTGTCGCCGCGCAACCGCGCCGTCGGGCTCGACCTGGCCGGGCGGTTCCCGAACGTGCGGGTCTGCGCGAGCAACCAGGAGGTGCTGGACCGGGCGGCGGTGGTCGTGCTGGCCGTGCGGCCCCAGGTCGGCGCGGAGGTCGTGCGGGAGTTGGCGTTCCGGCCGGAGCACGTGGTGGTCAGCGCGCTGGCCGGGGTGCCGCTGGCGCGGCTGCGGGAGTGGATCGCGCCGGCCACCGGGGTCGTGCGCACCATCCCGCTGCCCGCGGCGGCCCGCCGGCAGAGCCTGACCGCGCTGTACCCGGACCACCCGGTGGCCCGGGAGCTGCTCGAACGGGTGGGCGGCGTCGTCGTGCCGGCGGAGGAGGCCACGCTGGAGGCGTTCAGCGCGGCCACCGCGACGTTCGCGGCGCACCTGGACTACCTGGCGACGGTCGCCGACTGGCTCTCGGCGCAGGGCGTGAAGCACGAGGACGCCACCGCCTACATCACGCACATCTTCGGGCAGCTCGGGCAGTCGCTGGGGCGGGCGACGTCGCTGACCGCGTTGACCGAGGAGCACATGACCCCCGGCGGGCTCAACGAACAGGTGCTCGGCGACCTGCGCCGCGACGGCGTGCCGGACCTCGTCCGCGCGGCCCTCGACCGGGTGCTGGCCCGCCTGCGCGGCTGAGCGGACGCCTGTCACGCGGTCGCGTGGCGTCGGCCACTCGTTCAGGTGGTCGCTGTTTTCCCGCCGTTTTCCGGTGCGGGGCGAGGGCATCCCGGCTCTGCGTGGCCACCGGGGCCGCGGGAGACGGGAGGAACAGTGATGGGTGTCGGCGTGTTCGGGCGAGCGGTGGTCGCTGCCGGGTTGGTCGTGGGGAGCTGCGTGGCGGTCACACCCGTCGCGGGGGCGATCGGGCCGATGACACCGGACGGTCCCGGCGTGTTCAAGGCGGTGATCGACGAGAAGGTCACCAAGGAGGCGGACGGGTACGCGTTCACCGGCACGGTGGCCTGCCCGGAGCAGGAGTCGCCGGTCGACTTCACCAAGGTCGTGCTGGTCGTGCGGCAGGAGAACGCCGTCGCCAAGGCCGAGGGCGACAAGGTCGAGTGCGAGGGGCAGCAGGGCCGGGCCGCCGCGGACGGCAGGTGGAAGGTGCTGGTCAAGGGCGAGCAGCAGCACTCGGCGCTGGACACCGGCGGGATGAAGCCGGGCAAGGCCGAGGCTTATGTGCTGATCGTCCAGGGCACGACGTTCGAGATGGGCCGCGGCTCGGTCACGCTGCCGGAGTGAGCCGCGCGCGTCAGTCCCACCAGAACGCCCACGAGTGGTCGCCGACCAGGCGTTCGGCGTACGCCGACAGCGGTGTGACGCCCTGCCAGACGTTGTCCGGGCAGAACGCGAAGTGCTCGGCGGCGACGGCCAGCGCCTGGTCGTGCGTCGTGGGCGGGGCGGCGACGCTGAGCAGGAGCGTGGCGAAGCCGACGCCGACGACCCGGGCGCCGAACCGGTCCTCCCAGCCGCGCAGGACGGCGGCGATCTCGGCGGTGTCGTCGGTGTAGTTGGCCGGGCCGAACCAGCCGGCGACGGCGAGCGCGTCGGCGCCGCGGTCGGCGGCCACCAGGCCCAGGCGCATCGAGCGGTGGTCGGCCAGCAGGTGCGCGGCCAGGCCGTCGGCGATGCGGTCCGGGTCGCCGCCGGTGGCCGGGGTGGGCGCGAGGCCGGGCCAGGCGCGACCGTACGGCGCGGTCTCCGGGTCGGGGTTGTCGGTGTGGTCGGTCCACCAGGCCGCGAGCAGGGCGGCCGGGTCGTGCGCGGCCGGGTCGGACATCCCGCCCGGCGTGACCTCGCCGGAGCCCCACGGCCGGTACTCGGGGTCGTTGTCGTCCAGCGCGTCCAGCAGCAGCGGCCACAGGCCCGACCTGGCGTGCTCGGCGCGCAGCCGGGACCACAGGCCCTCGGGGGCGGGGGCGTCGCTCAGCCAGAACGCGGGGCGGTCGCCGTCCTCCTCCGCCGAGGACACCGCCCGGCCCGGCGGCAGCGGGACCGACAGGGACCGCCCGGCGGCGTCGGCGGGGTCGGCGAACAGCGCCCGCAGGTCCGGGGGCAGCGGCTCAGACGTCATGATCGGGATGGTAGGCGGTGGGCACGACAATCCGGCTCATCTGCGGGTGATCGTGCCGTGAGTCGTCGACGGGCCGTGGGTCGTGTCGCCGCCGTAGGCCGCCGTGTAGCCGTCCAGGAGCGTGTTGACGCCGACGTTGAAGGGAACCCGGGCGTCGCAGGTCGCGGTGCCGGCGGCGTTGGTGGTCGCCGTGCACAGCGGGGTGCCCTTGACGGTGCGGAAGTCGACCTTGCGGCCGGTGACGGGGCGTCCGGTGTGGGCCTCGGTGAGCGTGGCGGTGACGCCGGTGACCGTGAGGCCGCCGCGCGGGACGATCACCGCGGTGCCGGCGGTGAGCCGCGTCCGGGCGGGCGGGACGGCGTGGATCGCGATGCCGACCGGGTTCACGCCGACGGCGATCGTGGCCTCCACGGCGAGGGTGGCGGTGTCCACGACGGACAGGGTGTCGCCCAGGAAGTTGGTGACGTAGGCCTTGCCGCCGTCGGGGGTGAGGGCGACGCTGATCGGCCGGTCGCCGACCCGGACGGTGGCCACGGGGGACCGGGTGGTCAGGTCGAGCACGGACAGGTCGTCGCCCTCGCTGTTGGTGACGAACGCGCGGGCCCCGTCCGGGGAGATCGCGACGCCGTGCGGGGTGAAGCCGACCGGGACGGTGCCGGTGACGGTGTTGCTCGACGTGTCCACCAGCGCCACGTTGTCGGAGAACTTGTTGACCACGACCAGGGTCGCGCCGTCGGGGGTGACGGCGAGGGCGGTGGGCGTGTTGCCGGTGGGGAACTCGCCGATCTCGGTGTGGGTGGCGGTGTCCACGACGGACACCGTGCCGGGGCCGGGGACGTCGTGGGCGACGTAGAGCAGGCTGCCGTCCGGGGTGAGGGCGACGCCGTCGGCGTTGGGGCCCACGGGGATGGTGGCCACGGCGGTGAGGGTGGCGGCGTCCACGACGGAGACCGTGCCGCCGCGGTAGTTGGAGACGTACACGTGCCCGCCGCTGGGGGAGACGACCACGCCGGCGGGGCCGTCGCCGACCGGCACGGCGGCGTCGACGGCGCCGGTGGGGGTGTCGATGACGGTGAGCGTGTCGTCGCGGACGTTGGTGACGTAACCGCGTCCGCCGTCGAACGCCACGCCCACGCCGTAGGGGGAGTCGCCCCGGTCGTCGACGAGCGCGGTGGTGAGCGCGTTGGTCGCGGTGTCCAGGACGGACACCCCGCCGCCGTTGTTGGCGACGTAGGCCAGGACGCGGGTGGTCTGCGCCCCGGCCGGGGGCGCCGCGAGCGCGCAGGCGCCCAGGGCGACGGCGGCACAGGCGGTGCCGATCTTGCGAACCCGTCCGGTCACGCCGACCTCCAAAGCCGTGGGTTACCCGCCCCATCGCGAGGGCCGCGGCGTTCGTTAGCCCGTGGGGGAGGGGAACCTGCGCTGCGATCGGGCGATCACCGTGCGTCCGGTCGGGCGCTAATCGGGGATGGCGACGGCGATCTCCGCGCCGAGGCGTGCGCCCCGGGCGAGGGCGAGGTCGTCACCGCTCCAGAAGCGGCCCGGGTCGTACCAGTTCGGCTTGCGGTCGGCGGCCAGGAGACCCATCGCCTGGTAGGTGACGGCGACGACCTCGGCGCAGTAGGCGGTCTCCAGCGCGGCGGTGTGGTGGCGGCCCAGCGGGAGCCGGCCGCGCAGCCAGCGGGTGGCCAGGCGGGCGGTCGAGGGGAAGGGCGTGCCGTCGAGGCGGGCGACGGTGCGCAGGACGGCGTCTTCCATGTCACGGGTGACGTCGTGGTCGAGTTGGCGCAACCAGGCCCGCTGCCCGTACTTGCGCGCCCACGTGACCACGGCTTCGCGCAGGTCGTGCAGCTGAGCGCCGCGCTGCTGCTTCCCGGACCACAGGTCGGGCAGGGACCGGCCCAGTTCGGCGTGCCACATCAGCGGCGGGAGGTCGTCGATCACCACGGACATGCCGACGTGGTTGACCGGGCTGTTGGTCAACGCCTGGATGGCCCGGTCGGCCGCGCTCCGGCCGCGGAACACCCACAGGTCGCCGGTGCGCGTCGTGTCGAGAGCTTCGTCCAGGGAGATGCCCGCCACGGCAGTAGCCTAGGGGCATGCGTTGGTGGAAGCTCCTCGGGTTGGCGGCGTTCGTGGGCGTGGCGGCCACCGGAGTGGCCGTGGCCCGGGCCGAACGCCGTCGGCGGGCCTACACGCCCGAGGAGATCCGGGAACGGCTGCACGCCCGGCTCGCCGAAGCCGACCGGGGTTCCGGGGCCTGACGCGCCGGGGTGGGAGGCCTCACAGGCGACCCGTGGGCAGGCGGCCGTCGTACATCGCCGCCACCTGGTCGTCAGTGAACGGCGGGTTCTGCAGGGTGGCCCGTTCGGCGTGGCAGCGGAACATGTCCGCGATGTAGTGCATGCGGTCCGGCAGGTCCGACCAGTCCCCGGCCGCCGTGTCGCGCAGCGAGTCCGGCGTCGGGTCCACCCGCGTGAGCAGGTCCAGCAGGTCCGGGTCCGACAGCTCCACCAGCAGCGGTGGGAACGGCGCGTCCAGGTCGGTGCTCAGGTCCAGCAGTTCGTCGGGCAGCGCCAACGTCATCAGGTGGCGCGTGACGGTCCGGCGGGCCAGGGTGCGGGCCTGGTCGGCGAGGCGGTCGGTCGCGGCCCGCAGCGCCGAGCGGCGGCCCAGGAGGGTCAGCGCCACCCGGCGCAGCCACTTCGTGAAGCGGTTGCCGGGCAGGAGCAGGTCCAGCAGGCGGCGGTGCAGCTCGGCCGGGTCGATGATCGGGGCCTCCAGCGCCGCCCGGATCTCCGGTTGCAGGCGGGTCTGCTCGTGCAGGCCGACTTCCAGGTTGGCCAGCAGGAGCAGTTCCGCGCGCCGCTTGGGGTCCGTGGTCGTCGTGGCCTGGTGGTAGCGGGTGAAGGCGCGGGACAGGTGGTGCTGACCCTCCGGCGGCTCACCGGGGCGCAGCGCGGCCACGAAGTCCGCCACCGGGCCGGTGAAGGCCAGGTAGCGGGCGAACTCGTGGGCGATCTCCTCGAACACCTTGAGGTTGCCGCGTGCGGCGGCGTCGCTCACCTCGTCCAGGCGGGCGGTCGTCAGGACCGCTCGCCGCGCCAGGTCCGCCACCGCGTCGAAGGGCAGCGGCGCGACCCGGCGCAGGGCGTCGACCAGGGTCTTGACCACGTCCGGGTCGGCCAGGTGTTCCAGGGCCCGCGCCAGGTCTTCCCGGCGGATGGTCCGGCCGACCTGCTTGGACGCCCAGACCGCGAAGGTGCACCAGTTCGCCGAACCGCCCGTGCGGTCGGCCAGCGCCCGCGACAGGCGGTGGTAGCAGTGGGTGATCCGCAGGTTGCGCAGCACGGGGTCCGGGACCGCCGTGATGGCTTCGACCTCGCTGGTGCCGGGTGCTTCGACGTCCACACCCCGTCATCGTCGCGACGGGGTGGAATGTGACGCGGCCCGGCCCCGGGACCAGGGCCGGGCCGCGTCGGACGCGTCACCGCGTGAGGCCCCGTTCGACGGCCTCGACGATCCGCCGGCGCAGCTCGCTCGCGGGCACGATGGCGTCCACCGACCCGACCTCCACCGCCCGCCGGATGCTGTGCACGCGGTCGAACTCGGCCGCCACCTCGGCCAGCTTCTCCGCGCGCACCGACGTCCGGGTGCCGGCCAGCTCGGCGGTCAGCGCCGCGCGTTCCGCGCCGGTGGACTCCGCGACCCGGGCCTCCAGCTTGCGCACCCGCGGGTCGTTGGCGGTGCGGCCGTCGACGTCCCGGGAGAAGACCACGGCCGCCGCCGGCGCGCCGCCGATGACCGAGGCGAACGAGCCCTCCACGGCCAGGACCGTCATGTTCGGGTTGAGCGCCTTGGAGAACACCACGAACGCGCCGCCGTGGTACCGGGAGATCACGCAGAACACGATCGGGCCGCGGAAGTTCACGATCGCCCGGCCGATCTCCGCGCCGTACTCCAGTTGCAGCTCGCGCATCGACTCCGGCGAGCCGTCGAAGCCCGACAGGTTCGCCAGCACCACCAGCGGCCGGTTGCCGCTGGCCGCGTTGATCGCCCGCGCCGCCTTCTTCGACGACTTCGGGAACAGCGTGCCCGCCGTGTACGAGTCGGGGCCGTCGGTGGGCGGGAACCCGTGCCGCGGCACGGCCCGCGACTCGATGCCCAGCAGGCACACCGGGATGCCGCCCAGGTGGACGTCCTGCACGACGGCGGTGTCCGCGTCGGCCATGCCGCGCCACCGCTCCAGCACCGGGTGGTCCTGGTCGGACAGCGCCCGCATCACCGTGCGGATGTCGAACGGCTTCTTGCGGTCCGGGTTGGCCTCGGCGGAGAAGATCTCGCCCACCGTGGTGAACGGGCTGTCCGGCGAGCTGTGCGGGTACGCGCACACGTCGCGCTCCACCGGGTCGGTGGTCGGCGCGCGGCGCGGGCCGTCCTCGCCCGGCGCGATGAAGCTGTGCTCGTAGTGCGCCATGAGCACGTCCCGCGCGGCCCGCAGGTCCGGTGCCCAGTACTGCGCCTGGCCGTTGGGCCCCATCACGCGGTCGTGGCCGCCGATGCCGAAGTTGTCCTCGGCCGACACGCCGCCGGAGAAGTCCAGCGACTGCTTGCCGGTCAGCACCATCGCCGAGTCCGGCGTCATCACCAGGATGCCCTTGGTGTGCATGAGCATCGTGGCCTCGGCGTTCCAGTACGGCTGGGCGCCGACGTTGATGCCCGCGACCACGACGTTGATCTCGCCGCCGGCCTGGGTGAACTCGACGATCCGCTTGAGCGCCGCCGCGACCCAGTCCATGTTCTCCGTGCCCGAGGACATGGAGATCCGCGCGCCGGCGGACAGCGCGAACCACTCGACCGGCACCTCCAGCCGCTCGGCCAGGTCCAGGGCCTCGATGACCCGCGCGCACTCCGGCTCGGACAGCGCGCCCAGCGCCTTGGTCGGGTCGCCCAGCAGCACCACCCGGGTCATGCCCTCGGGGTGCTTGGCGGTGGGCGTGGTGACCGTGCCCAGCACGATCGCGGCCGTGTTGCGCCCGCGCGGCCGGTCCACGGCGACCAGGCGCCCGTCGACCAGGTCGTACTCGGTGAACGACCCGTCGGGGCCGGTGAGCACGTCGATCAGCTCGTACGGGTAGACCGTGCCCCGGCTGCGCGCCCGCAGCACGTTCTGCCGGTAGTCGTCCAGCGGCCGGACCGCCTCGGTCGGCGGCTTGACCAGCGTCAGCCGCACGCCCGCGCCCGCGTCGTCGCCGATGCGCACGGCGATGTCGACCAGCTTCCCGGTCTCGTCCCGGCGGCGGGCCAGGAACAGCACTTCCTCCAGGTCCAGCCCGGTGGTGGTGGGCAGCACGCGCTGCGCGACCGCGTGCAGGTCCTCGGAGTGCAGGTCGGTCGGCGGCCACGCGTAGAGCACGATCCGGTTGGTCGCGAGCCGGTGGCCGCCGCCGTGGCGGCTGCGGGCGCGGCGGATGGCGTCCAGGCAGGCGGCCAGGACGTCCTCGGCGGCGGGCAGGGCCGCGATCCGGCCGTCGTCGTCGCGCAGCGGCGTGAGGTCGCGGACCTGGGCCAGCGCCACCAGCCGCTCGTCGGACGGGTTGTCCTTGGCCACGCACTGGTAGAGGTAGACCTCCTCGTCCAGCGACGGCAGGCGGGTGAGGTCGAAGTCGCGCAGCCGGTCGAGCTGCATCCGCTCGGCGATGCGCGGGTGCAGGCCCCGGACCAGCCGTTCCTCGGCCAGGCCGTGCAGCGACGGGCGGAAGGTGAAGTGGTGGTGCATCGCCTCGTCGCGCCGGCCCGCCACGGTGGTGGTGATGCGGTCCAACGCGGTCGGCAGCGGCTGGGCGGTCAGCGCCTCGCGCAGCCGGGCCGCCATCTCCTCGTGGTCGGCCGGGCCGTCCGGCCAGGTCACGTACAGGTCGGCGACCAGCGGCTGGTCGGCGGCCAGCTCGGCGAGCGCGCGCACGGCCCCGGGCAGCGCCGCGAAGTCCACGGCGGTGCTCACCACGCGGGTGCCGCGGTTCTCGGCGGCGACGAACACGCAGTCCCCGACCCGCTTGGGGCGGATCGCGGTGAGCGCGTCGTTGCCGTAGTACCGGCGGGCCAGCACCTCCAGCAGCGGGGCGTGGTCGACGCCGGGGCGGCCGATGCGCTGGCCCAGCAGCCGCACCAGCGGCTCGGGGCTCGCGACCATGACCGCGATCCGCTCGGCGCGGTCGGCGGCGTCGGGGTGCCGGTCGAGGTGGATCAGGTGCTTGCGCACCTCCGAGTGCACGCGGGCGCGGGAGCGGCGCAGCATCGGCTGGGCGAACCAGCGGAACACCACGCCGCGCGCGAGGTCCGACAGCGCCGGGAACCGCACCTGCGTGGCGGCGACCAGGTGCTCCAGGGCCAGGCCGACGGTGACCCGGTCGTCCTCGGCGGGCGGGGCCTCGGTCAGCCACTGCCGCAGCAGGGCCGCGACGACGTTCGCGTCGGCGGCGGCGCGCTGCTGGGCCAGGAAGATGCGGAAGACCGCCTCCTCCAGCGCGGGCGTGCGCTCCAGCTCGGTGACGCCGTAGTTGGCCAGCGCCGTGGACAGCCTGCGGCGGAACGTGGCCGACACGCCGGCCCGGTCCGGTTCGAGGCTGCGCAGGTAGGTGTGGAAGTACTCGCGCGGGCTGTGCACGCGGTTGTCCGGCTGCTCCTCGCCGACCGGCTTGTTGCGGCTGAGCTCGGACAGGTCGGCGAACAGGCGCAGCAGCCCGGCCTCGGCGGTCAGCGGCCGTTCGGCGAGCGCGGCGCGCCGGTCCAGGTAGGCGGCGGCCAGCCGGTCCGGGCCACCGGGTTCGGTGTCGTAGCCCAGCAGCAGGTCGCGCAGCTCCCGGCGCAGGTCGTCGGCCGTGGCGTCGGCGGACGCGGCGGGCAGGTCCAGCTCGACGGCCGGGCCGGCGGCGGCGGGCGCGGCGTCCCCGCCGTCGCCCACGGGCTCCAGCCGCAGCAGCGGGGCGCCCGCGGGCACCTGGCTGCCCACCGACACCGCCGACTCGCGCAGCCGGGCGCGGAACGGCGCGCGCAGCACCGTCTCCATCTTCATCGCTTCCAGGACCAGCACCGGCGCGCCGGCCTCGACCTCGTCGCCCACCTCCAGCGGCGTGGCCACCACCAGCGCGGGCATGGGGGAGCGCAGCACGCCGCCCTCGTCGCGGCTGACCCGGTGGGTGACGCCGTCGACCTCGACGTGGTGGACCGCGCCGTGCACGCCGGTGACGACCCGGTAGCGCACGCCGTTGACCCGGATGCGGCCGGTGTGGTCGTCGAACCGCTCGACGGCCACGTCCGCGGTGTGCGCCGGGCCCGAGGCGGCCGACACGCCCACCCGGAACCGGTGCCCGCCGACGCGGGCCACGTGCACGCGGTAGCTCTGGCCGCGCAGCGTGAACTCCAGCACCCGGCCGGCCTCGTGCCGGGTGTGCGGGCGCCCGCCGCGCGCGGAGGTGAACAGCTCCTGGCGGGCCAGCTGCTCCTCGTCCTCGTAGACCTCGATCGCCGCGGTGGCCAGCGCGACCGCGGAGTGCCGGTGGCTGACCAGCCCGCCCTGCGCGCGGACCCGGTCGATCCAGCCGGTGTCGGCGGTCGCGTCCACGACGGCGGGCTCGTCGAGCAGGTCGAGTACGAAGCTCTTGTTGGTCGCGCCGCCCTCGATGATCACGGTGGTCTCGGCCAGCGCGCGGCGCAGCCGGGCCAGCGCCTCGGCGCGGTCGCGGCCGTGGGCGATGATCTTGGCGATCATCGAGTCGAAGTCCGGCGGGATCGAGTCGCCCTCGCTGACGCCGGTGTCCACCCGGATGCCGGGGCCGGCGGGCAGCTCCAGCCGCTCGATGCGGCCCGGTCCGGGCGCGAAGTCGCGGTCGGGGTCCTCGGCGTTCAGGCGCGCCTCGACGGCGTGGCCCCACTCGACCGGCTTGGCCCCCTCCAGCTTCCCGCCGGAGGCCACGTGGAGCTGCGCGCGGACCAGGTCGAAGCCGGTGGTGATCTCGGTGATCGGGTGCTCGACCTGCAGGCGCGTGTTGACCTCCAGGAACGCGAACTGCCGGTCACCGGGGTGGTAGAGGAACTCGACCGTGCACGCGCCCCGGTAGCCCACGGCCAGCGCGAGCCGCTCGGCGGAGGCCTTGAGGTCCTCGACCTGGTCGGGCGAGAGCACGGGGGAGGCGGACTCCTCGATGATCTTCTGGTTGCGCCGCTGCACCGAGCAGTCGCGCACGCCCAGCGCCCACGCCGTGCCCTGGCCGTCCGCGATGACCTGCACCTCGACGTGCCGCGCGCCGGTGACCAGGCGCTCCAGGAACATCACGCCGCTGCCGAACGCGCGCAGCGCCTCCTGGCTGGTCCGGTCGAACGCGTCGACCAGCTCGTCCTCCGAGCCGATCACCCGGATGCCCCGGCCGCCACCGCCGGCGGTGGCCTTGAGCATCAGCGGGTAGCCGACCTCGCGGGCCGCCTTGAGCGCGGCGTCCAGGTCCTCGACCGCGCCGCGCGACCAGGGCGCGACGGGGACGCCGACCTCCTCGGCGATCAGCTTCGCGCCGATCTTGTCGCCCAGCTGCCGCATGGCCTCGGGGTCGGGGCCGATGAAGGTCACGCCGATGCGGGCGCACAGCTCGGCGAACGCCGGGTCCTCGGCGACGAAGCCCCACCCGACCCAGGCGGCGTCGGCCCCGGTCTCCACCAGGGCGCGTTCGAGCACCGCCAGGTCCAGGTACGGCCGGTTCGCGGCGGGACCCAGGTCGTGGGCGAGGTCGGCCTCCCGGACGAAGGTGGCCGTGCTGTCGACGTCGGTGTGCAGGGCCACGGTTTCGATGCGCGACCCGGTCTGCGCGGCCAGGTCGCGCACGGCGTGGATGAGCCGCATGGCGGCTTCGCCCCGGTTGACGATGGCGATTCGGGAGAACAAGAACGAGCTCCTCGTCGGACGTGCGGTCTGTGGCGACCGTCGAGGACCAGCCTTTATGTAGACGCGCGGGATTCCAACGGTGGCAGCTATGCGTGTTGCCGCCCCAAACTTGTAGGAACCCTACAAAGGGGCTGGTGGACGCAGCCGGGCCGTGAGCATGGTCACCCCGCGAGGACGTCGGCCAACGGCGCGGCGGCGTGCCCGGTGAGCCGCTGGACGTGGTCGGTGACGACCGCCAGCTCGCCGGCGGCGATCGCGGTGTAGGTGGTGACCCAGGCGTCCACCTCCCAGTCGGGCGCCTGGTAGACCGCGCGGGACCGGTAGGCCTCCTCGACGGTCTCGGCGTGGTAGCTGGTGGGCCGTCCGGTGACCCGTTGGACGACCTCGGCGACCTCGGCGAGGGTGAGCGCTTCGGGGCCGGTGAGTTCGTAGGTGCGGCCGTCGTGGGCGTGCGGGTCGAGCAGGACGGCCGTGGCGGCGTCGGCGATGTCGTCCTGGGCGACCATCGCCACCCTGCCCTCGCCCGCCGGACCCCGGATCACCCCGTCCTCGCCGACCAGGAACGGCGCGAAGTCGGCGTAGAGGTTGTCCCGCAGGAACGTGTGGCCGAGCCCGGTGGCCCTGATGTGGGCCTCGGTGGCGTAGTGGTCGCGGGCCAGCGTGAACGTCGCGTTGGCCGCCGCGCCGTAGAACGAGATGTAGACCAGGTGGCGGACGCCGGCGTCGACGGCCGCGTCCACGAACGTGCGGTGCTGCTCCACCCGGTCGGGCGATTCGGCGGCGGAGACCATCAGCACGGTCTCGACGCCCTCCAGCGCCGCCCGCACGGCGGCCCCGTCCCCGAAGCTCGCCGCGGCGACCGACGCACCGGACAGCTCGGGCGCGCGCGACGGGTCCCGCACCACCAACCGCTGCGCGACACCCCGGTCCGCCAACCGGCGCGCCACCCGTCCACCCAACCGCCCGGTGGCCCCGGTGACGGCGATGACGGCACGGCTGGTCTGCTCGGGCACGGACGGCTCCCGGTTCCCCTGTGGACGGTCGGCGCGACCCACCGTATCGGCCGCCCGCCGCCGGCGCTCAGCGTTCGGTCGGCACCGGGTCGATCCGGCTCACCGGGGCCACCACGATGTCGTGCACGCGCCAGTCGAAGTCGCGGGCCCAGCGCTGCAACCGGGCGCAGCGGTCCACCAGGTCCTCCTCGTCCGTGGGCACCACGAGCAGTTCGCCCACGAACACATGGCCCTCCTCGCGCAGCCGCAGCCACGCGTCGGCCACCCAGTCGTGGTCCAGGACGGCGGCCAGCAGTTCGTCGGGCAACGGGTGCGGGCCGCTCTCGTCCACCAGGCGCGGCCGGTTGTCCATCAGGTTGGCCACCGCGCCCCGCGTGGTGCGCACGCCGTCCCGCACGATGTCCGCGCCGATGACCACCGCCGCCAACGGGTCGGCCCACCACCAGCCGACGCCGATCCCGAGCACGCCCAGCGCGGCGGCCCCGGCGGTCAGCCAGTCGGCGCGGTTCATCTCCGCGTCGGCGAAGAGCACCTTGTCGTGCAGTTGGCGGGCGATGCGCAACTTGGCCCTGCCCAACAGGATCGCCGGGACCATCGTGGACACCAGGGCGGCGATCATGAGCCAGCCCAGCCAGATCTGCACCCCGAGAAGTTCCACAAGACCGATGGGGATGCGTTCACCGGTCACCAACCGGACGGTCGAGTCGTAACAGACATAAGCGCCCAACCCGAACAGCGCCACCGAACCCGCCAGGAACGCGACGCTCACCGAGCGGTGGTAGCCGTAGGGGAAGCGGCGGTTGGGAGAGCGGTTGCGGTAGCGGGCGGCGATCAGGAAGGCCAGCGGCGGCACCAGGCCCAGCATGTCCTCGATCCAGGCCGCCTTCATGGCCTGGGACTGGCCCAGGGTGACCGCCAGCAACGCCACCGCCGCGATGAAGAACGCGATCGTCCACCACTCCAGCCGCACGGCCCCGCGGTGCAACTCGGCCTTGTCGGGCGGCAGTTCGAACCGGTCGTAGACCCTCACGAGCCCGACCTCCCGACGTCGGCGAGCAGGTGGTCCACCTCGCCGTCGGGCACCCCCAGCAGGAACCGCTCCACCTCGACCAGCCAGCCGTTCTCGCCCAGCGGCAACGCCCACACGTGCCGACGTTCCAGCAGCACGTGCCCGCCCGCGCGCAGCCCCAACGCGTCCAACCGCCAGTGCTCGACGGCGACCGGCAGGTTCCGCGCCTCGGCGGCGTCCCCGACCGGCACCACCTCGGCGCCCTCGTCGGCCAGCGCGGCGGCCTCGGCGGTGCCGGTCCGGGCCGCGACCCGCTTGCCGGACAGCTCCGGCGGCACCTCCACGCCGTCGACCGCCGCCACCACGACCCGGGTGGTGGCATAAGGGCGGGTCAGCGCCGCGCGTTCGGTCCACGGCACGTCGTCGGCCAGTCCGCCCACCACGAGGTCGAGTTGGCGTTCCTCCAGCGCGGCCATGAGCTCGGATTCCGTGCCGGGGCGCCACTCGACGCGCGCGTCCACCTTGTCCGCGAGCCGTTCCACCAGTTCCGCCTCGGCCCCGGACACCTCGCCGGGACCGCCCAGGACCGTCCACGGCGGGTTCTCCGCCACCCCGACGCGCAGCACGTCCCCGCGCACCCGGTCGAGGGTCCCGTCCGTGTCCCGCGGGATGCCGCAACCCGCCACCAGCACCGCCACCAAGACCACGACACGCCACATGGTCGGTGCATACCCGTATTCACGGTGATCGACTCCCGGGAGTTCGAGGGCCGGCGACCCGGTTTGGCGGCGGCGCTGCCGGGCACCTCTGACGCATGGCAACGTCGCGGGACAACCGCCGGGTGACCCTCGTGCAGGGCGGGCCGGTGCTGGTCGAAGGGCCGGTCGAGGTCGTGGGCGAGGACGGCGTGGTGGCGCGGTCCGACCGGTTCCTGGTCGCCCTGTGCACGTGTCGGCGCAGCAAGCGCTACCCGTGGTGCGACACCAGCCACCGCGAGCGGCGGCGCTGACGGGTCAGGCGGCCCGGTCGGAGGCCGGCCACACGTAGGGCAGGTCCGGCGGCACGTCCGGGAACAGCGGGCCGTAGTGCTTGGGGTCCTTGCGGACCAGGGCCGAGCGGTGGCTGTGGTGCACGTCCTCGTCCCCCAGCCACGGCGGCAGGTCCCCGGCCTCGGCGAGTTCGGCCTGCGTGCGGACCTCGGCGTCGCCCCGCACCTCCTTCAAACCGGTGAGCAGGGTCGCCGCGCACGTGTCGGCGTGGCCGATCGCGCACCACGCGGCGCAGATCTCCAGGCCGTAGCGGACCAGGGCCTCCTCGTACCCGGTCCACATCTTCACCGCCGGGTGGTGCCGCCAGCCGTAGCCGGGCACGATCAGCCCGCGCAGCACCTGGATCGCCTCGACGCGCTGCTTGCCCAACCGCCGTTTGTCCAGCACGAGCGCGGTGGCGGCGAAGTCGGCGTAGGGCAGGAACGTCTGCACGGGGGTCGGCTACCCCTGCGCGCCGCCTTCATGCGCGGGACAGGCCGTCCAGGAAGACCCGCACCAGGCGTTGCACCGAGCGCGCGGCGTCGGCGGTGGGGGCGTCCAGCGCGGCCTCGACCATGTGGAACAGCACCGCCAGGTCGGCCGGCTCGACGTCGGCGCGCAGGCTGCCCTCCCGCTGGGCCTGCGTGAACGCCGGGCGCAACGCCGCGATCAGGGCGTGCGTGTGGTGCCGCCGGCGCTTCTCCGGCAACCTGCGGAACACCCGGACGAGTGAACGTCGCTGGACTTGGTGGGACAGCACCGCGTGCAGCAGCTCGCGGAACGGGCGCCGCGCCCGCCGCACCGCCGCCAGGTGGCGCGCCGCGACCGCCAGCGCCAGCGCCGCGCGGTCGGGGAAGTGCCGGTAGACCGTGGCCCGGCCCAGGCCCGCGCGGCGGGCGATCTCGTCCAGCGCGACGTCCCCGACCTCGCCGAACGCCTCGTCGGCCACCCGCAGGATCGCCTCGCGGTTGCGGCGTGCGTCGGCGCGCGTGGGTGCGGACCGGGCGCGCATGGCGCCGGATGCTACTCGCGAGTAGTGAGACGGGCAATCGGTGTGAACTCTCGGTTGCGCTCCCTACCGTCCGGGGCATCGGTCTCGACGAGGAGTGCCCATGCGCAGGTTCGTGCGGCCATTGCTGGTGGCGTTGCTGGTGCTGGTGGGGGTGCCGCCGGTCGCGGCGGCCGGACCGGTGCCGGGGCCGCCCGGCGACGCGTTCTACACACCGCCCAGCCCGTTGCCCGCCGGTGTCCCCGGTGACGTCGTCTGGTGGCGGGCGCTGCCCGCGCGGTCGGGGGTGCAGGGCTACCTGGTGCTCTACCGGTCGGAGTCCGCGACCGGCGCGCCGATCGCGGTGACCGGGCGGGTGCTGGTGCCGACGACGCCGTGGCCCTCCGGGGTGCGGCCGATCGTGTCGGTGGCCAGCGGCACGCGCGGGGTCGGTGACCGGTGCGCGCCCTCGAAGTTCCAGCCGGACTACGAGAAACCGCTGTTCATCGACGCGATGCTGGGCCGGGGTTGGGCGGTGGCGATCACCGACTACGAGGGCCTGGGCACGCCCGGCGGCCACACCTACGTCGTCGGCCGCTCCGAGGGCCGGTCGGTGATCGACGCCGCGCGCGCCGCGACCCGGTTGCCCGCCACGGGGCTGGCGGCGGGCGGGCCGGTCGCGTTCGCCGGGTACTCGCAGGGCGGCGGCGGGGCGGCGTGGGCCGGCGAGCTGGCGCCGTCCTACGCGCCGGAGCTGGCCGTGGTGGGCATCGCCGCCGGTGGCACGCCCGCCGACCTCACCGCCGTGGCCCGGCACCTGGAAGGCGGCATCGGGTTCGGCTTCCTGCTGCTCGCGGCGTTCGGCCTGGACTCGGCCTACGACGAGCTGGACCTGCCCGCCTACCTGAACGAGAAGGGCCGCGCGGTCTACGCGACCCAGCAGGACGCGTGCGTGGACGCCGTGTTCGGCTACGCCTTCGGGCGCATCGCCGACTACACCACCAGCGACCCGCTGTCCCGCTCGGACTGGCAGGCCCGGCTGGCCGAGAACCGACTGGGCGCGCACCCGCCGGCCGCGCCGGTCTACCTCTACCACGGCCTGGTGGACGAGATCATCCCGCTGTCCCAGGCGCAGACCCTGCGGCGCGAGTACTGCGCGGCCGGCGTGGACGTGACGTGGGGCGTGTTCCTCGGCGAGCACGTCACCACGATGGTGTCGGCCGCGGGCGACGTCGTGTCCTACCTGGCCGACCGGTTCGCCGGGAAACCGCCGCGCACCAACTGCTGAGGCCGCCGTTGTGCGGTTACCCGCCGGTGGGCCCGGGTCCATCCGGGACCTTCGACTCTCATCGGCGGCGGCGGTGGCCGGCCAGGATGGACCATCGCTGCCGCCGACGTCGGAAGGAACCGACCGGGATGCAAACGCCCAGCAGGCACAACCCCGTCTCCGTGACCCGGTACCTGGACGCCGTGGTGGAGGTGTTGCGCTCGGCGGGGGTGTCCGTGGTCGAAGTGGACGTCGACCTCACGGTGTCCTCGCCGGTGCGCGCGCAGTTGGTGACCGACGCCGGGCGGGTGCTGCGGTGGCGGGAGGACCTGGGGTGGAGCACCGGGTCGCGGGTCATCGAGCCGGTGTCGCACCCCGGCGCGGTGGCCCGGCTCGCGGTGGAGCCCTGACCCGCGACGGTCGAGCGTCAGGACGTCACCAGGAACACCCACGTCGGGCCCGGTGCCAGCGGGAGTTCCGCGCCGCCCGCGGTGAAGCGCGTCGGGTCTGTCGCGGTGGGGCGGGTCCAGGTGACGTCCTCGAACGCGAGCCCGTCCCGCAGCAGGACCGCCGGCCCGGACCCGACGGTCACCACGACCGGCGACGGGCTGCCGCTCGCGTCCTCGACGGCGACCCCGGCCCGCGTGGACACCCGCTGCACCACCACGTTCGCGGCACGGACGTCCCGCAACGGCTCGCCGTCGGCGGTGATCGTCCAACCGCCGTCCCAGGCCAGGCCGAACCGCGCGCTCGGGTAGGTGACGTCCCGGGTGGTCACCGGTCGCCCACCCGGCGGGGCGGGACCGGTCGGCGGCGTGTCGCGCGGGGCGGCGGCGGGTTCGGGCAGGTTGCGCGGGCGCACGTAGAGGTTGTGGGGGGCGGGGCGGGTCTCGTCGCGGTAGTAGGCGTCGGCCGCGTCCTCGGGTCGGGCGCGGATGAAGCCGGACCGTTCGAGCAGCGGGTCGAGGGCGGGCGCTGAGCCGGAGTAGGCCAGGACCGGGGTGCCGTGCTGGGCGAGCAGTTCGACGTCGGTCTCGCGGGCGCTGCGCACGGGTCCGACGACTTCGGGGGGATTCGCGTAGACGGCGGCGAACCGGGTCAGGCCGCCCTCGACGGGTTCCACGTACACCACGTCGGCGGCGGCGAGGCCGGTCTGCGGGCGGGCGGCCGGGGCGTTGTCGATCTTGACCGCGTACCTGCCCGGCACGCTCGGGCGGCTCGTGGTGGGCGCGGGCGGGGTGCCGGCGGGCTGGTCGCGGTCGGGCCGGAACAGCACGGCCGCGACGATTCCGGCGGCGAGGACGAGGACCGCCGCGGCGGCGATTGCCCGGGTTCGCATGTGCCTCCGGCCCCCACTTCCCTTGTCGCACGGGGTACCGACAACGCGGCTGTTCCGGTGTTCGACGATCCGCGTCGCGGTCGGGGTGCCGCTACGGCCGAAAGTCCCGGGCGACCGGAATTGTCGTACCCCCTCGGTAGCGTGTCGCCCAAGATCGAAGGGGGGCTGGGATGGGGGAGAAGGAGGCGCTCGCGGCGTTCCTCGGGGCGCAGCGGGCGAGCGTGCCGGCGATCCTGGAGGGGTTGGACGAGGCCGCGTTGCGCACGTCCGTGCTGCCGTCGGGCTGGACGCCGCTGGGCGTGGTCGAGCACCTGGGGAACGCCGAGCGGCACTGGTTCCAGGAGGTCGTCACCGGGCGGGCGGACCCGTTGCCGGGCGGTGACGACGCGCCGTTGACCACCTCGCGCCCGGTCGCGGAGGTGTTCGCGTTCTACCGCGAGCAGTGCGCGCTGTCCGACGCGGTCTTGGCCGCCACACCGCTGTCGGCCGTGCCGGCGGGGCGGCACCCGGAGCCGTTCGCCGACCAGATCCGCGAGTTCCGCGACGTCGTGCTGCACATGATCGAGGAGACCGCGCGCCACGCCGGCCACCTCGACGTGGCGCGCGAACTGCTCGACGGCACAACAGGTCTGGGGCCGCGATGACAGCGCGGCCCCGCGACGCGCGTGGGAACGACGGGCCGGCCGCCGCCGTGGCGGCCGGGCCACCGCTGGTGCGCTGACGGCTGCCCTCCTCCGGGCAGCCGCCCGAGGAGGAGGGTCAGAAGTGGAACGCTTGGAACTCCGCGATCCGGACGGTCTGCGCGACCGCCGGGTTGCCGGTGGTGCAGTCGCTGGTGGAACGCGGGTCGTCGTGCTGGGAGCCGGCGTAGGCCGGGCCGCCCGTGCACTGGTTGGTCAGCACCCGGACCATCAGGTGCGTCGCGACCGTCGGCGGGATCCGGAACGACCGCAGCGCCAGGTCCGGCGCGGTGGGGCGGGGCACCCCCGCCGGGAACGCGTCGGCCGGGCTGGTGTAGGCGACCCGGAAGTCCTTCGGGTCCGTGCACGCGGAACCCCGGAAGGTGTTGCAGGCCAGCACCTCGAACCGGCGCAGGGCGGTGAACGGGTTCTGCGTGCCCGCGTCCGGGTCGCCCTCGACCGCCGGGCGCAGCTGCGCGCTCACCTGCACCCGTTGCACCAGCTGCGGGTGGTTGCCGGCGAGGTCGACGACCACGCCCTTGCCCGCCACGGGCGCGCCGACCGAGGCCCAGTTCGTGGCCTCGGAGTCGTCGATGAGCTTGTCGGCGTTCACGCCGTCGCCGGTCGCCGTCGCGCCCAGGGCGCGGGAGGCGAGGTTGCGCGAAGGCAGCGCGTGGAGGGTCGTGTCGTCGTGCACGGTCCGCCGCAGCCGCGTGGCGCCGTACCCGTCGGCCACCACGACGAAGTCGTAGGCGCCGGGCACCACCTCGACCGCGTCGGGCAACGGCGTGGCCGGGTCGGTGTCGGCGACCGGAACGGTCCGCGCCTCGTACTGGCCGACGTAGAGCCGCGCGCCGGGCACGGCGGCCAGCCGCACGGTGGCGTTGCGGCCCTGCGGCGAGGCGAAGCTCGGTGTCGGGTCGGGGTCGTCGGGGCCGTTGCTGGCGGCGTCGCGGCCGAGGCCGTGGCGGGCGAACTCGGTCCACAGCTCGGGCACGTCCGCGCCGCCGAAGCGGATCTCGTTGGCGGCCAGGGTGGCGTCGCGCAGGTCCACGTAGCTGACCGCGCCGGAGGCGGTGAGCAGCAACGCGTCGAACGCCTGCTGCACCCACCGCCGGTTGCCGGGGCACTTCTCCACGGGCAGCTCGCCGTCCGCGCACGCCCGCTGGGTCGCCGGGGTGCCCAGCCCGTACTTGGCGATCATCGCTTCGCGCACGTCGAAGCTGGTGGCGCTCCAGATCTCGCCGTCGGCGTGCACCTGGCGGCCGACCAGGTCGTAGGCGATGTTGCTGTAGTTGAGCGGGCTTCGGCTCATGTCGTAGTTGCGGATGCCCGAGCCCGCGTCACCGGTCACGTACCCGCCGGTCACGTACGGGGTGTCGCCGCGCGGCCGGAAGCCGTGCTCGAACAGGTACTCCATCGCGAACAGGTCCGAGTGCGACTCGTTCATCGCGCCCGCCTGCGCGCCCGACCACCCGGAGTCCGGCCCGGCGATGAGCCGGCCGCTGATGGCGTGGCCGTACTCGTGGCCGATCACCGACATGTCGTAGTCGCCGTCCACGCAGGGCGCGTAGAACCCGCCGGGCGTGGGCTGCCACAGGTACATGTTGGTGGTCGGCGGGACGCCGTCGGGCGGGGTGATCTGGTTGGCGTTGTTGCGGGAGGGGAAGCCCGGCGGCGCGCCGCCCACCCGGCCGCCCGCCTGGGCGTTGCCGCGCTCGGCGTCCCCGCCCAGGCCGCCCCGGTCGCCGTTGTCGGCCTGCATGTTCCAGGTCTCCTCGGTGAACCCGAGGTGGTAGGACCAGTCGTGCATCCGGTTGTGCATGGCGAACAGGTTGGCCAGCGCGGCGTCGACGTCGTTCTGCCGGGCGGAGGAGAACACGGCCGGGTCGCAGCGCTCCTCGTGCCACTGGTTGGTCCACGGGTAGGTGTAGCGGCGCTCGGCGCTGGGCGCGGAGGTCCGGGTGCCGACGGTGCCGCCGGCGAGGTCGTCCCACTTCTCCGTGGTCCGACCGGAGTTGCCGGAGGAGGTGGCGCTGGCCGTGCCGGCGACCGGGTCGACGTCCCAGGCCAGGCCGCGGTCGGCCGTGCGCACGGACCGCTCGCACCCGCTGATCCGTTCCACGCACCACCGCGCGCGGGTGTCGCGGGAGGAGTAGTCGGCGGGCGGGTTGGCGGGGAAGACGTCCCACTCGGCGTTGTCGGCGTGGTGGTCCACCAGGTCCTCCCGGACCAGCAGCCGCCCGGTCCGGGCGTCCACGTAGCTGGTGGAGCCGCTCTCCTCGCCCACGTGCACGACCTGGTAGGCGGCCCGCGCCGGGCCGTCGGGCATGGGCACCGCACCCGGCCGGACCCGCGCCGCGGGCCCGAGCCCGAGCGCGGCCACCGCCTGCTCGGCGGACAGCGTCGCGGGTTCGGGCGCCGACCGCGCGGGGCTGAGCGTGGAGCTGAGGTGGACCACGGCCCCATCCCGGACGCCGAACGCGGCGAGCCCGTCCAGGACCGAGGGGACCTCCCCGAACCGCTGCCGCAGCAGCACGTAGGAGCCCTGGCCCATCGGCCGGTTCACCAGGACGTCCATCGAGTCCACGGCGTCCTGCGCGAGCCCGAACACCTCCAGGTTGGCGCTGAGGTACCCGCGGGCGACCGCGACGGGGTCACCCGCCACCCGCAGGCGGGCCTCGGGGCGGGGGACCAGCGTCGCCGGCGCGCCGTACCTGTTCCACCGCACCGTGCCGCCGGCCTCGGCCGCCAACACCCGTTGCCGCTCACTGGGCGGCGCGGCCCCGGGCCGGTTGTCGATGTCGCGGTCGCCCGTCGTGTCGCCCTGCACCGCGCTGCCGTCGTGCAGGGCGCTGCCGTCGTGCAGGGCGCTGCCTCCCGGGACGGCGCTGCCTCCCGGGACGGCGCTGCCTCCGGGGACGCCGGCCGGGTCGCCCTCGGCGGGCGCGGCCGAGGCCCCGCCCGGCGCGACCGCCCCGACCGCCAGCACGCACGTGGCGGCGAGCGCCACGGCCCGCCGAAAAGCCCGTCTCCGCATCTCGTGAACGCCTCTCTGCGAGCCCGATGGGGATCAACCCACACCGAGCCTGCCGTCCACGCGCACGGCGGAGTAAGGCCCGTTCGCAGGGCACCCGCACGGTCAAACGCCGCAGCCGCCCGACACCGGTCAGCAGGTCCGCCGCACGTGCGCGGGGTCGTCGGCCGGCAGCACGTCCAGGTCCCGCAGCACCACGCTGAGCCGGCCGCCCCACCCCGCACAGGCCGTGGCCAACCCCTCCTCGGTGTACTCGATCACGATCACGTGGTCGCCGAACGCCGCCACGTAGTCGCCGCACTCCTCGTGCTGCCCGCACTCCTCGGCGACCGCGAAGTCCACCCCGACGGCCTCGCGGTCACCGGCCAGCTCCACGGTGTTCTTCTGCGCGATCGCCAGCCCCTTGTCGTGCGCGCGGGCGGACAGCAGGGTGTGCAGCGCCTTCGCGTGCTCCGGGGTCAGCAGGCCCTCGGGCGCGCGGGTGTAGCTGTCGTAGTTGTCCGGCTCGACCGCCTGGTAGCCCTTCGCGGCGCACCCGTCGATCCAGCCGCCCACCCGGTCGGCGATGCGGGCGCGCTTGTCGGCGGTGCGGAGGTCCAGCAGCGCCTCGCCCCAGTCGCCGTCGTAGACGACCTCGCCGTCCGCGTCGCGCAACAGCAGGTCGGCGTCCCACTCGGCCTCCGCGCCCGGCTGGACCTGGAAGGCGTTGACGTAGCAGATGTTGTAGCGACCGGGTGCCGGCGCCACCCCGTGGTCGCGGGTCACCACCGCGACGTCGGCGGCCGGCGGGTAGGGGCCGCCGATCTGGTAGTCGAAGCCGGCGTGCGCCGGCGGCAGGACCACCGCCGGACCGGCCGTCGCCGGCGGCGCCGCGCACGAGGTCAGTGCCAGCACGACGGCCGACAACGCCAACAGACGCATGACGTCCTCCCCAGGGTCGCTACGGCGCATCCTGCCCGAACAAGATCGCCCGGGTCGACCCGGGCGTGGCCAAGGCAACCACGACGACGCGAGCGGCGTAGTCACCAGTGCAGTGATCTTCTGGGGAGGACTTGTGCGCAGAACGCGCTTGCTGGTGGTGGCCGTGCTGGTCGCCGGGCTGTCGAGCCCGGTGGCCGCGCAGGCCGGACCCGAGACCCGGCCGGACGGTGACCTCCGGACCATCACGCTGATCACCGGCGACCGGGTGTCGGTGGACGGGGCGGGGAACCCGGTCGGCGTCGAGGGGCGGCCGGGGACGCACTTCGTGCGGTACGTCCGGGACGAGCACCGGTACGTGGTCCCGGTCGACGCCCTGGACGACGTCGAGCAGGACCGGCTGGACCGGCGGTTCTTCGACGTGACGGCCCTGCTCGACTTCGGCTACGACGACGCCCGCACCGCCCACATCCCGTTGCTGACCGGCGGGAACGCCTTGCGGGCGGCCAACGCCGTCCCCAAGGCCGAGGCCGCCCGGTGGTGGGCCGGCCGCGGCGCGGGCGCCCTCGCCGCCGACAAGCTGTGGCTCGACGGCAAGGCCAGGCTCGCGCTGGACGAGAGCGTGCCGATGGTGGGAGCCCCGGCCGCGTGGGAGGCCGGGTACGACGGCGCGGGCGTCACCGTGGCCGTCCTGGACACCGGATACGACCGACAACACCCCGAGCTGGCCGAAGCCGTCGCCGTGGCGCGGGACTTCACCGGCGAGGGCGTCCAGGACGACAACGGCCACGGCACGCACGTCGCCGCCACCATCGCCGGCCGCGGCGACCGCTACCGCGGTGTCGCCAAGGGCGCGAAGCTGGCCGTGGGGCGGGTGTGCGGTCGTGACGTGGGATGCCCGGAGAGCGCCATCATCGCGGGCATGGAGTGGGCGGTCCGCGAGGCCGGCGCGAAGGTGGTCAACCTGAGCCTGGGCGGCGACCAGAGCGACGGCACCGATCCGCTGTCGCTGGCGGTCAACCGCCTCACGGCCGAGACCGGCGCGCTGTTCGTCGTGGCCGCCGGCAACGCCGGCGAACGCCGCAAGGTCTCCGCCCCGGCCGCCGCCGACGAGGCGCTGGCCGTGGCCAACCTGACCAAGCGGGGCGTCCTGTCCGAGTGGTCCTCCCGCGGCCCCCGCGTCGGCGACCACGCGGTCAAGCCGGACCTGGCCGCTCCGGGCACGGACATCGTCGCCGCCCGCGCCAAGGGCACCCTGCCCGACGAGGCCGTGGACGAGCTGCACGCCCGCCTCTCCGGCACGTCGATGGCGTCACCGCACGTCGCCGGCGCCGCCGCGATCCTGGCCCAGCGCAACCCGACCTGGACCGCCCGCGAGCTGAAGGCGCAACTCATGGCCACGGCCGACCCGCTCCAGGACACCTCCGCCAACGTGGGCACCGGCCTGCTCGACGCCGGCCGCGCCGTCACCCAGCAGGTCCGCGCGGACGTGGGCAGCGTGTCCTTCGGCCTGCTGCACTGGCCCCACACCGAGCCCGTCGAACGGACGATCACCTACCGCAACGACAGCGCCCGGCCCGTCACGCTGACCCTGACCCACGACCTGGGCGGCAACTTCGCCCTCCCGTCCACAGTGGACATCGCCGCCGGCGGCGCCGCCCCGGTCACGGTCCAGCTGGACCCGCGCAAGGGCAACGGCACCTTCTACGGCACCGTCAGGGCGACCGCGGACGGCATCAGCGTCACCACCGCGGTCGGCGCGTACGTGCAAGAGGAACGCCACACCCTGACCGTCAAGGCCACCGCCCGCGACGGCAAGCCGCCACTGACCGGTTACGTGCTGGCCGTGGACCTGGGCACCGGCCAGAGCACCTTCATCCCCTTCGACGCCGAGGGCAACGGCAGCGCGAGGCTCCCGGTGGCCGACTACGCGGTCCTGGGCCGCATCCACGAGTTCTCGCCCCTGGCGAGCTGGTTCACCCCGATCTCGATGACCGAGGTCGCCGGCCGCACGACCACCACCCGGGACGTCACCCTCACCCTCGACGCCCGCCAGGCCCGACCCGTCACCGTCGCCCTGAACGACGCGACGGTCCAACCCCTGCACCGCCAAGCCGAACTGCGCCTGGCGCCGCGGCCGGACAAGGTCACCACGATCAGCGGACCGGTGGAGGGCTCGACCCCCACCTACGCCCTGACCTTCGGCGACCCCCTGCCGAACTTCGACTACCTGACCCTCCTCAAGGCCGCCCGACCCCGCATCTCCCTCACCGGGCACTCCCTGCCACTGCGCTACTTCGCCGGCAGCGGCTACCTCGCACCCGGCGCCCACCGCCTCCGCACCGCCCGACCGGACGGCGACGTGACCGGCGCGCTGGTCGTGGCCGACGCGACCGGCGAGGACGAGTTCTCCCTGGCCCACCGCCTCAAGGACGCCGGCGCCGCCGCCGTCCTGGTGCTCGGCCCGTCCGGCTTCCCGAGACCCGACGAACAAACGGCGATCCCGGTCCTCAACGCCGCCGACCACGGGGCGGCGGACCTCCTGGCGAGCATCGGCGAGGAGGTCACCCTGACCGCGGTGGACACCGCGCCGACCAGCTACCACCTGTTCTACCCGGAACAGGGCGCACTCCCCGCCGGCAAGACCTACCGGGTGCGCAAGGCGGACCTGGCCGAGGTCAAGGCCCAGTACCGCTCCTCGGGCGCGGACGGCATGGTCGGCCAACGCGTCTACCCGACCAGGAACGGCGCGATCCACAACTCCGGCATGCTGCTGGACGAGGTGGTGGTCGCCCCGGTCTCCCGCACGGAGTACTACAGCGCCGGCAACGGCATCGGCTGGTACCGCGAACACGGGATCGGCCGCATGTTCGGTCCCGACGCCCGCGACCCGGAAGCCGGCAACTGGTCGGACCACGAGCCCGTCACCTACCAGCCGGGCCACTCCTACCACACGACCTGGAACCCGGCGGTCGCCTCACCCCGCCTCCGGGGCACCTCCGTGGTCCCGTGGGCCGTAGGCGGCGGGGTGAGGCGAACCGGCGACGAGATCGACGCCCGGATCTCCCCGTTCGCGACCCGGACCGCCGTCGAGTCCTGGCGCAGAACAGCCTCGGGCTCCCTGACCCTGACCCGGAACGGCATCCCGGTCGGAACCGCGACCAACCCGTGGCAAGCCCGCTGGCCCGTGACCGCCGATCCCGCCACCTACGCCCTGACGGTCACAGCCACCCGCACCGCCCCGCAGGTGCAGCTGTCCTCAGCGGTCACCACGACCTGGACGTTCACCAGCTCCGCCGCCACCAGCGGCCCCCTACCGCTCCTGGAGGTCGACTACACGATCCCCTTGGACCTCCGCAACAGCGCCAAGGCCAACGTGCCCCTCCCCGTGCGCTTCACGGCGACCCGCCAAGCCGGCGCGGGAACCACCACCCTGAGGGACCTGAAGGCCTACGCCTCCTTCGACGACGGCGCCACCTGGCTCCCGGTCCGCTCCTTCGTGCCGAGGGGCGGCAAGGCGGGCGGTCACGTCTCCCTACGAGTGGTGGCGACGGACACCGACGGCAACACGGTGGACCAAACCGTCCTCCGCGCCTACCGCCTCAGGCCCTAGCCACACCGAGCCGGGCTGGACTCCGCGACCACGGAGCCCAGCCCGGCCCACCCGCGGTCGGTCACCAGGTGAACCACTCCCAGGGGCCCACCTCGGTGAGGCGTGCTCGCAGGCTGGCGTGGTAGGTCCCGGTGTAGTCGAGCTGCGCCGACACGTAGAGGCCGACTTCGAGGGAGTAGATCCACGTCGAGTGGCCGCTGCCCGGCGGGTTGTAGGTGCTGAAGTTGAAGATCCAGACCCTGGTGTCGCACTGTGATCGGGGGAGGCGACGCAACAAGCCACGACCGGTGCCTGACGCTGTGGTGTCCACGACCACCGGGCACCCGTCGTTGGACCGGATGGCAGTCCGCCAGTTCGTCGGGTTCCTGCACACCTGGAACTTCTCCCAGTTGCCGATGGCGTTGCCCGGCGTGCGGGCGCGCAGCAGACCCCAGTCGGGGAAGGAAGAGTCTTCTTCCGTGGCCACGTGGAGGTTGTTGCCTTCGGAGCGGATGGTGACGCCGGACCGGCACACCACATCTGCCGCCACCGTCGGCATGGGCTCGCTGGACGAGATGGTCTCGCTGCCGACGGCGTGCGTCGCCGACGGTTCAGCGGAGGCGGTGGGCATCACGAACAAGCCCAGCACTGCGGCTGATGCCGCGAACAAGGCCATGGGTCTTTTCACTGTTGCACTCCTTTGGTTGTTCGACGGGCGAAGCAGGGGAGCGTCACGGGGCAAGAGCCGTGGCGTTCGGGGTCGTAGCACCAGCCCGGTCGGGCTCGACGATCGCCGCCGCGGCGACGGTGACCACGCGTCCGGCGAAGGACGGGATCGCGGAATTCATTCTTCCCCCTGTGGAATCGGCTCGGTGCCGCTGTCCGTGTCCCCCACAGCCGCTTGCACCTAGGTGGCCGTGTCGCGAAACGGCCTTCGGGCGATCAGCGGCCATGTTAGGTTGGCGATTCGTTGTCAAGCCCCAGGTCAAGCGCTGAACAAACAACCTCGGCGAGGCAGGGACGGACGTGGGCAGGCCCGAGCGGGAACTCGACCCGGCGGCCGGCCCGGTGCAGCGGCTCGCGCACGAACTCCGCGGTCTGCGCGACGCGGCCGGGCGGCCCAGTTATCGGATGATGGCCAAGGTCGCGCACTACTCGGTGACGGCACTGGCCGAGGCCGCGGGCGGTGAACGGCTGCCCAGCCTGGAGGTCGCGCTCGCCTACGTCGCCGCGTGCGGTGGTGATCGGGCGGAGTGGGAGAGGCGTTGGCGTGCGGCCGAAGCCGAGCTGATCGGTGCCGTCGGGGGCGACTCCGGTGCGCCCTACCTCGGGCTCGCCGCGTTCGGGCCGGAGGACGCCGACCGCTACTTCGGCCGCGAACGGCTGGTCGAGCGGGTGGTGCACCAGGTGGCGGATCGGCCGGTCGTCGCGGTGTTCGGCGCGTCGGGCAGCGGCAAGTCCTCGCTCCTGCGCGCCGGGCTCCTGCCCGCCACGCGGTCGCACCCCGCGTTCTCGGGCCGGCGGTGGTCGTGGCTGTCGCTGACCCCGACCCGGGCGCCGCTGCGCGAGTTGGCCAACGCGGTCGCCGCGTGGTGCGGGGAGGAACCCGACCGCGCCGAACCCGGCTGGCTCGACCGGGCGCTCCGGCTCGCCGACCCGGGTGGCGATCGGCGGGTCCTGCTGGTGGTGGACCAGTTCGAGGAGTTGTTCACCCTCTGCCCCGACCCCGCCGAACGGACCGCGTTCCTCGACGAGTTGCTGGACGCGGCGCTCGGCGAGGGCCGGGTGGCGACCGCCGTGCTCGGTGTGCGGGCCGACTTCTACGGCCACTGCGCGACGCACCCCGGCCTGGTGGCGGCGCTGGACGGCGGCGCTCAAGTGCTCGTCGGGCCGATGACCCGGGACGAGCTGCGGTCCGCGATCACCCGGCCCGCCGCGCTCGCCGGGCTGACCGTCGAACGCGAGCTGGTCGCGACCCTGCTGGCCGACATCGCCGACGAGCCCGGCGGTCTGCCGCTGCTGTCCCACGCGCTGGTGGAGACCTGGCGACGGCGCCGGGGCGGCGCGCTCACCCAGACCGGTTACCTGGCCTCCGGCGGCGCGCACGGCGCGCTGGCGCAGACCGCCGAACGCACCTACGCCGCGTTCGACCCCGAGGAGCAGGAGGCGGCCCGCCGGGTGTTCCTGCGGTTGACCGCCCTGGGCGAGGGCACCGAGGACACCCGGCGGCGGGCCGCGCACACCGAGCTGGCCACGATCGCGGACCCCGCGACGGTCACCCGCGTGCTGGACCGGCTGGCCGCCGACCGGCTGGTGGTGATCGGCGAGGAGAGCGTCGAGGTCGCGCACGAGGCGCTGATCCGCGCCTGGCCCCGGTTGCGGCGCTGGCTGACCGACGACCGCGACGGCATCCTGGTGCACCGCAGGATCACCGAGGCGACCCGCGTCTGGCAGGCCGCGGGCCGCGACCCGGACCTGCTCTACCGCGCCGCCCAGCTCGACCAGGCCCGGACGTGGGCCGGGCAGCCGCACCGCGCCGCGACCCTCAACGCCGACGAACACCAGTTCCTCGACGCGGCGATCCGCCTGCGGGACAGACAGATCCGGGCGCGGCGACGGCAGGCCGCGCGGGTTCGCGTCGTGACCGCGGCGGTGGTCACCCTGCTGACCGTGGCCACGGTGATCACCGTCCTCCAGCGCAACGACGCCCGCGAAGCGCACCGGGTGGCGGTCGCGCGCCAACTCGTCGCCGAGGCGACCGCCCTGCGCGAGGTCGATCCGCTGCGCGCCGCCCAGCTCAGCCTGGCCGCGTGGCGGATCGCGCCGGACGTCCCGGCCACCCGCGACGGCCTGGTCAGCACCCAGGCGATCGCCCTGCCCGCCCGGCTCACCGGCCACGTCGGCGAGGTCCGGGACGTGGAGTTCAGCCCCGACGGCCGGGTCATGGCCGCCGCCGGCGACGGCGGAACCGTGCGGCTGTGGGACACCGCGACCCGCGCGCCCCTGGGCGAACCGCTCACCGGCCACACCGGGATGGTCAACGGCGCGGCGTTCAGCCCGGACGGGACCACGCTGGTGACCGGGTCCTCGGACGGGACGCTGCGCTTCTGGGACGTCGCCGGCCGCCGACCGCTCGGCGGACCGGTCACCGGTCACACGGGCGTCGTCACCGGGGTGGCGTTCACCCCGGACGGCCGGATGGCGCTCAGCGGCGGTGCCGACGGCACCCTGCGGTTCTGGGACACCACCACCAGGCTCCCGCTGGGGGCACCGCTGACCGGCCACGACGGCCCGATCACCGCCGTCACCACCAGCCCCGCCGGCACCCTGGCCGCCACCGCCGGGAACGACAAGACGGTGCGGCTGTGGGACGTCGCCACCCGCACCCCGGTCGGCCGCCCCCTGGCCGGGCACACCAGCGTCACCTACGGCGTCGCGTTCGGCCCGGACGGCCGCCTCCTGGCCTCGACCAGCGGCGACAAAACGGTGCGGCTGTGGGACGTCACGACCCAGGAACCCGTGGGCGACCCGCTCAGCGGGCACACCAACGTGACCTACGGGGTGACCTTCAGCCCCGACGGGCGGACCCTGGCCAGCAGCGGCTGGGACAAGACGGTCCGCTTGTGGGACGTGACGACCAGGCGACCGCTGGGCACCCCGCTCACCGGCTCGACCAGCAGCGTCCTGAACGTCTCGTTCACCCCGGACGGTTCCGCGCTCGCCGGCGGCGACTCGGACGGCCATGCACTGATCTGGTCGCTGCGCACCACCGTGCTGCCCGCGCACACCGACGCCGTCTACGGCGTGGCGCTCAGCCCCGACGGCGCACTCTTCGCCACCGCCTCCGACGACAAGTCCGCACGCCTGTGGGAACTGCCGGGCCACCAACCGGTCGGCACCCCGCTCACCGGCCACACCGCCGAGGTCCGCGCGCTCGCGTTCAGCCCCACCGGCACGCTCCTGGCGACCGGCAGCTGGGACGGCACCCTGCGCCTGTGGGACCCGACGACGCGGACCCAGGTCGGCCCCCCGCTCACCGGCCAGGCCGGCTGGGTCCGCGGCGTTACCTTCAGCCCCGACGAAACACTGATCGCCACCGCCGGCATGGACACCACGGTCCGCCTGTGGGACACGACCACCCGCACCCAGGTCGGCGCGCTCACCGGCCACACCAACTCGGTCACGGGTATCGCCTTCAGCCCGGACGGCCACCTCCTGGCCACCGCCTCCCACGACAAGACCGTGCGCCTGTGGGACGTGCGAACCCGAACCCCGCTCGGCGAGCCGTTGACCGGTCACACCAGCGTGGTGCGCGATGTCGTGTTCAGCCCGGACGGCACCATGTTCGCCAGCGTGGGCGACGACAAGACCGTCCGCCTCTGGGACACCGCGACCCGCTCCCAAGCTACCGTCCTCTTAGGACACACCGGCGAAGTCCTCAAGGCCGCCTTCAGCCCCGACGGCCGCCACCTCGCCACCACGGGCCTGGACAAGACGACCCGCCTGTGGGACGTGGCGAACCGCTCGACCGCGACGACGTTCACCGCGACCTCCGGCCTGGCCGGCGTGGCGTTCACCCCCGACGGCCTGGTGACCGGCGGCGTGACGGGCAACGTCCTGCGCTGGAGCGCCGACGTGACCCGGGCCGCGGCCCACGTCTGCGCCGCCACCGGCCTCGACCTCACCGACGAGGAGTGGCAGCGGCACGCGCCGTCCTGGCCGAACCAGCGCCTGTGCCCGTGAGTCAGGTGCCCTTGCGGAACGTCGCCGTGACCTCCTCGCCGGATGTCAGCGGTGGGTCGAGTTCGCGGGCCAGGCGGCCGGCGTGCACGTCCACCACCGCTTCCAGCAGGTCCGCGTACACCTCGACCGCGCCGCGCGTCCGGACCCACCCGACGACCGCGACGCACGCCGCCACCACCAGAGCCGGCCACCAGAACACCCCGACCACCGCGTAAGGCACGCACCAGGTGGCGCCGGCCACCGCCGTCTCCAGCTCCGCCCGCGCGGTTCGCACCTCGGCGCGCCCGGAGTCGTCCAGCACCAGCCACAGCCGCGCCCACCACGACTTGAGGTCCACGGCGTACTGGTGGTGCACCCGGTCTTCCACGGCCGCCAGGCGGTCGCCGGTCCACGTCGCCCGGGTCGGCGCGGCGAGCGCGATGCGGTTGCGCTTGGCCGCGTCGCCGCGGTCGTGCGCCCGCGCCCATCGCTTACGCCGGCGTCGTGCCGCCCAGCGCGGGCGTGTGCCGAGGAAGCACCACCACGTCACCGGGCACAGCGCCCGCACGACCAGTCCCGCCGCCACCGACCCGAGCAGCACGGCGGCCAGCGCGAGGAGTTGGGCCGCCGGCGGCCGGGCGCCCAGGTCACGGGTGACCCGGTCGACCTGGGCGACCAGCCTCGCCACGTCGAGCGCGTGCGCGTGCCCCAGCAGCACGCCCACCGCCGCCGTGGCGAGGAACAGCACACCGGGCAGCACGAGCAGCGCCACCCACCGCTCGGCCACCCGCTTGCCCAGCTCGCCGAAGAACGCGTTCACGCCCGTCGCCGCCTCAGCGGCTCGTCGCGCAGCCAGCACCGCTCGGCCGGCACCGGACCGCCCGGCTCCCGGGGCACCTGCCGCGCGCACGCCTCCGCCGGGCACACGTACACCTCGCCGAACGGCCGACCGCGCATCCCGGGCAGCACCAGGTCGCTGCCGCGCAGCACGTCCGCCGGGATGCCCAGGCGCGGTAACTCCTCCTGCAACCGGTGACCCGCGCGCACCCTCGCCAGCACGTCGTCCAGCACCTTCCCCAACCCCTGGCGCGTCACGGCGGCGCGCAGTTCGGGCAAGGTGGAGCAGAAAGCGGCGAGGTGTTCGTCGGCGTGCGGCACGGCGGTCCTCCTCTTCGTCGGGGGCTTCCCAGCCTGTCAGGGATACACGGGAATCGGGGTGTGCGGGTGCGGGACGAGCTGATCCAGGACCTCTTCGGTCGGATCACGCGCGCCGACAACGGCGACGCCGACGCGGTGCTGGCCCCGGAGGCGGAGGCGGCGGGGGAGGAGCTGCTCAAGTTCGTGTCCCCGTCCGGGAAGTTCGACTTCGACGTGCTGCACGTGGTCGGCACCCTGCACCTGGCGCGGTCGATGTGGCAGGAGGAACCGGCGGCGACCGCCTCGCACGCCCTCGCCGAAACCCTGCTCGCGCCGGTCTTCCTGCTGCGCCCCGACCTCGCGCCGCCGATCTGGGAGGGCGACCCCGACGCCCCGGAGGGCCGGCGGCGGCGCGACCTCGGGTCCGCACTGGTGCGGGTCGGCGTGCTGCTCGCCGACCCGGCCGCGTTCGCCGTCGCCGTCGACGTCCTCGCCCCGACGGCCGGCGACCCGGCCGACCCGTTCGCCGCCGGGTGCGGCGTGGTGCTCGCCGCCGCCGCACGCCTGGCCTCCTGGCACACCGGCGACGCCAACGCCTTGACCGCCGCGCAGGCCGTCGCCCAGCGCGTCCTCGCCGCCGAGCCCTCCGACGCCACCGCGGCGGCCCGTGCCGAGCTGGTCCGCGCGCTGCTGCTGGAGCACTCCCGCACCGGCGACCAGGCCGTGCTGGACCGCGCGGTCGAGCACGCCCGGCTCGCGCCGCCCGACGACCCCGAAGCCCTGGGCGTCGCGGCGGTGGCGCTCGCCCTGTCCGCCGAGCGCGCCGGGGACCGCGCGCTGGCGCGGGAAGCCGTCGCGTCGGCGCGCGCCGCCGTGGCGCTGCGCCACGAGCCGGACCAGCTCGTCGCGCTGGCGACCACCCTGCACACCACCGCCGAGCTGACCGGCGACCCCGCCGCGCTCACCGAGATCACCGACCTGCTGCGCCCGTTCCTCGGCTCCGGCTCGCAGGAACTGCTGTACCTGCACGGCAGCGCCCTGTTCCGGGTGGCCTCGACCGAGCCCGCCGCCCTGGACGAGACGGTGGCCGTCCTGGGCGCGGCCGTCGCGCGCATCCCACCGACGCACCCCGACCACCCGGTCCGCACGGGCATGTACGCCGAGGCGCTGTGGCGGCGTTGGAGGCACACCGGTGACCGGGGCAGCCGCGACGCCGCCCTCGCCGTGCTGGACGGGGGCGACGACCCGCGCCTGCGCGGGACCCGCGTGGACTACCTGGTGGAACTCGCCGCGGCCGGGCACGACGTCGCGGACGTGGACGCCGCCCTCGCCGCCGGCCCCGGCTGGGAGCACCGGGCGACCCTCCTCGGGCACCGCTACGACCTGGTCGGCGACCGCGCCGCCCTCCTGGAGGCGATCGCCCTGAACCGGGCCCACCTCGCCGCCCCGGAGGACCCCGAGGACGAGGCCCGCGTCGCGCACAACGCCGCCGTGCTGCTGCGCAAGCTGCACGACCTCGACCGCACGCCCGAGGTGCTCGCCGACGCGCTCGCCCTGGCCCGCCGCGGCGCGACCGCCCACCCCGAGCCGACGGGCGCGCAGGCCGAACGGCTCGCGCTGCTGGCCCTGCTCACCGCCGATTCTGGGCAGGTCGAGGACGGCGTCCGGCTCGCCACCGAAGCCGTCGCCGCCTGCCCGCCGGACCACCCGCGCCGGTCGGCGGTGCTGGCCCGCGCCGCCGAGGTCCACTTCCGCCACCACGACGCGACCGGCGCGCGCACGTCCCTCGACACCGCGATCGCACTGGGCCGCGCCGTCCTCGCCGAGGGCGACCAGGCCCAAGCGCTGAACCTGCTCACGCTGGCGTTGCGGCGGCGCGCCGACCTGTCACCCGACCTGCACACCCTGGACGAGGCGGTCGACTTCGGGCTGCGCGCGATCGAGGAGCAGCCCTTCTCACGGCTGCGGGCGACCACGGCGCTCAACCTCGCGGGCTCGCTGGCCGAGCGCTACCGCCGCGGGCACGACGTCGACGACCTGCACCGCGCGCTCCAGGTGCTCCGCGACCACCTCGGGGCGGTGCCCCCGACCGACGACCTGCAAGCCCGGCTGACCGACCAGGTGGGCTTGGTGATGAACCTGCTCTACCAGCGCACGGGCGAGCAGGACCTGTTGCGCGAACGGGTCCGGATCGCCGAGCGCGGCGCCGAGCGGTTCGGCCCGCACGACCCGATCCGCCCCCAGGTGCTCAACAACCTGTCGTCGTCGTTGCTGGAACGCTACTTCCTCGACGGGGACCGGGCCGACGCCGAGAAGGCGGTCGCCGCCGCCCGCGAAGCCGTCGCCCTGACGCCCGCCGGCCTGGCCATCCGCGGTTCCCGGCTGCTCAACCTCGCGATCGCCCTGGGCGTCCTGGGCGAGGCGACCGGCGGCCTGGGACCGGTGCGGGAAGCCGTCCGCGTCGCCGAGGCGAGCGCGGGCGTGCTCAACGCGCCGCCCGCGACCCGCATCCGCGCCCACCGGGTGTGGGGCAGGTGGGCCGTGGTCCTCGGGCAGTGGCAGACCGCGCTGGCCGCGTTCGCCGGCGGCGTGGACCTGGTCGCCCAGGTCGCGCCCCGCCACGTGCGGCGCGCCGACCGCGAGTTCCGCCTGGCCGACCTGCGCGGCGTGCACACCGACGCGGCCGCCGCCGCGCTCGCGACCGGTGACCCGGTCCGCGCCGTCGAGCTGCTCGAACAGGCCCGCGGTGTGCTCCTGGTGGACGAGCTGGACGCCCGCGCGGGTTCGCTCGCGCTGCGCGACCGCGCGCCGCACCTCGCGGCCGAGTGGGACGCGGTGCTGGAGGAGCTGGCCGACGAGTCCCAGTCCACCGACGAGCGGGAGGCGTTGTCGCGGCGGTGGCGGGACGTGCTGGACCGGATCCGCGCGGTCCCCGGCCTGGAGGCCTTCCTGCGCCCGCCCAGCGCGCTGGACCTGCGCGTCGCCGACGGCACGGTGGTGCTGGTCAACGTCAGCCAGTGGCGCTGCGACGCCCTGCTGATCACGCGGCGCGGCGTGAGCTCGAAGCGGCTGCGGCGCGTCACCCTCGAAGAGGTCGAGCAACGGGCCGGCGCGTACCTCGCGGCGCTCGACGCGCTCGACGGCGGCGACCTGGTGGCCCGCTTCGACGCGCAGGCCGTGGTCCGCGAAACCCTGGTGTGGCTGTGGGACGCGATCGCCGGACCGGTCCTGAAGGCGCTCGGCCACACCCGCGCGCCGCGCGCCGCGTGGCCCCGCGTGTGGTGGTGCCCGACCGGCGCGCTCACCCACCTCCCGCTGCACGCCGCCGGCCGCCACGACGTCCCCGGCGAGTCCGTGCTGGACCGCGTGGTCTCGTCCTACACGCCTACCGCCCGGACCCTCGGCCACACCCGCTCCCGCCCGCCGGCCACGCGCCGCGACCTGCTCGCCGTCGCCATGCCCACCACCCCCGGCCACGCCGACCTGCCCGCCACCGACGCCGAGGCCACCGACCTCGCCGCGCTGCTGGCCGCCGCCGAACCGCTGCGCGGCCCCGCCGCGACCCGGGCCGCCGTGCTGGCCGCGCTGCCGCACGCGACCTGGGCCCACTTCGCCTGCCACGCGCACAGCGACCCGCTCGTCCCGTCCGCCGGCCACCTGCTGCTCGCCGACGGCCCGCTGACCGTCGCCGACATCGGCCGGCTGCGCCTGGCCGACGCCGAGCTGGCCTACCTGTCGGCGTGCTCGACCGCCCGCACCGGCCGCTCCGCGCCGGACGAGGTGATCACGCTCGCGTCGGCGTTCCAGCTCGCCGGGTTCCGCCACGTCGTGGGCGCGCTGTGGCCGATCCAGGACGCCGTGGCGGCCCGCGCCGCCGCCGCCTTCCACCGCCGCGTCCACGCCGGCGCGCACCCGGCCGTCGCCCTGCACGAAGTGCTGCGCGCACTGCGCGCCGAGTTCCCGCTGGCCGCGTCGCAGTGGGCCGGCTACGTCCACGTCGGCTCGTGACCGCCGCGATGTCAACCCTTGCTGAAAGTGTTTGCAAGGTCTTTCATCGTGGTGCCGATCGTGTGACGGAGGACCGGGATGGTGGCCCACACGGGCGTGACGGCTGTGCGGAGGATGCGGGCGCAACGCCTGATCACACCCGCGCGCGACCTCGCGAGCCTGCTGGACGACGTGCTGGCGGTGCCGGCGCCCGACCTGACCGGCGCCGGGATGGCGGTCCGCGCCCGCACCACCGGCATCACGCCGGGCGACCTGCGCGCGGCGCTGGCCGGTGGCGAGGTCGTGCGCACGTGGGCGATGCGCGGCGCCGTGCACCTGCTGCGCCGGCATGACGTGCGGTGGGTCGTGGCGCTGCTCGGACCGGTGAACGCCGCCCGGTCCCCGGGCGAGGCCGGGGCAGCGGTGTCGGCCGCGGTGCGCGAGGTCCTGACCGAGCCGCTGACCCGCGCCGGACTGCTCGACCGGTTGGCGGAGGTCGGCGTCCCGTTGGACGAGCGGGAAGCGGCGCAGGCGCTGACCCGCGCGGCGCACGACGGCGCGCTGTGCCTGGGCGAGTCCACCTACCACCCGGTGCCGCGGGACGGGCCCGAGCACGACGTGACCGAACTGGCCCGCCGCTTCCTGCGCGCCCACGGCCCGGCGACGGCCGAGGACTTCGCCACGTGGAGCGGACTGCCCGACGACCAGGCGCGCGCGGCGTTCCCGAAGACGCAGCCGGACGACCCGCCGCCGGCCGAGGAGGGCGTGGTGCGCCTGCTGGGGCACTCCGACGGCTTCCTGGCGGGCTACCGCGACCCGGGCCCGCTGCTGGACCCGGCCGACGAACCGCTGCTGCGCGCCGACGGCCGCACGCTGCCGCACGTCGTGGTCGACGGCCGGGTCCGCGGCACGTGGCGCAGGCGGGCCGGCCGGGTCGTGGTGGAGCAGTTCGGCCACATCCCCGCCTCCGAGCTGGACGCCGAGGTCGCGTCGGTCGTCGGCTGGGTCTGATGGAACCCCGGCGGGCGGGCGGCGCGGAGCCACGCCCGGGCGCCGGGGCGGCTCACCTCGGGAACGGCCCGTCCGCGCCGACCCTGCCCGGCGCGGGGTTGTCGGGCAGGTCGAGCACGTACGCCCGCAGGTTGCCCTTGCCGGTCACCGACGCGGTCAGCGAGCCGCCGGTGACGACCTTCGTGTCACCGGTGACCACGTCGCGGTAGGTGCCGTTGGGGATGCCCGAGACCGTCGCCGAGCCGGAGATCGCGACCAGCGCGAAGCTGTCCACCGAACCGCCGGTGTAGCGGCGCTTGAACGCCATGCCGCCGCTGACGCCCTCGGTGGAGTACTGGCCCTTCTGCAGCGCCGGCGCCGGATCTGGTTGAGCCGCTGCACGTGCTTGACCAGCGGCTTCTCCAGCGTCGCGGCCACCGCGCCGGACGCCGAGGACACCACGCCGTAGTCCGCCGCGGTGACCGACCCGGCGAGGTGGTCGCCGAAGTAGGCGCGACCGGTCGTGGCCAGCGGGCACGTCGGGCCGCAGTCGATCGGCTTGCCCGCCTGGAACTCGACCTCCGAGCCGTAGTGCAGCGTCGGCACGCCCCGGAACGTCCACATGGGACTCATGTTCTCCGCCCACGCGTCCGTGCCGCCCGCGTAGCGCACGCTGGACTTGTTCGGCCCGAAGTCGTGGGAGTCCACATAGGTCACGTTGTACGTGGCGTCGTTGGAGTCCTTGGCGTTCCAGAACGCGTTGGTGGCGTCCCCGAAGTTCATGTGCATGCGCATGTCGATGATGTTCATGCCGGAGAACTTCGAGTGGTTTGGCCTGCGGCCAGCCGGCCGGCAGGCGGTAGAACACGGCGGTCCCCGCAGCCGCCGTCCGCTCCACCGGCTCGGCGTCGGGAACCGCCACCAGCGATGTCGCCGCCCGGAAGCCAGGAGCGCGGCGACCCACCGCCGCCTCGAACTCACCCTGATGTCCACCTCCCATCGCACCTCTGCGCAAGAGTTTGCGAGCAGGGCACCCCTGCAACCTTTTGCAGGCGACGGCGCGGGTCAGGTCCGCTGATCGATGATCGACCAGGACCACGAGCACCGCCCGGGATCGGCGGCCGGGCAGCGTCGGGTGGCATGACGGCCGGTCGTCGCCCGGAGATTCCCGGGCGACGACCGGCCGTCGGCGAAGCGGGCTCAGGAGCCGCTTCGGGTCTCGCGGGCGTGGTCGGCCACGCCCTGCGCCTCCTGCTTGGCGTGCTGCGCGGTCGTGGAGGCGGCCTGGGAGGCGGTTTCCTTGATCTCCCCGGCGGCGCCGGTCGCGATGTCGCGCGCCTCGTCCTTGAGCGCCTGCATGGACTCGACGGCGCTCTCCTTGACCGGTTGGGCGAGACCGCCGGCGGTCTCGCCGAGTTGTCGGACGGCCTGTTCCTCGGCGCGGGTGCGGGGGATGAGGGTGGCCGCGAGCAGGCCGGCGCCGAAGGCGATGACGCCCGCCGCCACCGGGTTGCCCTGCGTCTGCCGCATCGCCTGGCGCGGAGCGTCCTGCACGGCCTCGGCGGCCTGCTGCGCCCGGTCGGCCACGGCGTGCGCGGCGTCCCGGGCCTGGTGCTGCGCGGTGGACGTGGTGTCGGAGGCGGTGCCCATGACGGTCTCCCTCATGCGGGTCAGGCGGTGGCGGACGCCGCGCACGCGCCGCTGCGCCACGCGCTTGGGGCTGGTGTGGTCGACCAGCCGGTTGGCGTCGGCCACCAGCTCGGCGCGCGTCCGCTCGATGTCGTTCTTCAGCTGGTCGGGTGTCGGAGCCATGCCGCGTCCTCCTTGAGCGTCTCGATGGTGCGTTCCGGCTTGGGCGAGACCGTCCGGAGCCGCGTGCGGCCGGAGGAGTACAGGACCGCGCCCGCGATGCCCCACAGCACGGCGACGACGAGCGCCGCCCAGCCCAGGCCGATGAGGTAGGCCAGGCCGAACACGGCGGCGAGGCTGAGCAGCACGGCGGTCATGTACCCGGCGAACCCGGCGGCGGCGAGCATCCCGGTCGCCTTGCCCGCCTTCGTCGCCTCCTGCCGGATCTCCGCCTTGGCCAGTTCGAGCTCTTGGCGCAGGAGGCGCGACAGGTCCTGCGTCAGGTCGCCGACGAGCTGCCCGATCGTGGCGTTGTCGTCCTCGGTGGACGCGCGGGGTATCGGCGTCTGCCCGATCGGCGCGCCGGTCTGGCTGGTCATGCGGCCCTCAGCGGTCGACATGCGGCCCACCCCCGGTCCGGTCGACGCCCGACTGACCCGGGTAGCCCATCCCGGACGGTCCCGGACGCCCGCTCACGGGGTCGTCCACACCGGATTGCCCGGGGTAGCCCATGCCGGCCGGCCCGGCGTGACCCGGCTGGCCGGAGTACCCGGGCTGGCCGGTGTATCCCTGCTGGCCGGAGTACCCGGCGTGACCTGTCTGCCCGGGGTGTCCCGCGCCGGACTGGCCGCCGGGGTAGCCCGTGCCGGCCTCACCCGTGCCACCGGCCTCGAAACCCCGCCCGGCGCCGACCGGGGTGGGCGTCGGGCGCATCGGCTGGTCTCCGCTGCGCGGCGCGGGCGCCGTCACCTCCGGCGTCGAGGACTGGCGGCCGGCGCCGTCGGACCCGCCGGACGCGGTCTTGGCGACCCGCCCGACCAGGAACCCGGCCACCGCCGCGCCGAGCAGGAACGTGCCCGGCTTGCGGCGGGCGTAGTCCTGCACCGAGTCGAGCAGGCCGTGCGCGCCGCGGTTGTCCAGGAAGTCGGCGGCCTGGCGGCTGGTGTCGGCGACCTGGCGGATCAGCGGGGCCGTCATGGAGTCCGACGACTGGTTCTCGGCCATGCCGCCCAGCTCGTCGGCGATGCGCGTGAGCTGCTGCGCGACCCGTCGAGCCTGGTTCTCGGCCTGGTCGGCGACCCGCGTGCGCATGTCCTGCACGGCGCTCTTGACCTGGTCGGCGGTCTCCCCGACGACCATCTTGGCCTGCTCCCGGCCGGTGGTGACCAGGTCGCCGGCGGCCTGCTGCGCGTGCCGGGCCACCTCCTGCTGCTCAGCGGTCCCGGGGACCGCACCCTTGCTGTTCTCGGTCACTTGTGGCTCCTCAGCAGTGCGGTTGTCGTGTGCGAGAGCTACCCGAGCACCGGTGGTCCCAATCGACTTCTCCGCAGGAAAACCATTGGCACACATGGTGTTTCGCCGGTCGTTCGGTGGGTATGGACGGTGTGGGCGGCGCTCAACCACATTCCGCGTCGACGAGCACGCGGACGACGGGTTCCGGGTGCCGCGGGCCGAGGTGCGGGGCGTCGAGGGTGTGGACGTCGAACCGGTTGTGCGGGGTCGCCTCGTCCGCCTCGGCGATCATCCGGTCTTGGAGGGCGAGGGGGATGGCGCGGTCGCGGGTGCAGCGCAGGTACGTGCGGGGGACGCGGCCCCAGGTCGCGGGGTCGCCGCGCGCGTCGTCGGTGGCCACGGCCCAGGACTCGTCGTCGGCCAGGCGGACCCCGGCCGGCGCCAGCCCGGCCACCAGCGGGGCGAAGGACCCGGCGTTGCCGTTGGCCCCGTGCACCAGCACGAACGTCGGCGCACCGCGCCCCGTCGCTCGCGGCTTGCCCGCTGCCGCCGTGCTCGCGCCGAGCGCCGCCGTGCCCAGGAGCCGCCGAAGGGACAGGCTCGGCCGGCACACCCGCGACTCGGCCCTCACCACCCTCCGCAGCCGAACCGCCACGCTGCGCCCCTAGTCGATCTCGCGCAGCGGGTCACCGCCGTCGATCAGGAGCCGACCGCCGGGCACGAGTGCCGCGCGGACGCGTTCCCGGGCGAGGACCCCGGCTTCCGGGTGCCGGCCGTCGAGCGCGCCGACCCGGACGGCGAAGGCCAGGTCGAACGGCGGCTCGCCGGGCTCCAGCGCGAAGTCCTCGGCGGCGACGTGCCGGACGCCGAGCAGCCCGGCGGCTATCTCGGCGGCGGCGTTGCGTTCGACCAGGGCGACGCCCTTGGCCGAGCGGTCGATGACGAGGATGTGGCCACCCGGCGCGATGCGCTCGCACACCGCCTTCGCCGCGGCTCCCGGCGCACCGCCGATCTCCAACACCCGCATCCCCGGCCGCAGGGGCAGGGCGTCGACGATGGCGGCGAGCCGCGGCGAAAGCGTGGTCATGTCCGGTTCAACCCTTCGCGAGCGAGCGAGCGAGTGGGGAGGTGTCCGGTCAACGGTACGGGTAGTGGGTCGACTCGACCGCCGCGATGATCCGCTTGTCCTCGTGCTCGGTCACGGTCAGCAGATCGACTTCCTCGGCGCGCACGGCGTGGTCTACAACGACGGGCGGCTGTGGGCACTCGGGTACGAATCGCTGCGGCAGTACGACATCCGCGAGAACTCCCTGAAGGAGGCCTCGCCCAGGATCACGAAGTTCTGGGCCGGCGGCGCGAGAGTGCCCGCGCCACTTCCAGACGCCGACGGTGTCGATGTTCGACGCCAACGGGCGTGAGCTGCCGTCGAAGACCAGGAAGGGCAGCTGCTTCTACAAGGCGCGGCCGGTCGTCTGGGAGTGCTGCTGAGTGGTGGCCGTTGCCGTGCGGCGTCGAGTACTTTGGCCGCATGGCAACGGTTTCCGCGCTGACGGTGTACCCGGTCAAGGGATGTGCCGGGGTTGAGGTGGAGCGGGTCGAGGTCGGCTCGACCGGGTTGGCGCACGACCGGTTGTTCGCCGTGGTCGGGGCGGACGGGGGTGGTCTCTGGCAGGGCGAGACGCCGCGGTTGGCCGTGGTGGGGTGCCGCGTGCTGGACGAGGGCGCGAAGCTGACCTTGAGCGCCCCCGGCGCCGGCGAGGCGGTCCTGGAAGTGGTCGCGGACGGGCCGACGGTGCCGGCGCAGGTGGACAAGTGGCCCGGGGTCGGGATCGACCAGGGCGACCGGGCGGCGGAGTGGCTGTCGGACGTGCTCGAACGGCCCGTTCGACTGGTGCGGGAACCGGCGGGGTCCCGGGACGGGAGCGACCCGACCGCGTTGCACGTGCTGTCGGTGTCCTCCTTGGAGGGGTTGAACGCGCGGATCGCGGCGCGCGGGGGCAATCCCGTGCCGATGGAACGGTTCCGGCCCAACGTCGTGATCAGCGGCTGGCCCGAGCCGCACACCGAGGACCGGGTGGGGCGGATGGCGGTCGGCGGCGTCGAGGTCGGGTTCGGCGAGCTGGCGATCCGGTGCGCGGTGACCCTGGTCGACCAGCCCACCGGGATGCGCGCCGGCCCGGAACCGTTGCGCACCCTGGCCACCTACCGGCGCGAACCGGACGGCGTGAGCTTCGGCCTGAAGGCGGCGGTGCTGTCACCGGGCGAGATCGCGGTGGGCGACACCGTCACGGTCACCGAGTGGCGGTGACGGTGTCGCCTGACGATCAGCCGCAGAAGGTGATCTCCGGGTAGCGCGGTGAAGGGGCGTCCAGGATCGGGCGGTGGCGGTTTCGCAGGTGCGTGTCGAGGAAAGCCGTCACGTACGCGCGGGTGATGGACTGGGTGCGTGCGCCCGTGACGGTCGCGCCGATGTCCACGCCCAGGTGGTCGGCGAACAGGCCCACGTCGGTGAACGACGCGTGCTTCGCGCCGGTGACCGACAGCCAGCGCTTCCAGCCGGACAGCTTGGGGAAGTCCTCCTCCCACGGGTGACTCGTGCACGGCGGGATCGGCAGGTCCGGCGGATAGGCGCCCAGGAACAAGAACGGGCGCGTGAAAGTCGTGTCCCGCAACGGCGTGTAGATGCGGCCGTCGATGTCGAAGCCCGCCTTGATGCGCGGGTCGGCGAGCATGGCGGTCAGGGTGCTGCCGCCGCCCGCCGAGTGGCCGCCCATGGCGATCCGGGTCGGGTCCACGAAACCCGGGCGCTTGAGCAGTTCGTCGATCACGAAGGAAGCGTCGGCGGCCCGGCCCTCGGCCAGCTTCACCCAGAACCCCGGCTCGTGGTCGATCTCGCACGAGACGCAACCGGCGAAGCGGCCGTCCGGGAAGCTGGTGCCGTAGTTCTCGTAGGTGTGACCCACCACGGCCACCGCGTAACCGTGGCCGGCCAGGTCCTCGGCCAGGGCGGTGAGGGTCGCCCTGGGCTTGGTGTAGCCGGGGGACAGGACCACCAGGGGACGGCCGTGCGGCCGGGGCAGCGGGCGGGCGTCAACCGTCGAGTGGGTGCCGGTCGCGGCCAGGAAGTCCGCGGGCAGTTCGGTCAGGCCGCCTTCGGCGAGCATCGCCTCGGACTCCGCCGACGTCATGTACCGCGTCCGCGCGCCGGTGCCCGGCAGCGCCGGGTAGAACAGGTTCACCATCAACTCGCGACGTTCCGTCGGCACCCACGGGTCGGCGCGCGAGGGGTCCTTGAGGTGCAAGGTCTTGCTGCCCACGGGCAGCGCGCCGGTCGGCGCGGGTAACACCATGGGGCCGGCGGGAGGGCCCGGGTCGGCTTGGGCGAAGGCGGGCAGCGCGGTCACGGCCAGGACGACCGCGGCGGCGACGATGGTGGCGCGCAAGGGTTTCCTCTCGTTCGAACCGTCAGGACAGGTGGCGCAGCCGGCGGAAGCAGAACCAGCCCAACAGCGCCGACAACACGACGAACAAGCCCAGCTCCACCCACTGGAGCGGCCAGAACCTGCTGCCCGGCAGGTACACCAGGTGCTGCCGGTAGCCCAGCTCGGTCAACCGGGACATGCACTGGCCGATCACGCCGCGCTCCGGGAAGGCGTCGCTCGAACCCGGCTTGGGCAGGCACTTGTGGACCGGCTCGGGCAACGGGTGCACCGGCGTGCCACCCGCGTCCACCGTCTCGTTGGTCAACACCCACGCGCCGCTGGGCGCGGCCACGGTCAGCGACTCCAGCACACCGGACTCGTTGCCCGTGATCTGCCGGATGTTCGACGCCGTGATCGCGACCGACTCCTCCGTCGCGGGCAGCAGGTGCGGGCGCACCAGGAACGGCACCGCCACCTGCACCGCCGCGAACAGCACCAGCGTCAACGCCATCGCGGCCACGGTCCGGCGCACCACGATCCCGACCGCCACCCCGAGCACGAGCGCGAACAGCGCGTACCCGACCGGCGCGACCCCGCGCGCGGCGAACACCTCGGGCATGATCCGCGCGAACTGGTCGTTCTCCTTCTCGGCGTGCGCGTCGATCGGCGCCGCCCACCAGGTGACCGCGAAGCCGAGCAACCCGGCCGACACCACCGCCACGGGCACGCCGACGCCGAACTTGGTCGCCAGCCACCGCGTCCGGGTGACGCTCTGGTTCCACACCAGGCTGTGCGTGCCGGCCTCCAACTCCCGGGTCACCATCGGCGCGCCCCAGAACACGCCGATCACCACCGGCAGCGCGTAGACCGCGATCAGCGTGCCGGTGAACAGCACGTCCACGTCGGTGTAGTCCGTGCGGCCGACCAGTTTCGGCCCGGTGATCGCCAGGACCACCCCGACGGCCGCCAACCCCGCCCACACCGACAGCGCCGGCACCCGCAACTGCCGCCACGCCAACCACGTCATCGCAGGACCTCCAGCGCGGGCCGGACCTCGGCCGGGTTGCTCAGGTACTCCAGGACCAGGTCTTCCAGGCTCAACCCGCCCACCGCCCACGCCGGGTCGAGGATCGGGCCCTCGGTGCGCACGACGACCGTGGTCTGGCGGTCGGTGTGCTCGGCGGACACCACGTGCTGGTCGGACGGCATGGTCGCCACGTCGCGGCGGGGACCGGTCAGGCGGTGGTGGGTGGCGAGCAGGTCCTCGACGTCACCGACCAGCCGGACCCGGGCCTCGACCAGGACCACCAGGTGGTCGCACACCCGTTCCAGGTCGGCGACCAGGTGGGAGGACATCACCACCGACAGCCCGTGCTCGGCGACGGACTCCATCAGGTCCTTGAGGAACTCCCTGCGCGCCAGCGGGTCCAGCGCGGCGACCGGCTCGTCCAGCAGGAGCAGTTCGGGGCGCTTGGCGATGCCGAGGGTGAGCGCCAACTGGGCGCGTTGGCCACCGGACAGCTTGCCCGCGGCCTTCCCGGGGTCCAGCCCGATGCGCTCGACCCGCCGCCGCGCCAGCCCCGCGTCCCACGACGGGTTGAGGTGCGCGCCCAGCCGCAGGTGCTCCTCGACGGTCAGGTTGGCGTAGACCGGCGTGTTCTGGGCGACGTAGCCGACCTTGGCCAGCTGCGCGGGCCCGCTGCCCGGCACGCCCCCGCACACCTCGATCGCGCCGGTGGTGGGTTCGAGCATCCCCGACGCCAGGTTGAGCAGCGTCGACTTGCCCGCGCCGTTGGGGCCGACCAGGCCGGTCACGTGCCCGGCGGGGATCTCCAGCGAGCAGCGGGTCAACGCCCACGTGCGCTTGTACTTCTTGCCCAGGCCCTGGGCCCGCAAGGCGGTCACGCTATGTCCTCTCCGGCTTCGGTGCGAAACGTGGCGGCGAACAGCGCCTCGATGCTCTCGTCGTCCAGCCCGGCGCGGCGCGCCTTGGCCAGCCAGCGGCGCAGGTCCTGGCGCAGCGGGGCGAGCGTCGCGAGCGGCACGCCGGCCGCGGACGCGGTCACGAACGTCCCGATGCCCGGCCGGGCGGCGACCAGCCCGGCGTGCTCCAGCTCCCGGTAGGCCTTGAGCACGGTGTTCGGGTTGATCGCGAGGTCCGCGACGACGTCCTTGACCTTGGGCAGCTGGTCGCCCTCCCGGACCAGCCCGAGCCGCAGCGCGTGCCGCACCTGCTGGACCAGCTGCTGGTAGGGCGACAGGCCGGACCTGGCGTCCAGGTGGAACCGGATCACGGTAACCTCCATTTATCTAGCTTCCTAGCACTATAGGGAAATGACGCGCGCCCCGCCACCGGTCGGTGGCACGAGGTCGCCGGCCGCCGCGACTGAACGTCAACCACCGCCGCCGCCAACCACCGCCGCCACTGGACGCCGGCGCGCGCTTGCGCCATGGTCAAGGGAGCGCTGTGCTGTGACAACGTTGTCAGCCAAGGAGGCCCCTGCCGATGCGACTCCTCCGCCGAGGCACGACCACCCTGCTCGCCCTGGCCCTGCTCGTCCCCGTCCACCCGGCGCGCGGCGAGCCCGCGACCGACCCGACGACCCTGGTCAACCCGTTCATCGGCACGCAGAACTCCGGCAACACCTTCCCGGGCGCGAGCACGCCGTTCGGCATGGTCCAGGTCAGCCCCGACACCGGCGGCCAGGGCGGGTACGACTACCTGCAGGACTCCATCCACGGGTTCAGCCAGACGCACCTGTCGGGCGTCGGCTGCGGCGTCGCGGGCGAACTGCCCGTCATGCCCACGACCGGCCCGGTGGACAACGTTGACATCGCCGGCTACCGCTCCCGGTACTCCCACGACGACGAGCAGGCGACGCCGGGCTACTACCGCGTGGGCCTCCAGCGCTACGGCGTGGACGCCGAGCTGACCGCCACGCCGCGCACCGGCTGGCAGCGCTACACCTTCCCCGCCGGTCAGGCGAACGTCCTGGTCAACACCGGCCGCGCCAACCAGCAGGTGCTGGACTCGGAGATCCACGTCGTCGGCGACCGCACGCTGGAGGGCCGCGTCCGCGCCGGGCGGTTCTGCGCGGGCCACGACGAGCACACCGTCTACTTCACCGCGAGCTTCGACCGGCCGTTCACGAGCTTCGGCACGTGGCGCGGCGCCACGAAGTCACCCGGCGTCCCGGACGCGGCCGGGACGGGCGGCAACGGCGCGTGGGTCACGTTCGACGCCTCCGCCGACCGGGACGTGGTGCTCAAGGTCGGCCTGTCCTACACCGGCGTCGAGGGCGCGCGCCGCAACCTCGCGGCGGAAACCGGCGACTCCCACGACTTCGACGCCGTCCGCGCGCAGGCCCACCGCGCCTGGGTGGAGCGCCTGAACCAGGTCGAGATCGACGGCGGCACACCCGAGCGCCGCACCGCCTTCCACACCGCGCTGTACCACTCGCTGCTGCACCCGAACCTCGCCGGCGACGTGGACGGCCGTTACGCGGGCTTCGACGGCAAGACCCATGTGGCACAAGGCTTCACGCCCTACCAGAACCTGTCGCTGTGGGACACCTACCGCCCGCAGAACCAACTGCTCGAACTGCTCGAACCCGAGGTCGCGCGGGACGTCGCACTGTCGGTCGTGGCGGCCGGGCGCGACGGCGGCTGGCTGCCGCGCTGGGCACTGGCCAACAGCGAGACCAACATCATGACCGGCGACCCGGTGACCCCGTTCCTGGTCGAGGCCTGGTCCCGGGGCCTGCTCGACGGCCACGAACAGGAGGCCTACGACCTGCTCAAGCGCAACGCCACGACCGTCCCGCCCGCCGACTCCCCGTACAACGGCCGGTCCGGCGTCGAGCACTACGCGCAGCGCGGCTACATCCCGTCGGGGCTCAAGCTCGGCACCGACTGCCGGCACAAGGGCGGCGACAACGACTGCGTCCACCCCGCCTCGGCGACGCTGGAGTACGCGGCGGCGGACGCCGCGCTGGCCGTGATGGCGCGCGGGCTCGGCCACGACGCCGACGCCCGCCTGTTCGAACAGCGCGGCCAGTGGTTCCGCAACCTGTGGGACGGCGAGCACTTCCGGCCCCGGACCGTCGAGGGCACGTGGCTGTCGCCGTACAACCCGGTCGACGCGGCGCACCAGTTCCACGAGGGCGGCGCGTTCCAGTACCAGTGGCTGGTCCCGCAGGACCCCGGCGGCCTGGTCGAGCTGATGGGCGGCCGGGCGGCGACCGAGCGCCGGCTGGACGCGTTCTTCGCCTACGACAAGCTGCTGGCCGACCCGGCGCGCACGGTCCGCGAGGACTGGATCACCCACCCGTACGACTACTACGGCAAGCCCACCTACAACCCGAACAACGAACCGGACCTGCTCGCGCCGTACTTCTACCTGTCCGCGGGCGCGCCGGCGAAGACCGCGACGGTCGTGCGCGCGGCCATGACGTTGTTCACCACCGGCCCGGACGGCATGACCGGCAACGACGACCTGGGCACGATGTCGGCCTGGTACGTGTTCTCCTCGCTGGGCCTGTACCCGACGATGAGCGGCGGCGACTTCCTGGCGCTGTCCAGCCCGCAGTTCCCGGGCGCGACCGTCCACACCGGACACGGGCGGGCGTTGCGGATCACCGCGCCGGGCGCGTCCGACGCCACCCGGTACGTGCGGGGCGTGTCGTTGAACGGCCGGGACGTCCACCGCACCTGGCTGGACTGGGACGACGTGGCGCGCGGCGGCACGCTGGCGCACCGGCTGGGCGACGAACCGTCGTCGTGGGGGACCGGCCGGGGCGCCGAGCCGCCGTCGGTCAACCGGGCGCGGCCGGACAGCCGGCGGCACCTCGACGCGTCGCTGCGCCAGAACGCCGCGGTCCTGCCGACCTCGGACGCCGCGCAGACGGTGACGTTCCCCTTGGACGTCCTGGCGCAGTCGCCGGGCGCGGTGGTGGCGTCGGTCGAGGCGACGGCTCCGGCGGGCTGGCAGGTGGGGCGGATCCAACCGATGGCGCTGGTGTCGGGCCGGCTGCCCGTGCAGCGGACGGTGCCGCTGACGGTGACCGTGCCCGCCGGGACCCCGGTCGGCACGTACCCGGTCGAGGTCGTCGTGCGCGGCCCGAACACCGTGACCAGGACCGGGACCGTCGAGGTGCGGCCGGCGGCGAACTGCGTCGGCGACCCGTGCGCGGTCGACCTGACGCGCGAGTTGAACCACGACGGCACGGCCACCGTCGAGGCCCCCGCGTCGGGCGACTTCGACGGCCAGGGCTGGAGCTACGACGCCGCGCTGCTGCCCACCGGGCCGGTGACCTGGGGCGGGGTGACCTACCTGGCGCCGGACCCGACCGGGACGGCGGCCAACTTCGTGGAGGCGCGCGGCCAGGCCGTGCTGCTGCCCACCGGGCGGCATCGGACGCTGAACCTGGTGGCGGCGTCGCACAACGGCCCGGTCGCCACCGCGGTCGCCGTCCGCTACACCGACGGCACGACGGCCGAACTGCCGATCACCGTGGGGGACTGGGCCGGGTCGGGCGCGACGGTGGTCCTGGACATGCCGCACCGCATCAAGGCCGGTCGGGGCGTGGACGGGCCGCCGGTGCGGCTGTTCGGCGTGGCCGCGGCCCTCGACCCGGCCAAGACCGTGCGTTCCTTGACGCTGCCCGCCGACCCCCGCGTGGAGGTCTACGCGATCACCCTCGCCTGAGCGGGGCGGACCCCGGGCCGGTCGAGCCGACCCGGGGTCCGCGGGTGGTCACGCCACGTCGAAGCGGTCCAGGTCCATGACCTTCGCCCACGCCGCCACGAAGTCGTGGACGAACTTCTCCTTCGCGTCGTCGGAGGCGTAGACCTCGGCCACCGCGCGCAGCTCGGAGTTCGAGCCGAACACCAGGTCCACCCGGCTGCCGGTCCACTTGACCTCGCCGGTGGCGCGGTCGCGGCCCTCGAAGACCTCCGCCTCGCCGGAGGTCGGCTTCCACTCGGTGTCCATGTCCAGCAGGTTCACGAAGAAGTCGTTGGTCAGCGACCCCGGCGTGCCGGTCAGGACGCCCACCTCCGAGCGCTTGTGGTTGGCGCCCAGCACGCGCAGGCCGCCGACCAGCACGGTCATCTCCGGCGCGCTCAGCGTGAGCAGGTTCGCCTTGTCCACCAGCAGGAACTCCGCCGGCAGGCGGTTGCCCTTGCCCAGGTAGTTGCGGAAGCCGTCCGCGGTCGGCTCCATCGCCGCGAACGAGTCCGCGTCGGTCTGCTCCTGGGTGGCGTCGGTGCGGCCCGGGGTGAACGGCACGGTGACCGGCACACCCGCGGCGTTCGCGGCCTGCTCGACCGCCGCGACACCGCCGAGCACGATCAGGTCGGCCAGCGAGACCCTCTTGCCGCCGGTCTGCGCGCTGTTGAAGCTCTCCTGCACGCCCTCCAGCGCGCGCAGCACGATCGACAGCGCCTCGGGCTCGTTGACCTCCCAGCTGCGCTGCGGCTCAAGGCGGATGCGGGCGCCGTTCGCGCCGCCGCGCTTGTCGCTGCCGCGGAAGGTCGAGGCCGACGCCCACGCGGTGGTGACCAGCTGCGCCGCGGTCAGGCCGGTGGCCAGGATCTGCTGCTTGAGCGCGGCCACGTCGGCGGCGTCGACCAGCTCGTGGTCCACGGCCGGGACGCGGTCCTGCCAGACCAGCTCCTCCTGCGGCACCAGCGGGCCCAGGTAGCGCTGGATCGGGCCCATGTCGCGGTGGGTGAGCTTGAACCAGGCGCGGGCGAACGCGTCCGCGAACTGGTCGGGGTTCTCGTAGAACCGGCGGGAGATCTGCTCGTACACCGGGTCGAAGCGCAGCGCCAGGTCGGTGGTGAGCATGCCCGGCGCGCGGTTGAGCTTGCCGTCCTCGGGGTCGGGGACGGTGTTGCGGGCCTTGCCGCCCTTCGGGGTCCACTGGTGGGCGCCGGCCGGGCTCTTGGTCAGCTCCCAGTCGTACTCGAACAGGTTGTGGAAGAACCAGTTGCTCCACTGCGCCGGGGTCGGCGTCCAGGTGACCTCAAGACCGCTGGTGATGGTGTCGCGGCCCTTGCCCGAGCCGAACGTGTTCTTCCAGCCCAGGCCCTGCTCCTCCAGCGGCGCGCCCTCGGGCTCGGGGCCGACGTGCTGGTTCGGGTCGGCCGCGCCGTGGGTCTTGCCGAAGGTGTGGCCGCCGGCGATCAGCGCGACGGTCTCCTCGTCGTTCATCGCCATGCGGCCGAAGGTCTCGCGGATGTCGCGGGCGGCGGCCAGCGGGTCCGGGTTGCCGTTGGGGCCCTCGGGGTTGACGTAGATCAGGCCCATCTGGACCGCGGCGAGCGGGTTCTCCAGGTTGCGGTCGCCGGAGTAGCGCTCGTCGCCCAGCCAGGTGCGCTCCGGGCCCCAGTACACGTCCTCGTCGGGCTCCCACACGTCCGCGCGGCCACCGGCGAAGCCGAAGGTGGTGAAGCCCATGGTCTCCAGGGCGCGGTTGCCCGCGAAGATCATCAGGTCGGCCCAGGAGATCTTGCGGCCGTACTTCTTCTTGACCGGCCACAGCAGGCGGCGGGCCTTGTCCAGGTTGCCGTTGTCCGGCCAGCTGTTGAGCGGGGCGAAGCGCTGCATGCCCGCGCCCGCGCCGCCGCGGCCGTCGTGCACGCGGTAGGTGCCCGCGCTGTGCCACGCCATGCGGATCATGAACGGCCCGTAGTGGCCGAAGTCGGCGGGCCACCAGTCCTTCGAGGTCGTCAGCACCTCGTCGACGTCCTTGGCCAGGGCGTCGAGGTCGAGGCTGAGGAACTCCGCGGCGTAGTCGAACTCCCCGCCCATGGGGTTCGCGACCACCGGGTGCTTGCGCAGGATCTTCAGGTTGAGCTGGTTCGGCCACCAGTCGCGGTTGCTGCCGCCCTCGGTCGGGTGGTTGAAGCGGCCGGCGGAGACGGGGCAGCCGGCGGCGCCCTCCTCGTTCAACTCTCCGATGACGGCGTTCGGGGTGTCGGACACGGGCATCCCTTCGGGGGAATTCAGGCGGTTGCGGACTTGCAGGCGGGACAGGTGCCCCAGTAGACGACCTCGGCCTCGTCGATCGAGAAGCCGTGGTCGTCGGACGCGGTCAGGCAGGGCGCGTGGCCGATGGCGCAGTCGACGTCGGCGATCACCCCGCAGGACCGGCACACGACGTGGTGGTGGTTGTCGCCGACGCGCGCCTCGTAGCGGGCGACGGAGCCCGGCGGCTCGATGCGCCGCAGCAGGCCGGCGGTGGTCAGGGCCTTGAGCACGTCGTAGACGGCTTGGTGGGACACCGTGCCGAGCCGGTCCCGGACGACGCCGATGATCGAGTCGGTGTCGGCGTGGGGGTGCTCGTGCACCGCGGACAGCACGGCCATCCGGGGGCTCGTGACGCGCAGCGAGGCGCGGCGCAGCATCTGCTCGAACTCGGAGGCCGTGGGCACGGGCGGCAGTCTGGCGGATTTTCTGGAATCAATCAAGTTTGGCTCGGTGAACCCCGTCTGAACAGCGGTGACGCCGGGGCCGTCGGCAGCCTCCGGGCACCCGTCGCGACCTGCGGTGATCAACATTCGTGATGGGGCGCTGACTCGTGCCGCCGGGAACTCGCCCGTGGAGCCGTGCCCGGCGACGACGAAGCCCCCGGCGCGCGGGCCGGGGGCTTCTCGGGGCGTACGGGCCGGGGGCTTCTCAGGGGCTACTGCCTGGCGTAGTTCGTCAGGCCGGTGAAGTCCAGCATCACGCACTTCTCGTCGCCGACGATCCACGCGTCGTGGCCCGGCTCGATCAGGACCGCGTCGCCCGGCCCGGCTTCGGCCTCGGTGCCGTCGTCCATGCGCACCCGCATCCGGCCCGACAGCACGTAGCCGGTGTGCAGGGACTGGCAGGACTCGGTGCCGGCGATCGGCTTGACGTCGGTCGACCAGCGCCAACCCGGTTCGAACTCGGCCCGGCCGGCGGTCGTGCCGCCGAGGGTGACCAGGTCGATGTGGCCGTGCGGGAACCGACGGGTCTCTTCGGGGGATTCCAGGCTCTTGGCCGCCAGGGTGCTCATCGCGCTCACCCCTGCGTGACCGGGTAGATCTCGTCGGCCACCAGGCCGTGCGCCTCCCGGTGCACCCGGTGCGCGGCTTCGGCGTCGGGGGCCTCCACCAGGCAGAACACCTTGCCGGCGTGGTCGTCCACCCAGTAGTTCAGGTACTTCACGCCGTACTGGTCCTGCGTGCGCACGTCGGCGGCGTGCGCTTCGGCGACGTCGCCGGCGGTCGCGCCCTCGGGCAGGTGGTTGTGCACGTCCATGAACAGCATCGCGCCCTCCTCGGGGTTGTCGGTCGCGTGCCCGGCGACGCTAGGCCGCGCGGCGTTCCCCGAGCGTTCCCGCCGGTCCGGGCGTACCGTGTCGCCATGCAGGCCACCTGCCGGGTGCGCGTGCTCGGCGGGTTCGGCGTCGCGGTGGACGGCAGGCCCGTCCCCACCGACGCCTGGCGCAGCAGGCGAGCCGCCGACCTGGTGAAGCTCCTGGCGATCGAGGCCGGGCACCGGATGCACCGGGAACAGGCGATGGCCTCGCTGTGGCCGGAACTGCCCGCCGACGCCGCCGGCGCGAACCTCCGCAAGGCCGTCCACTACGCCCGCCGCGCGCTGGGCGGCCCGGAGGCGATCGACGTCACCGGCCACGTGCTGACCCTGTGGCCGGGTGCGGCCCTGGACTGCGACCTGGAGCGCTTCGACCGCGCCGCCGACACCGCGCTGGCCTCCGGCGACGCCTCGACGTGCGCCGCCGCGGCGGCCCTCTACGGCGGCGACCTGCTGCCCGAGGACCGCTACGAGTGGTGGGCGGAGGAGCGGCGCACGAAGGTCCGCACCCGGTACGTGGCGTTGCTGCGCGCCGCGGGCGACTGGGCGCGGTTGCTGGAGCTGGACGAGACCGACGAGGAGGCGCACCGGGCGCTGATGCGGCGGCACCTGGCGGCCGGCCGCCGGCGGGAGGCGTTGCGGCAGTTCGAACTCCTGCGCCGGGCGCTGCGCGAACGCATCGGCGTGGGACCGGACGCGGAGACCGTCGCCCTGTACGAGTCGGCCCTGGCCGAGGGCGCCGATCCGCCGTCGGTCGCGCAGACCGTCGCCGTCACGCTGGCCAACGGGCTGGTCGCCTGGGGACGCCGCAACCTGGCCGAGGCCGAACGGCTGGCCAAGCGGGCGCGGGCCCTGGCGCTGGACGCCAACCTCGGGCACGAGCTGGGGGAGGCGTCCACCCTGCTGGCCCTGGTCGCCTACGCGCGCGGGACGTGGCACGAGCAGTTCCGGCGCGAGTTCGTCGACTCGGTGCGCCGCTCGACCGAGCTGGAGACGGCCGTGTTCGACGCCCACCTGTGCTTCCAGGAGTTCTACCTCTACGGCCCGGAGGGGCACGAGGGCGCGGAGGCGTTCGGGCGGGACCTGCTGGACATCGCCACCGCCGCCGGCTCGACCGGCGGCCGGGCGTTGGCGCACCTGCTGCTGGGCGAGTTCGCGCTCCTCTCGGGCGACCTCGACGGCGCGGCGACGCAGCTGTCCCGGTCGTGGGTGGCGGCCGAGGCGACGGGGTGCGCGTCGGCGCAGAGCATCGCGCTGGAACGGGCGGCCGAAGCGCGGGTCCGCCAGGGCGACCGGTCGGCGGCGGTGGCGCTGCTGGACCGGGCGATGCCGCTGGCGCGGGCGTCGGGCATCCGCTCGCACCTGGTGATCCGGGTGCACGGGTTGCGCGTGCTGGCGGCGGGCGGCGTGGTGGACGCGTTGAGCGCCGTGCGGGACGGGGAGCGGCTGCTCGCGTCGGAGCACGTGTGCGACCCGTGCTCGATGGGGTTCCGGACGGAGGCGGCGCGGGCCTGCGCGCGGGCGAACGACCTGGGGCGGGCGCGGCGGCACCTGGCGGAGGCGGAGCGGATCAGCGGGCTGTGGCAGGGCGGGCCGTGGACGGCGGCGCTGTGGGAGGTGCGGGCGGAACTGCGGCGGGCGGCCGGGCAGGCGAGCCAGGCGGCGGCGTTGTTCCTGGAGGCCGCCGACCAGTTCGCCACCTTGGGGCGGCCGTGGGAGGCCCACCGGTGCCGGGCCGCCGCGGACGCGTGAGGTTCAGCGGCGGCCGTTCAACGCCATTCTCGTCCACGTGTGGCGGCGGCCCCGGACGGCCACCGAGTAGGCGTAGAGGAGTTCCGGGTCGCCCATGCCCGGCAGGAAGCAGTCGCCGATGTGGTGGGCGTCCACGCCGATCTCCTTGGCGGTCAACGCCAGTTGCGGCACGACCGTGGTGTGCGCGCCCTCCTGGCTGGTGCCGATCGCGCCCATCACCACCGCGCCCGCCTCCTGAACCGCCGCCACGGACTCGGCGGCGGCCTCGCGGGTCACGCCGGGGAGCGTGCCCGGCAGGGGGATGATCACGCCGTCCGCGCCCGCGTCCACCAGGGCGGTGAGCCGGGCGGTGGTGACGCGTTCCCGGTGGCCGGCGTGGTGCATCTTGCCCGTCCACAGGGCGGTGTCCGGGTCCAGCGCGGCGCGCAGGGCGCTGGTGGCGCGGGTCAGGCCGTCGAACGTGCCGTCGGTGCTCGGGTTCGCGGTCAGCGTGATCAGGGCCGCGCCCGAGTCGACGAGGCGGCGCGCGGACTCCTGCGTCGCGCGGCGCAGGCGGGGCACGTCGCCGGGTTCCAGGTTGACGCCGATGGGCCTGCCGACGCGGTCGGCCAGCGCGGCCAGGTCGGGGACGGTGCCCAGGCCGGGGAAGTGGAAGCGCTCGCCGTCCCAGACGCGGTCGATCATGTTGAGGATGAGCACGTCCGCGCCGAAGGCGGCCATCAGCTCCAGGTTGTGCACGGCCGGGCCGGTGGGGGCGAAGGCCAGGGCGGCCCGGTCGGCGAAGACCTCGGCGACCATCGTGCGGCCCTCGCTGTCGGCCACGGCGGCGGTCAGGCGCCGGCCGCGCAGGGCGGCGAGGGCCTCGCGGTCCAGGTCCAGGATGCGGGTCACGACGACTCCTTTGGTCTAGACCAAGCGAGTATCCGCCCGGTGTCAAGGACGGCGCCGCGGCTGGGCCGACCCGCCGCCGACTCGCCGGCCTCCTGTGAACCGTGCCGGGATCGGGTATGCGGGAACCGTGCCGCCGCGTGCCCGGACGGCGTAGATTGCGCGGCCATGCGCGTGCTCTTCGTCAGCCTGGCGTCGGTCGGCCACACCTACCCGCTCGTCCCCCTCGCCATCGCGGCCCGCGCCGCCGGCCACGAGGTCCACTTCGCGGCCGGCGAGTCGGTGCACGCCCCGCTCGACGCGCACGGCCTGCGCCCGTTCCGCCCGGCGGACGCGTTCTACGAGATCTACGCCGAAGACCTGGCCCCCGACCTCGCCCGGCTCGAACCCGACCTGGTCGTGCACGGGTGGGGCGTGCCGGGCGCGGCGGAGGCGGCGCGGGCGGCGGGCGTGCCCGGCGTGTGGCACGGGTTCGGGCGGATGTTCCCCGAGGGCATCGGGCTGGAGCGGCCGACCGGGGGAGCGCACCTGGACATCTGCCCGCCTTCGTTGCAGGACAAGGACTTCCTCGCCCAGGAGCGGGTGGCGCTGCGCCCGGTCGCCTTCTCCGAACCCGCCCGGCCCGTCCTGCGCGACGGCCGCCCGCTGGTCTACCTGACCCTGGGCACCGCGTTCGGCACGCCGGAACTGCTCGCCGCCGCCGTGCGCGGGCTCGCGGCGCTGGACGCCCACATCGTCGTCGCGGCCGGCCGGGTGCGCCCCGACCAGCTCGGGGCCGTGCCGCACAACGTGACCGTGCGGGACTGGGTGGCGCAGGCCGACCTGTGGCCGCACGTGGACGTGGCCGTGCACCACGGCGGCAGCGGCACCACGCTCGGCGCGCTGGCCGCCGGCGTGCCGCAGTTGCTGCTGCCGCAGGGCGCCGACCAGTTCGCCAACGCCGACGCGGTCGCCGGGGCGGGCGCGGGGCTCGTGCTGGACGACCCGGCCGCCATCGCCGACCTGACCTGGAAGTTGTTGGCGGGCACCGATCACCGCGACGCGGCCCGCGCGGTCGCCGACGAGATCGCCCGCATGCCCTCGCCCGACGAGGTCGCCCAGCGGCTGCCGGAGCTCACGGGATGAGCCCGGCTTCGTGGGCGACGATGGCCGCCTGCACCCGGTTGCGCACGTCGAGGTGCTTGAGGACGGTCGCGACGTAGACCTTCACCGTGCCCTCGACCAGGTTCAGCCGGGCGGCGATCTCCGCGTTGGACAGCCCCGCGCCGACCAGGCCGAGCACCTCCCGTTCGCGGGCGGTCAGCCCGGACACCCGGGCGCTCGCGTGCAGCCGGGGGCCGCGCCCGGACAGGTGGTCGACGACCCGCTTGGCGACCAGCGGTGACAGGTACGCGCCACCGGACGCGGCGGCCCGCACGCCGGCGATGATCTCGTTCGGGTCGCCCGTCTTGAGCACGAACCCGCTCACGCCCTCGCCCAGCGCGCGGGAGATGTGGGCGTCGTCGGCGAACGTGGTCAGGACCAGGCAGGCGGTGCCGGTGCCCAGGTCGCGGATCCGCGCGGCGGCGTCGAGGCCGTCCAGGCCGGGCATGCGGATGTCCAGCACGGCCACGTCCGGGCGGTGGGCGCGGACCAGGTCCACGGCGTCGCGCCCGGTGCCAGCCTCGGCGACCACCTCGACATCGTCCGCCGCCGCCAGCACCGCCCGCACGCCCAGCCGCACGACCGCCTCGTCGTCGGCCACCACCACCCTGATCACGCCGGCATCATCGCCGGTCGTCACCGCCCTGGTCACGCCGGCGTCATCGCCGGTCGTCACCGCCCTCATCGCGCCGGCATCGCGGGTCACCGCCCTGGTCACGCCGGCGTCATCGCCGGTCGTCACGGGTCGCGCCGGAGCAGGGCCTTGTCCACCAGCCGCCCGTCGCGGAAGCACACCCGGTACAGGTCCAGCCGCCGCTCGTCGAACGGGTTGGCGTGGGTGCTGAAGTGCCGGCAGGCCGCGCCCGGCGGTGGCGGCGGCACGTTGTCGGGCGAATCGACCCGGTCGCGGCGCGGCAACACCACCTCGGACTGCGGCTGCCCCACTCGCAGGCGCGCGAAGTACTCGGGGTCGAGCACGGAGGTCGCCGCGTCATATATGATATACGAGAGCACCGCGAGCACGATGGCGGCGGCGATCCCTGCGGTGGCCAGCACGGTCCGCCGAGCACTGCGCCGCACCTGCCGCTCCACCTCGACCCGGTGCCGGTGGGGGACGGCGGTGGTGACCGGCTTGGCGGGCAGGTGGGCGGCGACCTCGAACCCGCCGGCGCGGGCACCGGCTGAAAAGGTGCCGCCGACGAGGGCGACCCGCTCGGAGAGGCCGAGCAGCCCGCGCCCGCCGCTGGGGAGTGCGGCCGATGCGTGGTTCTTGATGCCGGTGGTGATGTGCAGGGCGAGGCCGTCGTCGGTTCGGCGCACATCTACCGCGACCGGTTCGCCGGGGGCGTGCTTGATCGCGTTGGTGACGGCCTCGGTGAGCACCCGGTGGGCCGTCCGCGCGATCACCGGGTCCACCTCGCCCACCCCGTCGCCGGTGACCTCCACCCGCAGCCCGGACCGCCGCGCCCGCGCCACCACGTCCTCCACCGACTCGGCCGGCTCGGGTTCGCCCGCCCGCAGCAGCCCGACGACGTCCGCGAGCCGCTCGGCGGCGGAGGTGACCGCGCCCCGTGCCACCCGGGCCGCTTCCCGCTGGTCGGCCGCCAGGCTCGGCGCGACCTCCAGCGCCCCGACCAGCAGGGCCGCCCGCGCCAGTTCGTGCCCGACCAGGTCGTGCATGTCCGCCGCCAACCTCGCCCGCTCGCGGTCGCGGACGTGGTCGGCCTCGCGTTCCAGCTGCTCGGCGCGTGCCCAGCCGGCCTCGACCATCGCGGTGTACTGGCGGCGGTAGCGGCCCACGGTCCACGGCACGGCGGCGAACGCGGCGATGCCGGACGCGGCGGCCACCGACGCGTCGCCCGCGCCCGTCACCACGACCGTCGTCGTCGCCGCGCCGGCCGCCAGCAGGACCAGCGCCACCGCGCCGCGCTCACCGTCGACCGCGTGCCGCCCGGCCAGGAACGCCACCACGACCAGGCCCGTCGCCAGCAGCCCGGCCGCGACCGTGCTGTCCACCGCCGCCCGCGCCAGGAACGCCACCTGCCACGCCACCGCCGTCACCACCAGAGCCGTGACCGGCCACCGCCGCGCCAACGGCACCGCGACCGCGAGCACCGCCACCCACGCGACGGCCTCCCACGGCGGCACCCGGCCGGGCCGCGCGGTGACCACGCCCCACGCCACCGGCAGCGCCGCGACCACCACCCACAAGATCACCCGCACGCCGGGCATCATCTCCCACCCAGCACCACCGCGCCCGCGTCGTGCGCCCGCAACCGCACCACCACCGGCGTCACCGCCCGCGCCACGACCGGCACCAGCAACGCCACCCCCGCGCCCAACGCCAGCCCCGCCACCACGTCGTGCGGGTAGTGCACCCCGACGACCACCCGCGACGCCGCCGCCACCAGCGCGAGCCCGAACCCGACCCGCCACCCCGACCACGCGAGCGCGACCGCCGCCGCACCCGCGATCGTGGCGTGGTTGCTCGGGAACGACCAGTCGCCGACCTCGGGGCACGGCACGACCGTCGCCACCTCACCCAGCACGCGACACGGCCGGTCCTGCCGCCACACCTCCTTCACCCCTTCGCTGACCAGGTACGCCACCACGGTGACCACCGGCCCGACCAACGCCCGGGCCATCACCGCCGCGTCCCGCCTCCGAGCCCGCCACCAGACGAGCACGAACAACACCGCGAACACCCCGATCACGGCCTCGGTCGCGATCGCGGCCACCACCCGCACCGGTTCGGGAGCCGCCGCCCCCAGCCCGGCCAGGTCCAGGTACCACCCGGCGCTGACATCCGGCACGTCCTCGACGGAGATCCCCTCCGCCCCAACGGTTTTCATCACGGCACCGACGCTATGAAGATCGACATCATCGCGCGTCGGCCCGTGGTCGCGATCGGACCCTGTCGTTCGGCAGGGCCGCGGACCTGCCTTCTGCTAGCGTCGCGCCACCTGGCCGGTGGACGAGTCGTTCGGGGGTGGGATCGTGGCGGCCAAGCGCAAGAGCGGGATCGCGCCGTACGTGGCGTTGTTGATCGCGCTGATCATCTTCGTGCCGCCGTTGCGCGAGGCGGTGGGCGAGCTGCTCGCGCCGCTGGTGGACATGCTGCCCTGGCGCGGTTGAGCCCCGACCGGGACGCGTGTGGTGGGTTCGCCGACCAGCGCGGGCGCACCGGGCGCATGATCGCCCGGCACGTAGTGTGGTTCCCGTGGAGCACTTGGGGGGAGTGGGTTCGGGGTTGGGCGCTGTGCCGGGACGCGCCGGAGCCGGTCGAGGAGCACGACGGGTTCCGGGTGGACGTCGGCCGGGTGGGGCACCGCGTCCGGTACGTGATCAGGGGCACGGGGTCGGTGCGCGAGAGGGCGGCGTTGACCGCTCCCGGCACGTGGTTGAAGGTGGCCGCGCCGCGGGAGGACGTGCTGCCGCTGCTCGGGCCCGAGTGGTCGGTGGGCGCGCCCGAGTACTTGATGAGCGTCGCCCTGGGAGGCGTCGGTGCGCCCGGGGTGGTGCCGGACGGGTACCGGGTCGAGGTGGCGGGGGAGCGCGGGTTTCACGAGGTCGTCGTGGTGGGGCTGGGTGGTGGGCCGGCTGCGCGGGGGCGGTTTTCGGTGCGTGGTGGTGCCGCGGTGGTGGACCAGGTCGTGACCGAGCCCGAGCACCGGCGGCGTGGTCTGGGGAAGCTCGTGATGGGACTGATGAGCGTGGCCGCCGCGCGGCGCGGGGCTGGGGTCGCGGTGTTGGTGAGCACGGTCGAGGGTCGGTTGCTGTACGAGTCGCTGGGGTGGCGCGTCGAGTCCGATGTGGTCGCCGCGCACGTGCCCGAGCTGTGAGATCGCGGTGCGGAGCTGAAGCGCCACGCAGCGTGCGAAAATCATAAGATTTTTTCGCGAATTGTGGCGCGCGTTACTTGACTTGCCGGTAACACAACGGTTTGACTCCCGCGTAACCGAAAAAGTCCCCGAACCGCAACACAACCCTGCGGCGCGCCTCCCCCAACGCGCGCTGATCGGGAGTCCCGAACTCCCCCGTACCCCCGCGGCGTGTCGCGGCACGGCCAGAGCCTGCTGCCCGCCGCCCGCAAGGAGTCCCCACCATGCCCTGGTTCCAGGCTGCCCGCGCGCTGGTCGCGGCCGTGCTCGCCCTGGCGGGCCTGTCCACGACGCCCGTCACGGGACCCGACTCGCCCGCCGGCTCCCCGAGCGGTTCCACCGCGCCGACGACCGCGAGCACCACCGCGACGGCGAGCACCACCGCGACGGTGGGCACCACGACGACGAGCACAACGACATCGTCGAGCAGCACGACCACGACGTCGCGACCGACGACCACGACGGCCCCCACGACGTCCACCACGGCTCCGCAGACGGCGGACGGGCGGGTCCGCTCGTTCTGGCTGCACATGAACAGCACGCCCACGACGGACGAGATGATCGCCACCGAGGCGAAGCGGCGCAGCTACGTCGTGCTCAACGCGTGGGAGGGCGAGCTGGCCCGGAAGTTGAAGGCGGCCAACCCGAAGCTGCAAACGTTCGTCTACAAGGACCTGACCTCGACGCGCAGCTACGCCTGCCGCAACGGGGTCGATGACGCGCAGTTGCCCACGGGCGTGGGCTACTGCGACGCCGACAAGAACCACCCCGACTGGTTCTTGCTGGCGCCGGGCGGGCAGCGCTTCGAGTACAGCGGCTACTCCGGGCACTGGCAGATGGACGTCGGCAACCCGGCGTACCAGAACGCCTGGGCGGACAACGTGGTCGCGAGCAGCAAGGGCGTGTTCGACGGCATCTTCATGGACAACGCCCTGTTCCCGTGCGACGCCTACCACCCGGGCACGTGCCCGGCGAAGTACCCGACCAACGCGTCCATCCAGGACGCCTACAAGTCGATGCTCGCCAACACCCGGGCGAAGTTCAGTGCGGCCGGGCTGAAGACGGTGGCGAACCTGTCCAACGCCCGCCTGCACACCGGCGCGTGGGACGCCTACACCGAGCACCTCGACGGTGGCTTCGACGAGTGGTGGCTGACGTTCTCGGACAGCGATCTGTTGTCGGAGTACCCGGAGGGCTGGAGCCGGCAGGTGGCGGAGATCGCGTCGAACGAGGCGCGCGGCAAGATCACGTGGGTGCAGCCGCACTTCAGCCGTGGGGCGGAGCAGCCGTTCCGGTACGCGTTGGCGAGTTACCTGTTGGCCAGTGGTGGTCGGTCGGCCATCGCGGAGATCGACGTGACGGACGGGTACGACAACGCCTCGCCTTGGCACCCGGAGTACGACTGGGACTTGGGTGCGCCCAGTGGGCCTTACAAGGCGTTGGGCGGCAACGTGTTCCGGCGGGACTTCGCGTGCGGTGTGGTGATCGTGAACGCCAACCGGACCGGGTCGCCGGCGGTGGGGGTGGAGTTGGGCCGGTCTTACACCAACGCCAAGTCTTCGCCGGTGTCGTCTGTGGCTTTGGCCGGTACTTCTGGTGAGGTTCTGCGGAAGTCTTGCTGAGTTGCGCTGTGCGTATGAAGAAGCTTGAAAGATCGAAAGCTTGAAAGATCAAAAGCGGCGCTCGCCGCGCGGCAGGCCCCCGGGGGTGGAAGGGCGTCGGTTCGTCCCCCGCACGGCCTGCCGGAGGCAACCACAGATCGCCGGGGTCGGCCAAAAAACTTTCGCTCGTTCCTCGCGAAACTTTTTCAGGCCGACCCCGGCGATCTGTGGTTGGGCTGCGCCCAGGCCGTACGGGGGACGAACCGAGGCCCTTCCTGTGGCTTGGCAGCCCGTGGGCGCGCCTTCGGCGCGGAGGGGTGGTTAGCAGCCGCCGCAATTGTAGTACGTCACGTCCCAGTGGTTGCTTTCCAGGTAGTAGATGTTGCCGGAGCCTGAGCGCCACTTGTTGCTGCCGATGTACGTGAAGTTGTTGCGGATGTAGTTGCCGACGCACGTGTAAAGGCTGTAGTCCAGCTTGTAGCCGTTCCAGTGGCTGTACGTGCCGCTCGCGTGCCCGGTTTCCGTGCCACCCGTGATGTTCAGGGCGCAGCCGCTGGCTCGTTTCAGCGTCTCCGCGCCCTGGACGGTGGTCAGGTTGATCTGTTCGAACGACGTGCACGTGGAGTTGTAGCGGTCGCTGCACCCGCCGCTGGAGGACCACGTGATGCCGGCCGCGCGGAAGCGGGCGGCGGCTTCCGAGTGGCTCAGCTTCGTGACCAGGGCGGTGACGGGGGTGTCGGCGGCGGGCTGGTGCACGGGGTCGCGTTCGGCCGGGGTGGCGGTGGCGACCGTGGTGCCGGCCAGGGTGAGCAGGGCGGTGGTGAAGAGGACTGTTGCGGCGCGGAGCAGGGGGTGGTGGCGCATGGCAGGGAGTCCTTTCGGTGGGCGGCCGCCAGTGAGGGTAGTGGTTGCCTTTTGACCGGCGCAGCGGCCAAGTGGGAGGTTGTTCACCTGGCCGCTTCGGGGTGCCGCAGGTCAGAGGCTCGTGCGGAACGGGCCGGTGACCTCGTAGGTGATGCCGCCGCTGCTCGAACCGGTCGTGCCGCGCTGGGAGGAGAAGTACAGGCGGTCGCCGGCCGGGTTGAACGCCACGCCGCAGATCTCCGACGACGACTGCCCGGTGATCCGCAGGAACGGCGCCACCACGTCGTTCGGCGTGATCACGCAGATCTCCATGTTGCCGCCGTCCTCGGCGACGTACAGGTCACCGACCGCGGCGCCGGTGATGTTGTCCACGCCGGTCAACGGCGGGTTGGACGTGAGGTTGTCGTCGTAGGCCACGGCGATGGTGTTGTTCACCGCGTTGTACGCCCACACCTTGTTGTCGCCCTTGGTGGTGAAGAAGCACGTGCCGTTGCGGTAGTACGCGCCTTCGCCGCCGTTGAAGACCTTCGCGCCCGACACCTGCCGCCGGGTGCGGGTCGGGCTGCCGTCCGGGTCGGGGACGGTGGCCCACGACAGCACCCCGTTGACCTCCCGCAACACCTGGAGGGTGCCTGCGGACAGGTCGCCCCACGTGGTGGGGACGAACCGGTAGAAGCAGCCGTTGCTCTCGTCCTCGGTCAGGTAGACGACCTTGCGGTCCGGGTCGCACGCGGCGGCCTCGTGCTTGAACCGGCCCATCGCCGGGCGGCGCACGGCCGGGGTCACGCCGAACGGGTCGGTCTCGTAGACGTACCCGAGGTCCACCTCCTCGCACGACAACCACGTGCCCCACGGTGTGTCGCCGCCCGCGCAGTTGCGGTTGGTGCCGGTGAGGATGCTGTACGCCCCGGTGATCTGGCCGGTCGAGGAGAACCGCACCGCGCCGGCGCCACCGGCCGGCGCGGCCATCTCCGCGTTGGACACGTAGATCCAGCCGGTCCCGTCGGCGTAGCACGCGCCACCGTCGGGGGCGCTGTGCCACACGTAGTCGGTGCCCGGCACCGTCTGGGTGGACCGGGCGATCACCCGGCTGGTGAAGCCCTGCGGCAACTGGATGCCGTTGGCGTCGGCGGCCTGCAACGCCCCGTACGGGCTGGGGCCGGTCTGCGCCGGGTAGGCCAGCGCCTCGCTCCAGAGCGTGAAGCCGAAGGCCATCGAACCGCCACCGGCGACGGCGGCGCGCAGGAAGGTGCGACGTTCCACGGGTGCTCCCTCTCGTCGGACGAGATGTCCGGACAGCAGAGCGCGTCCAGGTGGCCGTGGGTGGAGCGGGGTGTGAACCACTTCACAACACGGGTCGAACCGTCAGGCGCGGGCGTCCCAGCGGAACAGGCGGACCGAGAGGGCGGCGGCCAGGACGGTCCAGGCGAGCAGGGCCAGGGCGGCCTGGCCCACGGGCACCTGCTCGCCCCACGCGCCGGTGACCAGTTCGGCCACGCCGCCGCCGGGTGCGAGCAGTGCTCGGGAATCGGTGGACGCCACCGCCCAGATCCCGCCGCCCAGCAAGCCGAAGAAGAACGGGCCGGTGGTGATCTGGGCCAGTTCCGCGGTCGACGTGACGCCGCTGGTCGCCACGCCCGCCGCGCAGCTCACCGCCAGGCCGCCGAGCACGGCGAGCAGGAGCAGCTCCGGACGGGTCGGCGCGGGCGCGCCCAGGGCGAGGCTCACGGTGAGCAGGAGCAGCGATTGCGCCAGTCCCAGCAGCACGGGCGGCAGCAGCACCCCGGTCAGCACGACGGCGTCGGACGCGGCCCCGGTGCGCAGCCGCTTGAGGTATTGGTCCTGGCGGCGGGCGGTCAGGCTCGTCGTCACCGTCACGTACACCGTGAACCCCGCGGTGGACAGCAGTTGCACGCTGATCACCAGCGGCCACGCGTCGGCGCCCGTGGTCAGCGCGAACCACACGCCCACGCCCACCGGCATGACGAACGCCATCGTCGCGGCCATCTTGTTGCGCGCCAACAGCTTCAGCTCGGCGACCCCCAACGCGGCGATCACGCGGCACCTCGCGCGGTGTGGAAGACGTCCTCCAGGGACGCGTGGTGGGCCCGCAGCCGGGTCAGGCGCAGGCCGTCGCGGCGCGCCCAGGACAGGAGCAGGTCGAGGTCGTCCTGGAGTTCGCGGGTCCGCACGTGGACCCGGCCGGACGGCTCGTGCACCACGTCGCCGGCCAGCATCGGCAGGGCGTCGACCTGGAGCCGGTCGGGCAGGTCGAACGAGATCCGCGCGGGCTGCGCTGCCAGCACGTCCACCAGCGCCCCGGACACCCGCACCACCCCCTCGTGCAGGATCGCCAACCGGTGCGCCAACGCCTCCGCCTCCTCCAGGTAGTGCGTGGTGAGCACGACGGTCGTGCCCTCCGCGAGCAGGCCGCGCACGACGTCCCACGTGCGCTGCCGCGACTCCGGGTCCAGCCCGGTGGTCGGTTCGTCCAGGAACAGCAGCTCGGGCCGGCCCAGCGTGGCCAGCAGCAGGTCCAGCCGCCGCCGCTCGCCGCCGGAGAGCTGCTTGATCCGCACGTCCCGGCGGTGCGCGAGGTCGAGTCGTTCCAGGGCGTCGGCGGGCGTGCCGCGCCGCCACAGGCGGACCATCTTCAGCACCGTCAGGTCGGCCGGGAAACCGCTGTGCTGCAACACGATCCCGGTCCGCGCGCGGATCGCCGACCGGTCCCGGTGCGGGTCCACGCCCAGCACCCGGACCCGGCCGTCGCTGGGCCGGCGCAGGCCTTCGAGGGCCTCCATGACGGTGGTCTTGCCCGCGCCGTTGGTGCCCAGCAACGCGAACAGCTCCCCCTGCCGCACCTCCAGGTCGATGCCGCGCACCGCCTCGAAGTCCCCGTAACGGCACCGCAGGCCCGTCACGTCGATCACCGCTTTCCTCATGGCGATCATGCTCACGCGGGGGCGCGGCGGGCGGCAGTGTCGGCCGACACGCGTGAACATGACAGATGTCAGGGGACACCGGGGTGATCCGGCTCGTAGATTCGTGCGGTGACTCTGATCGGCACCTTGCGCCGCTGGACGTGGTGGTCGGTGGTCGGCGCGGGCGTGATGGTCGCGCTGGTGACCGCGTTGGAGCTGTCCACCGGCAAGTACGGCGTGGTCGGCACGCCGCTGCTGGCGGCGGCGGTGCTCGTGGTGTCCGTCCAGCACGTCCGGTACCTGCGGCAGGCGATGGGCGGTGTCGGGCGGGGCGAGCAGCGGACCGTCGAGCACCTGGCGACGTTCGCGGTCGCGGTGGCGGCGCTGGCGTACGCGGACACGCGGGTCGAGGTGCCGATGGCGTGGTACCTGCTGTCGGCGGCGGTGATCGCGCACGTCGTGGCGACGACGCGGGCGGTGTCGCGGTGGCGGCTGGTGGCGGCGGGCACGGTCGTGGTGGTGCTGGCGGGCGGGGTGCTGTGGTCGGACGACCTGCTGGGCTCGTTGGTGATGCCCGTGGTGCTGGTGGTGGGGTTCGTGGTCGGCGAGTCGGTGCAGCTGTGGTTCTGGGACGCGGTGCTCAAGCTCGACTCGGCCCGGCAGACCTCCGAGGCGCTGGCGGTGGCCGAGGAACGGCTGCGCTTCGCCGCGGACCTGCACGACATCCAGGGCCACCACTTGCAGGCGATCGCGTTGAAGGGTGAGCTGATCGCGCGGCTGATCGGCCGCGACGACGACGCGGCGCGCACGCACGCGGACGAGGTGGCGGAGTTGGCGCGGACGGCGTTGAAGGAGACCCGGGACGTCGTCCACGGCTACCGGCGGGCCAGCCTGGGCACGGAGATCACCAACGCGGTGGGCGTGCTGCGGGCGGCGGGCATCGAGACGGCGGTGACCGGCGACGCGGCCGACGTGCCGCCGCCGTTGCAGCCGCTGTTCGGGGCGCTGGTGCGGGAGGGGACGACGAACGTGCTGCGGCACAGCCGGGCGCGGCGGTGCTCGGTGGCGGTGGCCGTGGCGGACGGGCAGGTGTCGGTGCGGGTGCGCAACGACGGGGTGCGGCCGGACGAGCCGTCCGAGGCGGGCGCGGGGCTGGCCGGGTTGCGGGAGAGGTTCGCGACCGTGGGCGGGCTGGTGGAGGCGTGCCCGGCGGGCGCGGACGGGTTCGAGCTGGTGGGGCGGGTGCGGACGTGATCCGGATCGTGCTGGCCGACGACGAGGACCTGATCCGGGGCGCGCTGGCGGCGCTGCTGGAGCTGGAGGACGACCTGTCGGTGGTGGTGCAGGCCAGCGACGGGGACGCGGCGGTGGCGGCGGTGCGGGCGCACCGGCCCGACATCGCCGTGTTCGACCTGGAGATGCCCAAGCGCGACGGGGTGCTCGCGGCCGAGGCGGTGCGCGACCTGGAGGGCGTGGCGGTGGTGATCGTGACCCGGCACGCCCGGCCGGGGGGCTGCGACGGGCGTTGAGCGCGGGCGTGCGGGGGTTCGTGCCGAAGACGACCCCGGCGGCGAAGCTGGCCTCCATCCTGCGGGACGTCCACGCGGGGCGGCGCTACGTGGACTCGGAGATCGCGGCGGCGGCGCTGACCGAGGACGCGTGCCCGTTGACGGCCCGGGAACTGGACGTGCTGCGGTACGCGTTGCGCGGCGGGACGGTGACGACCATCGCGCAGGAGGCGCACCTGGCGGCGGGGACGGTGCGGAACTACCTGTCCTCGGCGATGACCAAGTTGGGCGCGCACACCCGGTACGAGGCCGCGCGGTTGGCGTGGGACGAGGGCTGGATCTGATCCGGCGGAGGGCCGGGTGGCGGAGGCGGCGGTCGACCCGGTGCGGCTGGCGGAGGTCGGGACGCGGGCGGTGCGGGTGGGGTGGGCCGAAGTTGTCGGGGCGGCGTGGGCTGGCGGGCCGTAGCGGTCCGGGCGGCGCGGGGGCGGAGGCGGAGGTGAAGGTGGAGGTGGGGGCGGCGCGGGGGCGGGCGGTAGCGGTCGGGGTGTGGGGGTGGCGCGGGGCGCTAGCCTCGGGGGTCATGCGAAGGTTCGTCCTGGTTCTGGCCCTGATCGCCACCGCCCTCGCCACGCCCGTCGCGTCCGCTGACCCCGCGCCCACGAAGCCGGTCAAGCACTGCGACTTCATCCCCACCCCCGAGAACCCTGCCGCCAAGCCCGTCAAGCCGCCCCGGCCCGCCGCGTCCACCCGCGGTGGCGGGACGGTGTTCCTGGCGACCAACTACGGGGTGGTCGTCATCGAGCTGGACCGCTCGGTCGCCGCCTGCGCCGCGCACAACTTCGTCCACCTCGTCCGCCACGCTTTCTACGACGACACCCGGTGCTTCCGGCTCACGAACTCCGCTCGCCTGGGCGTCCTCCAGTGCGGGGACATCTACCGCGCCGAGGAGGGCGGCCCGGGGTACCGGTTCGCCGACGAGGTGACCGGCGCCGAAACCTACCCGCGCGGCACGGTCGCGATGGGCAACCAGGGACCCGGCACCAACGGCAGCGAGTTCTTCATCGTCCACTCGCACGCCAACATCCGGCCCGTCTACAGCGTCTTCGGCCGCGTCGTGCACGGCATGGACACCCTGGACCGGATCGTCGCGGCGGGCATCGCCGGGGACGTCCAGGACGGCGCGCCCAAGCACCCCGTGCGCATCGGCTGTGCGATCACCCTGGTGCACTGAACCGGTCAACCGTTCGTGGTCAGCGGGAGCCGGGCGTGCTCACTAGAGTGCCGATCATGAGCGCGCCGCACGTCTGGCTCCCCACCTACGACCGCGGCCTGGTGCGGGCCGACCTGTTGCTGCGGATCGGGGCCGCCCGGTTGCTGACCGCCAACCCGCCCAAGCCGTGCGGGGTGGTGGTGCAGTTGCAGGGTGACGCCAACGGGCAGCGCGGCGGGGCCCGGGAGTACGTCGTCGCCCACGCCGACACCCTCGAACGCGCCGAGCAACTGCTGCTGGAGCTGCTGGTCGAGATCGACCGGGCGCTGGCGGCGGGCAGGTCCGGGGTGATCGAGTTCGACGCCGACGACCACCCGGCGCTGGTGGTGCTGCGCGAGGCGGGGGACGAGCCGATCCGGGAGCTGTGACGTGCGGTACCCGCCCGAACCGTGGCACCTGCGCGGCGCCTGCTGGGCGACGGCGTGGCTGGTCGACGCCGACGCGGTGCCCGGCGCGGTCCGGCCGTTGAGCGTGCGCGGCCGGACGGTCGTGGTGACCGTGTTCGTCGACTACCAGCCCGGCGGGGTGCTGACCTACCGGGAGCTGGCGGCCGTCGTGCCGGTCCGGCGCGGGGTGTCGATCACGTCGATCTGGGTGGACAGCCCGGCCTCGCGCGACGGCGGCCGGGAGCTGTGGGACATCCCCAAGCGGCTCGCCCGCTTCGACCTGACGCCGGCCCCGCCGTTCGCCGCGCTCGCCCACGACGACCACCACACGATCGCCACCGCCCGCCTCGACAAGGCGTCCCGCTGGTGGCTGCCGGTCGCGGCCCGCGCGGCGGTGCGCCAGCCGAAGCGGACCCCGCTGGCCGTGCGCGGCCGGGTCGCGCCGGCGAGGCTGTCCTGGAGCTTCGACGGGCCGCTGGCCTGGCTGGACGGGGCGCGTCCGCTGTTCGGGCTGGCCGTCACCCGGATGCGGTTGAGGTTCGGCCCCGAACGAGTGGCTTGAGTTCCCACGCGTGGGGGAAACCACGCACGGTGGAACTCCTCGGCATCGATCCGGTGCGCACGGCCGGCGGCCTGGCCAAGGGCCTGGTGGGACTCGCCCTCGCCCCGCTGGAGCGCACCCCGCTGCTGCGCCGCGACCGGCGCAACGTGTGGTCGTGCCCGGGACGCCTGCACATCGAGGCGCACGGCGTCCACAGGCCGCGCGGCAAGCAGGTCGCCGCCCGCGTCGAACGCGCGTTGGAACAGCACCCCGGCGTGCGCTGGGCCCGCGTCAACGCCCCGTCGTCACGGGTGATCGTCGCCGTGGCCGACCCGCCGCCGCGCACCGCCGAGCTGGTCGAGCTGGTCCGCCGCGCCGAGGCCGAACCCGCCACCGAGGACGAGCGGCTGGTCGAGGACGAGCTGCACCACCCGGCCGACGGCCTCAAGGGCACCCGCCTGATCCCGACGCTCGCCGCCGACGCCGCGGGCCTGGTGCTGGCCGCCATCACCAAGGTCGCGCCGTGGGCGCCGCTGCCCGGCGAGATCGCCGCCCTGACCGCCGCCGTCGACCTGCACCCCAAGCTGCGCGAGCTGGCCGCCGGCAGGCTCCAGGGCCGGGAACGCGCCGACACCGCCACCTCCGTCCTCGCCGCCCTGGTGCACGGCCTGGCCTCGCGCAGCGAGGGAACGCTGCTCGACATCGCCCAACGCGTCCAGCAGTGGCGCGAGGTCAAGGCGCACGAACGGGCCTGGTGCGCCGCCGAGGACGGCCTGATCAAGGGCCCCGAGGACGCCGCCGCCGACCCGATCGTGGTCGAACGGCCCGCGCCGGTCCCCGAGGGCCCGGCCGACCGCTACGCCCGCCGCGCGCTGGCCGCCGGGGCGCTCGCGGGCTTGGCCGCCGCGCCGTTCACCGGCCCGCGCCGGGCGATGGCGCTGGGTGTCGCGAGCCTGCCCAAAGCGCCGTCGGTCGCGCGGGCCGCGTTCGCCGCGCAGCTCGGCCGGGTGCTGGCCCGCCACGGCACGCTGGTCATGGAGCGGTCCGTGCTGCGCGGCCTGGACGCGGTGGACCTGCTCGTGCTGGACGAGGCCGCGCTCGGGTCGGGCCGGTCGGTGCTCAGCGACCTGGTGCCGCTGCCCGACACCGACCCCGCCGAGTCCGCCCGGCACGCGTTCGCGTTGTTCGACCCGGACGAGCCAACCGCCCTCCAGCGCGACGGCGAGTGGGTGCTGGGGCCGATCGACCAGCTCACCCTGAAGGGCCGCAAGGGAACCAGGGAGCGGCGCAAGCTCACCGGCGACGTCCTGGGCCTGGCCCGCGGCGACCGGCTGGAGGCCGTGCTCGCCGTGGACGTGGAGACGCCGCCGATCGTGGACGCGATCGTCGTGGCCGCGCGGGAGGCCGGGCTGCGGCTGGTCGTGGCCGGCGGCCCGTCCCGCTCCGCCGACACCACGGTCCCGTCCGGCACCGGGCTGGTCGGCGCGGTGCGCGGGTTCCAGGCCGAGGGGCACGTGGTGATGGTGGTGTCCGACCACCGCACCGCGCTGGGCGCGTCGGACTGCGGCGTGGGCGTGCACCGCGCGGGCGGGCCGCCGCCGTGGGGCGCGCACCTGGTCGTCGGGGAGGACCTGTCGGCGGTCGTGCTGCTCGTGGAGGCGGTCGCGGCGGCGCGGCGGGTGAGCCGGGACGGGATCATGCTGGCCCAGGCCGCGAGCGGCATCGGCGCGGTGGGGGCGTTGACCACGCGCGGACCCTGGCCCGCCGAGGGCGCGTCCCGCGCGGTGAACACGGCGTCGGCGATCGGGTTCCTGGACGGCGTGTGGCGGGCGCGGCGGCTCGGGCAGCCCGGGCCGGCGGTCGAACGGCGCGCCACCCGACCGTGGCACCTGATGCCCGTGGACACCGTGCTGGAGCGGCTGGGTTCCGGGCCGGACGGCCTGGACGAGGGCGAGGTGCGCAGGCGGCGGTCCGGCGCGCGGCAGCGGTCCGTGGGGACCAGCCTGGGCAGCGCGTTCCTGGCCGAACTCGCCAACCCGCTGACCCCCGTGCTGGCCGGTGGCGCGGCGCTGTCCGCGGCTGTGGGGTCGCCGGTCGACGCGGCGCTGGTCGGCGGTGTCGTGGGCGTGTCGGCGTTGATCGGCAGCGTGCAGCAGGTGTTCACCGACCGGGCGTTGGCCGACCTGCTCGCCCGCTCCGCCGTGCGCGCGGTGGTGGTGCGGGGCGGTGTCGAGCAGGAGGTGAACGGCGACGACCTGGTGCCCGGTGACGTCGTGCGGCTGGCCGCCGGGGACGTGGTGCCCGCCGACTGCCGGTTGATCAGCGGCGACGGCGTGGAGGCCGACGAGTCGTCGGTGACGGGGGAGTCGTTGCCGGTGACCAAGGACCCCGCGCCGATCGTGGCCGCGGACCCGGCGGACCGGGCGTCGATGCTGTACGAGGGCACCACGATCGCGGTGGGCGAGGCGACGGCCGTGGTGGTCGCGGTCGGCGACGCCACCGAGGTCGGCCGGGCGATGGCCGCCGCCCGCCGCAGCACCCCGAACACCGGAGTGGAGGCGAGGCTCGCGGACCTGACCCGCAAGACGCTGCCGGTCGCGCTCGGTTCGGCGGTCGCGGTGGTCGGGGCCGGGCTGCTGCGCGGGGTCCCGTTGCGGCAGAGCATGGGCGCGGCGGTGAACCTGGCGGTGGCGTCGGTGCCCGAGGGTCTGCCGTTCCTGGTCAACGCCGCCCAGCTGGCCGCCGCGCGCCGGCTCGCCGACCACGGCGCGCTGGTCCGCAACCCGCGCACGATCGAGGCGCTGGGCCGGGTGGACGTGCTGTGCTTCGACAAGACCGGAACGCTGACCGAGGGTCGGCTGAAGGTGAGCCGGGTGGACAACGGCCGCCGCGGCGCCGCGCCCGGGGCCTTGGACGACACCCTGCGCACCGTGCTGGCGGCGGCCGTCCGGGCGACCCCGGCGGCCGACGACCCGTCCGACCTGGTCCACCAGACCGACCGCGCGGTCCTGGAGGGCGCGCGGTCGGCCCGCGTGCGCGCCACGACCGGGCGGCGCGGCTGGGCGGCGGTGGAGGTGCTGTCGTTCGAACCGTCGCGCGGCTACCACGCGACCCTGGGGCGGGGCGGGCTGCTCAGCGTCAAGGGCGCTCCGGAGGTGGTGCTGCCGCGCTGCGACCTGGACGACAAGACCCGCAAGCGCCTGGAGGACCGCGTGCTCAAGCTCGCGGGACGGGGTCACCGGGTGCTGGCCGTGGCGGAGCGGTCCGGGTTCCGGGGGACGTCGGTGACCGACGAGGACGTCACCGGGTTGACCCCGATGGGGTTCATCGCCCTGTCCGACCCGGTCCGCGACGGCGCGCCCCCGGCGGCGGCGACGCTGCGCGAGGCGGGCGTGCGGATCGTGATGATCACCGGCGACCACCCCGCGACCGGTGAGGCGATCGCGGCCGAGGTCAACGGTTCCTCCGAGGACGTGACGGTGGTCAGCGGCGCGGACGTGGAGGCCATGTCCGACGAGGAGCTGGACGCCCTTCTGCCCACTGTGGACGTCATCGCCCGCTGCACGCCGGCTCAGAAGGTCCGGATCATCGAGGCGTACCAACGCTTGGGGCGCGTGGTCGCGATGACCGGCGACGGGGCGAACGACGCTCCGGCGATCCGCCTGGCCGACGTGGGCATCGCCTTGGGCAGGCGGGGGACGCCTGCCGCTCGTGCCGCCGCCGACCTGGTGGTGACCGACGACCGCCTGGAGACGATCATCTCGGCGCTGGTCGAGGGTCGGGCGATGTGGGCGTCGGTGCGGGAGGCGCTGGCGATCCTGTTGGGCGGCAACCTGGGCGAGATCGCGTTCAGCGTGCTGGGTTCGGCGGTGACCGGGCGTTCGCCGTTGACCGCACGGCAGTTGCTGCTGGTGAACCTGCTGACCGATCTCGCTCCGGCGATGGCGATCGCCTTGAGCCGCCCGGACGGCGAGTCGGTGCCCGAGCTGTTGCGGGAGGGGCCCTCGACGTCGTTGGGGTCGGCGTTGACGCGCGACATCACGGCACGGGCGGTGACCACGACGTTGGGCGCGACGGCGGCGTGGACAGTGGCCCGGCTCACGGGGCGGCAGCGGCGGGCGAGCACGGTCGCGCTGGCGGCGCTGGTGGGGACGCAGTTGGGGCAGACGCTGATCACCGGCGGGTGGGACCGGTCGGTGCTGGCGGCCGGCCTGGGGTCGGCGGCGGCGTTGGGCGCGGTGATCCAGACGCCCGGGGTGAGCCAGTTCTTCGGCTGCACGCCGTTGGGGCCGATCGGGTGGGGCATCGCGCTGTCGAGCGCGACCGCGGCCAACGTCCTCGGTCTGGCGCTGTCGCCGCTGATCCGCGCGTCGGAGTCCTAATCGGATTCGCAGGTGACGGCCGGGTCGCGGGTGAACGGGCCGTTGGCGGTGAAGCCGAAGGTCGTGGAGCCGGCCACGGGCAGGCGGGCGTTGTGGGAGAGGTTCGTGACCGTGATCGAGTCGGCGGCGGCGGTGACCGTGCCGTTCCACAGGTTGCTGATCACGTGCCCGGCTTCCCGGGGCCAGGTGACGGTCCAGTTGGGCAGGGCGCTGTCGCGGGCGTTCTGCACGGTGATCTCCGCCTGGTAGCCGCCGGGCCAGGAGTTGGTCACCTTGAAGCGGGCGGTGCAGTCGGGCGGGGGTGCGGCCGTGGTCGTGGCCGTGGCCGTGGCCGTGGTGGTGGTCGTGGTGGTGGTGGTCGTGGCTGGTTGGGGTTGCGTGATCGGTTGGCGTTGCGTGGTTTCCTGTGAGGTCGGGGTGGCGGCGGGGGTTCGGTCGTCTTGCAGGTAGAGGCCGATGGTGATCCCGGCCGCCACGAGCACGGCGGCTGCCGCCAGGGCCGTGGTCCTGCGCCACGCCCGACGCGGTGGGGTCTCGGCGGGCTCGTCCAGGACCTGGGTCTTCGGACGTTCGGCGACGACCGCGTCCAGCAGGGCGCAGAAGTCGGCCATCGTGGGGCGTTCCGCGGGGTCGCGCCGCAGCGCCAGGGCCAGCACCTCCGCCAACAGGCCGTCCCCGCCCGGTTCCGCGGTCGGTGGACGGCCGTTCAGGGCGGCGTGGAGGACGGCACCCAGGGAGTACACGTCCGAGGCGAACACAGCGCCCGCGCCGGCCGCGACCTCCGGGGCCCAGAACGCAGGGGTGCCCACGACGGCCTTCCCGTCGGTCACGGTCCCCTCGCCGATCGCGCGGGCGATGCCGAAGTCGGCGATCTTCGCCGTGCCGTCGTCGGTGAGCAGGATGTTGAACGGGGACACGTCCCGGTGCACGATCCCGGCGGCGTGGGCGGCGGCCAGGGCCGAGGCGACCTGCCAGCCCACGCCGGCCACCAGGGACTCCGGCAGCGGGCCCGCGTCGGTCAGGTCGGCCAGGGTCCTCGACGGCAGGTACTCCAGCACCAGGCACGGCCTGCCGCCGTGGTCGACCACGTCGTGGACGCTGATGGCGTGGGGGTGGCGCAGGCGGGCCGCGACCCGGCCCTCCCGGACCACCCGCTCGACGTCGCCGGACATCAGGAACTTCAACGCCACCACGCGGTCCAGCCGCTCGTCGCGGGCGCGCCACACCACGCCGGCGGCGCCCCGGCCCACCTGCGCCTGCAGGCGGTACCGCCCCGCGATCACCTCGTCGTGCTCCGGCACAGCGCAGAAATTACTTCGCCGCGCGGGCCCGCGACCAGCCCTGTTTGACGCGGGCGCGGTGATCACGGCATGCTGGTGGTGCGGAGGGGAGTACCCGCCCGGTTCGTGATCGTCACTACGGCCGCTCGGCAGCGGCTCGGTCACGACGCCGGCGCCGGTGGGCGCTGGTCGGGGAGACCTCTGGTTCCAGCCGAGCCGGAGGAGTCCTGATGCGCGTTCCCGTCGCCCTGTCCGCTGTCGCCCTGGTGGCCGTCGTGAGCGGCTGCGGCGCCGCGCAGGAGGCCGCCCAGACCGCGTCCGCGATCGCCGACACCGCCACCACCGTGCAGGTGTGCGCGGAGGCGCTGTCCCAGGCCACCGCCGCCGTCGACCCGGCTTCGCCGCAGCAGGCCGTGGACCAGGCGCACGCCGCCGCGGCGTCCTTGACCGACCTCGCCGCGACCGCCGCCGACACGACCGTCAACGGGGCGATCACCGGCTTGGCGGCCACGTTGCGCGAGGTCACGGTCGAGGACCTGATCGGGCAGCCGGCCGCGTGGTTGGCGCGCAAGGCCGACCAGGTGGCGGCGTTGACCAGCGCCTGCGCCGGCTGAGTCGCGAGGCGGGCAAGCGGCCGGCGTCGGTTCTCGTGCGCCCGGCAACGCCCGCCGCCTTCACCCCATCGGGTGGCGGTCGGTTTCCGGCCGGGGTGTGCGGGTACCGCGCCGTACGACGGCTCGTGGACCAGGCGTGCCGACGACGGACCGGAGGAGCGATGGCCGAGACCACGCGGGACGTGCTGCGGGCGACGCTGGCGGAGGTCGCGTTCCCGGCCACCAAGAACGACCTGCTCGACGCCGCCATCCGCAAGGGCGACCCGACGGCCGTGCAGGCGCTGCGGGAGATCGCGCGGGCCGAGTACGCCGACCTGGACGAGGTGTTCCGGGCGGTCACCCTGGGCGAGGGCGGCTCCTGACGGCTGCGCGCTCCCGACCTGCCGATGGCGGAGGTGACCCGCGCCGAGCACACGGTCGTCGCGGGGACGCGGGTGCACGCGGCGGTCCTCGGTCCGGAGGGCGCGCCCGAGGTCGTGTGCGTGCCGGGGTTGGGCTGTTCGCACCGCTACTTCCTGCCGCTGGCGCGACGGCTCGCGCCCGCGGCGCGGGTGGCCGTGGTGGACCTGCCGGGGTTCGGCCGCACGCCGGGGCCGCGGGAGGCGTTGGACGTGCGGGGGCTGTCGCTGGCGCTGGCGGGCTGGTTGCGGGCGACGAACCGCGGCGGGGCGCTGTTGATCGCGAACTCCGCCGGCTGCCAGGTCGTGGTGGACCTCGCCGTGCACTCGCCCGACCTGCTCGGCCCCGCCGTGCTGGCCGGCCCCACGATGGACCGGCGCGCGCGCACCGCGTGGCGCCAGGTGCTGCGGCTGCTCGCCGACGCCCCGCGGGAGCGCCCTTCGCTGAGCCTCGTGGCCACCCGGGACTACCTGGGAGCCGGACCGGCGCGCATGGCCGCGACGCTGCGCCACCTGCTCGCCGACCCGGTCGAACGCAAGCTGCACCACGTCCGGACACCGACCGTGGTCGTGCGGGGCAGCCGTGACCCGATCGTGCCGCGCTCGTGGGCGCGGGAAGTCGCGGCGCTGCTGCCGAACGGCCGGTTCGCCGAGGTGCCCGGCGCGCACGCCCTCAACTACTCCGCGCCCGACGAACTCGCCGCCGTCGCCCGGTCGCTCCTGACCCGCGAGGGGAGCGGTTGACCGCCGCCGGCCGGGGTAGCCGACGGGGCGGGCAGTCGAGCGACGGAGGAGCCGCGTGGCCGATCGAATCTCGGACATCTGGGGCACGCGGACACCGCACGCCAGGGACACCGCCTGGCCGGTGCGGGTCGACCTGCACCTGGCCGAGGGCGTGGCCGAGACCGACGTGGACCGGTGGGTCCAGTCGGCGTGCGTGCTGTGCAGCAACGGGTGCGGCTGCGACATCGCCGTCAAGGACGGGCGCGTGGTGGGTGTGCGGGGCCGGGCCGAGGACGTGGTCAACCACGGCCGCCTGGGTCCCAAGGGGCTCTACGGCTCCTGGCAGTGGAACGGCGGCGACCGGTTGACCCGTCCGCTGGTGCGGCGCGACGGCGCGCTGGTGGAGACCGACTGGGACACCGCGATGGACCTGGTGGTCCGCCGGTCCCGGCGACTGCTGGACGAGGTCGGGCCGCTCTCGCACGGCTTCTACACCAGCGGGCAGCTGTTCCTGGAGGAGTACTACACCCTCGCGGTGATCGGCAAAGCCGGCCTGGGCACCCCGCACATGGACGGCAACACCCGCCTGTGCACGGCCACCGCCGCCGCGGCGATGAAGGAGAGCTTCGGCTCCGACGGGCAACCCGGCACCTACACCGACGTGGACTCGTGCGACGCGCTGTTCCTGTTCGGGCACAACATGGCCGAGACGCAGACCGTGCTGTGGTCCCGGGTGCTGGACCGGCTGCACGGCCCGGACCGGCCGCTGGTGGTCGCGGTGGACCCGCGCCGCACGAAGGTCGCCGAGGCGGCGGTGGAGTCCGGGGGAGTGCACCTGGCCCCGCTGCCCGGCACCAACCAGGCCCTGATGAACGGTCTGGTCCGCGAGGTCGTCGTCAACGGGTGGGTGAACCACGACTACGTCACCGCGCACACGCTCGGCTACGCCGACCTGGTCGCCACCGTGCGGCCCTACACGCCCGAGCACGTGGCGGAGATCTGCCGGATCGACCCGGACGACCTGCGGCGCGCCGCGCGGATCTTCGGCACCTCCGAGCGGGTGCTGTCCACGGTGTTGCAGGGTTTCTACCAGTCCCACCAGGCCACGGCGGCGTCCTGCCAGGTCAACAACCTGCACCTGCTGCGCGGGCTGATCGGCCGTCCCGGCTGCGGCGTCCTGCAGATGAACGGCCAGCCCACCGCCCAGAACACCCGGGAGACCGGGGCGGACGGCGACCTGCCGGGGTTTCGCAACTGGGACAACCCCGAGCACGTCGAGCAGTTGGCGCGGCTGTGGAACGTGGACCCGCTGACCATCCCGCACTGGGCGCCGCCCACGCACGCCATGCAGATCTGGCGCTACGCCGAGCAGGGCTCGATCCGGTTCCTGTGGATCTCGGCGACCAACCCGGCCGTGTCGCTGCCCGAACTGCCGCGCGTGCGCGAGGTCCTGGCGCGCGAGGACCTGTTCGTGGTGGTGCAGGACGGGTTCCGCACCGAGACCGCCGAGTACGCCGACGTGGTGCTGCCCGCCGCCCTGTGGGGGGAGAAGCAGGGCACCTTCACCAACGCCGACCGCACCGTGCACCTGTCGGAGAAGGCCGTCGAACCGCCCGGGGAGGCGCGGTCGGACCTGGACATCTTCCTCGACTACGCCCGCCGCATGGACTTGCGCGACCTCGACGGAAACCCGTTGATCCGGTGGTCGGACCCGGAGGGCGCGTTCGAGGCGTGGCGGGAGTGCAGCCGGGGCCGGCTGTGCGACTACACCGGCCTGTCCTACGCCAAGCTCGCCGGCAGCGGCGGCATCCCGTGGCCGTGCGACGACGAGCACCCCGACGGCTGCGACCGGCTCTACGCCGACGGGGTCTTCCCCACCCACCCGGACGTGTGCGAGGACTACGGCCACGACCTGCTCACCGGCGCCACCACCGAGCCCGCGCGGTACCAAGCGCAACGCCCCGACGGCCGCGCGTTCCTCAAGGCCGCCGAGTACTCGCCGCCGCCCGAACAGCCCAGCGCCGACTACCCGTTCGTGTGCACCACCGGGCGCACGGCCTACCACTTCCACACCCGCACCAAGACCGGCCGCTCGCGCCGCCTGCGCCAGGCCGCGCCCGATCCGTGGGTGGAACTGTCCGCCGGCGACGCCGCCGCGCTCGGCGTGGGCGAGGGGGACGTGGTGCGGGTGGAGTCGCCACGCGGCCGGGTGGAAGCGCCCGCGCGCGTCGGCCGGAGCCGGGACGGCGTGGTGTTCGTGCCGTTCCACTACGGCTACTGGGACACCGATGACGGCCGGCACGAGCGGGCGGCCAACGAGCTGACCCTGACCGAGTGGGACCCGGTGTCCAAGCAGCCGCTGTTCAAGGTCGCGGCGGTGCGGGTGACGAAGGTGTCCGACGCGACCGGCCCGGCCCCGGTACCGCCCACCCCGGACCACACCCCCCACGCGGAGGGCTGACACCGATGCACCTGGCCACCTACCTGGGACTGCTGCACACGTCGCTGACCACCCTTGCCGACGCCTTCCGCGAGGTCGCCCGGGGCCACGGCGAGGAGCCCGACGTCGAGCACACCTGCCGGGTCCTCGCCCAGCGGACCGATGCCCAGGCCGAAGCGCTGGCACCGGCCGTCGAGCGCTACGGCGAGCACCGCGAGGAGGAACCCGAACGCCTGCACGCCGCCGGCCTCGACGCCACCCGCGGCGGGCCCGTCGGCCTGCTGCGCGACCTCCAGGACCTCTACACGCTGGCGAGCCTCACCGACATCACCTGGACCGTCGTCGGCCAGGCCGCGCAAGGCCTGCGGGACCGGGACCTGCTCGACATCGTCACCACCCACGAGCGGGACACCGCCCGCCAGCTGGCCTGGCTGCGCACGCGCGTCAAGCAGGCCGCACCCCAGGCCCTGATCGCCGCCGAGTGACCCGCAGGCGATGACACCGATGGCGGCGCGCCGCGGAGGTGGCATGCTCGGAGGCCGCCCGAACGGTTCAGGCGGCGGGTACGGGAGGTGGCGGGTGGCGGTCGATCCCAGGGGCGCGGACCTCAAGCGGCTGGTCCAGGAGGACCCCGGCGGGCCGGTCGTGATGCTGAACCTGCTCAGGTTCGCCGAGGGCGGCCGGGAGGCCTACGACGAGTACGCGCGCCACCTCCGCGAGACCTTCCTGCCGCGTTACGGCGCGGAGGTCCTCTACGCGGGAACCGGCTCGACCGCCCTGGTGGCCGAGGACGGCCAGAGCTGGGACGCGGTGCTGCTGGTCCGCTACCCGGACCGGGCGGCGTTCAGCCGGATGGTCGCGGACCCGGAGTACCAGGAGGTCACCCGGTTGCGCACGGACGCGCTGACCGAAGCCGTCCTGCAGGCCACCACGCCTCTGTCCGGGTCGTTCGCCCAGCGGTGACCGGCCGGGTGGGGTCGGTGGGGGCTCGGCGGGTGGTCACTCGCGAGCAGGTGGTCCGCGGCGCGTGCCGGTTCTTCGTACTGCACGGGTCGGTGGACATGGATGCGCTCGCCGCGGGCCTCGCGGTCAGTCGGGCCACGCTCTACCGGGTCGCGCGCAGCCGCGACGGGCTGCTGGCGGACGCGCTGTGGACGCTCGGCGGCCGGGTCCTGGAAGGGGCGCGGCGGCAGTGCGCGGACGGCGGGGTGGAGGGCGTCCTCCGGGTCACCCGCGAGTTCGTGGCGCGGGTGAACTCCGCCGCGCCCTTCCGCCGGTTCCTGTGCCGCGAACCGGACACCGCCGCCCGCGTCCTGCTGCACGAGGTCCACCGCAGGGCCGTGGCGGCGCAGCGCGACATCCTCAAGAGCGTCAAGCCGTGGCCGCCGGGCGAACTCGACCAGGCGGCCTACCTCTACGTCAGGCTGGTGGAGTCGGTGCTGTACGCCGAACTGCTCGGCGGCGGGCCCCTGGACCTCCACCTGGCCGAGCGCGCCGCCCGGTCGCTGCTGGCGTGAAAAACGTGCGACGGCCGTCTCACGATCGCCACGCGTCCTGGTGCGCCGCAACGACTCCTCGCTAGCTTCGGCGATCGCCCCCCGTCGCCGGAAAGCCGTGGGAGTCGAGAATGCCGCTCCGCCACGTCGGCCCGCTCGCGCTGGCACTGGCCCTGCTCTTCCCCGCACCCACCCCGGCCGCCGCCACCCCCGAGGCCACCGCGCCAGCCGCCGCTGCACCGACCGCCACCGCCTCCGCCGCGCCGGCTCGCCTGGCGCTGGGCGGCGTCCGGCTGTCCCAGGTCGCCGCGCCCCGCGCGCTGAACACCGGCGACAACAGCGGTGAGGCGTTCTGCCGCCTGTTCGGCACCCACGTCCCCTTCGACGCCGACACCCTCAAGCGCCTCTACCCGACCCACGGCCACCACGTCCACCGGGTCGTCACGACCGACGCGGCGAACGTCCGCGCCGGCTACCTGCTGCCCGCCGACGCCCGGGCCAACCTGCGAGAGGTGACGCGATGAAGCTCGCCCTGGTCGTCGGCCTGCTGCTGACACTCCTCACGGTCCCCGCGCGGGCCGACGCGCTCACGCCGGTCGTGTTCGTGCACGGCCACCAGGGTTCCGCGCAACAGTGGCAGTCCAACGCGAAGCGGTTCTCCGGCAACGGCTACCCGGACCACCTGCTGCACGTCTTCGAGTACGACACGAGCGTGCCCACCAACGACCGGGCGATCGCCGAGCTGGACGTGTTCCTGGCCGGCGTCCGCGCCCGCACCCGTTCGTCCGCGGTGGACGTCATCGCGCACTCCCGCGGCACGACCGTCATGCACGCCTACCTCGCGACCCCCGAACGCGCGGCCGGCGTGCGGCGGTACGTGAACGTCGACGGCCGGTCCAGCGCCGCCCCGCCCGGCGGGTTGCCGACCCTGGCGCTGTGGGGGAGCGCGCAACCGAACGGCTCGATCGGCGGCGCGACCAACGTCGACCTGACCTCCCTGGGCCACACCGAGACCACCACGTCCGCCGCCGGGTTCGCCCACATGCACCGGTTCCTGCGCGGCCGGGACGCCTACACCACCCTCGTGCTGCCCGAACCGGTCGTGCGGATCGCCGGCCGGGCCACGTTCTTCCCGCAGAACGAAGGCGTGCCGGGCGTTCTGAAGGTGTGGGAGGTGGTGAACGGCGTTCGCGTCGGCTCGCCCCGCACGACCACCACGTCCGCCGACGGCGCGTTCGGCCCGCTCCTGGCCGATCCGCGCAAGCACTACGAGTTCGAGTTGGTGCGCGAGGGCGAGCTGACCCACCACTTCTACTTCGAGCCGTTCGAGCGCTCGGACCGGTTCCTGCGCCTCCAGGTGTCCAAGCCGGGCGGCATCGGCGACCAGGTGGACCGGTGCCCCACGCACACGGCCGTCACGGTGGTGCGCAACCGGGAGTGGTGGTCGGGCGAGGACCGGCTTGAGTACGACGGGACCGACGTCCTCGCGCCCGCCGCCGCGCCGAAGCTGCGGCAGGTGCTCGCGGCGTTCGCGTTCGACGACGGCTGCGACGGGGTGTCGGCGCCGGGCGTGGCGCTGCCGCCGTTCGCGAGCCTGCCGTTCCTGACCGCCACCGACACCCACCTGGCCACCGCGCCGGCCGCTCCGATCCGGGTCACCCAGCACGCGCGGGGCACCGGCGGGTCCCGCACGGTGGTGGTGCGGAACTGGCCGTCGGACGCGCACGCGGTGACCGTGCAGTTCAAGGACTACCTGGACCTGCGGCACACGTAGACGCGGCCGGGGACAGCTCGAACGCCCGCGCGTGTCGGTCATGGCGGTCCGGTTCACCCGGTGGTGGCCCGGGTACCACGCCGTCGCGCCGCAACCGCCCGCCCACCGGCCGGTAACCCCGCACTTCGGGAGACCCGGTCCGACCGCCCGTCGCGGTAGAGTCGGGCGAGGAGATCACCTAGGGGGTTTGACGATGAAGAAGAACATCTCCTGCCCGTGCGGCGAGCGGATCGTCGGCGAGAACGAGGACGACCTGGTCGAGAAGACCCAGGAGCACCTGCGCGAGAACCACCCGGGTCACGAGTACTCGCGCGACCAGATCCTGTTCATGGCCTACTGAGCGTTCACGGCCTGCCGAGCGTTCGTGGCCTGCCTAGCGCGCGCCACCGCCGCCGGCGCGGCGCGTCGATCCACTTCCCCGCTGGCCACCGTCCGCGCACACGGCGAAAAAGATCTTGAAAAAGTTCGGCCGCCGTGTCGATCCCCGCCCTCGCCCGTTCGACCGGGTGGTGAGAGGGTCCCGAGCAGCGGGATCCGGAACGCGGGAGTGACGACCATGAAGTACATGCTGATCATGCGGGCGACCGACGAGGCCTTCGCGGGGATGGCCGAGCGGGACTTCGCCGAGGTGCTGGACACCGTCGGCCGGTTCAACGACGAGCTGGTCCGGGCCGGGGTGCTGGTCGCCGCCGAGGGGTTGGAGGACGCGGCCGAGGGGGTCGTGGTGGACTACTCGTCCGAGCCGCCCGTGGTCACCGACGGCCCGTACGGCGAGACGAAGGAGCTGTTCGGCGGGTTCTACATCCTCAACGTCGCGTCCAAGCAGGAGGCCGTCGAGTGGGCGAAGCGGCTGCCGATCCAGGGTCCCGGGTTCAAGACCGAGATCCGGCGGGTGCCGACGATCGACGAGTTCCCGCAGGACAACGAGTGGATCAAGAAGGAGCGCGCGTGGCGCGAGGCCACCGGGCAGCTCTGAGCGACCCGACCGGGCGGGCGGCGGTCGCCGCGGTCTGGCGGATCGAGTCGGCCCGGATCGTCGGCGCGCTGGCGCGCTACACCGGCGACTTCGCGCTGGCCGAGGACCTGGCCCAGGAGGCGTTCGCCGAGGCCCTGGTCACCTGGCCGCGCGACGGCGTGCCGACCAACCCGGCGGGCTGGCTGCTGACGGTGGGCAGGCGGCGCGCGATCGACGCGTTCCGCAGGCGGGCCACCGCCGACGACCGGTACGCCGCCCTCGCCCGCGACCTGGGCGAGGGCGTGGTGGACGCGGGGCAGTGGGACCCCGACCAGATCGACGACGACGTGCTGGCGCTGATGTTCGTCTCGTGCCACCCGGTGCTGTCCCGGGAGGCGCGGGTGGCGCTGACGCTGCGCGTCGTCGGCGGTCTGACCAGCGACGAGATCGCGCGGGCGTTCCTGGTCCCGACCGCGACCGTCCAGGCCCGCATCACCCGCGCGAAGAAGGCGCTGGGCGCGGCGGGGGTGCCGTTCGAGGTGCCCCCGCCGCGGGACCGGCGGGCGCGGCTGGGGTCGGTGCTCAGCGCGGTCTACGTCATCTTCACCGAAGGTTCGACGGCGACCTCGGGCGACGACCTGATCCGGTTCGACCTGGCCGGCGAGGCCCGCCGCCTGGCCCGCGTCCTGGCCCACCTGGTGCCCGACGAGCCGGAGGTCCACGGCCTGCTGGCGCTGCTGGAGCTGACGGCGGCCCGCTTCCCGGCCCGGACGGCCCCGGACGGCACGCCGGTCCTGCTGGAACACCAGGACCGGCGGCGGTGGGACCGGTCGGCGATCGTCCGGGGGCGGGCGGCGTTGGCGCGGGCGGAGCAGGTCGGGCGGGGCCTGGGCGCGTACGGGTTGCAGGCGGCGATCGCGGAGTGCCACGCCGTCGCGGCGTCGGTCGGGGAGACGGACTGGGAACGGGTCGTCCTGCTCTACGAGGCCCTGGGCCGCCTGGCCCCGTCCCCGGTGGTGGACCTCAACCGCGCGGTGGCGGTGTCGATGGCCCGGGGCCCCGCAGCGGCGTTGCCGATCGTGGACGGGTTGGCGGCCGGTGGCGCCTTCTCCGGGTCGCACCTGCTGCCGACCGTGCGCGGCGAACTGCTCACCCGCCTGGGCCGCCGGGGCGAGGCGCGGGAGGAGCTGACCCGCGCGGTCGAGCTGTGCGGCAACGAGCGCGAACGCGGCCTGCTCACGCGCAAGCTGGCCGACCTGGCCTGACGAGGTCCCTCCTTCGAGGGCGAAGATCAGTCTTCCGGGATCTCGACCCTGGTGACGACGGCCGGCAGGTTCGGCGTGTGCGTTACGGCCAAGCGTTCCGCGAGGTGGTGGCCGGGGACGGCGCCACGCCGGTCATCGGGGTGTTCGACATGCTGTCCGCCTCCGTCGCCGCGCGGCACCACGACGCGCTGTTCGTCTCCGGGTTGGGGTTCGCCGCCTCGCACTACGGGTTGCCCGACATCGGGTTCATCGCCTGGCCCGACGTGGTGGACTTCGTGCGCCGGCTGCGCCTGGCCTTCCCCGCGCACCACCTGCTGGTCGACATCGACGACGGGTACGTCGACGTCGAGGTGGCCCGGCACGTCGTCCGGGCGCTGGAGCACGTCGGGGCGTCCGGGGTGGTGCTGGAGGACCAGAGCCGGCCCCGGCGGTGCGGGCACGTGGCCGGCAAGCGGGTGCTCCCGCTGCGCGACTACCTCGACAAGCTCGACGCCGTGCTGGACACCCGGTCCGACCTGGTCGTGGTCGCCCGCACCGACGCCACCGACGAGGACGGGATGCTGGAGCGCGCGGGCGCTTTCGCGCGGACCGGGGCGGACGCCGTGCTGGTCGACGGAGTGCCCTCGGTGGACGTGCTCGGGAGGGTGGTCGGTGCGGCGCGGCCGGTCCCGGTGGTGTTCAACCAGATCGCGGGCGGGAAGTCGCCGTCGTTGTCGTTGACCGAGCTGGGCGGGCTCGGCGTGGCCGTGGCGATCTACAGCACGCCCTGCCTGTTCGCCGCCCAGACCGCGATCGAGGACGCCCTCGCCCGCCTGCGCGCCGACGACGGGCGGCTGCCGGCCGACTCCCTCGGGGTCGCCGACTCGCAGGCGCTCCTGGCGGACAACCTGGCGCCCCGCCACGCGGTTCCGGGGCCGCGTGGCGGGGGAGCCGGGTCAGGCGGCCAGGCGGTCCCACACCCGGTGCCGGCCGAGTAGCGCGAGGACGTCGCGGACCACGTCGGTCGGGTCGCCGGTCACCACGCCGGGCCCGGGGTCGACCACCGACGTGCCGGCGCCCCACGCGCCGATCGCCTTCGCGTGCCGGTAGGTCTCCTCCACCAGCAACGCCACCCGCGGGTCCAGGGTGGACGCCGGCGCGCCGGCCTTCGCGTCGCGCACCGGCAGCGCGTCGGGCGCGGGCGGGGGAGCGGCGGCCAGCAGGAGGGCGTCGAACTCGACCGAGCGGGCCGTGAGGAACGTGCGCTGGGCGACCAGGCCGTGGGCCAGGTCCCCGCCCCGCGCGGCGATGATCAGCGGGACCGTGCCGGCGGCCTGCAGGGCCAGGCGGGCCGTGCGGACGCCGTCCAGGCCGTCCGGGTCGTCGGCGTCCACGACGATGCCCACGATCCGGCCCGCCACCGGCCAGGTGCCCGTGAGCTGCGACAACGCCGGGCTCGGCGTCACCGCGGGCAGCTCGGCGGCCACCTCCGGCACCGGCAGGCCCAGGCCGGCGGCGACCTCCGCGCACAGCCGCGCGTCCACCTGCGCCAGCACCCGCAGCTCGCGCTCCTTGATCGCCTGCTCGTAGCACTTGCCCAGCTCGAACGTGAACGCCCGGATCACGTGCTCCTGCTCCACCGGGCTCAGGCTCTGGAAGAACAGCCTGGGCTGGGTGAAGTGGTCGTCGAACGACGCCGGCGACTCGCGGACCTTCACCGACTCCGCGACCCGCTGCGGCACCTCGACGAACGCGCCGTCGGCCGCCCCGGCGTGGAACGGGCACCCGCCGTCGAGCGAGTTGGGCCGGTAGGGCGCGACGCCGCCGTGCACCGCGTCCTGGTGGAAGCCGTCGCGCAGCATGTCGTTGACCGGCGCGTGCGGCCGGTTGATCGGGATCTGGTGGAAGTTCGGCCCGCCCAGCCGGGTCAGCTGCGTGTCCAGGTAGGAGAACAGCCGGGCGTGCAGCAGCGGGTCGTCGGTCACGTCGATCCCCGGCACCAGGTGGCCCACGTGGAAGGCGACCTGCTCGGACTCGGCGAAGAAGTTCGTGGGGTTGCGGTTGAGGGTCAGCAGGCCGATCGGCTGCACCGGCGCGAGTTCCTCGGGCACGATCTTGGTCGAGTCGAGCAGGTCGATGCCCTCGAACGTCTGGTCCGGCGTGTCCGGGAAGACCTGGATGCCCAGCTCCCACTGCGGGAACGCGCCGGACTCGATCGCGTCGTACAGGTCGCGGCGGTGGAAGTCCGGGTCGATGCCGTTGATCAGCTGCGCCTCTTCCCACAGCAGCGAGTGCACGCCCTGCTTGGGCTTCCAGTGGAACTTCACCAGCGACGTCTCACCGGCGTCGTTGACCAGCCGGAACGTGTGGACTCCGAAGCCCTCCATGGTCCGGTAGGACCGCGGCACGGCCCGGTCGGACATGTGCCACATGACGTGGTGGGTGGCCTCGGTGTGCAGGGAGACGAAGTCCCAGAACGTGTCGTGCGCGCTCTGCGCCTGCGGGATCTCGCGGTCCGGGTGCGGCTTGGCGGCGTGGATGATGTCCGGGAACTTGATGCCGTCCTGGATGAAGAACACCGGGATGTTGTTGCCGACCAGGTCGAACGTGCCCTCGTCGGTGTAGAACTTGGTGGCGAACCCGCGGGTGTCGCGCACGGTGTCCGCCGAGCCGCGCGAGCCGACGACGGTGGAGAACCGCACGAACACCGGCGTGCTCACGCCCTCGCGCAGGAACCCGGCCTTGCAGACGCTCGCGGCGGAGCCGTACCCCACGAACACGCCGTGCGCCCCGGCGCCGCGCGCGTGCACCACCCGCTCGGGGATGCGTTCGTGGTCGAAGTGCATGATCTTCTCGCGCAGGTGGTGGTCCTGCAGCAGCGTCGGGCCGCGCGGCCCGGCCTTGAGCGAGTGGTCGGTGTCGTACAGCCGCAGGCCCTGCGCGGTGGTCAGGAACGCGCCCTGCTGGCTGTTGGCCGTCTTGGGCGCGCCGGTCTCGGCCCCGGTGGGGGTGACGGTCTCGGGCGCGTCCTGGTCGGCCTTGGGCGGGAGCGGCCCCCGGGGTTCGGTGGGCTCCTCCAGGCTCGGCGGTTCGCTCCCGGGCGCGCCCGGCACGTCCGGGGTGACCAGGTCGGTCACCTTCTCCACGGCCTTCTCCACGGCGTTCTTGACGATCTCGGCGGGGTTCTTCGAGTCCACTTGCCCTCCCTCGGTCCGCTCGGCGGCTACCCCGTGGCACGCGTCCTACACGGCTTGTGAGGTCACCAACAGGGGGATACCGGGAGCACGCACCGTCACCGCCGGTCAGGGCGCCGGGCCGGCGGCTGGTCAGGGTCTCAGCCGGGTCGCGAGCCGGGTCAGGGTCTCAGCCGGGTCGCCGGAGCGGGCGCGGTCACCGCTTCCGCTCGTCGGGTTCGAGCCGCGTGCGGTGTTCGGCCAGGCGGCGTTGGAAGTCCTCGATCCGGACGGTCAGGCGGCGGAACCGCGACGGTGTCGCCGGCTCGTCCGGGTCCAGGGCATCGGCGTCCGACAGCGCCGCCGCGGTGGCGCGGTCGGGGCCCGGGTCGTCGTGGCCTGGGTCGTCGATCATGCAGGGTCCTACGGTGGTGATGGGGACGAGGCTGTACGTGAATGCCAGGGGTACCCCGGGTCGGAGAGCCGAAATCGTGACGTCGGTCACAATCCGGGTTCGGCACCGGTCAAGCTCGATCGCCAGTGGATCACCCATCGGAACCGGCGCACCACCGTGGCATGATTGCGTGACTATGAGCGATCAGGTCGAGACCGCTGCCGAGGTCGGCACCACGACGGAATGGCGTCGCGGCGCACTCGTCGTCCACGTCACCGGCGAAGTCGACATGGAGACCTGCGACGACCTGCGGGCCGCGATCGTGGAGGCGCTCGCCGCCGACCCGCGGGCCCTGGTCCTCGACCTCGACGGGGTGACCGTCTTCGGGTCCATCGGCCTGTCCCTGCTCATCGAGGTCCGGCACCGCGCCGAGGCGCGCAAGATCGGGTTCGCCGTCGCGACCGAGCGACGGGCCGTCCTGCGCCCGCTCACCGAGACCGGCGTCATCGACCTGCTCGTGCTGCGCGCGGACGTCGAGGAAGCCGCCGAGGCCGCATTGGCGACGCCGACCACGGCCTGATCACCGCGACGGCATGGTGTTCGCGGTCGGCCGCGGGTAGCTTGGGTGGGGTAAGTGGGGCAAGCCGGCCCTGGCAGTGGCCGGCCGAGGGTTGAGCAGACAGCCTGCACCAGCGCTCATCGACGCCAGGAGGCGTGTAGCGGTGCAGGACAACAATTCGTATTTGAGCATTGGGACCTCGGAAGTCGACGGCGTTGTCGTCGTGCGCCTGGCCGGTGAGCTGGACATGTGCTCCCGGGCCGACGACGAGGTCCGCGCGTGCATCACCGCCCGACCACGGGGCGTCGTGCTCGACTTGCGCCAGGTGACCTTCTTCGGCTCCCACGGGATTTCGTTGCTGCTCGGCGCGGTCGAGGAGGCTCGGACCCACGGGGTGGGCTTCGCCGTCGTGGCCGACAACCGGCCCGTGCTGCGGCCGTTGGAGGTGACGGACATGCTCGTCGTGGTGAGCGTGTTCGCCACCCCGGAGACCGCCGTGGCGTCGATGCGGCGGGTGGAGTGCCGGACCGGCCTCGGGTAGGAACCCGGCGGGGCCGGCGCGCGTCGGTCCAGGTGTGGAGGAGTTCGGGCCTTACCGCGTCGGGGAACTGCTGGGCCGCGGCGGCATGGGCGAGGTGCACCGCGCGCACGACACCGCGCACGACCGCGTGGTGGCGCTGAAGCGGCTCGCGCCCGTGCACAACGACGACGCGGACTTCCGCGCCCGGTTCCGCCGGGAGGCGCGCATCGCGGCCAGGCTGCGCGAGCCGCACGTCATCCCGATCCACGCGTTCGGCGAGATCGACGGCCGGCTGTACCTGGACATGCGCCTGGTCGAGGGTCGTGACCTGGCGGAGGTGCTGGCGGCCGAGGGGCCGCTGGACCCGGCGCGTGCGGTGCGGCTGGTGGGCCAGGTGGCCGGCGCTCTCGATGCGGCGCACGCGGACGGTCTGGTGCACCGGGACGTGAAGCCGTCCAACGTGCTCGTCACGCCGGAGGACTTCGTCTACCTGGTGGACTTCGGCATCGCGCGGAGCGTCCTGCCGGCGGGGACTGACCTGACCGCGTCGGGCGCGGTGCTGGGGACGCTGGACTACATGGCGCCGGAGCGGTTCGGCGACGGTCCGGTGGACGGGCGGGTGGACGTCTACGCGTTGGCGTGCGTGTTGTACGCGTGTGTGACCGGGGTGCGGCCGTTCGAGGCGGACAGCGCGGCGGCGTTGATCTGGGCGCACATGCAGCAGGTGCCGGTGGGGGCGTCGGTGGTGAACCCGGCGGTGCCGCGGGCGCTGGACGAGGTGATCCGGCGCAGCATGGCCAAGGACCCGGCCGACCGCCACCCTTCGGCCGGCGCCTTCGCGACCGCGGCAGCCGCCGCCCTGACCGCCGCGCCAGCCGGGTCTCCGGCCACGCCAGCTGGGTCTGCGGCCACCCCGGGCCCTTTCACATCCAGCCAGCCCGCGCCAGCCCCGAGTCAGCCTGCGTCGGGCGGGCTCGCGCCCGGTCAGCCCGCTGCCCTCGGCCGGTCCGCGTCGCCCAGCCAGTCCTCGCCGCTCCCGCCGCGACCGCCGCTCTCGCCGTCCTCGCCGCTTTCGCAGCGTCCGCCGCTCTCGCCGTCGCCGACTTCGCCGCGGCCTCCGGCCCCCGCTTCCATTGTCCCACCGGGTACCGACAATTCCGGGGCGCGGCCGGGGCTGGTCGGGCCCGTGGTCGCGGGTGTCGTGGCGTTGGCGTTGGTCGCGGTGGTCCTGGCGTGGGCGGTGGATTGGGGGAAGGGCGAGCGGGTTGCCGGGGCGAACACCAGCACGGCGGCCACTACCACCGCCGCCGCTACCACTGCCACCACCACGGCGGCTTCCGGTTCGGCGTCTGCGACGAGCACCACCACCCCGACCACCGATGCGCAGACCTCGAAGCTGCTGGCCTCCCTGCCCGAAACGTTCCGCGGCAACCCCTCCTGCGTGCCCGCGCCGCCGTCCGGCCAGGGGATCACCGCCACGGTCACCTGTTCCGGCGCGAACTCCCGCCACTTCCGCTTCCCGCCCCCGGACTCGGCGACCTTCCACCTCTTCACCGACCGGGCCGCCCAGGACGCGCACTTCCTCGCCCTCGTCGGCGCGCACGGCGTCGGGCGCGAGGACGAGTCCGGCGGGTGCCGTCCGGAGACCCGCCCGGCGCACTACGCGCTCTACTACCGCGACACCAGCGGCCCGCTGCCCGGCGAGTTCACCACCTGCTTCGTGGCCGACGGCGTCGGCCAGGTCTGGTGGGTGGACACGCGCACGACCACCACCGGTGTCCTGCGCTCCTCGACCGCCACCACCCCGGACGCGCTCGACGGCCTCGGCTACTGGTGGAACGGCATGATCCTCACCGCGATGCCCTGATCACGATCACCCGCCGCCGAGCCGGTAGGTCGAGACGTGGGAGCGGGAGTCGGCGGTGAACGGGGCACCGGTCCAGTCCGCGTGCCTGCTCTCCAGCGTGAAACCGGCCAGGCGGGCCATCAGGTCCAGTTCCGCCGGCCAGATGTAGCGGTGCGGGCTCCGGGCCAGGGTGGCGTTGCGGTCGTCACCGAACCGGAAGTGGTGCGAGACCACGTGTTGGTTCAGCACGTCGTAGGTGTCCAGGCCGATGTAGCCCGGCTCGGTGCGCCACACCGTCGCCTCCCGGCCCGGCGGCAGGGCCCGCAGCTCCGGCACCCACAGCTCGACCACGAACCGGCCGCCCGGCGCCAGGTGGCGGGCGGCGTTGCGGAAGCACTCGACCTGCTCGTCCTGGGTCTGGAGGTTGGAGATCGTGTTGTAGACCAGGTACACCAACGTGAACTCGCCCGGGACCACGGTGGTGGCCATGTCGCCGAGCACGACCGGGAGCGTCTCGGCGGAGGCCTTCTCGCGCAACCGGGCGACCATGTCGGGTGACAGCTCCAGCCCGGTCACCGGCACGCCGCGCTCGGCCAACGGGATCGCCACCCGACCGGTCCCCACGGCGAACTCCAGCACCCGGCCACCACCGGCCAACCCGGCCAGCCGGTCCACGGCCGGCCCCAGCACCTCGGGGGCGAACATGCCGGTGCCCGGCGTGTCGTAGCTCGCGGCGGCGTCGGCGTTCCAGATGTCCTCTTGGCGCATGGATCGATCTTGCTGCATCCGTGGCCGCAAAAGGACACCATATGTCGACAGGGCACGAGTGATCACTAACCTCCCGGGCGGGAACGGGACTAGGGGGAACGACGATGGCCGCCGGATTCGCGCCGCTCACGGGCGACGACCCCACCTCGGTCGGCGGGTACGAGCTGCGCGCCCGCATCGGGGTGGGCGGCATGGGACGCGTGTACCTGGCGTTCACGCCCGGCGGACGGGCGCTGGCGATCAAGGTCGTGCGGGCCGAGCACGCCGAGGACGAGGAGTTCCGCCGCCGGTTCCGGCAGGAGGTGGACATCGCGCGCCGCGTCCAAGGGCTCTACACCGCGACCGTCGTGGACGCCGACACCGAAGCCCCGGTGCCGTGGCTGGCCACCTCCTACGTGTCCGGTCCCTCGGTGCGCCAGGCCGTCGCCGACCACGGACCCCTGCCGCTGCCCACCGTGTTCCGGCTGCTCGCGGGGGCCGCCGAAGGGCTGTCGGCGATCCACGCGTGCGGGCTGGTGCACCGCGACCTCACCCCGGCCAACGTGCTGCTCGCCGACGACGGCCCCCGGGTGATCGACTTCGGCATCGCCCACGCCGCCGCCGCGACCTCGCTGACCCGCACCGGCGTCCAGATCGGCACCCCGGCGCTGATGGCCCCGGAGCAGGTCCGGGGCAGGCCCGCGACCCGCGCCACGGACGTGTTCGCGCTCGGCCAGCTCGCCGTCTTCGCCGCCACCGGGCACACGGCGTTCGGCGAGGGCAACCCGGACGCGTTGTTCTACCGCATCCTCAACGAGCCGCCGGACCTCGCCGACTGCCCGCCCGACCTGCGGCCCGTCGTGGAGCGCTGCCTGGCCAAGGACCCCGACGACCGGCCGGAACTGGCCGAGGTCATCGAGTTCGCCCGCGCCCGGACGCACGGGCGGACCGTCCAGCTCACGACGGACTCGTGGCTGCCCGACGACCTGGTCACCGCCCTGGTCGCGTTCGACCCGTCCGCCTACCGGTCCACGGCGGTCCAGCCACGCGTGCCCACCGCCGTGCTGCCCCCGCCGCGGGGCGGCAACAAGGGGTCGATCATCGCCGCCGCGGTCGGGTCGGCGCTGGCCCTCGCCACCGTCGCGACCGTCGTCGTCATCGGCCCGAGCGAGATCCTCGGCTCCCTCGCCGGCGGCACGTCACCCACGGTCCGCGCGCTCCCCACCACGGACACGACGACCACCGACGACCGGCCGACCACGACCTACGACCCGCCGACGACCACCACGACCCAGGGCTTCGACCCGCGCAGCCTGGACGAGCAGGGCACCGACGACACCCCGCAGACCACGAACGCCCTGCTGGCCAACAGCTTCACCGCCGACGGCCGCACGTTCACCTTCGAGGCGGGCTCGGACAACGTCACCTGCTACGCCCCGGCGCAGACCGACCAGGCCCGCCGCGTCCTGGACGAGCACGACTGCCTGGGCGCGACGACCGGCGCGTACGTCAGCGACGACGGCCTGCTGCTGGTCAGCATCAAGGTGTTCGCGTTCAAGGACAAGGCGACCGCCGACAACGTCTACACGGCGATGGACGACTTCCACGCGGGCGACCTCGGGTACATCTGCCCGCAGGAGGGCCGCGGGTCCGAGCCGTGCGACACCTCCGAGGAGGGCAGGCTGTACGGGTGGACGGGGCCGAGCCACCGGTACGTCGTCAACACGGTCGCCACCTACGTGGACATCCACAACAACCCCGGCGATGTCGAGGTGCTGAAGGCGGCCTCCGAAGCCGGCCTCGACAGCGCCGGCCCGCAGAACCACCGCTGAGCCGGACCGCTGCTGACCCGGGCCGCTGCTGACCCGGGCCGCCGCTGAGTCGGGCCGCCGCCGAACCACCCCTCGCCGGGGCTGTCGCCGGGCCGAGCTAGCGCTGGGTGGGCAGCGCCGCCAGCGCCCGTGCGATCCGGCTGTTCACACTGGACTCCCGCCACCCCAGGTGCGCGGCGATCTCGTCGTCGGGCAGGCCGGCGTAGTACCGCAGCACCACCGCCGCCCGCTGCTTGCGCGGCAGCACGGCCAGGCGGTGCACGACGTCCGGGCCGGTCCGGGTCGCGAACAGCCGCCGCCACGACAGATACTCCGCCACGACCAGGCCGCGGACGCGGGCGTGCGGCGCGGCGGCGATCCGGTCCCACCGGACGTAGGCCCGGCACAGCGCGTCGCGCACCAGGTCCTCGGCGAGCCGGGACCGGCCGGTCAGGGCCGTGGCGAACCGCATCAGCGGCGTCGACTGGCTGGCCACGTACTGGGCGAACTCCATACCCCGGAAACGCCCCAGGGACCCCGTTCGCTGCATCGGGCACCGAAAAAGTCAGCACGTGCCTTTCATCGCCAGCACGCGTTTCACGGCCTCGTCCACGCGCGCGGCCGGCAGGGTGCCCGCCGCCACGGACGCTTCCAGGTGGTCCAGGACCTCGCCGGTGCGACCGCCGGTGGACCACAGCGCGATGTCCGCGCCCGCCGCCAACGCCTGCCGCACGGCCTCGGGCAGGTCGACGCGGTCGGTGACGGCGCGCATCGCGCCCAGGTCGTCGGTCATCGCCGGACCGCTGAACCGGTACTCGCCGCGCAGCAGCGCGTAGGCCTCCGGGCTCAACGTCGCCGGGAGCCCGCCGGTCAGGCCGGGCACGTCGATGTGGCCGAGCATCACCACGACCGGGCCGTATCGCGCGATGTCGCGGTAGGGCAGCAGGTCGGCCTGGCGCAGGGCGTCCAGCGGCGGGGCGGTGACCGCGCCCTGGTGGGAGTCGCCGCTGGTGTTGCCGTGGCCGGGGAAGTGCTTGAGGACCGGGGTGGTGCCCGCGTCCCTCAAGCCCTCGGCAAAGGCCTGGGCGTAGGTCGCGGCGGTGGCCGGGTCGGGGCTGAACGACCGGTCGCCGATGACGGTGTTGTCCGGCTGGTCGCTGATGTCGAGCACGGGCGCGAGGTCCATCGTCACGCCCCGGTTGCGCAGCGCCGCCGACCGGTCCCGCGCCAGCGCCCGCACCTGGTCGGGGGACATGGCCTGCGCCATGCGCCGCGCGCTGGGCATGTCCCCGTCCAGCATCTCCACCCGCTGGACCCGGCCGCCCTCGTCGTCCACGGCGACCACCAGCGGCAGCGCGGCGGCGGACCGGACCACGTCCAGCCCGCCGGTGAGCAGGCCGGTGGCGTCGCCGCCGATGAAGATCGCCCCGACCTGCTCGGACCGGACCACGTTCAGCGCGTCCTCGCTGCCGCGCGGGTCCACGCCCACCATCAGCAGCTGGGCCAGCCGCAGGCGCGGGGTGAGCGAGGCCGCTTTCACCGTGCACGGGTCGGGCGGCGGCGTGGTGGTCGTCGTGGTCCTGGTGGTCGTTGTGGTGGTGGTCACGGGCGCCGCTTGCGGTCGGCCCGGCACGACGTCCTCCGCGCCGCCGCGGGTCAGGAGGGCGGCGAGGACGGCCCCGACGGCTACGAAGACCAGAAGTGCCCTGGTCACGGCCTTGGGGCCGCCGTGACGCCCGTTCGGCGACTGGTCCGGCACCCGTCCAACCTACGTCACCGCGCGGGCATCCGCCCCACGCGCTACCGCACGGCGCACGTGGGCGCGAGCCCCGTGCCGGTGCCGGTGCCCTGGAAGCCGAACTCCGTGGACCGGCCCGCGCCCAGCGACCCGTTGAACGAGACGTCGGTCCGGGCAGTCCGCGCCGTCGTCCTCGACGGCGACGTTGGTCGCGTTTCCGGTGGTCGCGACCGCGGTGAGCGCGCCGGCGAGCGCGAGGACGGCCGCCGCCGGCAGGGCGAGCGTGGACCGGGCCTTGGACCGACCCGAGCTGGTGATCACCAGGGCACCCCTTTCGTTGATCGACCGGCGGCGTCGCCTAAAGTTTCGAGTTCGTCAACGAAACATGTCGCCAACGCCCCGTTCGGGTGTCTCACCTGGTTTCTGGTGTGATCACCGAATGACGGACTGGTCGACACTGACCCACGCCTACGGCACGGCCGAGGACATCCCCGCGTTGCTGGACCGCCTGGCCACCGAGCCGGACGACGCGGGGTGGAGCGACCTGTGGTCGGCGCTGTGCCACCAGGGCACCACGTACCCGGCCAGTCGCGCGGCACTGCCGAGGTTGGCGGACCTGGCCGGGCGGCCCGAGCCGGTGTACGCCGCGCAGGCGGTCGTGCTGGCGGGCGCGATCGTCGCGGACGGCGGCGAGGAGGTCCGGGTCCGCTTCGGCGAGGCCGTGGAACGGTTGTCGCGCAGGGCTGACGAGTTGCTGCCCGCGGCTGACGACGACACCTACGCGTACCTGCTGGAGGCCACGCTGGCGTTCGAGGGCGCGGCGGCGTGGCAGGACACCCTGGCGTGGGGCGTGTCGGGGGAGGAGTACGAGGTCGAGTGCGGCGAGTGCGGCGTGGACCTGGCGATCTCCGTGGCGGACGGGACGTGTGCCGAGGAGGGCGGCGAGTCGACCATGACGCGACCCGCCAACGCTGAGCGCTTGGAAGGCTCCGAACGCCGGGCCCACGACCTCGCGACCGCGCACGGCAAGCAGCAAGTGGCACGCGTGTTGCTGCACCTGTACGGCCAAGCGACCTGCCCGGCGTGCGGGTCGGAGTTCGTGGTGGCGGAACGCGTCGGGGGTTGAGAACGCGGCTCGGCCGCCCCGCCTGAGCGGGGCGGCCGAGTCCTCCAGCAGGGATCAGTCCGTGCAGGACACCGGATCGTCGAAGTGGCCCGGTGTCGTCGGGTAGGCCTGGCCCGTGCCGTGGGCGTTGTTGTCCGCCGGGTAGACCAGCGCCAGTTCGCGGAACGCGGACGTGCCAGCGGTCGTGGCGTCCGAGGCCGACTGGCCCGCACCCGTGCCCCAGGCCAGTTCCTGCAGGAAGGTCTCCATCCCCGGGCTGCGCTGGCGGATGTCGTTGTACCCGCCGTAAGCCGCGTTGCAGTGGGTGTAGAGGTTGTAGGCGCCCGACCAGTCGATCAGGCGGTCGCCCGGGTTCGGGCCGTTGCCGGCCACGTCGCCCTGCAGGACGTCGCGGTCCCAGCCGCCGTAGAGCCAGTCCGTGCCCTGGTGGTGTTGGTTGTCCGCCAGGGTCGCCGGGTCGGCCGTGTCGTCGGTCTTGTTCGTCATCTCGAACCAGCTGCACGGGTCGACGAAACCGCTGCCCAGCGACTCCGGCCACGGGCCGGCCGCGCACCCGCCGGGGAACGTGCCGCGCGGGTTGAAGTCGAGCACGTCCGAGCCGATCGCACCGGCCTGGGACGCCGCCGACGTGCCGCCGACGCCGCCGAACACGTGGTCGACGTACCGGTCGTCGGCGCCCCGCGCGTCCGCGTTGAACGTGCCGTTCACCAGGCAGTCCGGGGTGGGCGCGGTCGGGTCGCAGCCCTTGCCGCCCCACAGGGCGTCCGCGCCGTCACCGCCGAACACCTGGTCGCCGCCGCTGTCGCCGTTGGCCAGGTCGTCACCGAAGCCGGCGTGGATGTTGTCCGCGCCCAGACCGCCCCGGATGCGGTCGTCGCCGCCCTCCGCGATGCCGTCGTGCGGCATGGCGGAGGAGGTCGAACCGCCGATGAACTGGTCGCCGTCCACGTCGTGCAGCAGGTCCACGCGCCGGTCGTAGGCGCCCAACCGGAACCCGGTGTAGGACTCCTGCGGCACCGAGTTCAGCGACGCCGTGAAGCCGCGGGCGGCCACGTCGTCGGCGTTGAGCCGCTCGTTCACCACGCCGCCGCGGTCGCCGAGCATGGCGTCCTCGCCGTCGTTGCCGGACATGGTGTCGCCGCCCAGCTCGCCGTACATGTCGTCGTCGCCGTTCGACCCGGTCATGGTGTCGTCGCCGTCCTGGCCCCACATCCCGTCGTTGCCGTCGTCACCGAACATGGTGTCGTCGCCGAAAGCGCCCACGGGCTCGCACGTGGCCTGCGCGGTGGTGCAGAACCGGGTGGCCGGTCCGGGCAGGTCGGGGTCGTGCGTGCGGGACACGGTCGCGTTGTCCGGCACCAGGCCCGCCGCGTACCGCTCGGTGTAGACCTTCTCCTTCATCGACCCCGGCTGACCCTCCAGCGTGCGCACCAGGGAACCGTTGTCGCCCAGCTGCACGTCGTCCGCGCCGTTGCCCTCGAAGGCGTCGCCGCCGTCGCGGAACCCGGCCGCCGCGCTGCCGCCGATCATGTCGTCCTGGCCGTGCGACGGGTCGGAGCCGTCCAGGTCGGCCGACGGTGTGCCCGGCCAACCCGGGTCGGCCAGGGGGACGACCGTGGTCTCCGACGACGGCTCGCCCAGCCCGAGGTCGCCGCGCAGCACGTCCGCGCCGCCGTTGCCCTCCAGGTAGTCGGCCTGGCCGCCGCCGGAGACGAAGTCGCCGCCGTCCTGGCCCCACAGCACGTCCACGCCCGACCCGCCGGACACCCGGTCGTCGCCGAACCGGTCGGCCGGGGGCGCCGGCGCGAGGTCGTACTCGACCACGACGCGCCCGGTGATCGGGTTGCCGCCGGTGGTGGCCAGCCGCCGCGTCGCCCGGGTCGGGGTCTCGCCCGCGGCGGGCCGGTTGACCACGCCGTTGTCGCCGATGGCGACGTCATCGCCGTTGCCGCCGAACAGGGCGTCCGCGGCGTCGGGCTGGCCCGAGGACCCGGTCAGCGGCGTGCTGCTGCCGCCCACGAGGTCGTCGTCGCCGTCGTTGCCCTCGACGAAGTCAACGCCCTGGTCGCCCTCGACGTAGTCGTCGGCCGCGTTGCCCTTCAGGCGGTCGGGACCGCCCTGGCCGAGCAGCACGTCGTTGGCGTCGTCGCCCCACACCTCGTCCGCGCCGGACGAGTCGGCGTGCGGGGTCAGGCCCAGGTCGAGCAGCACGATCCCGCGCGGGGTCATGCCGCGTTCCTGCGTCAGCCTCGACGGCGGGCCGGTGCGCAGCAGCGAACCGTTGTCGCCGATCGCGATGTCCTGGCCGTTGTCGCCGTGGATCGAGTCGCCGACGTCGGGTTGTCCGACGCCCGCGGCCTCCTCGGTGGACGAGCCGCCCACCAGGTCGTCCTGGCCCTCGTTGCCGGAGAGGGTGTCCGAGCCCGGACCGCCCTCGGCGTAGTCGTCGGCGTCGTCGCCGGTGACCACGTCCGCGCCGCCTTGGGCCAGCAGGACGTCCTGCTCGCCGCCTCCGCTGATCACGTCGTCGCCGGACGTGCCCGCGGTGGGGGAGTAGCCGAGGTCGAGCAGCGTGACCTTGTGCTGCTTGGCGAACCCGCGGCCCTGCGTGATCGGAGAGGACTCGCCCAGGGACAGCACCGCGTTGTCACCGGCCACCACGTCGGGACCGGAGTCGCCGAACAGCTGGTCCCTGGCGTCCGGCCGGCCGACCTGGTGCCCGTCCACGGTGGACGCCACTTCGGCCGAGCCGCCGACCACCCGGTCCTCGCCGCCGTCGCCGTGCACGACGTCGTCGGCGTTGTTGCCCTCCAGGTAGTCGTCCTGCGCGCCGCCGTTGACCTCGTCGTGCGCCAGGCCGCCGAACGCCCGGTCGTCGGCGTCGCCGCCGAACACGAAGTCCGGACCGCCGGCCGCCGCGTTCGCGCCGTCGAGGTCGAACGGTCCGCCGGACGCCGCCGGGCCGTCGCCGTTGTCGCCGATGACCAGGTCCGTGCCCGCGTCGCCGTAGAGGGTGTCGCCCTGGTCGGCCTCGCCGGCCTTGCGGGTGCCGCCGACCACGACGTCGGTGTCCGCGCCGCCGAACGCGGTGTCGGAGCCGTTGTTGCCCTCGACCACGTCGTCCTGCGTGCCGCCGTAGAGGGTGTCGTTGTCGTCGTTGCCGTAGACGTTGTCCTTGCCGGCGTCGCCGTACACCAGATCCAGCCCGCCGCCGCCGTAGAGGGTGTCGTTGTCGTTGCCGCCGCCGACCACGTCGTCACCGAGCTGCCCGCACGCCAGGTCGGCGCCGGACCGCAGGTCCGCGCTGTCCGCCGCGCCGCCGGCCGCGACCACCTCGACGCCGGTGCCACCGGTGATCAGGTCGCGCCCGTCCGCGCCGTCCAGCGGTTCGGCCGGCGGCTTGGACGCCGGGTCGCCGGGCGGGGCGCACGGGTTGGCGTAGCGGTCGCCGTAGATCTCCGCGCCGCCGTCGCCGCCGATGACGTGGTCGTTGCCGTAACCGCCGACCAGCAGCTTGGAGGACGGGGACACGGTGGCGGGCAACGGCCGGTGGCCGACCGTGCGCAGCGGGCCGAAGTCGCCCGAGCCGGTCACGCCGCCCACGTCGGACGGTTCGGCGACCACGTAGTCGTCACCCGGACCGCCGAACACCTCGTCCTTGCCGAACCCGCCGGTCAGGACGTCGTTGTTGCCGCCGCCGCGGATGTCGTCCACCTGGTCGGGCTTGGAGCGCCCGGTGACCATGTCCACGCCCTGGCTGCCGTACACGGTGTCCGAACCCGTGCCGGTGTCCACGGTGTTGGTGGCGTCCACGATCTCGCCGTTGACCGTCGTCTTGTCCGGCCAGCCCGGCTCGTCCACCCCGGTCTCGTCGGCCGGGTCGCCGATGCGGAAGCCGGTGTGGATGGAGTCCGGACCGGAGCCGCCGGAGATCTTGTCGCTGCCGTGGCCGCCGACGATGGTGTTCTTCTGCGCCACGTACTCGGCCTTGCCCGGGTTGGTGTCGGCCAGCGGGCTGTCGGAGGCGATGCCGATGGTGTCGTCGCCGTCGCCGCCGTCGAGCGTGTTCGCGCCCAGGCCCGCCGCGATCCGGTCCTTGCCCGCGCCGCCGGTCACGGTGTCGCCCGCGCCGCCGACGGTGATCGAGTCGTCGCCCTCGCCGCCGTGCACGGTCGCCGTGCCCCTGCCGCCGAACGCGGCGTGCAGGTCGCCGGTGGTGATCTGGTCGTTGCCCGGACCGCCGTCGACCGTGGACGGGCCGATGCCGGTCTTGATCGAGTCGTCGGCCTGGCCGCCGGTCACCTCGACGGCCTTGTCGAACGGCTTGGCCTCGGCCGCCTTGTCCTCACCCGCGCCGCTCTTGTCACCGTCGCCCTGGAAGACGAACACGCGCTTGCCCTTGTCGTTGGTGGCGTCGGCGTGGACCTTCGTCAGGTTCTTGTCCCGGTGCTCCTCGCGGAACCCGAGCGCGCTGACCGCGAAGCCCTCGAACCCGCCCTCGGCGTTCACCAGCTGGGTGACGGTCCACTTCTCCTCGTTGTCCCGCGCGGTCCACGCCGGGTGCCCGCGGGCGCCCGTGTGCGTGTCGCCGACGTGCAGCACGAGCGTGGTGCCGTCGGGGTGCGCCAACGTCGGTGGTGGTGGCTCGCAGTTGGGTTTGACCGAGAAGTCGAGCAGGGTGATGTCGGCCAGCGTGAAGTCGAACGACACGCTGAACGGCGAGAACCCGATGGTGATGTAGACCTTCAGGAACAGGCTCAACCTGCCGTCCATGTTGAACAGGCACATCGGGTTGTTCAGCGCGACCTTGGTGAACTCGAAGAACCGGAACTTGCCGTCGTTGTTCGGGTCCGCCCAGCTCAGGTTGATGGTAAGCGCCACGCCGCCCTTGATGCCGACCTCGATCAGCACGACGCTCACCGCCGCGCCCGCGGCCAGCTCGCCGCGGAAGGTCACCACCGGCAGCGGCTTGCCCGCGTCGTCGGTGGTCTCCAGGTATATCGAGTCCAGGATGTCGGCGACCTGCTTGTCCTCGATCGCCTTGCGGATGCCGTAGGTGTCGAAGCCGGCGCGGAACCGGGCCTCCACCGACGCGCTGCCGGAGATGCTGACCAGCACCGGCGGCGGCGCGTAGACCGGGCCGAAGGACTGGCTGTAGGAGAACGCCAGCCGCAGCGCGCCGGAGTCGAACTTGATCAGGTCCACGTCCTGGCCCATCAGCAGGCCGAACAGCTCGGCCGGCTTCTCCAGGATCGGGAAGGTGAACCCGGCGGAGTTGCCCTTGCCGTTCGCGCCGACCAGGCCGCCGCCGTTCTCCTCGTCCACCTTGGCGCGCAGGTCGGAGTGGAGGGGGGTGGAGGTGCCGATGAGCTTCGCGGCGGTGTCGGGAGAGTTCTCCGTCTCCAGGGCCTCCTTGCCCAGGACGGTGAAGTCGCCGACCTCGATCGCGCCGCCGTTGTCGGTGATCTGGCCGACCAGCTGGAGCGTGCGCAGGATCTTGTCCACGAACTCAAGGTCCGGGCCGCCCGCTATGGTGCTGAACGCCTTGGCGATGGTGACCAGGTTGACGTCACCGCCGCCGACCGCGCGCGAGAGGTCCGACAGCACCGGGATCGGCGCGTAGAGCTGGTCCAGGACGGGCTGCACCGGTTTGGTGAACAGCGCCACCTTCTCCACGATCGGCTTGAGCACCGACCCGAGGAACTCGCCGGCGTTGAGCGTGACGTCCCGGAACTCGATCTGCGGCGCGCCCTCGCCGGGCCGCTGGCCCAGCTTCCACTCCCACGCCAGGTGGAACCAGCCGGAGATGCCCGGCAGCGGTCCCGCGGTGACGTCGAAGTCCCAGTCGATGCCGACCTTGGCGGCCAGCGACACGTCCGCCACTTCCGTCACGTCGGCCAGGTCGGCCAGCGTGATGCGGGCGTCGGCGTCGATCGCGCAGTTCTCGAAGCAGGCGTCCTGGCCCTTCTTGTGCAGGTCCACGGAGAACTTGCCGGAGAACAGGTCGGTCGCCCCACCCGGGCGCTGCTTGAGCCCGACCTCCAGGAAGGCCAGTTGCGCCTTCATGTCGGCGGGCAGCGTGAAGCCGAGCTTGAGGCCCAGCTCCGGGCGGTCGATGTCCTGCGTGGCCACGAAGAACCCGGAGTTCTTGTCCACGCCGACCTTGACGTGCAGCCGGTAGGACAGGCCCGCGGTGACGCCGGTGCGCTTGGCGGGGTCCGCCGCCTCGCGCAGCGACAGGCCCGGGATGCCCAGGTCCAGCGGGCGGGTCAGGCTCAGCTCGTTCGTGGCGCAGTTGTCGCTGGGGTCCACCTTGCCGTCGCACAGGTCGAAGGTGAACGTGGCGCCGGTGATGTCCGGCAACGCCGCCGCGTCCGGGCAGTCCGCCAGCTTCGGGTTGGTGTCCGACGCCTGGTAGGCCGCGCCGAGCGTCCCGGTGGAGTCGGTGTAGGCCACCGCGTCCGCGGCCAGGCCTTCCGCGACGACCTTCCACTGGCTGTTCTGCGGGTCCCTGCGGACGATCTTGTAGCTGGTGGCGTAGGCGGACTTGGTCCAGCCGAGCTGGTTCTTGTTGTCACCGCCGAGGGTGGCGTTGCCGTCGAGGATCGTGGCCGACGCCGGCGGCGCGTCCTTGCCCTGCGCCGAGGCGACGATCCCGTACTCGTACTTGGTCGTGCCCTTGGCGCCCTCCGCCGTCGCGGTCGGGTTCGTCGCGGGTTGCAGCACGGCCTCACAGGTGAAGCCGACCGTGACCGCGCTGCCCACCGCGGGCTTGAGGTGGTTGTTGACCCAGTCGGTCAGCTCGCCGGTGTTGTTCACCCGCCCGCCGCCGGGCAGCTGGGCCATCGCCTGCTCGATCTTGGCCCGCAACTGGCCGAACCTGTCCGCACCCTGCTGGAGGTCGTCGCCGACCAGCGGGAGCTTGCCGTCGAACGCGGCCGTGCGCAGCGCGCGTTCGATCATCGCGAGGTACTTCTCGATGCCGTCGCCGAACTGCGAGAAGTCCAGCAGGGCGGCGGCGATCTTCTCGTGCAGGTTGTCCGGCACGACGACCCGCTTGACGCCGCCGGGCAGGTCGGGTCCGGCCGAGAACGCCTGCGCCAGGTCGTCCACCTGGCGCGGGAGGCGGAGGATGAAGGAGTCGCCCGGGTCGGACAGCTTCGTCCAGTTCTGGTTGTCCGAGCTGACGAACACCGGCATGGCCGCGCACAGCGCGAGGTCGGTGCCCGCGACCGGGTCGCCGGGGCAGGTGACCGGCTGGTTGTCGCCGTTGAGGCTCAGCGACACGTTCTTGACGAAGTCGGCCAGCGGGACCGGCGCGGCGCCGCCGGGACCGTAGCCCAGGTGCGCGTTGTAGTGCGCGTTCGCCACGGCCCGCTCCGAACCGCCGGGGTTGCCCAGCGCGATCGACAGCGGACCGATGGACGACTTGACCACCCCGGTGATCCCGCCGTGCACCGTCAGGTCCACGGTGGACGTCGGCAGCACCTTCAGTTCGGTCGCGTCGTCCGGCGCGCCGTCCTTGGCCAGCGGCAGCACGAACCCGACCTTGGTGGACCCGGTCAGCGCCAGGTTCGTCGTCGCCTCGCCCTCGGCGGAGATCAGCGAGCGCGCCACGCCCTTGTCGTCGTCGAAGGCGAACCGCACCGGCTGCTCGGTCGCGACGGCGCGCTTGAGGTCCACGTTGAGCACGATCGACGGCTTGTCGTCCACCTCCTTGAAGGCGAACGACACCCCGCTGCCGTCGGGCAGCGCGTCGTTGAGCACTGCCACCAGGTCCTGGAGGTAGTCCGGCGGGGCCGCGGTCAGCTTGTCGACCGCGTCCTCCAGCGGGCTGCGGAAGGTGTAGGAGGTGCCCTTGGGCGGCACCTGCGGCCACGGCTCGGTCAGGAACACCTGCTTGCCGACCGGGTCGGCCACGGCCACGACCGCGACCTGGGTGCCCACCAGCACGGCCCGCTTCTCGTGGTCGTCGCCGAACGCGCGACCGGGGTCCTTGATGTAGCCGACGTTCTTGCCCTCGAACGTGGTGTTGCCGTACTCGACGTCCGCGCCGGAACCGGAGTCGGCGGTGCCGAGCAGGTCGCTCAGCGACTTGCCGACCACCGGCAGCGGGGTGGTCATCGCGGACTTCACCGAGCCGTCGCCGTCCACCTTCTGCAACGAGGTGTTGAGCACCTGCAACGCCTTGATGAGCCGGCCGAACATCGCCCGCGGGTTGTCGGGGTCGAAGTCGAACGCCTTGGCCTTGTCCAGCTTGTCCAGCCCGGTGAACTGCACGTCCGACGGGTTGGTGAGGTCGGGCATCGACACGCCGACCTCGACCGGGCCGCCGAAGAAGTCGGTGATGCCCGGGACGTCGAGCTTCGCCGTCGCGGCGGCCTTCGCGCCCACCGCGACCGTGAGCAGGTTCTCCGGTTCCTCGGCCGGGGTGGTCACGTCGTCCACGAGCTTCGGGAACACCTGGGACAGCGGGAGGTCGCCGTCCGCGTCGCCGACCTTCTTCAGGCCGACGGTCAGCATGTTCGCCGAACCGTCCTTCTTGGACATCGACAGGTCACCGGACAGGTGCACCTTCAGGTAGCCGACGCTGCCGTTGACGTCCACCTTGGTGTCCACGGGCGCGTCGGCCTTGATCAGGTCGCCGCCGGTGCGCAGCAGGAACCGGTCCGGCGTGCGCGGCAGGCTGGTGACCAGGGTCGTCGTGCCGTCGGGGTTCTTGTCCGCGAACGGGCAGCCGGTGGCGGCGGCGTCCGGGTCCAGCGGCTTGCACGCGTCACCGGTGATCGGGTCGCGCAGGTCCAGCACGAGGGTGGCGGTGGCGACGAATCCGGGCTTGACGGTCGCGGTGGCGTTGAGCGCGTTGGCGTCGCGCAGGCCCTTGGCCGAGAACGTGTCGCCGAAGGTGACCTGGCCGGTCATGGGGTCGGGTGAGTTGACCTTGTAGGGGGCGCCGGGCGCGGGCGTGCCGCCGCTCCACGGCTCCTCCAGTTCGATCATGTCACCGGTGTTGTTCTTCACCACGCCCTGCGAGGTGCCGGCGGACACGATGCGGCCCTTGAAGTGGTCCGTGGGCCACGGCTTGGTCTTCTGGGTGTGGAAGAGCTTGGTGGGCTCGTAGGCGACGTTCGCGCCCTGGCCGGAGGTCAGTTCCGCGACCACGTCCAGCTTCGCGCCGTCGTTGGGCGCGTCGCGGGTCATGGTGAGCGTGAAGGCCAGCTTCTTGGTGGTGTCGTTGAAGTCCACGCCGGACACCGCGATGGGGCCGGTGTTCAGCTTGGCGAACATCTCCTGGATCGAGCTGAACTTCGGCAGCCCGGCCTTGGCGGGGTCGTCGCCCTTGTCGGGGTTGAAGACGTTGGCGTCGACGAACTCCTTGAGGACCGACCCCGCCGCCACGGCGTCGGCCAGCGTGCCGCGCATGAACGGCAGGTTGACGTTGCCGGTGGGCTTGGCCTGCTCGCCCCACTGGGCGCGCTGGATCGCCTCGATCGAGCTGACCAGGTGGCTCAGGCCCTCCAGCAGGTCGCGCGGGCTGAGCGTGGTGAACCGGGTGAGCTGGGCGAGGTCGGACGCGCCGACGCTGACGACCGGGGAGCCGGTGGCGATGTCCGGCCACTTCACCTCGACCTGGCCGGTGACGCCGGCGACCGACGTGCCGGCCAGCGGTTGGGCGGTGAACCGCAGCGCGGCGTCCACCTTGCCCGCGGGCGACCCGAGTCCGATGTGGAACAGGCCCGCCGCCGCGCCGGACGCGGCCAGCTCGGCGGTGCCGGCGCCCACGCCGAGAGGGTCGGTGGCGAGCCGGCCGTCACCGTCCGGGTCGTCGGCCGTGGCGGTGATGTTCGCCTCGACGGTCAGGTGCGAGTTGGCCTTGTCCAGGTCCACGCCGAGGATGCCGAACCCGGCGGTCGGGCTCGCGGACGCGTCCAGCTCGCCCTTGACGCCCACCGACAGCTTCGGCGAGGCGTCGTCCTTGACCACGTAGAACCAGTCGCGCGCCGAGTCGTAGGCGAAGCGCAGGGTGGCGTCGAGGGTGAACGTCACGTCCACCGCGCCGGAGGTCGTGAACGTCAGCGGTGGGCTCGAACTGGCGACGCTGACCGGTTGCCGGTCGGCGACCTTCGTCACGTGCAGGGTGACGTCAACCCGTTGCACGGACCCGTTCTGGCTGGTCGCGACGGTCAGCGTGCCGGGGCGGTCGCCGCCCAGCGGGTAGCTGCCGGCGAGGTCGCCGAAGTGCTCCTTGTCCTTCAACGGCTCGTGGATGGTCTTGGCGACCAGGTCCTGGAAGCCCAGCGCGCCGCCGGGGCTGACCCCGAGCAGCGGCACGGCCTCGCCGAGTTCACCGACCGAGCCGAGGGCTCTGCTGAAGTCGGCGAACTCCTTGAGGCCGGCGGCGATCGCGGCGACGTCCGGGTCCTGGGCGGCGCGGGCCGGGGTCGTGGTGACCACCAGTCCCAGCACGGCGAGCGCGAAGCTCGTGAGGGCGGCGGTGATCCGCCGGGACGTGCGCGCGACACGGCGACGAGCAGGGTGGGACCGCATGGCCAGACCGCCTTTGTCGACGGCGGACGGCCCCCGATGCCATGCGCCGGAACGGGTGTGACTGGACTTCCCGGCACCACCGCGCAGGAGCGGTCGCGCCGCACAACGGGGAGTCGACCGTGCTGTGACCTGCGTTACGTCGCCGAGATGTCGCTCGCCGCTTTCACCCGATCGGGCTACGAGTCCCCTTCGGACGGCGCAGAGCGGGTGTCGATCAACGCCTCGATCCCGTCGAGCAGGCGCTGGAGCCCGAACTCGAACTGGTCGCCCGACCACGGCCGCACGCCGGCCCGCAGGGCGCGCAGCAGGTGCGGGTAGCGGGTGAAGTCGACCAGCTCGACCAGCAACCGGTCCTGCTCGGGGTCGGGTTCGGGCTGGTCGAGGTGCTGGCGGGCGAGACCCCGCACGTAGGCGTCGACCGACTCGACCGCAGCCATCTTCTCCGCCTCGGACAGGCCCGTGCCGTCGAACACGCGCAGCGCGGAGTCGATCCAGCGCAACAGGTTCGGGCCGGGCGCGGGCGCCTGGTTGGCCAGGTGCAGCACCCAGGGGTGGGCGCGGAACTCGACCCAGTCCGCGCGCGCCCAGCCCTCCAGCTTGGCCCGCCAGTCGCCGGGGCGTTCGTGCGGCAGCGGGTCGTCCGCGCCGATCGCGTCCAGCATCAGCGCTTCGAGTTCGGTCTTGCCCGGCACGTAGGTGTAGAGCGACGCGGTGCCGACGCCCAGGTGCTGCGCGACTCGGCGCATGGACAGCGCGGCCAGGCCGTCCGCCTCGACCACCTCGATCGCGGCCCGCACGACCCGGTCCAGCGTGAGGCCCCGCTGCGGACCCCGGGCCGGGCGGCGGCCGTCCCGCCACAGCAGTTCGAGGGCGCGGTTGGCGTTCATGGCGAAACCCAGTATACCGTTCGGAGTAGATCGAACGCTGTTCGGAGTTTTGTCTTGGGGGTTTGTGATGGGGGTTGCGCTGCGAAGGGAGCGGTGGACGCTGTGGGCGGCCACGCTGGCCAACGGACCGACCGAGCTGATCGACTTCGTGCTGCCGCTGTGGGCGGGCGCGGCGATCGGGTTGGGGCCGTTCGAGGTCGGCGTGCTGATGGCCGTCGAGATGGCGCTGTCGATGGTCGTCCGGCCGGTGGCGGGGGTGTTGGCGGACCGGTACGAGCGGCGGTACGTGGCCGCTTCGGGCGCCTTGCTGTACGCGGTGTCGTGTGCGGGGTACGCCGTGGCGGGCAGTGCGTCGGTCGCTTATCTGGCGGCGGCGGTCGGTGGCGCCGGCGGGGCGTTGCTGTGGGTGGCCGTGCGGGCGATCGTCAGCGAACGGCTGGCGGCGGACTCCGCGGTGTTCCCGCGCTTGCTGAACGCGCAGGAGACCGGGTCGTGGGTCGCGTTCGTGGCCGGGTTGGCGTTGCTGGGCGTGATCGGCTTCGGCGGGCTGTTCTGGCTGTGCGCGGCGGCGTGCGCGGTGGCGGCGGGGTTGCTGGTGGGCCTGCCGCGCGGCCGGGGCGTGGCGGCGGAGTCCGGCGGGCTCGGCGCGGTGGGGCGCAAGCTGCGGCCGATGCTGTTCGCGGTGGTGATGACCATGGCGGCGGAGTCGGCGGTCGGGTTGTTGTTGCTGTTGCACCTTCAGCGCGGGTTCGGGCTGGAGGTGGTGCAGGTGGCGTACGTGTTCCTGCCGGGTGCGATCGCGATGAGCCTGGCGGCCGAGCACCTGCACGGGTACGTCGTGCGGTTCGGGCGGTCGCGGGTGCTGATGACGGCGTCGCTGGCCAGTTGCGCGTTCGCGGTGGGGTTGGTGTGGGCGCCGAACCCGTACGTGGTGGCCGGGTTGTGGGTGTTGAGCGGGCTGGCGTGGGCGGCGGTGCTGCCGGTGCAGCAGGCGGTGATCGCGGAGGCGTCCGGCGGGCGGGTCGGGCGCGGGATGGGGGTGTACGAGTCGGCGTGCCTGGTCGGCGGGTTGGTCGGCAGCCTGGCGGCGGGGGCGCTGTACGACGGGGCGAACTGGGCGGTGGCCTGCCTGGTGGCGGCGGCGATGATCCTGGCTGGCGCCGCGGTGGTGCCGCGAGCGGTCCGCCGCCTGGGCGTGGCCGACATCCCGCCACCCTCACCGGTGAAGGAAGACCCCGCGCCCGCCGAGCCCACGCCCGCGCCAGCCGAGCCGGGGACCGCCGGGCCCACGCCCGCGCCCGCCGAGCCCGCGCCAGGCGAGCCCGCGCCCGCCGAGCCCGCGCCCGCCGAGCCCGCGCCGGTCCCGCTTCAGCCCGCGCCGGCCGCCCACCCCGCCCCGTCCGAGCCCGCCCCCGAAGCTCCTCCGGCGAGTCGGCGCAAGCAGGCGGCCGACCTCGGCGTCCACGCGGCGCTCTTCGGGGCGGCGCAAGCGGGTCTGGCGGTGTTCGACCTGTCCTGGGTGCGGGATCTGCTCACCCGCGACCTCGGGACCGTCCTGCTCGGTCGGGTGCCGCGCGAAGGCGCCGAAGCGCTCCTCTACGGCGCGGGCCGCATCTGGGCGTTGATCCTCGTCGCCGACATCGCCTGGACCGCGTTCAAGCTCCTCAAACCGCGGGTGCCGCGGTGATCGTCGTCCACGTCGGGTGCTTCGCCGTCACCGTGTCGCCCGACGACCGGCGGCGCAGCCTGCGGTGCACCCACGGCAGGACGTGCTGCCGGTAGTACCGCGCCTCGGCGAGCAGGCGGCGCACCTCGGGTTCGTGGTCCAGCGGCTCCGCCGGCGTGGTGTGCCCCAGTGCGGTCAGCACGTGGGCCGCCACCCGGTGGTGCCCGGCCGCGTTGAGGTGCAGCCGGTCGGGCGACCAGTACGCCGCCTTGCGGATCTCCCGGTCGTTGAACATGTCCACCATGGTCAACCCGTGCCGCGCGGCCAACCCCCGCACCGCCGCGGTCAGCTCGACGCCCCGCTGGTGGATGGTCCGCCCGAACGGGAGGCGCCGCGACGGGTCCGCGCCGCTGAGCAGCACCAGCCGCACGCCGGCCTCCGCGCACCGGCGCACCGCGTGCTCGGTCAGCTCCGCCAACCGCCGGCCGTCCACGCCGGGCCGCATCATGTCGTTGCCGCCGCCGTTCAACGTGATCACCGTCGGCGCGGGGGACAGCGCCAGCGCCGCCTCCAGCTGCTCGGTGACGATCGGCTCCATCAGCCGGCCGCGCACGGCGAGGTTCGCGTAGGACACCGGTTCGCCCATCGCGCCCGCGAGCCCCTCCGCGACCAGGTCCGCCCAACCCCGCGGCGACCCGTCCGCCCGCTCGTCACCGACGCCCTCGGTGAAACTGTCCCCGATCGCCGCGTACCGCACCGCCGACGCCCTCCCGTTGTCCGTGAACGCCCACCAGCATATGAGTCGGCTCCGACCCGCCCGTTCGCGGGAGCATCGGCGAAGAATGTGAAGGAATTGCCGAACGCACCTATACCTTCGGTGGGGTCCGACAAGGGCACAACTGGTCGGAAGTGCAACACCTTTGGCCGGCAACCACGCTCTCACCAGCGTAAACCGCCGTTCGGGTGACGGTTTCGCCACGCCCCGCGAACACCATGTGCCAGGTGGCGGAAGTCGAATCAGCCTCCGATTGCCTGCCGGTGCGGCCCGGCAGGTGTGATACTGGGCGGCACCCGGCCGGGAGACAGCGAATGAAACCGGACATCAGCCTGCGAGCGGCACTCGACGCCCTGTCCGCGCGCAACGGGCAGTCCGCCCGGCTCGCCCGCAACGAGGTCTCCGCCCCGGTGCTCGGAGGGGTCGTCCAGGCCAACGTCATCGACGAGGTCACCGTCGTCACCCCCGCGCCGCCGGCCCGGATGAAGCGCCCCCGCCAACTGCCGCCCGCGCCGCACGGGTTCGTCAACCGGCGCCGCGAGATCGAGCGCATCGAGGCCGCGGCCACCGGCGGCGGCGAGCGGGGCGCGGCGATCGTCGTGCTCAGCGGCATGGCCGGGGTCGGCAAGACCGCGTGCGCGTTGCAGTGGGCGCACCGGCACGCCGACCGGTTCGACGGCGGGCACCTGTTCGCCGACCTCGACGGCTACCGCCACCACGGCGGCATCGCGGTGACCGACGTGGCCGGGGCGTTCCTGCGGGCGCTGGGCGTGCCGTGGGACTACATCCCGCCCGACCTGCCCGAGCGGGTGGCGCTGTTCCGCAGCCTCACCGCCCGCTCGCGCGTGCTCGTGGTGCTGGACGGGGCCGACCACGCCGCCCAGATCCGGTCCCTGGTGCCGACCTCGCCGGGCAGCGTCGTGCTGGCCACCAGCAGGCGGCGGCTCAGCGGCCTGGCCATCGACGGCGCGCACACCGTGGAGCTGCGCCCGCTGGACGACGAGCACGGCGCGACGCTGGTCGCGCACATGGTCCGCGACGACCGGGTCCACCACGACCCGTCCGCCACCCGCCGCCTGGTCGACCTGTGCGCGGGCCTGCCCATCGCGCTGAAGGTGGTCGGCGCCGAACTGGGCCGCCTGGAGCGCTGGACGGTCGCCCGCTACGCCCAGCACCTGTCCGACGACCGCAAACGCCTCAGCCGGCTCTCGGTGGAGGGGGATCACCTCGTGGAACACGTCTTCGACGCGGCGTACGACGACCTGTCCGCCCCGGCGCGGCGGATGTACCGGGTGCTGGGCCTGCACCCCGGCGGCGACTTCGACGCGGGCGTGGCCGCCGCGATGGCGGACACGCCCGCGGCCGAGGCGGAGGAGCAGTTGGCCGCGTTGCGCGCGGTCAACCTGGTCGAGGAGCACGCCGCCGACCGCTACCGCTTCCACGACCTGGTCCGGCTGCACGCCGCGCACCGCGCCGAGCGGGAGGGCGCGGACGAGCGGGACGACGTGCGGCGGCGGGCCGTCGAGTGGTACCTGCTCGGCGCGGCGGCGGCCGACCGCGCGGTGCTGGGCCCGGCGCGGTGGCGGCTGGCCGACCACGACCTGAGGCCCTGGCCGGTCGAGTTCGACGCCGGCTCCGGCATGGAGTGGTTCGAGACCGAACGCACCAACCTGCTCGCGGCGGTCCGGCTGGCGGCGGACATCGGCCTGCACACGGCGGCCTGGCAGCTGTGCGAGGCGCTGTGGGCCTTCTACCACAGCCGCAAGCACTACGCGGACTGGATCGAGGCGCACCGCATCGGGGCCGAGTCGGCCGCCGCGGTCGGGGCGCGGGCCGCGGAGTGCCGGTTGCGCAACCAGCTCGCGCGGGCGCACGTCGAGCTGCGCGACTTCGAGGCGGCCAAGGCGGAGCTGTCCCGCGCGGAACGGGTGATCGCCGACAACGGCCTGGGCCGCGCGATGGTCCACGAGTCCTACGGGTTGCTGCTGCGCGAGCAGGAGCGCTACGACGACGCGGCGCGCGAGTTCGAGTCCGCGCTGCTGATCAGCCGGCGGCTGGGCGACCCGCGCGCGATCGGCGTGCAGGCCTACCAGTTCGGCGACGCCCTCGTGCGGGCCGGGAAGGCGGCGTTGGCGCTGCCGGTGCTGGAGGAGGCGCGTCGCCTGCTGGAGCGGCTGCGCGACGAGATGTCCACCGCCCGCGTCCACATCGCCCTGGGCCGGGCCTACGAAGCGTTGCGGCGGGTCGCCGACGCCCGCCGCGTGCTGACCGCCGCGATCGCCACGACCCGGTCCCGCCGCCAGCCGGTGAAGGAGGCGCAGGCGTTGGAGGTCATGGTCGTGATCGCCCGCGAGCAGCGCGACGAGGACCTGTTCCGCGTCTCGGCGCAGCGGCTGTTCGAGCTCTACCGCGACGCGGGCAACCCGCGCAGCGCGGAGGTCCTGCGCTGGTTCGGGTCGCGCGGCTGAGGCGCCCGGTGCGGTCGGCGGCCGGCCAGGCTGACCACCCGCGTGACATCGTTGTCGTGGACGACCAGCACCAGGCCGCGGGGCGGGACCCTCCGGCGGCGCAGGCTCGCCCAGTGGTGCAGCGCGCAGGCGGCGGCGGTCGGGCCGACCTCGGCCAGGTCGATCGCCGGTTCGTCGCGGAAGCCCACCACCGACCCGGACTCCGTGGCCGCCGCCGCGACCGCCGCGCCCGGGTGGGCCGCGAGCTGGTCGGCCACCCAGCGCCGCGGGTCGCCCGCGACCTCGGTGCGGACCACGATGTCGGCGTTGTCGCGGACCGTGCCGTCCACGACCGACTCGTCCACGACGAGCATCGGCGCGGTGTCGCCCTCCGGCCGCAGGCCGCTGAGCAGGTGCGGGAAGCGCTCCAGGACGACGTGCCTGCGGTGCAGCGAGGCGGTGACGACCTGCGCCCCGACCGGGCGGCCCGGCGGCGCGCGGTGCACCTCGACCGGCTCCACGGGCGGGGTCGCCGAGAGCGGCAGGTCCATCATCTCGCACAGCACCCGGTGCACCAGGGCCTTCGCCTCGCCCGGCCGGCCCAGCACGCGGTCGGTGATCTCGCGCAGCGCCGGGTCGCCGCCGTCGTCCAGCGCGGACTCGACCTGCGGGCGCAGCGGCGCCTGGAGGTCCAGCGGTCGGGCCTTGCGCCACACCTCCGCGTTGGCCGAGGCCGGATCGACCTCGCACCCGCCGTCACTGGCCAGCAACAGCGGCTTGCCCAGCGCCACCCCGTAGAAGGTCACCGATCCGTGGTCGCCGATCACCACGTCGGCGGCGATGAGGGCGGCCTGCCAACTGCGGTCCGGCGGGACGGTGATCAGCCCGCACCGGGTGCCGTCGCGGAACTGCTGGCCGACCTCGTAGCGCGAATGGCCCTGACTGATGTTCCAGTGCTGTGTCAACGCGACCCGGTAGCGGCCCAGCGGGAGTTCGGCGAGGAGTCGTTGCGGCAGGTCGGGGCCGGCGGCCAGCGCCGAGTTCGGCCCCCACGTGGAGGTCACCAGGACCAGCCGCTGGTCCGGCCCGACGCCGAGCGCCGCGCGGTAGCGGTCGCGCAGGACCGTGCTGGCGCGCAACTGGTCGGCGGCCGGGTCGCCGACCACCACGCACCGGTCGCGCGCCTCGGGACAGGTCCGGTCGATCAAGCCGAATTGCTCTTCGTGGGAAAGCCCTATTCTTGCGGGTATCACCCGATCGCTGTAGACCAATTGGCTGCGCGCCACTCCGGTGGGTGACAGCAGACTTCCCGTGGTCTCCGGGACTATCCGCGGGTAACCGGCGCCGTGCGCGATGGTCAGGATCGGCCCGCGCAGTTCGTGCAGCGCGCTGCCCGCGTGCGCGGCCATGATCGCGTGGAATTCGGTCTTGGTCGCGTTCTGCCAACTCAACACGTCGCAGCCGGTCTCGATCAGGTGTTTGCGCAGGTCGCGGACGTACTCCGAGCCCTTGTCGATGGTGAATTTCAAGGCGATGCGCTGTCCGGCGAACATGCCGTCGACCAACTGGAGGAGCCGGTAGAGGGACGTCAGGTTCCGAATGACGAGGAGTACTCGCCTTTCGGTCACCCACGTCTCTTTGCCCATCGGAACTCCGTTCGGCATGGCCAACTGCGACAGATCGCATTGTCGGCTAGCATGACGTTACCAAGCGGTCGAGCGGATGGCTATATGCCACGTAGCAGATGGCATGAGAGCAGTCTGAGAGGTGGATCTCTGTGGCGCAGGTGAGCAACCCTGTGGTCCAGCAGCGTCGTCTGCGCACCGAGTTGCGCAAGGCGCGCGATCGGGCTGGGCGCACACAACGGGAGGTCGCCGAGGCCCTTGACTGGTCGACATCCAAGGTCATCCGTATCGAGACGGGCGCGGTCAACATCTCGACAACGGATCTCCGAGCCCTGCTCCAGTTCTACGGCGAGTCACCGGACTTCATCGACGACCTGGTCCAGACGGCCCGCGCCGGCCGCCAGCGCGTGTGGTGGGACAAGCACAAGGCCACCATGTCCCCCGACATGGTCACGTTGCTGGAGTTCGAGGCGTCGACGTCCTTGATCAGGCAGTACCAGCAGCTGATCGTCCCCGGCCTGCTCCAGACCGAGGACTACGCGCGCGAAGTGCTGCGGCTGTACTCCACCGAGGACCAGTTGGAGTACAAGGTCAAACTGCGCATGGAACGCCAGCGGATCCTGGAGGGCGACGAGGCGGTCAAGGCGTTCTTCGTGATGGACGAAGCGGCTTTGCGGCGCTGGGTCGGTGGGTCGGCCGTGATGCGCGAGCAGCTCCTGAGGCTCAGCGAGATCGCGAAGCGGCCGAACGTCTCGATCCAGGTGCTCTCCTTCGACAAGGGCATCTACCGCGCCATGCGCGGCAACTTCGAGGTTTTCGAGTTCGAGACCGGCGACTTGGACCACGTCGTCTACCTGGAGTGGCCGGGCGAAGTCACCGTGATCCAGAACAACCCCAGGCAGGTCAGCACTTACGTGGAGATGTTCTTGGAGTTGGAGGCGCTGGCCACGACACCCGACGAATTCGACGCGCTGCTCCACCGACTGATGGGAGAGATGCCGACCTGAGCCCTGCGCCAACTCCATAACGCCGGCGAAAGCCGGCCCCTCTATTCCACCTCGCCCGGGCCCCGGTGCTGAGAGCGGAGCAGTGTCGCTCGCGCACTCGGCGGTTCTGGAGGATGATCGCGCGCCGATATTCTGAGGACACCTCGTCCAGGTCGGGGCATTGAGGGAGGGGTGTCGGATGGTCGCTGAGCGCGGGGCGTCGGAGATGCTGTGGCGGAAGAGCGCCCATTCCGGGACCGACAGCTGCGTGGAAGTCGCGTGGGCCGGTTCGAACGCCCGCGTGCGGAACTCCCGCAATGCCGCGGGCGGCCAACTGGCGTTCCCGCAGTCGGTGTGGGAAGGGTTCCTGCGGTTTATCGCCGACCGCTGAACACGGCGAAACTGGGGCTGCGGCGCAGCGCCCCCCAGAACCGGTCGCCGCGCCCGTCATCCGGCACGACCGTCTCGTGCCGGGTGACGTCGGCGAGACCGGCGCGGGACAGGGCCGCCTCGAAGGCGCCGCCGGGCCAGAAGAACGAGTCGAACTCGAACGGCGGGTCGCCCAGCACGCGCACCACGACGGGTTGCCGCACGCCGGCGGGACCGGTGCGCTCGACCTGGTAGCCGTAGCGGCCGTAGTCGGCGAGCAGCGCCCAGTCCGCGTCCGGGTTGGGGACCAGGACGACGACCGTGCCGCCGGGCGCGGTGTTGGCCTTCAGGTTGGCGACCATCGCGTCCAGCGCGGCTTCGTCCTCGGCGTACCCGAGCAGCCACACGGCGGTCACCACGTCGAACGACCCCAGCACGGGCAGGTCCGCCGCGTCGTGCCGGTGGTACTCGATGCCGGCGGGCTCGCGCCGCTCGACGTGCCGCGCGTAGGCGACCATCTCCGTCGAGGAGTCGACGCCGACGACCCGCCGCGCCCCGGCCGCGCGGAACAGGCGCGGGTAGAAGCCGGTGCCGCAGGCGACGTCGAGCACGGACCGGCCGGTCAGGTCGGGCAGCGCCGCGAGCAGGGTCGCCCGCTCGGCCAGACCGGTCGGGATGTGCTTCGCCCGCTCGTAGACCTCGCCGAGGGCGTCGTACTGGTCATCGGAGTCCGCCACACCCGCCACCGTAGCGGCTAGCGTGGGCGCATGGCCGGGGACAATCTGGTCGCGCGCGGCACCGCCTACCGGTTGCGGTTCGGGGGTGGGGCGGACGGGATCGAGCGGATGGCGGCGTCGTTGCGCGGGGTGGCGTTCGCGCCGCATCGGCACGACACCTACGCGGTGGGGTTGACGCTGGCGGGCGTGCAGACCTTCCGGTACCGGGGGTCGCTGTGGCACTGCCCGCCGGGGCGGTGGCACGTCCTGCACCCCGACGAGACCCACGACGGCGGCGCGGGGTCGGCGGACGGCCTCGACTACCGGATCATCTACCTGGACCCCGCGCTGGTGCAGGACGCCCTGGGCGGTCGGCCGCTGCCGTTCGTCGCCGACCCGGTGCTGGAGCCGACACCCGCCTCCCGCGCGGTCGCGTCGTGGCTGGCCGACATCGAGGAGCCGCTGGACGACGCGCAGGCGGCGGAGATGACGACGGCCGTGGTGGACATGCTGACCCAGCACGCCGGCCCCGCGCGGCCGACGGCGCTGGACCTGGACGCGGTGCGCCGGGTGCGGACCCTGCTGGCCGACGACCCGGCGCGGCGGCACCCGGTGGCCGAGTTCGAGCGGGTGGCCGGGATGGACCGGTGGGCGGTGGCGCGGCAGTTCCGGGCGGCGTTCGGCACCAGCCCCACCCGGTTCCGCACGATGCGCCAGCTGGACACCGCCCGGCGGCTGATCCGGGCGGGCGTCCCGCTGGGCGAGGTGGCGGTGGCGGCGGGGTTCGCCGACCAGAGCCACCTGACCCGGATGTTCAAGCGCGCCTTCGGGTTGACGCCCGCCGTGTGGGCCGCGGGGGTGTCGGACGCGGGCGGGTCGGACCCGGCCGACCGGTCGCGAGCCGGCGGGTCGGGCCTGGCCGACGGGTCGCGACCGGGTGGGTCGGGAGTGGGTGGGTCAGGAGCGGGCGCGGATGGCGTGGGCCACGGCGGCCATGTCCTCCCCGCCGTGCCCGAGGGCCACGGTCTCGCCGAACAGGGCGTGGCAGAGGTCCAGCAGCGGTGAGGCGACCCCCGCCGCGCGGGCCGCCTCGGCGATGAGCCGGTTGTTCTTCAGCACGTCCAACGCGGCGGCCTGCGGCGCGTAGTCCCCGTCGCGCAGCTTCACGGCCTTCGCCCGCGACACCGCCGACGCCATCGGCCCGGCGTCCAGCACCCGGGTCAACGTGTCGAGGTCGATCCCCTGCGCCTCGGCGAACACGTACGCCTCCGACAGCCCGGTGGCCAGGGTGATCAGGAACAGGTTCACCGAGAACTTCATCAGCAGCGCACCCGGCACCGGCCCGCACTCGACCACCTCCGCGCACATCGGCGCGAGCAGCGGCCCGACCCGTTCCACGGCCGCGCGGTCACCCGACACCATCGCGACCAACGTGCCCGCCTCGGCCGGCCCGCGCGACCCCGACACCGGCGCTTCCACGTACACCCCGCCCGCCGCCGCGATGTCGCTTTCCAGGCCCCGCGAGTACGCGGCGGACATGGTGCCCATCTGCACCACCGTCCGCCCCCGCACCCGCCCGGCGAACTCCCCGGTGCCCCGCGCGAGCACCTCGTCCACGGCGGGTTCGTCGCTCAACATCAGAACGACCACGTCCGCGCGCTCGAACACTTCCGCGGCACTGGCGGCGACCTGCGCCCCGACCGCTTCGACCGGCGCGCACCGCTCGCGGGTGCGGTTCCAGACCACGAGCGGTCCGGCCTTGGCGAGGTTGACGGCCATGGGTTGGCCCATGAGCCCGAGTCCGATGAAACCGATCACGCCCGCGTTTGTAGTGCCGGCGCACCCTCGCGGTCTTGAACGCTTGTGCGACGCCCCCGGTCACCGGGAGACGTGCTCGGCCAGGCCTGCCACCGTCGGGTGGTCGAACACCGCGACCAGGCGGATGTCCACGCCCAACGCCCGCCGCATCCGGGTCACGATGCGGTTCGCGATGAGGGAGTGGCCGCCCAGGGCGAAGAAGTCGTCGTGGCGGCCCACCGACTCGACCTCCAGGACTTCGCGCCAGATCTCCGCGATCGCCGACTCGGTCTCCGTCAGCGGCGGCTCGCCCGCGGAGCTGCCCCGGGGTGCCGCGACCAGGGCGGCGCGGTCCACCTTGCCGTTCGGCGTCAGGGGCAGGCCGGGCAGTTCCACCCACACGTCCGGCACGAGGTACTCCGGCAGCACCCGGCCGATCCGCGCCCGGACCCCGTCCAACGGCCCCGACAGCACCAGGAACGCCTCCAGCCGCCGCGTGTCTGCCCGGTCGCCGGTGGCGACCACGGCCGCGTCGCGCACGTCCGGGTCGTCGCGCAACGCCGCCTCGACCTCGCCGGGCTCGACGCGGTAGCCGCGCTTCTTGACCTGGCCGTCGACGCGCCCGAGGAACTCCAGCCCGTCGGGCGTCGCGCGGACCAGGTCGCCGGTCGCGTACAGGCGTGCGCCGGGCGCCCACGGGTCGGGCACGAACCGCTGCGCGGTCAGCGCCGGGTCACCGAGGTAGCCGCGCGCCACGCCGTCGCCACCGGCGAACAGCTGCCCGACCTCGGCGGGCCGCAGGTCGTCGTCCAGCACGCGCACGTACGTCCGGTTCAGCGGCGTGCCGATCGGCACCGGCCCGTCGACCGGCCGCACGTCGTGGAACGTGGTGAACGTCGTGACCTCCGTCGGCCCGTACCCGTTGACCAGCCGGCACCCGGGAACCGCCGCCAGGAACCGGCGGGCGTGGGCGGAGGACAGCACGTCCCCGCCGACCACGACCTGCCGCAGCCCGGCCAGCGCCGCCACGCCCTCGTCCACGACCAGGTGGAACAACCCGGTCGGCAGGAACGCCGTGGTCACGCCGTGGGTGCGCACCAGCTCGCCGATCTCGGCCACGGTCACCTTCCCGGCCGGCCCGACGACCAGCCGCCCGCCGTTGGCCAGCGCACCCCACACGTCGAACGTGGCCGCGTCGAACGAAGGCGACGACAGGTGCAGCATGGTCTCGCCGGCCAACGACACGCACCCCGGCTCGTCCACCAGCCGCACGATCCCGCGGTGCGTCACGGCGACACCCTTGGGCCGCCCGGTCGACCCGGACGTGAACATGACGTACGCGAGGTCGTCCGGGTGCACCGGCACGGCCACGGGACCGGCGGGATCGGGCAACTGGTCCAGCAGCACCACCGGACCGCCCAGCCGCCCCGCCAACGACCCGACCGTGACCACGACCGGGGAGGACACGGCCTCCTGCATGAACTCCAGCCGCGCCGCCGGGTACTCCGGGTCCAGCGGCACGTAGCAGCCGCCGGCCTTGAGCACCGCGAGCGCCGCCAGCACGAACTCCGCCGACCGGTGCAGGAACACGCCGACCGGGTCGCCCGGCCGCACCCCGGAGGCGATCAGCCGGGCCGCGAGCCCGTTGGCGCGGGCGTCCAGCTCGCCGTAGGTCAGCGACCGCTCGGCGGACACGACGGCGACGCGGGAGGGGTGGGCGGACGCCGCTGCGGCGACCAGGGAGTGCACGGTCATGGCTGGTCCTCGACGGAAGGGAGGTCGGTGACGACGTCGGTGGTCAGGAAGTCGAACCCGGTGCCGTGCAACAGCTCGTCGGCGACACCCGGGTACTCCGGCTCGGTGGCGTCGAGCCGTGCCCACAGCCCGGCCAGCCGCACGCGCGCCGACGAGCACGCGATGTCGGCCAGGGCGGCGGTTTCGGGGGAGTCGGCACGGGCCAGCACCACGGCCATGCCGAGCAGTTCACGGGCCAGCGCGCCGAGCGTGATCACGGTCCGCTGCCGTGCCATCAGCTCGGACCGCGAGTGGGCGCCGGTCAGCCGCGCGCACGCCGAACCCAGCCGAGCCGCTTCGTCCACCAGCACCCGGAAGTGCTCACGGCAGCGCGGCGACAGCGTCGGGTCGTCCACAGTGGAGGGAGCGGGAGGGGGTGAGGAGTAGCAGGCCTCCAATCCGGCCTCGGCGGACCAGTAGTCGAGCAGGAAGTCCACCCCGCCGGCCACCCGCAGGCCCCGCGCGTCCCGCACGAACCGCTCCACCGGGAGCGCCGGGGCCCCGCGCCGCGCCTTGCTGCGCGCGGTCTCGATGCCCTCGCCGCCCAGCAGGCCCACGGTCCGGTCGACCGCCCGCCAGCACGCCAGCGAGGTCAGGTTCTTGGCCGCGGTCAGGTCCGGCCCGGTGTCGGCGCGGTCCTGGCCGAGCAGACCCCACCGCACCACGCTCTCCACCAGGAACACGTCCGCGGCGGTCTCGGCGACGCGCCGCCGGATCTCCTCGTAGGAGCCCAGGGGCCGGTCGTCCATGACCCGCCGGGTGACGAAGTCCCGCTGCCACCCCAGGCACAGCTTGGCGATGGCCAGCGCCGGCGAGGCGATGACCAGCGTCCGCGCCAGCGTCGCGAGCCGGGCGATCTCCGGCGCGTAGCGGGCTTCGTCGGTGGAGGCGGGCAGCAGGTTCTCCGCCGGCACCCGCACGTCGGTGAACCGCAGCACCCCGATCGGCGCGCCCTTGAGCCCCAGGAACTCCTGGGTGGTCACGACCTCGAACCCCGGCGAGTCGGTCTCCACGAAGAAGTACCGGATCTGCCGGACGCCGTCGACCTCCACCGTGCACGCCACGTCGAGCAGCCGCGCGAGCGGGCCGTTGCCGATGAACACCTTCTCGCCGTTGACCAGGTAGGCCCGCCCGTCCTCGACGGGCACGGCGGTGGTGTGCCGGCGGTGGTTGGCGGCCCCGTTGGCCTCGGTGTCGGCGCTGCCGGACACGATCCCGGCACGGACGTGCCGCTCGATCAGGTCGCGCAGCGGGCCGTCCTCGACGATCGGCAGGTAGGAGCCGGAGCCGAACCCGTTGCCGATGGCCAGCGACCACGCCACCGCCGGCGACCAACTCGCCACCGCCTGCACCACGCGCATCGCGTTGAACGGCGACAGCGCCAACCCGCCCAGCTCCGGGCCCATCAGCAGCTTGTAGGAACCGCCGTCCTGCAACGCGTCGGTCAGCCCGGCCGGCAGCGTGCCGGTGCGGTCGAGCAGCTCGGGATCGACGTGCGCGCGGACCAGCGCGGTGACCGCCGCTACGGCCTGGTCGCCGATCGCGCGGTCGGTCGGGTCCTGGGTCGGGAAGGGGCGCAGCAGGTCCCACCGCACCCGACCCAGGAACAACTCATCGAAGAAGCCCCGCAAGGTCGGCGGCGAGGCGACGGAGGACGTCATCGTGGTGCTCCCGGAAGTAGAAGTGGCCGCCCTCGAACAGGTGCAGCGCGAACGGGCCGGTGGTGTGCCGGTCCCAGCCGGCGAGGTCGGGTTCGCCGACGGTGTCGGCGGTCCCGCCCAGCGCGGTGATCGCGCAGGCCAGGGGCGGGGTGGGGCGGTACTCGTAGTCGGCGACGATGGTGAGGTCGGCGCGCAGCGGCCCGAGGACCATGTCCTGCCACTCGGGGTCGTCGCGGACCTCGGCGGGCAGCGGCCCGAACTGCTCCTCGACGGCGGCGATCAGGCCGGCCTGGTCCAGGCGGTGGGCGGTGTCGTCGCGGACGTGCCGGTGCGGCGCCTCGTGCGCGGACACCAGCAGCCGCTCCGGGCCGGGCCGCCCGAGGTCGCGCAGCGCCACCGCGACCTCGTAGGCGACCAGCGCGCCCAGGCTGTGCCCGAAGAACGCGCACGGCCCGGCGAAGTCGACCTCGGTCACGACCGCGCGCACCAGGTCGGCCATCCGCGTGTGCGACGGCTCGTCCAGGCGGGTGCCCCGGCCCGGGACCTGCACGCCCCACACCTCGACGTCGGGCAGGTCGTCGGCCCAGCGCAGGAACTCGCCCGCCGACCCGCCGCTGTGCGGGAAGCAGTACAGGCGCAGCCGGGCGTCGGGGCGCTTGCGGCGGCACAGCAGCCAGGGGTTCACCGCTTGGCCTCGATCAGCTTGGCCAGCCCGGCGACGGTCGGCGCGCGGAACAGGTCCCGCACCCCCAGTTCGACGCCCAGGTCCGCGCGCACCACCCCGACCACGCGGGTGGCCAGCATCGAGTCCCCGCCCAGCGCCACGAAGTTGTCGTCGGCCTCGACGTGGCGCAGCCCGAGGATGGCGCCGAACGCCGCCGCCAGCACCCGTTCGGTCTCGCTGAGCACGGCCCGCGCCGCCGGCTGCTCGACCTCGGGCTCCTCGTCGGCGTCGAGCCGGAACAGCCCGCGCTGGAACGGGTAGGTGGGCAGGGCGGTCTTGTGGGGCGGCACGGCGTGCAGCGCTGCCCAGTCGACCTCCACCCCGGCCTGCCACAACGTCCCCAGCGCGTGCAGGAGCACGGCCGGGCCGGGCACGTCCTCGGCGGGGTGCGGCATGCTCGCCACCACGACCCGCTCCGGCGCGGACTGCTGCCGCGCGAGCCCGGACAGCGTCCGCCCCGGCCCGACCTCGACCAGCGCGAGGTCCGCGGGCAGCGCGGCCAGGGCGTCGGCGAACCGGACCGTCTCCCGGAAGTGGGCGCTCCAGAACGCCGGGTCGGTGGCTTCGTCGGCGGTGACCAGCAGGCCGGTCCGGTCGGACACCCAGGGGATGACCGGCGGGTGCGGGGTGACCCCGGCGACCCGCTTCTCGAAGCCCGCCAGCACCGGTTCGACCAGCGTGGAGTGCGCGGCGGTGCTGATCCGCAGCAACCGCCCGTCCACGCCGTCGCGGGCCAGCCGCACCCGCAGCGCGTCCACTTCGGACAGCGGTCCGGCGACGACGCACTGCGCGGGACCGTTGACCGCGGCCAGCGACAGCCCGCCCAGCACCGGGAGCACGTCGGCTTCGGGCAGCGGCACGGCGAGCATCGCGCCCGCCGGGATGGCGTCCATCAGGCGTCCGCGCTCCACCACCAGGCTCAACGCGTCCGCCACGGACAGCACGCCCGCGATGGTCGCCGCCGCGTACGCGCCCAGGCTGTGCCCGACGACCGCGGCCGGTGTGATGCCCCACGACAGCCACAGCTTCGCCAGCGCGTACTCCACGGCGAACACGGCCGGCTGGCCGACGCTCATGGTGGCCAGCCGGTCGGCGTCGCCGCGGAACACCACGTCCCGCAGGTCGATGCCGGGCAGCACCAGGTCCGCGCACCGGTCGAACTCGGCGCGGAACACCGGTTCCCGCTGGTACAGCTCGCGACCCATGCCGACGTGCTGCCCGCCCTGGCCGGGGAACAGGAACGCCACCCCGGGCGCGGTCGCCGGCGCGGGTCTGGCGGCCAGGCCGGTGAGTTGCCCGGCGGCGTCGGCGGCGTCCGCGGCGACCACGAAACCCCGGTGGGAGAACACCTTCCGCCCGGTCTGGAGCGTCCACGCCACGTCGGCCAAGGCCTCGCCGGCGGCCAAGGCCTCGCCGGCGGTCGAGCCGGCACGGGTCGGGCGGTCGAGGTGGGCGGCCAGCCGGGCGCCGGCCTGGGCCACCGCGTCGGCGCCGCGCGCGGACACCGGCAGCAGTTGGTGCCCGGCCTCGGGGGTGCGGTCCCGCGCCGGCGCCTCCTCCAGGACCACGTGCGCGTTGGTGCCGCCGATCCCGAGCGAGTTCACCCCGGCCCGGCGCGGCTGGTCGCCCCGCGGCCACGCCACCGCGTCCGCGCTCACCCGGAACGGCGTGGACCCCAGTTCCAGCAACGGGTTCGGCGCGCGGAAGTGCACGGTGCCCGGCACCAGCTCGTGGTCCAGCGCCAGCACGGCCTTGATGAACCCGATCACGCCGGCCGCCGCGTCGGTGTGCCCGATGTTGGTCTTCACCGACCCGAGCAGGCAGAACCCGGTCTCGTCCACCGCGAACGCCTTGGCCAGCGCCCGCACCTCGATCGGGTCGCCGACCGGGGTGCCGGTGCCGTGCGCCTCGACGTACCCGATGGTCCGGGGGTCGACGTCGGCCAGCTCCAGCGCGGCGCGCACGGCGGCGGCCTGCCCGTCCACGCTGGGCGCGGTGAAGCCGACCTTGCCCGCGCCGTCGTTGTTCACCGCCGAGGCGAGGACCACGGCGTGGATGCGGTCGCGGTCGGCGAGGGCGTCGTCGAGACGTTTCAACGCGACCACGCCCGCGCCGTCCGACGCCACCGTGCCCCGCGCGGAGGCGTCGAACGCCCGGCAGTGCCCGTCCGGCGCGATGATCCCGGACTCGGGCTCCTCCACCGGGAACGGCACGTGCAGCGTGATGCCGCCGGCCAGCGCCAGGTCGCACTCGCCGGCCAGCAGGGCCTGCGCGGCGGTGTGGATGGCGACCAGGGAGGTCGAGCACGCGGTCTGCACGGTCACCGCCGGCCCGGTCAGGCCGAACTTGTAGGACACCCGGCTGGTCAGGAAGTCGACGCCGCCGGCCATCCGGAACTGCAGCTCGGAGGTGTTGGGGAACCGGTGCCGGTGCTGCCGCAGGACTTCGGCGTACCCGGTGTCGCCGCTGCCGCCGTAGACGCCGATCGCGCCGTCGAACCGGGTCGGGTCGCACCCGGCGTGCTCCAGCGCCTCCCAGGCGACTTCGAGGAACACGCGGTGCTGCGGGTCCAGCAGCCGGGCCTCGCTGGGCGCGTAGCCGAAGAACCCGGCGTCGAACCGGTCACCGCCCTCGGGCGTGCGGTCGCGCGACTCGGCGCCGCCGGCCAGGTTGGTCCAGAAGCCGGCGAGGTCGGGCGCGCCGGGGAACCGGCCCGCCATGCCGATGACGGCCAGGTGGGGGCTTTCCTCGTTCATGCGGGCACCTCCTGGAGTTCGGTGTTCTTGAGGGAGCGCACCGGCGACAGCAGCGGCGGCAGGACCGACAGGGCGCACACGCCCGCCGCCAGCCACAGCACGGTGCGGATGCCGAGGGGCGCGACGAGCAGGCCGCCGACGACCGCGCCGAGCGGGAGCGTGCCCCACTCGATGAACCGCAGGGTCGCGTTCATGCGGCCCATCAACCGTTCCGGCGTGGCGAGCTGGCGCATGGTCACCGACACGACGTTGTAGACGACGACCCCGAGGTAGACCACGAACAGCCCGAGCCCGAACGTCCACGCGCCGCCGGCCAGCGGCAGCAGCGCCGCGCCGATCGTGAACAGCGCGATCGACCCGATCAGCAGCGGCCCGGCGGGGACGCGGTCGCCGAGCCTGCCGCTGAGCACCGCCCCGACCAGCCCGCCCGCGTTGCCCACGGCCAGCACGAGACCGATGGCGGTCGCGCCCAGGTGCAGGTCGTCGGCCGCGAACACCACCTGCAACGCCAGGACGGCGGCGAAGGCGAAGTTGGCGGCGGCGTCGGCCAGGGCCAGGGGCCGCAGCACGGGGTGCCGCACGACGAACCGGACGCCCTCGGCGATCTCCCTGCCCAGGCCCTGGCGTTCGGCGGGCGGGGTCGCGGTGTCGCGGCCCTTGACGAACAGCAGCAGGACGAACGACCCGACGTAGCTCAGCGCGTCCACCAGGATCGCCACCGGCGCGGTGACCAGTTGCACCAGCGCGCCGCCGGCGCTCGGCCCGGCGAGCTGCGCGAACGACCGCGACCCCTCCAGCTTGGCGTTGCCGTCGGCCAACTGGTCCTCGGACAGCAGCATCGGCAGGTAGGACATCTGGGCGACGTCGAAGAACAGCGTGCCCAGGCCGACCACGAACGCCACCGCGAACAGCAGCGGCAACGTCAGCACGTCCAGCACGTAGGCGATGGGCACGACACCGAGCGCGACGGCGCGGGCCGCGTCGGAGACCAGCAGCACCGGCCGCTTCTTCACCCGCTCGACCCACGCCCCGGCGGGCAGGCCGAACAGCAGGATGGGCGCGTACTCGGCGGCGGCCAGCAGGCCGACCTGCGCGGGCGACGCGTCGAGCAGCAGCAGCGCGGCCAGCGGGAGGGCCAGCAGCGTGATCTGCGTGCCCAGCAGGCTCAGGGTCTGCGCGTAGAACAGGTTGCGGAACCCGAGCAGGCGCATGACGGTCACCGGAACTCCCGCAGGCTCTTGGGGCGCATGTCCGTCCACACGGTCCGGATGTGCTCCAGGCACGCGGTCTTGGTGCCTGCCACGCCCACGGAGGTCCAGCCGGGCGGCAGGGCCCGGTCGGCGGGCCACAGCGAGTACTGCTCTTCGTCGTTGTGCACGACCGTGTAGTGGCGGTCGTCGTTGTCCTCGAACATGGTCTTCCTTCAGCGTCGGCGCGGCCGGCGCGTGCGGGGCCGGGTACGCAGGGGGGTGGGGTCCTCGCCGCCGGACAGGTGCCGCGCCAGCGAGGCGATCGTCGGGTACTCGTAGAGGGCCACCATCGGCAGCGCGCGGCCCAGCAGGTCGCGCAGGCGGCGGTGGACCCGGGCGAGCGTGAGCGAGGTGCCGCCCAGCTCGAAGAAGTTGTCGTGGACGCCGACCCGGTCCAGCTCCAGCGCGTCCTGCCACACGTCGGCCAGGTCGCGCTCCAGGTCGGTGCTCGCGGCTTGGCTCGTCGGAGCGGTGAACGTCGGCGCGGGCAGGGCCTTCTCGTCCACCTTGCCGTTGGCGTTGAGGGGGATCGCGTCCAGCGCGACGAACGCGCCGGGCACCAGGTGCACCGGCAGCCGGGCGTTCAGGTGCTCGCGCAGGTCGTCGGGCACGCGCGGCACGACGTACGCGACCAGCCGTTCGTCGCGGGCGACCACGACCGCGTCGGACACGCCGGGGTGCGCCGACAGCGCGGCCTCGACGTGCCCGGGTTCGATCCGGTAGCCGCGCACCTTGAGCTGCTTGTCCAGTCGGCCCAGCACTTCCAGCCGCCCGTCGGCCCGCCACCGGGCCCGGTCGCCGCTGCGGTGCAGGCGTGCTCCGGGCACGAACGGGTGCGGCACGAACCGGTCGGCGGTCAGGTCAGGGCGGCCGAGGTAGCCGCGCGCGAGGCAGTCGCCGCCCAGGTAGAGCTGGCCGGGGACGCCCACCGGCACCGGTTCGAGGTCCGCGTCCAGCACGTGGGCGGTGACGCCGTCGAGCGGGCGGCCGATGGTGACGGTGCGGTCGTCCAGCGGGGTGGCGGTGGCGTTGACCGTGGTCTCGGTGAGGCCGTAGCAGTTGACCAGCGGCACGCCGACCTCGTCCTGCCAGCGCCGGAGGGTGTCCGGGTCGACCGGTTCCGCGCCGATGGACACCTTGCGCAGCGTGGGCGCGGGGTCGCGGCCGTCGGCCCAGGCGCGGTGCGCCCACTGCCGCCAGTTGCTGGAGGTGAGGATCGTGAAGGTGATCCCGTTGTCCCGCATGAGGTCGGTGAGGTGCTCCGGACCGGGCGCGGGGTCGGGCGCGAGGACGACGCACCCGCCGACCGTCCACGTCGGGTAGAGCTCTTCGGCGGTGATGTCGAACCCGGCGTTGGCGAACTGGAGGACGCGCTCGTCGGCGGTGTGGCCGTAGTAGTCGACCATGGTCAACGCCATGTTCGCCAACGCCCGATGCGTGACCGCCACGCCCTTGGGCTCGCCGGTGGAGCCGGAGGTGTAGAGCACGTAGGCCAGGTGGTCCGGATGTGTCGTGCCGTCGTGGGAGAATGACCCCCGGGGGCGCTCGGACCCGATTGTCGTACCCCCGTGGGACGATGGAGACGGGGGCCGGAGGCCGCCGGCGGGCGGCATGGCAGCCGTTTCGGGCGGCGCGGCAGCCGTTTCGGGCGGCGCGGTAGCCGTTTGGGGCGGCATGACAGCCGTTTCGGGCGGCATGGTGGCCGCCTCGGGCGGTGCGGTAGCCGTTTCGGGTGCCACGACAGCCGTTTCGGGTGCTACGGCAGCCGCCTCGGGCGGCACCACAGCCGTCCCGGACGCCACGACAGCCGTCCCGGACGCCACGACAGCCGTCCCGGACGCCACGACAGCCGCCTCGGGCACCACGGCCGCGACCCCGGCGGGCAGGCGGTGGGCCAGGTCCGGCGCGCAGACCACAGTGGACACACCGGCCGCCGCCAGCACCCGCTCCACGTACCCCTTCGGGTGGGTCGGGCTCAGCGGCAGGTAGGCGCCACCGGACTTCAGCACCGCCAGCATCGAGGTGATCAGGTCGATCCCCCGCGGCATCAGGAGGCCGACCACCTCGTCCGGCCGCACGTCCAACGACGCGGCGAGGGCGTCCGAGCGGGCGTCCAGGTCGGCGTAGGTCAGGACCACGCCCTCGCCCTCCAGCGCCGGCCGGGACGGGAAAGCCGCGGCCGAGCGCCGGAACAGCTCGTGCACCGGCGCACCAACACGCGCGGGGGCGGTTTCGTGCCAGTCGCCCAGGACACGGCCCAGCTCGTCCGCCGAGAGCAGGGGGAGCCGCCGCACGGGGGTGTCGGGTGCGGCGGCTCCCGCGGTGAGCAGTCGGGTGAACTGCTCGCCGAGCCGCGACGCGGTGGGTGCGTCGAACAGCTCGGTGCTGTAGGTCAGCACGCCGACCAACCCCTCCGGCGTGCCCTGCACGGTCAGGTCCAGGTCGAACTTCGCCGTCGACGGCCGCGGCGTGCGCAGGACCGCGGTCAGGCCGCGGAACCGGGGCCGCGCGAGCGGCGCGGGGTCGGCGCTGAAGATCGTCTGCACCAGCGGCGTGTGGCTGGGGGAGCGGTCCGGGCGCACCAGGTCCACCAGGCGGTCGAACGGGACGCCCTGGTGGGTCACCGCGTCCAGCACCGACGCCCGCACCCGGCCCAGCAGCTGCCCGAACGTCGGGTCCCCGGACAGGTCCACCCGCACCGGCACGGTGTCCACGAACATCCCGATCAACCGGTCCGCGTCGGGCAGCGCCCGGTCCGCGACCGGCGTGCCGACCAGCACCTCCGGCGCGCCGGTCAACCGGCCCAGCAGCGCCGCGTACGCGGTCATGAGCAGCATGAACGGGCTGGCGCGGTGCGCCGCGGCGAACGCCGTCACATCCGGCACGGGGAACACGTGGGTCGCGCCGGCGGTCCCGCGCACAGCGGGCCGGGGCCGGTCGGACGGCAGGGTGAGCACGTCCGGCGCGCCCGCGAGGTAGGTCCGCCACCACTCCAGCAGCTCGGGGTCCTCGGACCGCTGCCCCGAACCGGCGGGCACCGGCGGCGGCTCGACGCCCGCGTACAGGTCGGCCAGCTCGTCGAACAGCACGTGCAGCGACTGCCCGTCGGACACGATGTGGTGCGTCGCCACGCCCAGCAGGTGGTCCTCGGGCCCGATCCGCACCACGGTCGCCCGGAACAGCGGCCCCCGGGCCAGGTCGAACGGCCGCTCGGCCCACTCGTCCACGTACCGGCACGCCTCGTCGTGGTCGGGCAGCGACACCACCGGCAGCGGCACGTCCGCGGCGGGAGCAACCGACGCGAACGGCTCGCCGCCGTCGGACGGGAACGTCGTGCGCAGCGCCTCGTGCCGGGCGACGACCCGGGTGACCGCCTGCTCCAGGGCGGGCAGGTCCAGGGGCCCGGTCAGGCGGACCGAGCAGAAGACGTTGTAGAGGGGGCTGCCGGGGTGCAGTGCGTCCAGCAGCCACAGGCCGCGCTGGGCGGCCGACAGCGGCGTCGTGGTCCGGGTTTGCGCGCTCACTCGATGGGTCCTTCCGCGATGACTGCGGCCAAGACTGCGGCGCTGCGGCCGATCGGGTAACCCGGGCGGACCCGGAGCGCCGGCCTTGCCCGGCGCGCCCGGATCGGCTATCGCGCGAGGTGGAGCGTGGGTAGTTCTGCCCATACCGGTATTCGCGCGGCGGCGCGATGGTTGACCGGCTGAAACCGCCGGTGGTTGTCCATCGGCTCATCGGGTGACTTCCCTGGGGGAACCAGTGAGTGCAGTAACCGTGCAGGGGCCGGTCGAACGGGGCCGCAGCCCGCGCCGGGTCGAGGTGCCCGGCGGCGGCACGCGGACGTTCGGCACCTGTGCGTGCGGCGAGTGCGCGTGGGACCTGCCGATCGACGGCGAGCCGGACTTCCGGGGCGCGGTCGAGGCGGAGGGCGGCGTCTGGTGGATCACCAACCTGTCCGACACCGAGACGCTGTTCGTCGCCGACGTGGACGACCCCGGCGAGGCGAGCGCCGTGCGGCCCGGCGAGCGGGTGCCGTTCGGGTTCGACATGGCGACCGTGACGCCCGCCCGCCGGCCCGGCCGCGTGACGGTGACCGTGTTCGCCGCCGTCACCGAGGTGCCGCCGCCGGTGGTGCGGCGGTGTCCGGCGATCCGGCCGGAGGTCCCGCAGCTGGACCCGGACGCCCGCTACTCCGCCGTGCTGGCCGCGCTGTGCGAGCGGCGCGGACCCGTCGCGCCCACCTCCGCCGACATCGCGGCCCGGCTGCGGATGAGCGCGCGGGCGGTGGACGCCCACATCGACTACCTGGTGCGCAAGCTGGAGATCCCGGAACCCGCGATCCGCCGCACCGGCTGGAAGCGGATGGCGCTGATCGAGCACGTCCGCACGCACGGCCTGGCCGGCGCCGGGCAGTGGGCGAGGACGGCGTGATCCACGAGGTCTTCCGGGCCCGCGCCGCCGAACGGCCCGACGCCACCGCCCTGGTGCACGCCACCGGCCGCGTCACCTACGCCGAGCTGGACCGCGGGTCCGACGAGATCGCGCTGGAGCTGAGCGCGGCCGGCGTCGGCAAGGGCAACGTCGTGCCGGTCGTGCTGCCGGTCTCGCCCCGCCTGGTGGCGACCCTGCTGGCGGTGCTCAAGTGCGGCGCGGCCTACGCGGCCCTGGACCCGGCGTGGCCGCGGGAGCGGTTGCGGCGCATCGAGGAACTGCTGCCCGGCCAGCTGTGGGTGCCGGGGCGCGGGGACAACCCGCCGCCGCTGGTCGACGAGAGCGCGGCGATGGTGTTCTTCACCTCGGGCAGCACGGGCGAGCCCAAGGCCGTCGTGTCGCCGCACGAAGCCACGATCAGGTTGTTCCAGGACTGCACGTTCGCGACGTTCGACCACACCACCGTGATGCCGCAGGTGTCGGCGGTGCCGTGGGACGCCTTCGCGTTGGAGCTGTGGGGCGTCCTGCTGACCGGCGGCACGTGCGTCCTGGTGGAGGACCGGCCGCTGCTGCCGGCGGGGCTGCGGGACCTGGTCGCCCGGCACGGCGTCAACACCCTGTTCCTGACCACCTCGCTGTTCCAACTGGTGGTCGAGGAGGACGTGGACGCCTTCGCCGGGCTGCGGACCGTGATCACCGGCGGGGAGAAGCTGTCGGCGTGGCACGCGCGGCGGTTCCGGGCGGCGCGGCCGGAGGTGCGCCTGGTCAACGGGTACGGGCCGGTGGAGAGCGCGGTGTTCGTGCTGACCCACGACGTGGGGGCGGTGGCGGGGGAGGTCCCGCTGGGCCGGCCGGTGACCCGGACGTCGGTGCACGTCGTGGCAGGCGGTCGCGAGTGCGCGCCCGGCGAGGTGGGGGAGCTGGTCGTCGCCGGCGACGGGTTGGCGCTGGAGTACCTGGGCGATCCCGCGTCGACGGCGGAGAAGTTCACGTGGCTGACGCTGGGCGGCACGCCGGTCCGCGTCTACCGGACGGGGGACCGGGGCAGCGTGGACGCCTCGGGCGTCTTCCACTTCCACGGCCGCCAGGACCGGCAGGTGAAGGTGCGCGGGCACCGGATCGAGCCGGCCGGGGTCGAGCACGTGGCCGGCGGGGTGGCCGGGGTGCGGCGGTGCGTGGCCGTGCCGGTGCGGGAGGAGACCGGCGCCTGCCGGGCGCTGGCGCTGTTCTACGCGGGGGAGGCGGCGGAGGCGGACGTGGTGGCGCGGCTGCGCGCCGACCTGCCCGGCTACTCGGTGCCCGACCACGTGCTGCGGGTGGAGGCCTTCCCGTTGTCGCCCAACGGGAAGGCGGACACGCGCGCGCTGGTGGCCATGCTGCCCCGGACACCGTCGGCGTCCGTGCCGGCCGGTGGTTCGGCGGAGGACGCCGTGGCGGCGGAGTTCGCCGCGCTGGTCGGGTCGGACGCCCGGGACCGGTCGTTCTTCGAGCTGGGCGGCACGTCGCTGGCGGCGGTGCGGCTGTGCACCAGGCTGGGCGCGCGGTTCGGCCGGTCCGTGCCGGTCTCCCGGCTGCGGTCCACCCCGACCGTGGCGGGCCTCGCCGCGTGGCTGGCGTCCGCGGTCGAGCAGACCCGCGACCACGGTCCCCGCCTGACGCCCATGCAGCACTCCTTCCTGGTGCGGCACCAGGTTTCCGGCGGCGCGGACCCGCACAACCACTGCCCGCTGGTGTGGACGGTGACCGGTGACCTGGACGTGGCGGCGCTGGCGGCGGCGGTGCGGGACGTCCACCTGCGCCACGGCTACCTGCACGCCCGGTACACCGACGAGGACGAGCCGCTGGCCGTGCCGGGGGAGCGGGTGGTGCGGCTGGAGCGCGCGACCGGCGACCGCGCGGTGCTGGACGCCCGCCTGGCCGCGCCGCTGGACCTGGCGGCGGGCGTGGCGTGGCGGGCGGTGCTGGTGTGGACGGGCGTGGCGTGGCTGTTCGGCGTGACGGCGCACCACATCGCGTTCGACGGCTGGTCCCGGCACCGGCTCGCGGAGGACCTGTCGACGGCTTACGCGGCGCGGCTGCGGGGTGTCGTGCCGGAGTTCGGTGTGGACGTCCCGACGCCGGCGCGGACGTCCGCCGCCGTGGCGGGGTTGCGCGCGGCGGCGGATCTCGCGGCCCAACGTGCCTTTTGGACCGCTGAGCTGGCCGGACTGCCGGATCTCGGGTTGCGTGACGGCGACGGCGGTTCGGTGTACGCGGTAGAGCACGATGTGGACATCGCCGCGGTGGACCGGCTCGCGCGCGAGCGGGGGACCAGCCGACTCGCCGTGCTCGTGGACGCCGTGGCGCGGGCGGTCGCCGCGCACACCGGGCAGGCGGAGTTCGGGATCGGCGTGCCGGTGACGCAGCGGTCGACGGAGGAGTTGGAACTGCCGGTGGGGTGCCTGATCGACACGGTGTGCGTGCGCGTGGGGCCGGAGCGGTCGGCGGCGGAGTCGGTCGCCGGGGCGCTCGCGCACGCCGACCTGCCGTTCGCCGAGGTCGCCCGGCTGCACGGGCCGGTGCGGACCGGTCGGCACCCGCGCTACCAGGTGATCGCGGCGGTGCAGGACTCGCCCGAGCCGGTGCTGGAGCTGCCCGGGTGCGCGGTGCGGTGGCACGACGAGCCGTCGCCGCCGTTGGCGGAGTTGCAGGTCGAGCTGGTCGCGCCGGCGGGGGGACGGGCGCGGGTGCGGGTGAGCCGCGACCCGGAGCGGGTGGGCATGGACGTGGTGTCCGCCGTGTCGGCGGCCGTGCTGGGGGCGGTCGCCGGCTGATGCCCGGTTGTGCCGCACCCCTCCTGTGCGGCACAACCGGGATTCTTAGTCACTATAACTTCAGTGATGACTGAGTTTCATCCTCTCGCGTCACGGGCTTGAAACGCGCCGGGAGCGACATCACCCAAACACCGCCAAGGCGACATCGCCCAACCGCGTTAAACCGCCCAATTGCGGGTTCCTCGTCGTGGTCACGCGGCGCGTTCGTTTCTCGCGTCAACGCGGGATCGCCGCTCGCGAGCATCGCTCGACCTAATGAATCCCTGCACGTCCGACCACGCAGGCCCACCGACGCGGGCACGCGCCGTTGCCGTCCGGATGAATATGCACACCAGCCCGCAACCTGCGCGGGTGGTGTTGCGTTCCGTCACCCCATCTTGCTGAGTGTGACTGTTAGCTTGCGGGCAGCGATGAACGTCCCGTTTGGACACGGTCCGGGAGATGGAGGTTCTGCTGATGAAACGCTTCGCCGCCGCGCTGCTCGGCGCACTCACCGCGACAGCGCTCACCGTCCCGCTCAGCCCCGCCGCGCACGCCGCCGTGGGGGAGGTCGTCGTCTACATCGCGGAGGTCGAGGAGCTGGTGGCCTTCGAGAACCCGCGCGGCTGTTACGAGATCCCGCCGGGCGCGCACGTGATGACCAACCGCACCAACAAGCAGGTGGAGGTCTTCGGCGTGCCCGACTGCGGCGGACCGTTCCCGGCGCCGCCGATCTGGGTCCTGCGGGAGAACTACGGAGGGCACGTGCCGCCGGCCGCGGCCAGCTTCAAGGTGCCGTGAGCCCGGTGGGTGGTGACAACACATCGCTTCGTCGTGGAAAGGGTGCGCGTGTCCGTGGATCTGGTCGTCGTGGGTGTCGGCTACGTCGGGCTGCCGCTGGCCGCCGCCGCTAGCGCCGCCGGCCTGTCGGTCGTCGGCTACGACACCTCGCCGGCCGTCGTGGACACCCTCCGGGCCGGGCGGTCGCACGTGCTGGACGTGTCACACGCGCGGCTGAAGGCGATGCGCGCCAACGGTTTCACCGTGACCGCCGATCCGTCGGTCCTCTCGCGCGCCGACACCGTCGTGATCTGCGTGCCCACCGGGCTCGGCCCGGACGGCGGCCCCGACCTGTCGGCCGTCCGGGCCGCCGCGGCCACCGTGTCCGACCACCTGCGGCCCGGCACGCTGGTGGTGCTGGAGTCGACCAGTTTCCCGGGCACCACCGACGAGGTCGTGCGGCCGGTGTTGGAGCGGCACGGGCTGGTGGCGGGGGAGGACTTCCCGCTGGGGTACTCGCCGGAGCGGATCGACCCGGGCAACCGGCGGCACGGCGTGCGGACCACGCCGAAGGTGGTCAGCGGGCACACCCCGTTGTGCGCCAAGCACTGCGCGGCGTTCTACGGGCGGTTCGTGGACACCGTGGTGGTGGCCAAGGGCACGCGTGAGGCCGAGATGGCCAAGTTGTTGGAGAACACCTACCGGTACGTGAACATCGCGCTGGTCAACGAGATCGCGGTGTTCTGCGACCGGTTGGGCGTGGACGTGTGGGACGTGCTGCGGTGCGCGGCGACGAAGCCGTTCGGGTTCGCCCCGTTCACGCCGGGGTCCGGTGTCGGGGGTCACTGCATCCCCGTCGATCCCCGGTACCTGTTGGACAAGGCCCGCCGCGAAGGGGCGCGGTTGGGTGTGGTCGAGGCGGCGCGGCGGGTGGACGCCGCGATGCCCGGTTACGTGGCGCAGCGGGTGGCGCGGCTGCTCGCCGACGACGGCAGGACCGTTGCGGGGTCACGGGTCCTGCTGCTCGGTGTGGCCTACAAGGCCGACGTGCCCGACACGCGGGAGTCGGCGTCGATCCGCGTGGCGGACGAGTTGGCCGCGTTGGGCGCCCGGATCTCCTACCACGACCCGGTCGCGGGTCCCGTGCCGCGGCTCGGGCCACCGGTGACCGACCTGGACTCCGCTCTGCGCGACAGCGACGCGACCGTCCTGCTCGTCCCGCACGGCGGCTACGACCTGAGCCGGCTGGCCAGGAACGCACGGCTCCTCCTCGACGTCACGGGACGGGTTCCCGGAGGGGAGGTCCAGCGCCTGTAATGCCCGCCGCGCCCGGGGTGACGTACCCGTCACGCGGCTCTGCCATGCCAACTGGTGTAGTGAAGGAGAGTGCAGGGAATGACCACGGCTGTCAGGAACACCCGGCTGGAGAAGCGGTTCGAGAAGTGGGACGTCGACGGCAACGGGATGATCGAGCGGTCGGACCTGGAGTCCGAGGCGCAGCGCATCGTCGCGGCGTTCGGGGAGTCCCCGCAGTCGCCGAACGGGCGCGCGGTGGTGGACTCGTTCCGGTACACGTTCGACTACCTGGCCGAGAAGGCCGGGGTGGGGCCGAACGGGTCGCTGAACCAGGACCAGTTCCTCCAGGTGATCGAGCGCGAGGTGTTCGCGGGCGGTGACGCGGGCTTCGGGCGCGTCGTGCGGCCGATGATCCAGGCCATCCTGAACCTGTGCGACACCGACGGCGACGGTGAGGTCAGCGAGGCCGAGTTCGGCAAGTGGCTGAAGGCGGTCGGGGTGGAGCCGTCGCGGGCCAGGGAGGCCTTCCAGCAGATCGACGCCGACGGCAGCGGTCACCTGTCGGTGGAGGAGTTGGTGCAGGCGGTCAAGGCCTACCACTTCGGCACGCTGGAGGCCGAGCTGCTCGGCTGAGGTCGGGTCGCCGGAGCGGGGTCCCGGGTGCGAGCGGGACCCCGCTCCGGCGTGCGCTTCAGCGGGTGAGGAGGTCGCGGATGGTCTTGACGACGAGGTCCGGGGCTTCTTCGGCCATGAAGTGGCCGCAGTGGACGGTGTCGTGGTCGAGGTGGGTGGCCTGGCGGGCCCAGATGGCGCGGGCGTCGAAGCCGAGCAGCGCGCCCCAGTCCTGTTGGCGGACGGCGACCGGCATGCGCAGCGGGGTGTCGCGGTCGGCGGTGTCGTCCTCGACGTCCACCGTGGCGGAGGCGCGGTAGTCGGCGACGATCGAGGGCACGGCGTCGCGGGACTTGCGCAGGTATTCGGCGCGGACGTCGGGCGGGATGGCGGTGGGGTCCTGGGTCCAGATGTCGAGGAAGTGGCCGAAGAAGTCGTCGGGGGCGGCGGCGATGAGCCGTTCGGGCAGGCCGGGCGGCTGGGCCATGAGGAACAGGTGGAACCCGATGGCGGCGGTGGTGCCGTGCAGGACGTCCCACATGTCGAGGGTGGGCAGGACGTCCAGGGCGGCGAGGTGGGTCACCCGGTCGGGGTGGTCGAGGCCGGTGCGGACGGCGACCAGCGCGCCGCGGTCGTGGCCGACGAGGGCGAAGCGGTCGTGGCCGAGGGCGGCGGCGACCTTGACGACGTCCTGGGCCATGGTGCGCTTGGCGTAGGTGCGGCCGGTGTCGGCGGGTTTGTCGCTGTCGCCGTAGCCGCGCAGGTCGGGGGCGATGACGGTGTGGTCGGCGGCCAGGTCGGCGGCGACGTGGCGCCACATGAGGTGGGTTTGCGGGAAGCCGTGGAGGAGGACGACCGGGGTGCCGGTGCCGCCGGTGGCGACGTTGAGTTCGACGCCGTCGCCGACGGGGACGCGGTGGTGGGTGAAGCCGTTGATGTGCATGGGTCCACGGTGGCGGGGGGCGCTGAGCAACGGGTCAGCGTCCACTGAGCACTAGGGTGGCGGGGGTGGGGTCGGTGCGGTTCGGGGTGCTGGGCCCGCTGGTCGCGTCCGGCCCGCGGGGGCCGTTGGCGTTGCCCGGTCCGCGGCACCGCGCGGTGTTGGCGCGGTTGCTGGTCGCCCGGGGGCGGGTGGTGCCGGTGGAGCGGTTGGTGGCGGACCTGTGGGAGTCGCCGCCGGCCGGGGCGGTGGGTGCGGTGCAGACGTTCGTGTCGGCGTTGCGGCGGGTGCTGGAGCCGGACCGCGCGCCCCGGGCGCCCGCGCGGGTGCTGGTGACCGCGCCGCCGGGGTATGCGCTGGTGGCGGACGAGGTGGACGCTTGGCGCTTCGAGGCGCTGGTGGGTTCTGGTTCGGGCGTGTCTTCGCGGGGTTCGGGCTTGCCTTCGGTTTCGGGTTCGGGCTTGGTTTCTGGTTCGTCGTCGGCCGGTTCGGGTTCGTCGTCGTCGGCGGGTTCGGGTTCGGCGGGTTCGGTCGGTCCCGCGGTGTCGGTGGCGGATTGGGACGCGGCACTGGGGTTGTGGCGCGGTCCGGCGTACGCGGAGTTCGCCGAGCACGCGTGGGCGCGGGCCGAGGCGGGGCGGTTGGCGGAGTTGCGGTTGCTCGCGGTGGAGCGGCGGGCGGCGGCGCTGGTGGGGGAGGGGCGGGCGGCGGAGGCCGTGCCGGACCTGGAGGTGCAGGTCGAGGGGCACCCGTGGCGGGAGGAGTCGTGGCGGCTGCTGGCGCTGGCGCAGTACCACGCGGGTCGGCAGGGTGACGCGCTGCACGTGCTGCGGCGAGCGCGCGACCTGCTGGCGACCGAACTGGGCGTCGACCCCGGCCCCGCCCTGCGCACCCTTGAGTCGAACATCCTGAACCACACCCTCACCCCACCCACACCCGCCGCCCCCGCCGCGTCCGCCCCTGCGTCGGCCGTGGTCGAGTTGGTTGGGCGGGCCGGTGAGTCGGCCGCGCTGGAGGCCGCCGCCGAGTCCGTCGCCGATCGTCCGCGTCTCGTGCTCGTGTCCGGGGAAGCGGGAGTCGGGAAGACCGCGTTGGTCGAGTCCTTCGCCGACCACCTGGCGCGTTCCGGCTGGACCACCGCCCAGGCCGCCAACCCCGACACCCGCGACACCCCCGCCGCCTGGCCCTGGACCCGCCTCCTCGACACCCTCGACGGCCCCCGACCGACCGCGTTCCCCGACCGGTTCCACTGGCACCGCGCGGTCCTCGACCACCTCGCCCGCGCCGCGCCCCTCCTGCTGGTCCTCGACGACCTCCACTGGGCCGGCGAGGAGACCCTCGACCTGCTCACGACCGTCCTCACCCACCCGGCGCGGCTCCTGGTCGTCGCCACCTACCGCGACACCGACCCCGGCCCCACGCTGACCGCCTTCCTCGGCCGCGCCGCCCGCCTCGACCCGACCCGCCTCCACCTGCGCGGACTGCCCCGGGACGCGGTCGCCGAGCTGGTCCGCCGCACCACCGGCCGCGAGGACGGGGCCGACGACGTCCACCGGCGCAGCGGCGGCAACCCGTTCTTCGTCCGAGAGTTGGCCCGCCTGCTCGCCACCGACCCGGACTCGGTTCCCACCGGCGTCCGGGACGTCGTCCGCCACCGCCTCGCCCAACTGCCCGACCAGGTGGGCCGGGTCCTGCGGCACGCGGCGGTCATCGGCACGGACGTCGACCTCGACCTCCTCGACCACCTGCTCGGCGACGCGCTCGACGCCGTGGAAACCGCCACCGAGCGCGGTTTCCTGGTCGAGCACGGTCCGGGCCGCTACCGGTTCGCGCACGTGATCGTCCGCGACACCCTCTACCAGGACCTGTCCCGGGCCCGCCGCGCCCGCCTGCACTCCCGGATCGCCGACGCCGTCGCCCACCTGCACCCCGACGACCCCGCGACCCTGGCCCACCACCTGCTGGCCGCCGGCGACACCAGCGCTCGCGCGGGTCACGCCGCCCGCGCCGCGGCCCACGCCGCCGAAGCCCGGTTCACCCCGCACGAAGCCGCCCGCCTGTTCCGCGCCGCCCTTGACCGCCTCACCGACGTCAACGACCGCCTGGACGTCCTGATGGGCCTGGCCCGCACCGAGGCCGTCACCGGCAACCTGGTCGAGTCCCGCGCCCACCGCGCCGCCGCCCTGGACATCGTAGGATCGTTGAACAATCCTCGCCTCACCGCGCGGGTGATCACCGCCTCCGACACCCCGACCGTCTGGACGACCCCCGACGATCCGACCCTGGCCCGCCGCATCGCCGACGCCGCCGAGACGACACTCGCCGCCGGCACCCGTGAGGGCGGAGACAGCAGGGAGGACGGCCACAGTCGAGAGGTCAGCGGCGCCCGCGAGGTCAGCGGTGCCCGCGAGGTCGGGGACAGCCGGGAGGTCGGGGACAGCAGGGAGGTCAGCGGCACCCGGGAGGTCGGCGACTTCTGGGACGACGCCGAACGCAGCCGGCTGCTCGCCACGATCGCGCTCGAACTGCGCAACACCGGGGGAGCGCGGGCGAGGCAAGCCGCTTGCGAGGCAGAACGGTTGGCGCGGCGGGCCGGTGACCCGGCCACGCTGGCGTTCGCCCTCAACGCCCGGTTCATCCAGTGCTTCGAACGCGCCGGTCTGGCCCGGGAACGGGCGGCGATCGGAGCCGAACTTGTCGACCTCGCCACCCGGCACGACCTGGTGCCGTTCGCCGTGCTGGGCCACCTCATCCTGGTCCAGGCGAACAGCGCCCTGGCCGAGTTCGCGACCGCCGACCACCACGCCACCGAAGCCGACCGCCTGGCCGAGGACCACGGCCTGCCGCTGGTCGGGGTGTTCACCGACGGCTACCGGGCCCTGCGCGCCACGGTGGCGGGTGGGCCGAACCCGTATCCGGCGTTGGCCCGCCGCCTGGCCGGCACCGGTATGACCGGTGTCGACGTCCTGCCGCTGGCCGAGCTGTGCTGGAAGGTCCAGAGTGGACAGGAGGTGGAGCTGGAGGTGACGGACCCGCCGCGCGACCTGCTGTACGAGGCGCGGGCGTGCCTGCGGGCGGTGCAGGCGATCCGGGAGGTTGACCGCGACACCATGACGCGCCTGTACGCCGAACTCCGGCCGGCTGAGCACGAACTCGCGGGAGCGGGCAGCGGGATGCTCACCCTCGGACCGGTGGCGCACTACCTGGGCGACCTCGCGATGGCCGTGGGCAACCCGGACGAAGCCGCCACTCACTACCGCCGCGCCCGAGACCTCGCCCGAAAGGCCGAAGCACCACACTGGACCGCCGCCGCCGAAACCGCCGAACAAGCCGCCGAACGAGCCGCCGAAGCCGCTGAACAAGTCGCCAAGACCGCCGCCCGGGCCAGCAACGCTGCCGCACGACGAGCCAGCGAGACCACCGTCCGAACCGCCGAAGCCGCCGCGCCCGCCAACCCGACCGCGCCCGCCGACCAAACCGCGCCCGCCGACCGAACCGAGGAGCCCGCCGACCGAACCGGCGAGAGTCCTGGCCGAACCGCGTCGGGGTGAGCCCGAGCCACCGTCACGGCACGGCGGTCGGGTGGAAGACCACCGGCAGCTCCGGGTCCATCCCCACCTCCGGCCCGGTGCGCGGCTCGGGGGTGCTGATCAGGATGTTGTAGTGGTTCGGGTGGTGGCAGGCGTCGAAGCCCAGGACCGTCCCCACCAGCCGCCCGTCCACCCGCACCTCGTCGCCCCGGTCGATCACGCCCGCGTTGCCGATCTCCACGAAACCCAGGAACCCCACCCGGTCGATCCGCGCGCCGGGCGTGGTGTCGGTCTGGTCGGTGGTCACCAGCTCGTGCACCTCGCCCTGCCGCACGCACCGGCTCGCGAACGGCTCCAGGCTCATGCCCCGGTCGTCCCGGCGGTGCACGAGCACCTTCACCACCCGGCTGCCCACCGCCCGCTTCGGCCCGTCCTCCAGCATCACGCCGCGTCCTCCGCCACCACGCCGTCCTCCGCCACCACGCCGACCTCCGCCACCACGCCGTCCTCCGCCACCACGCCGTCCTCCAGCATCACGCGCCTTCCCTCCGGTACACCTCGTCCACCAGCGCCAGCACTTCCAGGCCGGGGTCCCGGTACGCCGGCCCCAGCGCGATCGCCCGGGCGAAGTCGGCCAGCACGCCCTCGTACTCGTGCCACAGCGACCCCTTGAACTCCGGGTGGCCGGCGAGCATGTCCGCCCGCCGCACCGACCCGTCCGCCAACCGCACCTCGACGTCCTTCACCTCGCCGGGGTAGGACCAGTCCAGCTCGACCGTCGCCGAGCACCGCCCGCTCCCGGCCAGCTGGAGCAGCGCCTGCCGGTCCACGCCGTCCGCGTCGCGCACGACCTTCGCCGCCACCAGGCGCAACGGCCCGAGGAACAACCGCGCCAGGTCCAGCGCGTTGGGACCGTTGTCGGCGACGCACCCGCCGCCGCTGCGCGCCATGTCCAGGTACCAGCGGTCCCGGCCGACGTGGTCCTCGATGCGCTCCAGGTACCGCACCACCACCGACGACACCGCCACCCCCGCCAAGGCGTCGCGCAACGCCAGCACGTTGCGGTTGTAGCGGCGGTGGAAGGCGGTGAACAGGACACCGCCCCGCCGCGCCAGGTCCTCGCCGTCGGACAGGCGGGTGGCCAGCGGTTTCTCCACGCACAGCGGCAGGCCGGCGGCCAGCACGTCCCGGCCGATGGCGACGTGGGTGTCGTTGGGCGCGGTCACCACGACGGCGTCCAGGTCGCCGTCGGCGAGCATCGCCCGGTGGTGCAGGTAGTCGCGCACGCCGTGCCCGGCCAGCACGTCTCGGTCCACGTCGCACACCGCCACCAGCTCGAACTCCGCCGACCGCTCGATCGCCGCCAGGTAGAACCGGGAGATCACCCCCAACCCGACGACGCCGACCCGGATCACCCGGCCGCTCGCAGGGCCGGTGCGACCGCGCGCAACTCGTCGTACAGCTCCTCCGGCAACGGCACCCCGTGCGCCCGCCGCCACCGCGCCCGCTCGCCCTCCCACCAACCGGGGTAGACCACCGGCGAGCGCGGGTCGACCGGCTCGCAGCCCAGCACGGCGGAGAACAGCCGGTCGGCGTCGACGCCGAACCCGGAGCGCAACCGGTCCGGCGCGATCACCAGGGCCAGCACCCCGATGTCGTCATCCGCCCCGCCACCGGCCGAAGCCGCCGCCCCGCCGCCGCCCGAAGCCGCCGAACCACCGCCGGCCGAAGCCGCCGAGCCGCCGCCGCCCGAACCGCCGCCGCCCGAACCGCCGCCCACCGGGCCCAGCGCGGCCCCCGGCACCAGCGCCGACAGCACCTCCACCAGCAGCCCCAGCCCGAACCCCTTGTACGCACCGGTCTCCGGCGACCCGCCCAGCCACAGCAGCCTCGCCTCGCCCCGGTCGAACGCCGCCGGATCGGTCACCGCCCCGCCCGACTCGTCGGCCAGCCACCCCGGCGGCACCTCCCGACCCTCCCGCGCCGCCGCCCGCACCCGACCGGTCGGCACCACGGTCGTGCTCATGTCCAGCACGAACGGGTGACGCTCGCCCGCCGGGCACGCCAGCGCCAACGGGTTCGTGCCCAGCAACGGCTCCCGCCCGCCCGGCGGGGGAGCGATGCGCTGCCCGCCGCAGTTGGACGCCACCAGCCCGACCATCCCGTGCTCCACCGCCCGCGCCGCGTGGAAGCCCGCGCACCCGATGTGCGTGGCGCCGCGCAGCGACACCAGCCCGACCCCGTGCCGCGCCGCCCGCGCCGCCGCCAGGTCCACCGCCTGCGCCGCCGACCACAGGCCCAACGCGCGCCGGGCGTCGGCGTGCACGCACGCGCCCAGGTCCGCCGTGACCGCCATGTCCGCGGCCGGGTCCGCCCGGCCGGAGGACAGCAGCGGCAGGTACAGCCGGGTCAGGTTGACCAGGCCGTGGGAACTCACCCCGGTCAGGTCGCCGTGGCACAGCGCCCGCGCGGCGACCCGCGCCCGGTCCGGCGGCACCCCCCGGTCGGCGAACACCCCGGTCACGGTCGAGAGCAGGGTCGGGTAGGGCACGACGACGGTCATGTTCCTCCGTTCCGGGCGAACCGCACGACGACCTCCCGCACCACCGCGGAGAACCGGTCCAGCTCCTCCACGTCGGCGAACTCGCCGCGCGCGTGCGCGTTGTTGGCGTGCAGACAACCCGGACCGAGCACCACGGTCCGGGTGTCCGGCACGTCGGCCAGCCAGATGGCGTCACAGGTGAACGCGGGCTCGTGCGCGGGCCAGCGCGGCACGACCGCGTCCAGCAGCGGCACGTCCCGGGCGGGCAGCGCGGGCAGGCCGTGCTTGCGCCACACCAGCCGCGTGATGGCCGCCGCGTCCACGGCGGTGCGGTGGAACGGCGGCACCGTGCGGAACCGGCGGCCGAACTCCGCCAACCCCTCCACCAGCGACCGCTCCAACGCCGTGGTCATCACCCGCGCCGACTCCGTGCTGCCGTAGGACAGGTTGAGCAGCAGTTCGCCGCTGCCGTAGACGCGGTTGTGCATGCGGCCGGTGTGCAGGCCCGCCAGGCACAGCTGCCCGTCTGGCACCCGCACCAGCGACGCCGCCAGGTGCTGGGCCAGGAACCCCAGCAGCACGCTCGCGTTGTGCCCGGCGTGCGGCTGGTCGTCCACCGCGTCCTCGCCGGACACCCGCACGCTCGCGGTCATCGCCGCCGTGCAGCGCGGCAGGTAGCGCAGGCCGGTCGGCTCGCAGAACACGTTGAGCCGCCCGTAGAAGCCCGCCTCCACCAGCGGTCGGGTGCCGAAGGACCCCATCGCGCCGCCCTCCTCGCCGGACACCGCCTGCACCAGCACGCTGACGTCGCGCCCCACCGCCGGGTCGGCCACCGCCGCCCGCAGCCCCGCCAGCAGCGCGACCGCCGGCCCCTTGGCGTCGATCGCGCCCCGCCCCCGGAACCGCGTCCCGTCGAACGACACCGGCTCGAACGGCGCCACGGTGTCCAGATGCACGTTGAACATGACGGACGGCTCGGCCCGGCCGTAGCGCAGCACCAGGCTGGGCTGGCGCTCCAGGAACCCCGGGTCCTCGGCGACGGCCTCCCGCACCACCGCCGGCACGTCCGGCCGGTCCACCGCCGCGGGCGACGCCGGTCCGAAGTGGACGGTGGCGAAGCCGATCTCCTCGGCCGCCGCCCCGAAGGCGCGCATCGCGTCCCACAGCCGCACCTCGGCCGTGGTCTCCAGCGGACCCGCCGTGGGGGTGCGCAGCAGCCCGAGCAGCAGGTCCCGGTCCGGCGCGATCACCGCAGCAAGCCCTCCACCGCCCGGCCCGCCGCCACGAACGCCGCCGCGTCGGGCGCACCGGACACCCCGGGCCGCAGCGACACGTGCGGCTCCAGCGACCACGCTCCGCGGTAGCCGTGGGCGCGCAGGAGGGCGACGCAGTCGGCGACCCGCGCGGCGCCCTGCCCCGGCGGCACGAACCGGTCGCCGACCGCGTCTTTGACGTGCACGTGGACCACGTGCGGCGCGATGCGCTCCAGCAGCGCGTACGCGTCGTAGCCGTGCGGCACGCCGTTGCCGGTGTCGAACAGCAGCCGCAGCCCCGGCGCCTCGGCCAGCAGCTCCAGCGCCCGGTCGGCACCGCCGCCCGCCCACCCCGCGCAGTTCTCGTGCACCAGCACCACGCCCGCCGCCTCGGCCAGCTCGACCAGCGTCGCGACCCGCGTGATCACCCGGTCGCGCCACCGGCGCTCGCCCAGCCCGTCGTTGGGGTAGGACATGATCCGGATGAACGGCGTGCCCAGCGCGTCGCACCGGGCCAGCAGGGTGTCCAGCTCGGCCAGGTCGTCCTCGAACGGCGCGGTGATCGGCCGGGTGAACCCGCCGATCCGCGACGCCAGGCACACCGCCCGCACCCCGCTGTCCGACAGCGCCTTCGCGACCTCGCCGAACTCCCGGTCCGACAGCTCGGCGACCGGCCGGTGGTCGATCGTGCGCAGCTCGATCGCCGACCAGCCCAGCTCGGCGAGCGCGGCGAGCTGGCCCGGGAGGTCGGCCGCCGCTTCGTCGGTGATGCCGGCCAGGACGTCCTCGGCGGGCGGGCCTGGGGGCACGGGCTCAGCGGGCACGGGCTCGGCGGGCACGGGCTCGGCGGGCACGGGCTCAGCGCGCATGGGCGGGGACCTGGTGCTCGGCGCGGGCCGCCGGGACGACCGGCTCGGCGCAGATGTTCTTGGCCACCGACAGCAGCTGCACCACGTCGGTGGCGAACGCGAAGCCCCGCGCGTGCTGGTCGCCGGAGCCGTGGAAGAGCTGGTAGGCCCGGACCACCCACTCGGTGAGCGAGTCGTCGCGCAGCACCTCGTGCCTGCGGTGCCCGTTGACGGTGACGGTCAGCTGCGAGTGGTCGTCGTCGGCGCTGACCGCGAAGTGGCCCACGGCCGTGCCGCGCTCGAACTCCACGGTGATCCGCCGCTCCCGCACCGGCGAGGTCAGGTCGGAGCTGACCTCCGTGCGCGCGCCGTTGTTGTGCCGCAGCCCGACCCGCGCCCCGCCCATCCGGGCCACCACCACGTCGCCGACGACCAGGTCGAACCCGGCCGCGTGGGTGACCCGCGCGTTGCCCGCCAGCCGCAGCGCCAACCCCACCCCGTGCGGCAGCTCCACGTCGAACGCCGTCTGGTGGCTCGGCCGGGTCAGCGACCGCCGGAACCGCGGCTTGTTCTGCACGATCGACACCGACCGCAGCTCACCCAGCCCGCCGCCGCGCACCAGCTCCAGCAGCCGCACGGTCAGCGAACTGGTCAGCCACGGCTCCACCACCGCGATCCGCAGCCCGTGGCGGCGGCGCAGCCGCGTGATGCGCGCCAGGTCGTCGGTGTCGGCGGCCAGCGGCTTCTCCACGATCAGGTTGCGGAACCCCAGCTCGGCCAACTGCCCGATCACCCCGGTGCGCACGCTGGGCGGCGTGCAGACGTGGGCCACCGCGTCGGTCGGGTCCAGCAGCCGCGCCGCCTCGCCGACGCTGCCCGCGGTCACCAGGCCCGGCCGGTCGCCCAGCGCCCGCCGCGGGTCGCACGCCACCACCGGCTCGTCCCCGAACAGCGGCCGGGCGCCCGCCCGCGCCCGCGCCAGCACCGGCAGGTGCAGTTCGGCCCCCGCCCGGCCGAGTCCCACGACGAGTGTCCGCACCATTGCACCCCTGGTGTTCCGAGAGCCCCACACAAGACACACGAATAACCGCGTCCGAATTGATCCATAACGACGTTGTACGAACTCGGCCGTGCTGTCAACCTGGGTTAGCTGAGTTGACCAGGAAGAGTGAACTCGGCAGTGTGCGGACGTCCCCGCACACGCCTGCCATACGCTCCGAACCGTGCTCGCGACAGCGGAGGTGAGTGGGCTGACCGTCCCTTTCTTCACCCAATCCGACACGTTTTCCCGGCTGTGGCCCACAACCCGTCGGCACATTGTCGACATCGCCCGCAACGGCAAGTATTCCCACGGCGCCAAGGTGGCCGAGCTGGAACGCGCGCTGGCCGACTACACCGGCGCGAAGCACGTCGTGGGAGTGGGCAGCGGCACCGACGCGCTGGTCCTGCTGCTGCGCGCGTGCGGCCTGCGCCCCGGTGACGAAGTGGTCGTGCCCGCGTTCTCCTTCATCGCCACCGCCTCCTCGGTCGTGCTGGCCGGCGGGCGGCCGGTGTTCGCCGACATCGAGCCCGACGGTTACGGCCTCTGCGCCGCCTCGGTGGCCGCCGTCGCCGGGCCGCGCACCCGGTTCGTCATGCCCGTGCACCTGTTCCACCACCCCGCCGACATGACCGCGCTCGCGTCGCTGGGCCTCACCGTCGTGGAGGACAGCGCCGAGGCGATCGGCATGCGCCACGGCGGCGTCCACGCCGGACTGCTGGGCGCCGGGGGAGTGCTGTCCTTCTTCCCCACCAAGACGTTGGGCGCGATCGGCGACGCCGGCGCGGTGCTCACCGACGACCCCGGCATCGCCGACACCGTCGCCGCGCTGCGCCACCACGGCCGCTTCGGGCCCACGCTCGGCGACTTCCCCGCGATCAACACCACCACCGGCGTGGCGGGCCAGAACTCCAAGATGGACGACCTTCAGGCCGCCGTGCTGCTGGCCAAGCTCGGCCGGCTGGAGACCGACGTGCGCCGCCGCGCCGCGCTGGCCGACCGCTACGCCGAGCGGCTGGCCGGCGTGCCGGGCGTGCGCAAGCTGCCGGTCGCCCGGCCCGGCGTGCGGGGCGTGTTCTACGTCTACGTCATCGAGGTCGACCGGCGCGACGAACTGGCCGCGCACCTGGCCTCGCGCGGGGTGGCGACCGAGGTGTACTACCCGACGCCTTTGCACCTGCAACCGTGTTTCGCCGAACTCGGCCACCGGCCGGGCGATTTCCCGCACGCCGAAGCCGCGTGCCGGCACACCCTCGCATTGCCGCTCTACCCGGATTTGCCGTTCTCCGCCGTGGACCGCGTTTGCGCGGAAATCGCCGATTTTCCGAGCGGGAGGACCGCGTGAGCATCCCGTTCTTCCCGCCGGACCTGTTCGACGTCGAGGAGTTGCTCGACCTCGTGCACGAGGTCGGGACCGCGCCGGAACAGCGGTTCATCCTCGGCGCGCGCACCGCCGAGTTCGAATCCGCGATGCGCGAATCCCTCGGCGTGGCCGACGCCGTCGCCTGCGGCAGCGGCACCTCCGCGCTGACCCTGCTGCTGCACGCGCTGGACGTGGGCCCCGGCGACGAGGTCATCGTCCCCGCCTACGGGTGCGCGCCGCTGGCCGCCACGCCCGTGCTGCGCGGCGCGACCCCGGTGTTCGCCGACGTGGACCCGTGGACGATGGTCGTGGACCCCGTCGAGGTGGAGAAGCTGGTCACCGGCCGCACCAAGGTGATCATGCCCGCGCACATGTTCTCGGTGATGGCCGACATGCCCGCCCTGCGCCGCGTCGCCACCGACGCCGGCGTGCGGCTGCTGGAGGACAGCGCCGTCGCGCAGGGCGGGGTGCTGGCCGGGCGGCCCGCGGGCACCTGGGGCGACGCGGGCGTGTTCTCGTTCGTGCAGGTCAAGACGTTCGGCATGCCCGGCGAGGGCGGCATGGTCGTCACCGGCGACCCCGCGCTGGGCCGGGCGGTGCGGATGCTGCGCAACCACGGCCAGGACGGCCGGACCCGGTTCCTGCACCACCGCGTCGGCCACAACAGCCGGTTCGACGAGCTGATGGCCGCCTTCCAGCTGCGCAGGCTGGAAGGCCTGCCGGGGCGCCTGGAGCGCCGCGCCCGCATCGGCGACCACTACACCGAGCGGTTCACCGGCCTGCCCGGCGTCCTGCCCCCGCCACCCGGCCGCGACGGGCGGTGCTTCTACGTCTACTCGCTGCTCGCCGAGCACCGCGACGACCTGCGCGACCACCTGGCCGCCGCCGGCATCGGCTCCCACGTCTACTACCGCGACCCGCTGCCGGCGCAACCCGCGTTCGCGGCGTACGCGCCCGACCGCGACTGGCCGGGCGCGCGGCACGCCTGCCGCCGGCAACTGGCCATCCCCGTGTACCCGCACCTGACCGACGCCCAGGTCGAGCACATCGCCGACGAGGTGCGCCGCTTCGCACTGTCCCGAGGAGCCCGATGACCACGCTCGCCCCGCCCGGCCGCGTCCGCGCGTACGTCCGGCTGGCCAAGCTCGACATCCTCGACTACTACCTCGGCGTCCTGGTCGTGTGGTCGCTGCTGCCCGCCGACCTGCGCCTGGACGGCCTCGTGCTGGCCACGATGGCGATCTTCCTGATCGGCGAGGTCGTCGTCATGGCGGCGATGGTCGCCCTCGACGACCTCACCGGGTTCCGCGACGGCAGCGACATCACCAACTACGCCCCCGACGACCCGCGCCGCCGCCTCGAACGCAAACCGCTGGTCGCCGGCACCCTCACCGAACGCCAGGTCGTGCGGTTCGCGTGGATCACCTGCGTCGTCGGCGCGGCGCTCTGGCTGGCCGCCGTCGCCATCGCACCCCACCGGCCACAGTGGACGGTCCTCGTCATCGCGGTCACCTACTTCTTCTCCGTGCAGTACTCGTGGGGCGTCAAGCTCAGCTACCACGGGTTCCAGGAGTTCTTCCTCGCCGGCCTCGGCTTCGCGGTCGTCCTCGCCCCCTACGGCCTGGCCACGGGCGCCCTCGACGGCAACGTGGTCGTCCAGGCCCTGCTGTTCGGCATGGGGCCGCTGCTGTTCGGCGTCTACTCCAACACCAACGACGTCGAGGGCGACCGCCGCGTCGGCCGGCCCACCGTCGCCGCCCTGACCACCCCGCGCGGCAACATGCGGTTCGTCATCGCCCTGTCCGCCCTGGAGACCGCGCTCGTCCTCGCCGCGCCGTTGCTCGGCGCGCCCTGGTGGTTCGGGCTCGCGCTGCTGCCCACGATCCTCATGCGGGTCAACCAACTGCGCGTCGGGTTCGCCGACGGCGACATCCTGCGCGCCCGCCGCCTGGGCATCCGCACCCACCGCGTCACCGTGGTCGCGCTGATCGTGGTGAACCTGCTGTGAGGCCGGACGCCGACGTCGTCGTGGTGGGCGCCGGCATCGCCGGGCTCACCGCCGCCCACGAGCTGCGCCGCGCCGGCCGCGACGTGCGGGTCCTGGAAGCCGCCGACCACGTCGGCGGGCGCATGACGACCCTGCGCCGCGACGGGTTCCTCATCGACACCGGCGCCGAGCAGCTGCCCACCCGCGGCTACCCGGCCACCTGGGAACTGCTGGCCCGCCTCGGCCTGGGCCGCGGCGACGCGCCCCGCATCCGCCGCCACCTCGCCGTGTGGCGCGCCGGCCGCGCCCGCCCCGGCCTGGCCCACCCGCGCGGCCTGCTCACCGGCGCGGGCCTGCCCGTCGCCGCCCGCCGCGCGCTGGTCCGCCTGCTCGGCGACCCGCACGACCTGGACCACCCCGAGCACGGCCCGCACGACACCGTCGCCGCCTACGCCGCCGCCCGCCACCCCGACCTGCTGCGCTACCTGTGCCAGCCGGTGGTGTCCGGGTTCTTCGGCTGGGACCCCCAGCGCTCCGCCGTCGCGCCCCTGCTCGCGATCCTCACCTCCTGCGGCACCACCCGCTCCTGGCGCACCTACCGCGACGGCATGGACACCTTCGCCCGCGCGCTGGCCGCCGACCTCGACGTGGAGTGCGGCGTGCGCGTGGACGGGGTCGTCGCCGAACCGGGCGGCGCGCGGGTCGTCCGCGGCGCGGAGGAGATCCGGGCCCGCGCCGTCGTGCTGGCCGTGCCCGCGCCCGTCGCGCGCCGCCTGCACGCCAACCCGCCCGACCACGAACGGCCCTACCTCGACGCCTGCACCTACACACCGGTGCTCAAAGCCCACCTCATGCTCGACACCCGGCCCCGGTCGGGCAACTACGTGCTGCTGGTGCCGTCGGTGGAGAGCGCCGCCCTGTCCACGATCATCCTCGACCACGTCAAGCACCCCGGCCGCGCGCCCGCCGGCCGCGGCCTGGTCAGCCTCATGGCCGCCCCCGCCGCCACCCGGAGCCTGCTCGACGCCCCCGACCACGAGGTCGTCACCGCGCTCACCACCGCCGCCGAGCGGTTCCTGCCCGGGGTCGGCGCGGTGCGCGACGCCGTGGTCAGCCGGTTCCGCCACGGCCTGCCCGAGGCCACACCCGCCGCGCTGGCGCTGCGCGCCGCGTTCGCCGAGCGCCTGGGCGGGGTCGTGGACTACGCCGGCGACTGGGTCGGGCTGGTGCCGTGCAGCGAGGCCGCCGTGCGGTCCGGCCGGCGGGCCGCCGCCCGGGTGCTGGCCGCCGCCCCCAGGAGGCAACCCGTATGAGGCCGCACGACATGGGCACCCTGTTCGACCGGGTCGCCGCCCGCCACCCGCACACCTCCGTCGTCCTGGACCGGCCCTTCGACATCGCGCCGCACCTGGGCACCGCGTTCACCGTCGGCCAACTCGCCGCCCTGGTCCGGGAAGCCGCCGGGTGGCTGTTCGCCGCCGGCGCGCGGCCCGGCGACCGGGTCGCGGTGGTCAAGCGCAACCACTACGACTACGACCTGCTGGCGTGCGCGGCCATCCGCATCGGCGCGCTGCCCGCCCTGCTCTCCGGCCACCTGCCCGACGACACCCTGGAAATCCTGCTCAAACGCCTGGACCCGGCGGTCCTGGTGACCGACCGCGCGGTGCCGCCGCACGCCGCGCGGCGCGTGCTGTCGCTGGGGGAGGGGCCGTTCACCCTCGACCACGTGCGCGGCGCGCCCGCCCCGCCGCCGTGGCGCCGCCGCGACGACGACCCGCTGATCGTCAACCACACCTCCGGCACGACCGGCGTCCCCAAGCTCGTCGTCCACACCACCACCACGCTGGTCAAGAAGCTCGCGCGGTTCGAGTCGCTGCGGTTCCCGGTCGTCGGCCTGCGCCGCGACGACGTGGTCGCCAACGCATCCGCCTACGCCCACGGCCGCGCGTTCTGCTGGACCGGCAGCGTGTTCTGCCTGCGCCCGCGCGGGATCGTCCTGCTCAGCGACCCCGCCGCCGCCCCCGCCCTGCTCCGCGCCCACCAGCCCACCGTGGTCGAGGCGCTGCCCTCGGCCTACGTGCGCTGGCAGCCCCTGGCCCGCACCCGCGACAACCCGTTCCGCCGCGTCCGGCTGTTCATCAGCACCTACGACGCCATGCACCCGCCGGTCATGCGCACCATGCTCAACGCCTCCCGCCACAAACGCCCGCTGTGGATGCAGGGCTGGGGCCAGACCGAGACCGGGCCGCTGACCTTCCGCTTCCTCACCCGCGCCGCCGCCCGCCGCGAACCCACCGCCCGCGACCTCGGCCGCCCGGTGCCCCTGAAGACCCGGCTGCGCGTGGTGGACCCGCTGACGCTCAAACCCGTGCCGCGCGGCGCCCCCGGGCTCGTGCTGGCCCGCACCGCCGCCCGCTGCGCCGGGTACGTCGGCGAGCAGGACCGGTGGCAGCTCAAGCTCGCCGGCCGCTGGTGGAACACCGGCGACCTGGCCGTGCGCACCCGCTCGGGCCGGGTCCTGCTGCTGGACCGCGAGGTGGACACCGTGCCGGGCATGAGCTGCCTGGAGGTCGAGGACGTCGTGGAGGACCGGCTGCCCGAGGTGCTCGAATGCGTCGTCCTCGGCTGCACCGGACGGCCGCCGCTGCCCGTCCTGGTCACCGCCGACGGCCTGCTCGACCCCGCCCGCTGGTGGTCCGCGGTGGCCGACCTGCCGCCGCTGTCCGCCCCGCGCGTCCTGGCGTGGGACGACGTGCCCCGCACCGGCACCGGCAAGGTGCGGCGGCTGGAACTGCTCACCCGGCTGCTCGGGCCGGCCGAGACCCACGGGACGGGACGGTGGACGTGACCACGACCGGGTACGTGTTCGACAACCACAGCCTGCACGCGGCCGAGCAGCACCGGTGCCTGGCCGCCGCCCACGACCCGGCCACCTTCGCCCGCCTCGCCCAGACCGGCGTGCGCAAGGGGTGGCGGTGCCTGGAGGTCGGGGCGGGCGGCGGCAGCGTCGCGCACTGGCTCGCCCTGCGGTCGGGGTCCGTGCTGGCCACCGACGTCAAACCCGACCACGTCGCGCCCGCGCCCGGCCTCACCGTCACCCGCCACGACGTGGTCCGCGACCCGCTGCCCGAGGACGAGTTCGACCTCGTCCACGCCCGGCTGGTGCTCCAGCACCTGCCCGAGCGGGAAGCGGTGCTGCGCAAGCTGGTCCGCGCCCTGCGGCCCGGCGGGTGGCTGCAACTCGACGAGTACGACAAGACCTACGGGCCCGTCCTGCTCGCCCCCGACGACGAGTCCGCCCGCCTGTACGAGAAGTTCCTGGCCGCCAAGGAACGCGTGTTCGCCGAGGCCGGCTCGGACGGCGCGTGGGGCCGGCGGGTCGCGGCGTCGATGGTGGCCGCCGGGCTGGTCGAGGTCGATCCCGTCCCGGTGGTCCACCCGTGGCGGCCGGACTCGCCCGGCGTGCGGCTGCTCGTCGGGCTCACCCACCAGCTGCGGGACCGGCTCGTCGCCGCCGGCCTGACCGACGACGACCTGCGCCGCGTGCGGGACGTGCTGGCCCACCCCGGGTTCCGGGCGTGTTCGAGCGTGTTCTACTCCGTGCGGGGACGGCGTCCGGCATGACCACCACGCTGGACACCATCCCCTGGGCCGGGCCGGTGGACCTGCCCCTGGCCGGCGAACTGGACGTGCAGGCGGCGTGCGGCCTGATGCACGTCCACGGCCGCCGCTTCGGCCGCCCCACCCGGCTGGGCCTGGACTACGCCGCCATCACCGCCGCCGAACTCGCCGACACCGGTGCGACGGCGGTGGCCCTGGCCCGCGCCCGCGGCCTGGCGCTGCGCGCGGCGACCACGTCGGTGGCCCAGGCGGCGCTGCTCGCGGTGGCGCAGTACCTCGCCGCCGCCGGGACCGGGCGGTTCGAACCCGGCGGGCCGCCGTTCGTCTCCGCCGACGGCGTCGCGTTCGAGCTGGAAGCCCTGGACGCGGAGGTGTGGCGGCGGTTCTGGGCCGCCCTGGACGCCCACCCGCCGGCGGTCGCGCAGGGGTGGCGGCCGTTCCAGGAGCGCTTCGCCACCGCCACCTGCCCGCTGCCGCCCGACCTCACCGCCGCGACCGCCCGCACCCCGATCGACGTGCTGGAGAACACCGCCCGCGCCACCGGCACGACCCTGGTCCGGGTCTCGGGCCGCGCGATCGACGACCTCCCGCCCTTCACCCTCACCCCCCTCGGCCCCACCGCACCCCTCCCGGCGGCCGACCTCGCGCTGCCCACCGCCGCGCCCCGCACGCCGCCGGCCGACCTCGCGCTGCCCGCCCAGCGCGGCGACCGGGCGGGCGGTGAGCTGCCGCTGTCCGGGGTGCTGGTGGTCGAGTCCTGCCGCCGGGTGCAGGGCCCGCTGGCCGGGCACCTCCTGCGGCTGCTCGGCGCGACCGTCGTGCGCGTCGAACCGCCCGGCGGCGACCCGGCGCGCGGCGTGCCCCCGCTGGCCGGCGGCACCTCCGCCCGGTTCCTCGCGCTCAACCACGGCAAGTCCACCGTCGAGATCGACCTCGCCACCGTCGCCGGCCGCCTGGACCTGCTCGACCTGCTCGCCCGCGCCGACGTGTTCCTGCACAACTGGGCCCCCGGCAAGGCCGCGGCGTGGGCGCTGCGCCCCGCCGACGTCGCCCGCGTCCGGCCCGGCATCGTCTACGCCCACGCCTCCGGCTGGGGCGACGCCCTGGGCCCGAACCCGCCGCTGGGCACCGACTTCGTCGTCCAGGCCCACGCCGGCGTCCCACCGTCGCTGATGACCCTGGTCGACGTGTTCGGCGGCCTGGTCGCCGCGCACGGCGTCGTCGCCGGGCTGCTGCGCCGCCACCGCACCGGGCGCGGCCGGTCCGTGGCGTCCTCGCTGCTGTCGGCCGCGTCCCGGCTCAACGCCCGCGCCCGCGGCCGGTGCGCCGCGCCGCTGACCGTGCCGGTGTGCACCGACCTCGCCGCGCTCGCCCACGACCCCCGCTTCGCCCGCGCCCTGCACCGCGTCCCGTGCCCGGTGCCGCTCTCGCCGTGGGAGTTCCTCCGATGACCTGGCGCTCCACCACCGGCCTGGAACTGGCCGACCTCGTCCCCGCCGACCTGCGCCGCGCGTGGGTCGCCGCCGGCCACTGCCCCGACCGCGACCTGCACACCCTGTTCCGCCACCGCGTCCGCCGCCACCCGCGCCGCACCGCCGTCGTGGACGAACGCGGCAGCCTGGACTACGCCACCCTCGACGCGGAGGTCCGCGGCCTGGCCGGCGCGCTGCCCGCGTTCGGGCCGCACGACGTCATCGGCATCCGCGTGCCCAACGGCCGCGACGCCGTCATCGCCGAACTCGCCGTCGCCGCGATCGGCGCGGTGGCGCTGCCGTTCGCGGGCGGCCTGGCCGACGCCACGAGCCTGCTCGCCCGCGCCCGCGCCACCGCGCTGATCACCGACGCCCCCGTGCCGCCCGGCCTGACCCACCTGCGCCGCGTCGTCCCGCCCACCGCGCGCGGCCCCGAACGCGACCCCGAACCCGTCGACCCCGAGGCCCCGGCCCGCATCCTGGTGTCCTCCGGCTCCGAGGCCGAGCCGAAGATGGTCGCCTACTCGCACAACGCCTTCGCCGGCGGACGCGGCAACTACCTGCGCGCCGTGCACGGCGACACCCGCGTGTGGCGGGACCTCGTGCTGGTGCCGCTGTCCTCCGCGTTCGGGTCGTTCGGGGCCACGATCACGCTGTGCCGCTTCGGCGGGACCCTGCTGCTGCAACGCCGCTTCGACGCCGCCGCCGCGCTGCGCGTGATCGCCGCCCACCGCCCGACCCACGTGTTCGGCGTCCCGGCGATGCTGCGCCGCCTGGCCGACGGGGCGTCCACAGTGGACACCTCGTCGGTGAAGGCGTTGGTGTCCAGCGGAGACGCCCTGCCGCTGCCGACCCTGGAGGCGTGCCGCTCGGCGTTCGGCGTGGACGTGGTCAACGTCTACGGCTCCTCCGACGGCGTCAACTGCCACACCACCACACCCGAGCGCGGCGTGGGCCGCCCCGACCCCGCCGTGACCGACATCCGGGTCGTGGCCGGCGAGATCTGCGCCCTGGGCCCGATGACCCCGCTGTGCCACGTTGCCGCGCCGTCCCCGCGCCTGCCCGGCGGCTGGGTGCGCACCGGCGACCAGGGCCGGTTCGACGAGACCGGCGCCCTGCACGTCGAGCGCCGGCTGCGCCGGGTCGTCATCCGCGGCGGCTACACCATCAGCCCCGCCGAGGTCGAACAGGCGCTGGTCGCGCACCCGGCGCTGTCGGAGGTGGCGTGCGTGCCCGTCCCCGACCCCGACCTGGGGCAACGCCTGTGCGCCTGCGTCCGCCCCCGCCCGGGCCACCCGCCACCCGACCTGCCCCAGCTCACGTCGTTCCTCGCGCGCCACCAGGGCGTCACCCCGCACAAACTGCCCGAGTACCTGCTCGTGCTGCCCGAGTTCCCGGTGGCGCACACCGGGAAGGTCTGCCTGCGCACCCTCACCCGACTGGCCGCCGAACGCCACGGAGGAACCCCATGACCCTCGACCCCCTGGCCGGCCCCGGCTACCACGCCCTGGTCGCCCTGTCCAAGGCCGTGGACGCGGACAGCCCCCTGCCGGTGGGCCTGCTGGAACTGGTCCGGCTGCGCTGCTCCCAGCTCAACGGCTGCACCTACTGCATCCGCCTGCACACCCGCCAGGCGCTGGAAGCGGGGGAGCGGCGCGCGGACGTGGTCGCCGACCACCACACCCACCCGCTGTTCACCCCGGCGGAACGCTCCGCCCTCGCCCTGGCCGAGGCCGTCACCCTGGTCCACGAGGGCCGGGTGCCCGACGAGGTCCTCACCGCCGCCATCCGCGACCACGGCGAACCCGGCGCCCAGAGCCTGATCTGGGTCAGCCTGGTGACCAACGCCTTCAACCGCCTGGCGATCAGCACCCGCCTGACCTGATCACCGCCCCGTCAGACCCACCACGGGCGCGGGCGTGCCGCCGAACGCGCCGCCCAGGTCGACCGCCAGCAACCACCCGCACCCGCCGGCCACCGCGACCGCGCCGCACACCGCCACCACCCGAGCGGCCCGCACCCGCGCCAGAACGGCCATCGCGACCACCCCGACCGCCAACCCGACCACCGTCGGGTCGACCACGTCGGAGCGGGCCGCCCCACCCGACAGGAACGGCGCCACCACAGCGGCGACGGCACCGACGAACGTCACGCACCTCAGCATGTCCGGGACCTCCCGGCGGCTGAGACGCAAAGATCCCACCCGAAGCGTTCCGAACGCCGTCAGTCGGTCACCTCACGCCGGGACAACGGCTTGGTCGCCGGCCCTTCCAGCACCTCGCCGTCCACCCCGAACCGCGACCCGTGGCACGGGCAGTCCCACGTCCGCTCGGCGTCGTTGAACCGCACCCGGCACCCCAGGTGCGTGCACGTCAGCGACACCGCGTGCAGCGCCCCCGACTCGTCCCGGTACACCCCGGCGTCACCGACGACGCGCGCCGACCCCACCGGCACGTCCCGGGCCGACCTGGTGTCCGACGTGCGCAGCCGGTCGCCGACGAAGCTCACCGCCGCCCGCCCGTTGATCCGCGCCAGCGACGGCAGCGACTTCAACGACACCCGGTGCGGCGAGAACCGCTCCGCCCACGGGTTGTCCCGCCCCAGCATCAGGTCCGACAGGATCATCGCCGCGAACGTCCCCGTCGACAGCCCCCACTTCATGAACCCCGTGGCCACGTAGAGCCGCGACGACCCGGGCGTGTACGACCCGATCATCGGCAACTTGTCGAACGCCGACGGGTCCTGTGCCGACCACCGGTGGGTCACCGACCCGACGTCCCAGTGCCGCCGCGCGAACGCCTCCAACTCGCCGTAGGGGTCACCCGGCGAGTCCCCGGTCGCATGCGAACGTCCACACACGATCAGCAGGTCCTGGTACGCCGACAACGACCACGAAGGACTGCCCGCGCTGATCGCCAACCCGGTCGGCGGCGCGCCCGACCGCAGCTTCACCGCCACGCAGTAGGACCGGTTCGGCTCCAACCGCGAGAAGTACAGCCCCCGGTCCAGGAACGGGTAGTGCGTCGCCACCACCACCCGGTCCGCGGTCAGCGTCCCCGTCTCGGTGACCACCCGGCAGGGTGAACCTTCACTGACCCGGGTCACCCGGCTGTGCTCGTACACGGCCGACCCGTCACCCGGGACCCGCCGCGCCAGCCCCGTCACGTACTTGACCGGGTGCAGCGTGAGCTGGTCGTCCAGCCGCACCGCCGCGAACACCTCGAACGGCACGCCCATGCCCTCGCCCCGGTCCCGGTCCACCGGCAGCCCGGCGCGCGCCGCGGTCAACGCCTCGTGGTCCACGGCGGACAGCTCGTCGGGGCTCAGCGCGAACGTGTAGGCCGGGGCGCGCCGCAGGTCGCAGTCCACCGCCAGGCGCGCCACCTCCGCCACCCCCGCGGTGCTCGCGGCGGCGTAGTCGGCCGCGGCGGACTGGCCGTGCTTGTCGGCGATCGTCGAGTACACGGTGGACTGAAGCGCGGTCACCTTGGCGGTGTTGTTGCCGCTGACCCCGCCGCCCACGCGGTCGGCCTCGACCACCGCCACCGACACGCCCGCCTCTTTCAACCGCAACGCGGTCGTCACCCCGGTGATCCCGCCGCCGATCACCACCACGTCGAAGTGGCCGTCACCCGCCCGAGGGAAAACGTCCTGGTCCGTCGTCCACAGGGAGTGCCGCGCCGTCACCGTGTCATGGCCCATGGTCACCGCGTACCCCGCGCCCGACGGGTTCGAACCGCCGGCGACGGGATATCCCTCCGCCATGACCACACCCGAGCCAGAGGAACCCGACTTCGCCGAGGAGCACACCCGGCCGACCGTCGCCGACGAGCAGGTCAACCAACCCAACACCGAGCCCGACGAGTCGGTGCCGCGCGACGACGCCGGCGGCATGGAGCCCGTGTGATGCGCACCCTGGCCACCCTCGACCAGGTGGTCGACCTGCTCACCGAACACGGCGACCACCTCTTCGTGCGCTGGTCGCAGGGCCCGGACGCGGACGAGGGCCGGCACAGCCGCGACGGGCTGACCGGCGTGCGCCTGCCCGGCCTGTCGGCCAACCCGCTGGCCGTCGAACCGTGGTGGGGCGACCGGTCGCTGCGGCTGTGGGTCGCCCGCCGCCTGCACGACTACCGCCACCTCCAGCACAAGCGCGGCCCCGGCGTGCGGCCGTGGGTGCTCATCGGCAAGGAGGCCGGGCGCGGCCCGGACAACGAGCCGCTGGTGGAGTGCCGCGAGCCGCTGGCGTGGATCGGCGACGACGCACTGGCCGAGTGCGAGGAGCTGGTCGCCGCCCACGCCCGGGAGTGGGGTCCGCTGGACCGGGAGGGCCCGGCACAATCACGCGGGTGACCACGAACTGGGCGGGCAGCTTCACCTTCACCGCGGACCGCGTCGAATCCCCGACCTCCGTCGACGGCGTCCGGCGGGCGGTGGCCGCCGCCGAGCGGGCGCACGTGCTGGGCGCGGGCCACTCGTTCAGCCGGGTCGCCGACACCACCGGCACCCTGATCCGGCTCGACGCGCTGCCGGAGGTGTTCGACCTGGGCCCGGACACGGTCCGGGTGAGCGCCGGGACCCGGCTGGCCGGCCTCGCCGAACGCCTGCACGCCAAGGGGTTCGCGCTGCCCGCCCTGCCCTCGTTGCCGCACGTCACCGTCGCGGGCGCGGTCGCCACCGGCACCCACGGCTCCGGCGACGCCGTCGGCACGCTCGCCGACCTGGTCCGGTCGCTCGACCTGGTCACCGCCGACGGCGACCTGGTGACCTACCGGCGCGGCGAGGCAGCCGACCTCCAGGCGGCCTCGCCCGCCGCGACGGAGTCGCGGCAATCCCACACGGACTTCGACGGCGTGGTGGTGTCGCTGGGCGCGCTCGGCGTGGTGGTGGCGCTGGAACTGGCCGTGGTGCCGACGTTCGACGTCGAGCAGCGGGTCGTGGCCGACGTGCCGCTGGCCGCGCTGGTCGAGCGGTTCGACGACGTGTTCGCCGCCGCCCACAGCGTCAGCGCCTTCACCACCTGGGACGGCACCGCCCGCGTGTGGGTCAAGCGACGCGTCGGCGACCCGCCCGCCGACCTGGCCTGGACCGGCGGCCACGACGCCACCGCGCCGCTGCACCCCGTCCCGGGCCGGCCCGCCCACCACTGCACCGCCCAGCTCGGCGAACCCGGCCCGTGGCACGAGCGGCTGCCGCACTTCCGCGCCGACTTCACCCCCAGCGTCGGCCGCGAGTTGCAGTCGGAGTACTTCGTGCCGCGCGAGCACGCCGCCGCCGCGCTCGCCGCCCTGGCCCGGCTGGACTTCGGCGACCTCCTGCTCACCTCCGAGATCCGCACGATCGCCGCCGACCAGCAGTGGCTGAGCCCCACCTCCGGCCGGGCCAGTGCCGCGTTCCACTTCACCTGGCGGCAGGACGACGCCGTGCACGCCGAACTCGCCCGGATCGAGGACGCGCTGGCGCCCTGGCGGCCCCGGGCGCACTGGGGCAAGCTGTCCACCCGCCCCGGCGACTACCCCGGGCTGCCCCGCTTCGCCCGCCTGCGCGCCGCCCTCGACCCGGCCGGCAAGTTCCGCAACGCGACCCTGGACGGCTGGCTCAGTCCAGCTCTTTGAGGTCCAGGTCCCGCACCCGAGCCGGGTCGGCCAGGATGTCGATCGCGACGATCCGGCCGCCCGACACCGTCATGCCCAGCAGCGACACCGGCACGCCGTGCTCCGTCGACAGCACGCCCAGGCCGCCGTCGATGAGCACCTGCCGGCCCTCGCGCGAGGCCGAGCGGAACGCCAGCGCCCGGCCCGCGACCGCCGCCGCGCCGCGCACCACGGCCCGCTCCGGCTTGAGCGCGCCGAAGTCGACCCGCAGCACCACGTCCGGGTCCAGCACGGCCAGCAGCGCGTCGAAGTCGCCGCCGCGCGCGGCGGCCATGAACGCGTCCACCACCTCCCGCTGCCGGCTCAGGTCGTCGGGCACGGGCGACCCCGTCCGCACCCGCCGCCGCGCCCGGCTCGCGAGCTGGCGCGCGGCGGCCGGGGTGCGCCCGACGATCGGCGCGATCTCCTCGAACGCCACCCCGAACAGGTCGTGCAGCACGAACGCCAACCGCTCGGCCGGCGTCAGCGCCTCCAGCACCACCAGCAGCGCGATCCCGACCGAGTCGGCCACCACCGCCTCGTGCTCGGGGTCGTCGTCGGTGACCGCCTCGGGCACGAACTCGTCCAGCGGGTCCTCCCGCCGCGCCGAGCGCGACCGCAGCATGTCCAGGCACACCCGGCCCACGACCGTGGTCAGCCAGCCGCCGAGGTTGGCGATCCCGTCGGCGTCCGAGCGCCGCAACCGCAGCCACGCCTCCTGGACGGCGTCCTCCGCCTCGCTCGCCGAACCCAGCACCCGGTAGGCCACCGCACGCAGGCGCCCCCGATGGGCGTCGAAGCGCTGCGCCAGGAAAGTGGTGTCGTCCACGGTCGACTTCCTCCGATCACGTTGTGCCGCCACCACCCTGACGGACGCCGCCGCCCGGATGTGACCGCGGTGATCGGATCACGTCATCCGGGCGAACCGGCGCAGGTGGTCCAGGTCGGGAACCAGCACGTCACGGCGGTAGTGGCTGATCACCACCCCGGCCTTGCGCAGGTCGCTGAACGCCTTCTCCGCGGTGCGCGGCTTCATCCCGGCGATCGAGGCCAGTTCGACCTTGGTCAGCGGGATGCCCAGCGTCCAGCCGCCGCGCTCCTCCCGGCCGTAGGAGCCGACCAGCTCGGCCAGCACGCGCGCGACCCGTTCGGCGGCCGAGTGCGACAGGAAGTCCCGGCGGCGCTGGTTGGCCCAGCGCAGCTGGTCGTCGATGACGCCGATCAGCTCCACGAACATGTCGTTGTGGCGGTGCATGAACGCGGTCAGCTCCGCGCTGGTGATCAGCTTGGCCACCACGTCCCCGCAGGTCACGACGGTCGCCGAGCGGGGCTTGTGGTCCAGCGCCGCCATCTCGCCGACCAGGTCGCCCGCGACCCGGACCGCGAGCACGGCGGTGTCCCCGGCCTCGTCGGTGACCTGCACCTTCACCATGCCGTCCAGCAGCAGGTAGGCGTGGCTGTCGCGGGCGTCCTGCTCGATCAGCTCCCGCTCGCCCGCGTAGCGCACGACCGTGCCGACGGTGAGCAGCTCCTGGCGGGTGTGGTCGCGCAGCCGGCCCAGCAGGCTGGCCGCGGGCCACTGCGGGTCGGTGTTGACCGGCCCGTAGGGGGCCGACACGCGGTGCGGCACGGGGCTGCGGGTCAGCGGGATCGCGGGGCGGGTGCGGCTGAGCAGGCGGGCGGCCTCGTCCACCGGGACGTGGACGTCCTCCAGGCTCGCGCCCACGTCCATCGTGTGGGTCTCGCAGGCGCGCAGCTGGTGGGCGATCAGCCGGGCCGCCGGGTGGTCCGCGCCGTGCACCGACGCGACCCGGGCGGCGGCGGTGCGGACCGTGTCCATCGCGCGGCGGGCCTGGGTGTGCGCGCCCTCGACGCGGGCGACCTCCAGCTCGGCGGCGGCCAGGTTGGACTGCGCGACCAGGGTGTGCGGGTCGTCCGGGCCGAGCCGGGCGAACGCGGTGTCCGCGGCGGCGCGCAGGGCGGGCAGGGCGAGCTGGGTCTGCCCGGCGGCGCGGCGCACGCGGGCCAGCTCGAACTCGGCCGAGGCCAGGTTGGAGCGGGCGACCAGGGCCTTCGGGTGGTGCGGGCCCAGGGCGGTGATCGCCCGGTCGCAGGCTTCGCGCAGGTCGTCCACGGCGGTCTGGGCCTCGTCCGCGCTGCCCCGGTCGCGGGCGTCCTGGAAGCGCGAGGACATCAGGTTCACCAGCGCGGCGATCGTGCGCTGGTCGTCCGCGCCGAACGCGGCGGTGGCCCGCCGCAGCTCCGCTTCCAGGACGGGCAGCGCGCCGGCGGGGGTGGCGAGGAGGTCGGGGGTGCCGGAGGAGGGCACGACGCCGATGGCCGCCAGGCCGGCGGTGCCGTGGGGGAGGTGCTGGCGGGCGGCGGCGTGGCCGTAGGGGTGCGTGGCGCGCTCGACCGGCCGGCCGTTGGTGGTGCGGGGGTGCGGCTGGGCGGCCCGCGCCGGCGAGGCGGCGCCTGTCGTGCGGTCGTGCGGCTGCGCGGCCCGCGTCAGCGGGGTGGCGTCGGCTGCGCGGTCGTGCGGCTGGGCGGTGGCGGGCGTGCGCTGGTAGGGCTGCGCGGCTGCGCGGTCGTGCGGCTGGGCCGGGCCGTCCGTGGCGCGGCGGTAGGGCTGCGCGGTGCCGCCGGCGGCCGGGTCGTGGTGGCGGGCGGTCGTTTCGTGGCTGAGCCGGGCCGGTGCCGTCGGGCGCGCGGTGGCGTGCGGCGTGGTGGTGTGCGGCGTGGTGGTGTGCGGCGTGGTGGTGTGCGGCGTGGTGGTGTGCGGCGCGGTGGCGGTGTGGGTGGGGGAGTCGGGGCGGCGGGGGCTGGGCGTGTGCGGCGTCGGTGGGGTGGTTCGGGGGTGAGCGGGGTGGGGGATCGGGACGGCGGGTCCGGCGGTGTCGGTCCGGCGCGCGACCGCGACCAAGGCGCGCTGGTCGCGCACCTTCGAGGCTTCGTCGCTGCCCGGCTCGACCAGGTCGAGCATCGCGTCCAGGAGTTCCTCGCCCGCCTCGGCCGAACCGATCCGGGTCAACGCGGTCACGCAGCGCAGCAGGCGGTCGAGGTGCCGCCTGGCGGTGGTGGCGTCGAGGGTGTCGGCCAGTTCGACCGCCAGGTGCTGGGCCTGGCGACGGTCGGGCGTGGCGCGCGACAGGACGGATTCGAGTTCGACCACTCGGCTGTTCATCCGGCACTCCAGGTGGCTGGTGGTTTGCATCCAGTGGGCATGGGGTGCGACTCGTACTGCCGGCGTGGAATCACTCCCCATAGCGCGAATATCGCGTTGTGCGGGGCCGCGTTAGCCCGACCGGTGACATCGTTATGGTAGGAATGGCCGGACCACCCACAGGGGCCGCAAAAGTGCGGAGACCTCGGGTTCTGCCAGGTGGGCGATTCTCGACTCCACTTCGCGCGGAATTGTCACCGAATGCGTTGGGAGCGCTCCCACAATTGCTCCCGGTCGCGCGTGCGGAACCGGTCGGCGTCGAATGTTCCGACAACGCTGCGTGTTCACCCCACCGAGCGGGATCAACCGGTGAAAACACCCGCTTGGCGTAGTGGTGGGTGACGTGTGACCACAACTCCGATCCGGGCGCTGGTGCCGCCGCGTGCCCCGGCGGCGACGGCCGCGGGAAGGGTGCTTCCGGATGCCCGTCCCCGCCGGCGGCGCTAGCGTGGTGCCGCCCCGGACACCACACCACCCCGGCAGGTGCACCGTGCTCACCACCAACGCCACGCCCGGCACGCCCAACTGGCTCGACGTCGGCAGCCCCGACATCGAGCGCACCGCCGCCTTCTACACCGCGGTGTTCGGCTGGGAGGCCCGCGGCTTCGCGCCCGGTGGCGAGTACGCCCTGTTCCTGCACGGGAACAAGACCGTCGGCGCGGTCGGGACGCTGGACGACGGCGCGTCCTCGGCCTGGACCATCTACTTCCACTCGCCCGACGTGGACAGCACCGCCCGCGCCGCCCGGGAAGCCGGCGGGCGGGTCCGGCTGGAACCGGTCGACGTCCCCGGCGGCGGGCGGCTGGTGCAGCTGACCGACCCCGCCGGCGCGGAGTTCGCCGCGTTCCAACCCGGCGAGAACCCCGGCCTGGAACTGGTCACCGAACCCGGCTCGCTGGCCTGGACCGAGCTGCACAGCCCCGAACCGGACACCGCCCGCGCGTTCTACCGCGCGGTCCTGGGCTGGGACGCCACCGACCTGCCCGTGGCCGAGGGCCGGTACACCGTCTTCACCCCGGCCGGCGGCGACGAGGACGCCTCCTTCGGCGGCGTCGCGCCGCTGCGACCCGGACACCACCCGCACTGGCTGCCCTACATCGAGGTCGCCGACACCGACGCCGCGGTGGCGAAGTCCGCGGCGGAAGGCGGCACGGTCGTCATGCCCGCCACGGATCACGAGGGCGTGGGTCGGACGGCCTGGCTGGCCGACCCGTTCGGCGCGCGGTTCGCCGTCATCACCAGTTCCGCGTGAGCGATCCCCGCCGAAACCGGGGTAGTGCGATCAGGCGACGTTCCTTGTTGGACGACCGCTCACGTTGCTAGCGTGCCCGAGTCGCTGCCCGGCCGGGATGGCACAGCGGGTGCAAGGGAGCACCCGACCTGGGGATGTGTCACACCTTCCACCCGACTTTCCACGTCGGGGTGCCATGACCGAGCCTGGAGGCGCATCGATGACCGTTGCCCACGACGACCCGCACGTCCACCGGCTGTTCGAACGGCTGGCGCTGCTGGCGACCGACCGGCAGGGCGACCCGGAGGCGTTGCACGACCAGCTCGTCGAGCTGGCGGTGGCCAACTCGCCGGAGGTCGCGCGGTACTGGAAGCAGGTCGGCACCGGGGTCGGCATCCCCGCCGACGCCTACAAGGACGGCGGGCCGCACCTGTTCCCCGACGAGCCCGCCGTGCGCGAGTTCCGCACCAGCGGCACCACCGGCGCCGTGCGCGGGCGCGTCCGCTACACCGAACTCGGCTTGGCGCTCAAGGGGATCGCCGTGCGGGCCCACGCCCGCCGCAGCCTCGTCCCGGACCCGGTGAAGCCCGCCGTGGTGGTGTTCGCGCCCAGCGAGCGGGCCGCGCCGGACATGGCGATCGCGTTCGACATGGCCCGCATCCGCGAGGAGTGCGGCGACCCGGACTACAGCGCCTCCGTCATCGGCGCGGACGGTGTGGACTACGAGCTGCTCGCCCGCGCGCTGGACCGCGCCGTCGCCGACGATGTGCCGGTGGTGATGGTCGGCGCGAGCTTCGCCTACGTCAACATCTGCGACCGGCTGGAGGCCGAGGGCCGGCGCTGGGAGTTACCGCCCGGCTCGCGCATGTTCGACGGCGGCGGGTTCAAGGGCCGCTCCCGCGTGATGCGGGTGGACGACCTGCGCGACGCCGTGCGCCGCGTGTTCGGCGTCGAGCGGTTCGGCAACATCTTCGGCATGACCGAGCTGGCCAACCAGCACTACGACGCCACCGACGAACCGGTGGGGCCGCTGGGGGAACGGCCCAAGGCGTGGCAGCACTTCGGCGGCCCCCGCGTCCGCGACCCGCGCACCCGCGAGCACGTCGCCGAAGGCCCGGGCCTGCTGGAGATCACCGACCTCTGCCTGCTCGACCGGCCGCACGTCCTGCTCACCGGCGACCTGGGCATCGCCCACCGCGACGGCGTCGCGATCGCCGGCCGCATCGCCGGCAGCACCAGCCGGGGCTGCTCCCTCTCGCTGGACGAGCTGACCGGAGGGCGCTGACGTGGCGGTGTCCTGGATCCCCGACGGCATGGGGGAAACCGAGACCTTCACCCTGTCCTCCGGCGAGGACGAGTGGCCCGGCTCGCGACCGGTGGACTGGGCGGTCGCCGGGGAGAGCCTGCGGCGCGCCCACGAACGGCTGCGCGAACTGCCCGTGCGGCGGATCGTGGCGGCCGTCGACGCGGTCGCCGAGCGGTGGGCCGAACGCGACTTCCCGCACCGCCGCCGGGTGGTCGCCGACGCCGCCGGGGTGACCGGCATGTCCGAGGAGACCGTCGACCGCGCCCTGGACGCCGAACTGGGCAACCTGCGCGCCGGCTCCCTGCTCGCCGCCCTGGAACGCGAACTCGGCGACCCGGAGGTCCTCGACGGCTTCCGCGGCGGCACGCGGGCGATCGGGCCGCGCGTGACGGTCGCGGTGTTCTCCGGCAACGTCCCCGGCCTGCCCGCGCGGTCGCTGGTGCGGGCGCTGCTGGTCAAGTCCGCCCTGATCGCCAAGATCCCGGCCAAGGAGCCCAACTTCACCGCCGCGTTCCTGCGCTCCCTGCACGAGGTCGAGCCCGTGCTGGCCGACGCCGTCCTGGCCACCTACTGGAGCCGCGACGACGACACCACGCTGTCCGCCGCGCTGGCACAGGCCGACGCCGTCGTCGCCTACGGCAGCGACCAGGCGTGCGCGGCCATCCGCGCCAGGGTCGCGCCCCACCAGGTCTACGAGGAGCACGGCCACAAGCTGTCCTTCGGCATCGTCAGCGACGCCTACTCCCGCCTGCACGGCCCCGCCGAGGTCGCGCGCCGGATCGCCGCCGACTGCAGCGACTTCGACCAGCACGCCTGCCTGTCGCCCCAGGTGTACCTGGTGGATCGGCGGCACGCGCGGGCGGTGGCCGAGCACGTCGCCGACGCAATGCGCCGCGCCGCCGCCGACTGTCCACCCGGGACGGTCGGCGACCAGGACGCGACCGTGTTGCAGCACCGCCGGATCGTCGCCGAGTGGCGGGCGGCGAGTTCGGCGACCGGCGAGGTGTGGGCGGCGGACGGTCTGGAGTGGACGGTCGTGCTGGACGACACCCTGCTGCCGCTCAGCGGCGCGGGCAACCGGGTCGCGCGGATCGTCGCGGTCCCGGACGTGGCCACCGCCGTGGACCTGATGCGCCCGTACGCGAAACACCTGCAGAACGTCGGTCTGGGCGCGGTGGGGGAGGAGTTCTGGCGCACCGCCGAGGACCTGGCCCGCCTCGGCGCCAGCCGGATCGCCGCGCCGGGCGAGATGAGTCGCGCCGGGCTGGAATGGCGGCACGACGGGCAGCCGCGCATCGCCGGCCTGGTGCGGTGGTGCGACGTGGAGAAGCACCCGGAATCGGTCGCCACGGCGGGCTGAATCCGCCGTAGGCTCGACCGCGGGTCCCCGTCCCGGCTGGGCGACGGGGACCGGCTCACGACTGGGGGAAAGGGTACCGCCATGTCCTTTTCGGGTCTGTGCGAACGCGACGCCCGCCGCGTCGCCGACACCGTCGCCTTCATCGGGCGCACCGGCACGCGGGAGGCGCTGGACGCGGTCTTACCGGGCCTGGACCTGGTCCGCCACCTGGACTTCGCGCACGGCGCGCTGCTGGTCGTCGCGCCGGACGCGGACGCCGTCGCGGCGGACCTGGTGCGGCTGGGCGTGCGCCCGCGCGACCCGGTGCCCAGCGTGGTGGTGCGCGACCGGTTGGCGCAGCGGCTGGGCCGGGAGGACCTCGACGTGCGGATCGTGCACGCCGTCGTCGGCGCGGGACCGCGCGAGGTCGAGGTCTTCGTGCTGCGCGGGGACTTCCCGGACGTGCCCGGCGACGAGGAGCACCTGGCGTTCCGCGCGGCCACCGACGACGACGTGGTGCTGCGCGGCGTCTACGAGCACCTGGCCGACGCCGGCCTCACGCCCGACGGGGGCGGGTACAACAAGCACGAGGACGTCACCGTGCTGTACCTGCGGGGCGCGCGGCGCATGGAGCTGACCGTGCCGGGTCACCGGGAATCGTTGCTGCGCAGGCACCTGGGCCGCCCCGACCAGCCCCGGCGCGACCTGCTGCGGCTGATGAGCGGCGCGTGGCGGACGCGGTCGCTGGCCGTGGTGGCGGAACTGGGCGTGCCGGACCTGTTGGCCGACGGGCCGCGCACGACCGCCGACCTGGCGGCGGCCTGCGGCGCGCGGGAGGACAACCTCGGGCGCGTGCTGCGCTACCTGGCGGCGCTGGGCGTGTTCGCGCTGGACCGGAACGGGTGGGTGCTGACCGAGACCGGGGCGTTGCTGCGCGGTGACGTCGAGGGGTCGCAGCGGGACCTGGCGCGGCTGTACGGCGGGCTGTTCTACCGGTCGTTCTCGGCGCTGGAGCACACCGTGCGCACCGGCGAGTCGGCGTTCACCCACGTGTTCGGGGCCGACCCGTTCGACCACTTCGCCGCGCACCCGGCCGACGCGCGGCTGTTCGAGAGCGCGATGGCGGCCGGGACGAGCTTCCTCAAGATCGTGCCCACGGCGCTGGACCTGCCCGCCGAGGGCGTCGTCGTGGACGTCGCCGGCGGTGACGGCCACCTGCTGGGGTACGTGCTGGGCTGCGCGCCGGGCCTGCGCGGCGTCCTGTTCGACCGGCCGCACGTCATGGACCCGGCGCGGGCCGTGCTGTCCCGGTTCGGCTGCGCGGACCGGGTTTCCCTGGTGCCGGGCGACTTCTTCCGGGACCCGGTGCCCGCCGGCGCGGTGTACCTGCTGTCGCGCATCCTGCACGACTGGGACGACGAGCGGTGCGCGACCATCCTGGGCGGCATCCGCGCCGCCGCCGCGCCCGGCGCGCGGCTGGTGGTGGTCGAACGGCCGGTGCCCGAGACCCACCTGGAGGAACTCCCGCTGGCGTGGGACGTGCACATGATGGTCAACAACGTCCACGGCCGCGAGCGCACGCCCATCGAGTACCGGAACCTGTTGGCGGCCAACGGTTTCCGGCTGGACGAGATCCGGCCGTTGCCGCTGGACATGGCGGTGCTGGCGGCCACGGCCGTGTAATCTCCGCAAGTCGTCCCACGGGTCGGAAATCCGTTTCGCCCGCGTCCGGGTGAGCGGCGATGATGGGTGCCATGGCTCATGTGAGCGCTCCCATCAAGCCTGGTCGGCCGTTCGTCCCGTTGCTGGCGGTGAGCCTGCTGACGGGCGTCGGGTACGCGCTGGCGTTCCCGTTCCTGTCGTTGTTCCTGGTGAAGGAGCTGGGTGCGAGCCCGTTCGCGACGGGGGCGTTCCTGCTGTCGGGGGCGATGTCGTCGCTGGTGGTCAGCACGCTCATCGGGCGGCTGTCGGACGCGCGGGCGGTGCGGCGCAACCTCATGGTCGTCGCGTCGCTGGCCGGTGCTGCCGGATATGCGTTGTTCGCGGTGGTGCGCGACTACTGGCTGCTGCTGGTGGTGTCGATCGCCCTGCTGTCGGTGGCGTCGGTGCTGATGCCGCAGTTGTTCGCGTATGCCCGGCAGGTGCTGGAACGCAGTGGCTCGACCCGTGCGCCGTTGGCGATCAGCGCGTTGCGCACCATGATGTCGGTGTCGTGGGTGGGCGGGCCGCCGCTGGCGGCGTTGCTGATCGACGTCAGCGGGTTCGTCGGCCTGTTCGGCGTGGCGGCGGTGATCTGCCTGCTGGGCGCGGGCGTGACGGCGTTCCTGCTGGACGAGCCGGGCCTGGACGAGGCGACCCGCGGGGCCGGCGGCGGGGGCGGGTTGCGGCGGGACATCGCGTTCGCGGCCGTGGCGTTCACCCTGTTGCAGGGGGCGTCGCAGCTGGGCGTGGTCGCGATGCCGTTGTTCATCGCCGACGTCCTGCGCGGTTCGACGTCCGACGCCGGGCTGGTGCTCGGCCTGTGCGCGGCGTTGGAGATCCCGCTGATGCTCGGTCTCGGCGCGTTGGGCATGCGCGTCGACCTGCGACGCATCGTCCTGGCCGGTGGCGCCGTCGCGCTGGCCTACTACGCGGTCATGCTGATGACGACGGCGACGTGGCAGGTCCTGGCGGCGCAGCTGCTGCACGCGGCGGTGATCTCCGCGGTGATGGGCGTGGGCATCTCCTTCTTCCAGGACATCGCACCGGACCGGCCCGGCTACGCTACGACGCTGTATACCAACACGATGAAGGTCAGCGGCATGCTGTCCGGTCCGCTGTTGGCGTTGTCGGCGGTGTTCGGCTACCGGAGCGCCTACGCGATCGGGTTGGTGATGTCCGTGCTGGGCGTGGCCTTCTTGGTGGCGGCCCGCCACCGCTGAATCCGGGGGATTTCGATGGACCTGTTGGCGAGGCAGGACGAGTTGCAGGCCGAGGCGGAGGACGTGCTCGCGGCGCTGGAGCTGGTGCCGGCCCTGTCCGCGCTGGGCCGTCCCGTGCGGGTGGGCAGCTCGGCGCTCGGCCTGATGGTGCGGCGGGACATCGACATCACCGTGGTGGTGCCGAAGCTGGACATGGCCCCGGTGGCGTCGTTGGGCGCGACCCTGGCGAACCACCCGGACGTGCGGACCGTGCAGATCCGCGACGACACGGGCCACTGGAACACCGACCCGGACTACCCGGACGGCCTCTACCTGGGCGTGACGTACGGGCAGGGGTGGAACCTGGACGTCTGGTTCGTGGACGAGCCCGACCGCCAGCCCGACCTGCGGCACGTGGCCACGTTCCCGGCGCGGCTGACCGCCGAGACGCGGGCGGCGATCCTGCGCGTCAAGCAGGACTACCCGCAGTACCGGAGCCTGGAGCTGTACGAGGCCGTGCTGGACGGCGGCGTGCGCACGGTCGAGGAGTACCTCCGGTGGCGTGAATCCCGCTGAGGTGTCCGCCCTTTTCGGGAGAACCCGCCGGTGGGGCTTGCTAGACCTTTCCCCTCAGGGGAGGGGGCCAAGTGGCGGACGGACGGCGAATCGGCGGGGCCGGAGGCGGCAGCGACCCGGCGAACAAGAGCAACGCGGGGGCCGTGCTGCTCGCGGGGGTGGTGGCGGTGGGGGCGCTGGGTGGCGGGGCCGGGGTGAGCACCATCGGCGAGCTGACCGGCGGCGCCACCGGCGGCCAGAGCGTGTCGGTGCGCAAGGCGGAAGGCCGCAAGGACGCCAAGCGGGGTGACGCCGACGCGGCCTGGCGGCGGTTCTCGATGCGGGAGAAGCGCCGGTCCACCCTCCAGCGGGCGGAGTGCGTGGCCTCGTCGTTCGGGCAGGTCCAGGAGTACTTCCTGCGCCACCGGTGCACGTCCATGGACAGTATCCTCATCGCCGTCGAGGACGACTCCGGTGGCACCGCGCTGATCTCGGTGGTCTGGGTCGGCTTCGCCACCGCCCGCGACGCCGGCGGGTTCAAGCGCCTGATGGACAAGCACGCCACCGGCGACGTCACGCCCTTGCCCGCGTCCCTCCTGGGCCTGCCCGCGACGACCTTCCACGGCCACAACTACGGCTCCGACCAGGACCGCACGGTGGTCACCGTGGCCGAGGCGGAGGCCGCGACCGGTCACCTGCCGGCGGAGGTCCTCGACGCCCTGGCCGAGACCGCCGCCGCCCTGCCCAAGCCCTGACCGGGGATCAGGTGAACGCGGCCTTCCTGGCCGCTCGGCGCAACGTCCGCAGCAGCACCGGACCGGTGATCAACACCAGGACCACCGTCGTCACCGCCCGCCCGATGTCCCACCCCAACGACGTCGCCACGCTGAACCCGGCCAGCCGCACCAGGTTGTCCACCAGCGGCGCGCCCGGCACGTACGACAGGCTCGTGCTCTCGGCGCTCAACGCGAACGGCCAGAACGACAGGTTCAGCAGCAGCCCGTACACCAGCGACGCCAGCGCGCTGTAGACCGCCAGCATCGTCAACTCGCCTCGTCCCCGGAGCGGAGGCAGCAGACCAGCCCCCAGGGCGACCCACGACGACGCCAACATCTGGTAAGGCAGCCACGGCCCGATGCCTCCGGTGAGCAACGCCGACGCGAACAACATCGTGTTGCCCAGCACGAACCCGAACCCCGGCCCGAACACCCGCCCACCCAGCACGAGCAGGAAGAACACCGTCTCGATCCCGGCGGTCCCCGCGCCCAGCGGCCGGATCGCCGCGCCCAGCGCCGACAGCACGCCCAGCACCGCCACGGCCTTCGCGTCCATCCCGCCGGAGCTGATCTCGGCCAGCGCCACCGCCAGCACCAGCGGCAACAGCAGGGCGAAGATCCACGGGGACCGCACGCCGCCGGCCCCGGCCGTGACGAACAACGGCCAGCAGAAGGCGACCACGCCCATCACCGCCGACCCGGCCAGGGCGACGGCCGCCCGCGCGCGAACCGGGACGCTCACCGGGCCGCCAACGCCCGCGCGACCTCGGCGACGGTCAGCCACGGCTCGGGCGCGAGCACCTTCGCCACCTGCGGCGAGAACGTCGGCGACGCCGTCACCATCTCGCCGGTCGGCCCGTCGGCCACGACCTCGCCGTCGGCCAGCACCACCACGCGGGTCGCGTACTCGGCCACGAACTCGACGTCGTGGGTGGCCAGCACCACCGCGTGCCCGGCGGCGGCCAGTTCGCCCAGCGCCTCGGCCAGCTTCGTCTTCGCCGGGTAGTCCAACCCGCGCGTGGGCTCGTCCAGCAGCACCACCCGCGGCGACGGGGTCAGCGCCACCGCGAGCACCAGCGCCAACCGCTGGCCTTCGGACAGGTCCCGCGGGTGCCGGTCGTCCGGGATGCCCGGCGCCAGCCGGTCCAGCAGCGCGCGGCACGTGCCCGCCGGTTTCGCGGACTCGCGGTCGGCCTGCCCGCACTCCGCACCGACGGTGTGCAGGTACAGCAGGTCACCGGGTTGCTGGGGCACCAACCCGACCGCGCGGCGGCGCGGCGCGGGCTTGAGCGACGCCGGGTCCACGCCCTCCACGAGCACCTCGCCGCCGGACCGCTTGCCGGTGCCCTGCACCGCCCACAACAGGCTGGACTTGCCCGACCCGTTGCGCCCCATCAACGCCACCCGCTCGCCCGCGCCGACCGCGAGCGACACGCCCCGGACCGCCTCGACCGGCCCGTACCGCACCCGGACGTCCGCCGCCCGCACCACCGGCGACCCCGTCACCGGCTGCGCCGGGGGCGGCGCGCCGAGCGAGGACCGCAGGTCACCGGCCCGCCGCCGCGCGTCGCGGATGGACACCGGCACCGGGTCCCACCCGGCCAACTGCCCCAACCGCACCACGGGTGGCGCGACCGGCGCGGCGGCCAGCACCGGGCCGGGGTCGCCCGCGACGACGGTGCCGTCCGACGACAGCCACACCACGCGGTCGGCGTACTGGGCCACCCGTTCCAGGCGGTGTTCGGCGATCAGCACGGTCATGCCCAGGTCGTGCACCAGCCGGTGCAGGGCGGCCAGGACGTCCTCCGCCGCGCCCGGGTCCAGCGCGGAGGTGGGTTCGTCCAGCACCAGCACGCGCGGGTGGGCGGTGAGGGCCGCGCCGACCGCGACCCGCTGTTGCTGGCCGCCGGACAGCGTGGTCAGCGGCCGGTGGCGCAGGTCGGCCAGGCCGAGCAGGTCCAGGGTCTCCTCGACGCGCTTGCGCATCACCGGGTTGGGCAGGCCGAGCGACTCCATCGAGTACGCCAGCTCCTCCTCGACCGAGTCGGTGACGAACCCGGCCTGCGGGTCCTGCCCGACCAGGCCCACCACGTCGGCGAGGTCGCGGGGCGGGTGGGTGCGGGTGTCGCGGCCGTCGACCAGGACCCGGCCGCGCAGGACGCCGCCGGTGAAGTGGGGGACCAGGCCGTTGACCGCGCGCAGCAGGGTGGACTTGCCCGCGCCGGTCCGGCCCACGACCAGGCACAGCTCGCCCTCGGGCACCTCCAGGTCCACTCCGGACAGCGCCGGGGCGGGGGTGCCGGGGTAGGTGAAGGTGACGTCCTCGAACCGGATCATGGCTTCTTCCGATCGGCGATCAGCACGGGCGCGAGCGCGCACAGCAGTCCCAGCGCGGGCAGCGGCGGCAGGTCGGGCGCGGTCAGCGGGACGGTCGGCATGACCAGGTCCGGCCCCAGGACCGCCGTCACCGCCGCGACCAGGCCGGACGCGACGACCAGCGCCTCCCGCCGCCCCCACGTGTCGGGCCGGTACCGGCTGCGGCGCACCCGCCGCGACCCCGTCCACAGCCCGGCCGCCGCCAGCGCCGCGCCCACCGCGAGCATCGAGAAGCCCGCGGTGCCGTTGTCCAGCAGCGCGTACGCGCCGACGCACAGCCCGAGCAGGCCGCCCAGCACCAGGAACCCGGTCAGCACCCGGGTCCGGGTGGGCAGGCCCGCGTTGCGGCCGTAACCGCGCGAGTCCATCGCCGCCGCCAGCACCAGGGACCGCTCGAACGCGTCCTCCAGCACCGGCGCCAGCAGCAGCTTCACCGCCCGCACACCGCGCACGACGTCACCGCGCAACGCCCGCGCCCGCCGCACCGACCGGGCGCTGGCGACCAGCTGCGGCGCGACGGTCATCGCCACCACGACCGCCACGCTGACCTCGTAGAGCGCGGCGGGCAGCGACCGCAGCAGCCGCTTGGCGTTTGCCAGGGCGTTGGCCGCGCCCACACAGCACAGCAGGGTGGCCAGTTGCAGGCCCTGGCACAGCGCGAACACCAGGCCTTCGGCGGTCAGCGGTCCGCCGAGCCGGATGCCGCGCGCCCAGTCCGGCAGCGGCACCTCGGGCAGGTCCAGCAGGACGGTCGGCCCGTCCACCCCGCCCAGCACGACGTGGAACAGCACCCGGACGCCCAGCACGGCGAGCCCGAACTTGAAGAACACGCCGTAGGAGTCCGCCCACGGGCTGTCCTGGCGGCAGGTGACGGCGACGAACCCGGCGACCGCGACGACCAGGCCCAGCACGACGGGGTTGGTGGCCCGGCTCGCGACGACCGCCAACCCCAACGCCCACAGCCACCACGCGCCGGGGTGCACCGCCCCACTCACGAACCGCTGCCGCCGGCCGACTCGGCCCGCCGCCGGGCGACCCACCAACCGGCCGCGCCCAACGCGGCCATCACGCCGACGCCGAGGATCAACCCGACCGGCACGCCACCGCCCTCCGACGACTGCCCGGCTGTCGGCACCACGCTCGCCGACGCCGCGCCGGGGCTGGTCGGCCGCCCGGTCTCGCTCGCGGAGGTGGCGGGGGTCGGACCGGTCGCGGTGGTCTGGCCCGCCGCGGCGTCGCTGCTCGTCGGTGCGGGCTGCCCGGCGCTCGGTTGCCCGGTCGGCTGCCCGGCCCCCGGCTGGTTCGGCGCGGGCTGGCCCGGCGGCTGTGGCTGCGGCTGCGGTTGTGGCTGTGGCTGTGGTTGAGGTTGTGGCTGGGGAGCGGGGGCGGGTGGGGCGGTGCCGGGCTGTCCGCCCGCGCCGAAGGCCCACCCCTCGACACTGCCGGGCGCGGGGTCGTAACCCGACGCGCCGGCGCTGCTGTAGCTCCACGACCCGCCGGGCGTGCCGTGCCAATAGGACCAGTAGGCCGTGTTCGGCGCGGCGTTCGCGCACTGGTCACTCTCGGGAGCCCCGTTGATCCGGCACACGAACCCGGGCTGCCGGCTGGCCAGGTCGAAGGCGAACCCCGCCCCGCCCAACGCCGCCAACCCGCTGGCCGGGTCGCCCGGAGCGCAGCCGGTCCGCACACCGCCGCCCAACGACCCGAAGTCCACGACCACGGTCACCCCGGAACACCCCGCCGCCGACGCCGGGACGGGCGCGCCGAGCAGCACCAACCCCAGCGCCACCAGCGGCGCGGACCACCGGGGGACCACCGGCGGCGCGAGTGGCAGCCTCATCGGCGGACAGGGGCGACGCGGCGGCGGCCCAGCACCAGGGCCAGCGCGCCGGCGACGACGAGCAGCGTGCCCAGCCACAGCGCGGGCGTGACCGGCACACCGGTGCGGGCCAGCACCTCGGGCTGCTGCGCCTGCGGGCCGGCCGGCGCGGGCGGGGTCGCGACCTCCGTGGCCGGGGCGGTGCAGTCGAGCACGGGCGCGGCGGCCTTCGCCCGCGCCGAGGTCAGGGTGGCGAAACCGGTGCCCACCAGGCCCAGCACGGCCTGCGCGGTGGCGCGGTTGGCGTTGGCGGGGGAGAAGCCCTTGGCGTCGTAGGCGATCGCGCCCGTGTTGGCGTCGCCGCAGCCGACCTGGAGCGCCCTGAGGTAGGCGACCGCCTTGTCCGCGGCGGCCGTCGAGCCCGCCACGCGCAGCGCCTGCGCGGCCAGGCCGGTGGTGTTGGCGTTGGTCGTGGTGCCCGCCTCACCCTTTTGCAGCACGTCGATGAACCCGCCGTCGGCCTGCTGCTGCTCGACCAGCCACTTCACGCCGGCGGCGGCGACCTTGGCCGGGTCGGTGGCCTCCTTGGCCGGGTCGGCGGCGTCCTCGGCCGGGTTGGCGGCGTCCTTGGCCGGGTCGGCGGCGTCCTCGGTCGGGTCGGCGGCGGCCCGCTCGGCCGGGTTGACGGCGAGGAGGGCTTGGACGGCCATCGCGGTCGCGTCCACCTGCGGCACGCACGTGGCCGCCGCCAGCTCCAGCGGGAACCCGCCGCCGGGGCAGGCGCTCTTCGCCAGGTAGTCCACGGCGGCCTCGGGCGCGGTGCCGTGCCGCTCCAGCGCGAGGACGGCGAAGGACTGGCTGAAGCCGTTGCTGTAGTCGCCGGGGTAGGGCGACTTGTCGGAGAACCGGCCCGACGGCGTGAGCAGCGAGTTCAGCCCGGCGATCAGGTCCACGCCGCCGAACGCGGTCGGGTCCTCGCCCCGGACCTGCGCCGTCAGGGCCAGCTTGGCGTAGGCGCCGGCGTAGGAGGTGTCCTTGGGGTCGCCGAGGTAGCCGGGCAGCACCGCGGGCTTGGCCAGCCACGCGGTCGCCTTGAGCGCGTTGTCCTCGGCGACGCCAGCGGCGGCGAACGCCAGCACCGCGTCGATCGTGCCGCCGTGGTCGGGGTAGAGCTTGCCGCCGTAGTCGACCTCGAACCGCTCGCCGTCGACCAGTTGGCGGGCCAGCCAGCCCGCGCCGGCCCCGGCGGGTGAGGTCGTGACCTGTTCGGCGTAAGCGGGGGTGGCCGCGAACACCGACAGCGCGGCGGCGGCGACGGCGGCGGTCCGTCTGATCGACATGGTGCGACCTTTCCGGGGGTGGACGTGAGCGGACCCCGGACAGCCGTGAGACGACCCCCAGGCTCCGACCCGCTGACCTCGACGGGTGTCTGGAGCGTTGCGCGCATGGCAGGCGTTCGGGCTCGTCCGGGTGGACCTACCGTTGCGGGTCAGCGCCGGACTTCGACCGGCTTCCCCCGCACATGCGCGATTGCAGATCGTCTGTCAGACGACACAGCGTGTCAATCCGCCTGTAGCGCGATGCTCCTCACCCTCTGCAACCGTTACCGTCGGTCGATCAATCCTGGGGAAGAGGGGTGTGGGATGGCGACTCTGGCGTCGGTGCGCGACGGCCTTGTGGCGTGGGTCGCACGGCGTTCGATCACGCGTTGGGTCATGGGGAGGATCGGTTCACGCGCGTTGTCGCTGCTCCCGGACCGGGCGCTGGTGCCGTTGAAGCGCGACGGGGTGGTTCCCGTGCCCGAGTTGGAGCGGATGCGCGAGTCCGGCCCGATCCACCGGCTCCCGGTGCCGTTCGGCGTCCGGGTGTGGTTGGTCACGGGCCAGGACGAGGCGAAAAAGGTGCTTTCCGACACAGACGCGTTCAGCAACGACTACGCGCGGCTGGGTGCGGCGGTGGGGCGGGTCGAGCAGACCCCGGGTGGTCTCGGGTTCGCCGACCCGCCGGACCACACGCGGCTGCGCAAGCTGCTCACGCCCGAGTTCACGATGCGCCGGCTGGCGCGGCTGGTGCCGCGCATCGACGAGATCGTGACCGAGCGGCTGGACGCGATGGAGGCCGCCGAGGGGCCGGTGGACCTGGTGCAGGAGTTCGCGCTGCCCATCCCGTCGCTGACGATCTGCGAGCTGCTGGGCGTTCCGTACGAGGACCGGGCGCGGTTCCAGGAGTTGGCGGCGGCGCGGTTCGACCTGTTCGGGGGTGCGACGCAGGCGCTCGGGGCGATCTCCGAGTCGCTGAAGTACATGGAGCAGATCGTCCGGCGGGAGCGGAGGAACCCGGGTGACGGGCTGATCGGCATGATCATCCGCGAGCACGGGGACGAGGTCAGCGACGAGGAGCTGGCGGGCCTGGCCGACGGCGTGCTCACCGGCGGGTTCGACACCACCGCGAGCATGCTGGCGCTGGGCGCGATCGTGCTGATGAGCGACCCGGAGGCGCGGGCGCGGATGGCCGACGACGACGCGGCCGTGGGCCCGGTGGTGGAGGAGCTGCTGCGGCACCTGACGGTGGTGCAGGTGGCGTTCCCGCGCTTCGCCAAGCACGACATGGTCATCGCGGACACGCCGATCCAGGAGGGTGACGTCGTGGTGGTGTCGCTGGCCGCGGCCAACCGCGAGGGCCTGGACAAGCTCGACTTCGACTCGGCGCGGAAGGTGTCGCAGCACCTGGCGTTCGGCTACGGCGCGCACCGCTGCGTCGGGGCGGAGCTGGCGCGGATGGAGCTGCGGGCCGCGTACCCGGCGTTGCTGCGGCGGTTCCCGCACCTGCGGATGGCCGCCGAGCGACCGCCGTTCCGCACGGCGTCCATCGTGCACGGTGTGGAGGCGCTGTGGGTCCACACGCGACCGTGAAGTAGCGCTTAACGCGACTCAAGAAGCCTTCACTTTTTCTGATGGGTGCCGTGGGGCACCTTGAAGGCATGACGAGTCGATCGGTGTTGCGGACGGGCGTCCTGGCCCTGCTGTGGGGGTCCTGCTTCCTGTGGATCGAACTGGCCCTCACCGGCCTGACGCCCGTCCAGCTCACCGTGATCCGCTGCGCGCTGGGCGCGGCGGTGCTGCTCGTGCTCGCCCGCGCGGGCGGTCAGCGGCTGCCGCGCTCGCCGCGCACGTGGGGGCACCTCGCCGTGGCGGCGCTGTTCTGCAACGCCCTGCCGTTCGCGTTGTTCGCGATCGGGCAGCAGAGCGTGGACTCCGGGGTCGCGGGCGTGATCAACGCGACGACCCCGCTGTGGTCGCTGCTCATCGGCCTCGCGTTCGGCCTGGACCGGGACCTGCGGCCGGTCCGGTTGACCGGGTTGGCGCTGGGCTTCGCCGGCGTGGTGCTGATCTTCGCGCCGTGGCAGCGGAACGGCCTGATGAGCCTGGGCGCGCTGGCGCTGCTCGGCGCGGCGGCCAGCTACGCCGTCGCCTTCACCTACATGGGCCGCCACCTGGTCGGCAAGGGCGGCCCGATGGCGATCTCCGCCGCCCAGTTGACCGCGGCGACGGCGTGGAGCGCGCTCGCCCTGCCCACCTCGGGTCCGGCGCACCCCAACGTGACCGCGGTCGTGGCGGTGGTCGTGCTCGGGATCTTCGGCACCGGGGCGACCTTCGTCCTGAACTACCGGATCATCGAGGACGAGGGTCCGACGGCCGCCGCGACGGTCGGCTACCTGTTGCCGGTGGTGTCCGTGGCGCTGGGCGCGATCGTGCTGGGCGAGCCGCTGACGGTCCGGATCGTCGTCGGGATGGCGGTAGTCCTCGCCGGCGTCGCCATGACCCGCCTGGCGGCTCCCAGGCGGCCACAAGACGGGTCCGGTCCTCACCAGTTGCCGGTTATGTCCACTCAGCGTGAGCGTGGCGGCGGCTATTCAGTGGATGACCGTTGACCGGCGGTGAGACGCTGATCAGGCTGCTGGGTTGAACCCCGGACGAGTGAAAGTCCGCTCCGTCAACCCTGCGGCGGAGCGCACGCGTCCGCGGGTGACCCGAGGAGCCGATCAGTGCGCCCTGCCATCAGAACACTCGCCGTCCTCGCCTCCGCCGCGACCGCCGCCACCATGGCGACCGGTCTCGCGAACGCCGAGCCGCACCAGGCGCGGATCGTCACCGCCGCCGCGACCGCGACGGCCACGCCGATCAAGGACAGCTACATCGTCACCGTCGACCGCTCCGCCCGCGGCCTCACCGCCGCGGCCGCGGCGGCCGGCGTCACCCCGACCCACGTGTACGACTCCGCGTTCACCGGGTTCGCCGCCAAGCTCACCCCGGGCCAGCTGCGCAAGCTCAGCCGCGACCCGTCGGTCAAGCTGATCGAGCAGGACATGGTGGTCACCGACGCGCTCGACGCCACCCAGACCAACCCGCCGTCGTGGGGCATCGACCGCATCGACCAGCGCAACCTGCCGCTGTCCAACAGCTACACCTGGAACGTCAACGGTTCCGGCGTGCACGCCTACATCATCGACACCGGCATCACCCCCGGCCACCCGGACTTCGGCGGCCGGGCCACGTTCGACTACAACGCCATCGACACCAACAACACCGACTGCCAGGGCCACGGCACGCACGTGGCGGGCACGGTCGGGTCGAACACCTACGGCGTGGCCAAGGGCGTCCGGCTGCACGGCGTGAAGATGATGAACTGCTCCGGCAGCACCACCACCTCCGCGGCCATCGCGGCGATCAACTGGGTGACCGCGAACGCCCAGAAGCCGGCCGTGGCCAACACGTCGTGGAACTACCCGGCCACCGCGAGCCTGGAGACCGCGATCCGCAACATGATCTCCTCCGGCGTCTTCCTGGCCACCTCGGCGGGCAACACCGGCGCGAACTCGTGCGACCGCCTGCCGCGCAAGGTCGAGACGGCGTCGGTGGTGGCGTCCTCGGAGCGGACCGACGCCCGGTCGTCGTTCTCCAGCACGGGCGCGTGCGTCGACCTCTACGCCCCCGGCGGCTCGATCGTCTCGACGCTGAACACCGGCGGCAGCGGCGCGAAGTCCGGCACGTCGATGGCCACCCCGCACGTCGCGGGCGTCGCGGCCCTCTACAAGGCGCGTTACGGTGACGCGTCGTCGGCGACCGTGCACAACTGGATCAACAGCACCGCCACGCCGAACGTGGTCAGCGGCGGCACCACGGGCGGCACGGTCAACCGCCTGCTGTTCACCAACGCCCTGTGATCGTCCCCGGCGCGCGGGGGGACCAGCCCTCACCCCGCGCGCCGGGGAACCCTAGGGCCCCAGGACCTTGGCCAGGTGCTCGGCCAGCACGGTGACGTGGGGGAGGTCCACCATCGACAGGTGGTCACCGGGCACCGGCACCACTTCCAGCTCCCCGCACGCGTCCGCCCAGCCCAGGTCGTCGTCCTCCTGGCGGCGCAGGTAGCGGGGGTCCAGGACGGTGGTCAGCGTCTCCCGTTCACAGGCCCGGTAGAACACCACCCGGCCGGGGAAGTGCCGGGGCGAGTACCGCTCGGCCGCGCGGGCGTCGAGGTAGGACGTCTTCTGGTGCCGCAGGGCCCCGGCGGAGATGCCGACCTCGGCGGCCACCATCGCGGCCAGCACGGCGTCGACCTGCCCGACGTCGTCCAACCCGGCCAGCTCCGCCCACGGCAACTCGACATCGGCCCCGTAGGTGTCGCGGATGTGCCCCACGAACCGCTCGAACCGATGCCGCACCAGCTCTTCCGGTGACACTTCGGGCGCCGGCAGGGGCCGCACGGTGTCGATCATGACCACGACCTCGACCACGTCACCGGCGTCCAAGAGCTGACACGCCACCTCATGCGCCAGACACCCGCCGAACGACCACCCACCAAGGACGTAGGGCCCGTCGGCCTGGACGGACTTGACCAACTCGACGTACCGCCGCGCCTTCCCCGGGATGTCCGCCACGTCGTCCAACCGCTCGTACCCGTAGCAGGTGCGGTCACCCAGCAGTTCGACCAGCGGCTGGTACACGCTGGTAGGCCCACCGGCGGGGTGGAACAGGTGCACCGGCGCCCCAACGCCTTCCCGCAACACCCGAACCGTCCCACCAGCGACCTCGAACGCCTCCCGCACCCTCTCCGCAACCCCCTCCACGGTCGGCACGAGGAAGACGCCGTCATCAACGGGAACCCGCTCACGCATCAGCGCCAGCAGCTCGTCCCGCACCCCCTCGGGAATGACGTCGTGCACCCCGCCCACCACCCCGACCCGCGCGCACAACCCACCCAACCACCGCTCCACCGGATCCCGCGGCCCCACCACCCCACCGCTCCGCAGGCCACCGCCGGCCCCACCGCTCCGCAGGCCACCGCCGGCCCCACCGCGTCGTCGGTCGCCGCCGGTCCCGCCGTTTTGTCGGTCCCCCGTGGGAGAATGGTGTCGGGGGCCGGAGGCCGCGCCCGCCACCAGATCGTCCAGGCTCGCGCCCTTGAGCAGCAGCGGGATCGGCAGCGTCACCCCCAGGTCGTGCTCCACCGCGTTGCGCAGCCGCATGGCCATCAGCGAGTCCAGCCCGAGCGAGGTCAGCGGCACCGCCGGGTCCACCTCGTCGCACCCCAGCACCCGCGCGACCACCGCCGCCAACCGGTCCTCCGCCGGCCCTTCCGCCACCGCCAGGAACCCGGAGAAGAACGGCCGCCGCCCCAACTCCGGGAACAGCTCCACCACCGCGCCCCGGTCGAACCGCACCACCCCGGTCGCCCGCCGCCCCGACCCGAGCACCGCCTCCAGCGCCCGCACCCCCTCCGCCGGCGACAACGGCCGCAGCAACGGGTTCACCACGTCCTTCGCCCGCCCGACCCCGCTCCACGCCCCGTACTGGACGGTCGCCGCCGGCACCCCGTCGGCCCGCAGCCGCGCGGCGAACGCGTCCAGCCACGCGTTGGCGGTGGCGTAGGCGGCCTGCCCCGGCGACCCGACCAGCCCCGCCGCCGACGAGAACATCACGCACCAGTCAAACCGGTGCCCGCGCGTCGCCTCCGCCAACGCCAACGCCCCGCCGATCTTCGGCCGCAGCACGGCCGCCACACCATCACGGGTCAACCGGTCGAGCGGCTCGTCCACCAGCACCCCCGCCGCGTGCACGACACCCCGCAACGGCACCCCGTCCCGCACCGCCGCCTCGACTGCCCGCCGCGCGGTCCCCGGCTCGGCGATGTCCCCGGTCACCACGACCACCTCGGCCGCGAGCCCGGGAACCGCTCGCGCCGTCCGCCCGCACAGCACGACCCTGGTCGCACCCCGATCCGCCAGCCACCGCGCCGTGACCAGCCCCAGCGCACCCAACCCGCCGGTGATCACGTACGCGCCGGGCGCGACGGTGAAGTCCTCGGGCAGGTCGACCGGCCGCAGGCGGGCGACGTAACGGACACCGTCCCGCCACGCCACCTCGTCGTCCGGCAGGTCGGCGGCAAGCTCGCGAGCCAGCGCCCCCGGATCGTCAACGTCCACAATGGACGCTCGCACTGCCGGTCGCTCGAACGCCATCACCCGCACGGCACCACGCAACGCGGCCTCGTCCGGCACGCCCGCCTCGCCGTCCAGCACCGCCGCCGCGTTGCGCGTGACCACCCACACGCGTGGTCCGCTGGTCGCGGCCAGCCGGTGCAGGTCGTCCTCGACGTTTCGCGGCACGAACACGACGCCGTCCACGGCGGCTCGGGGGTCGCGGGTGACCCGGTGGCCGGCGCGGGTGAGGGCGTCGGCGATGTCGTCGGCGTCGCCGTCCAGCAGCCACGTGCCGGGGGAGTGGCCGGCGGGGGCGTCCGCGCGTTCCCAGCGGTGCTCGACGGTCAGGCCGGTGAGCTGCTTCGCCCGGACGCCCAGGACTTCCAGCAGGAGGTCGCCGTTCTCGGCGAACAGGCGGACATCGCCCGTGGCGGTGGTGGCTTCGGCGGTGTGGGCGCGGCGGGGGTCGCCGTGCAGGCGGACCGCGCCGATGCCGGTGGGGAGTTTCGGGCCGGTGACGGTCGCGGCGGCGGCGAGGGCGTGCAGGCAGCCGTCGAGGAGGGTGGGCGGCAGGTGGAAGTCGCGGTCGGGGCCGTCGGGGCGGCGCATCCGGCAGGTGGCCACGCCCTCGTCCGCGCGTGCTTCCAGGACGGTGCGGAACGCGGGGCCGTAGTTCATGCCCGCCGCGTCCATGGCGGCGTACAGGTCGATGGTCTGTCCACTGTGGACTTTGCCGGCCGGTGTCGGATCGCCGGCGGGCGCGAGGGTCGCCGTGGCGTGCCGGACCCACCGGCCGTCGCTCTTGGCGTGGACCTCGACCGTGCGGCCGGTCAGGGTGGTGGTGATCGGGACGCGGGCGGCGAGGGGGAGGAGGCGGTCGAAGGTGACGTCGCGGACCTCGTGCGGGGCGCCGAGCACGTCCGCCGCCGCGAGCGCGAGTTCGACGTAGGCCGCGCCGGGCAGGACCGGGACGTCGTGGACGCGGTGGTCGGCGAGCCACGGGTGGGCGTCGAGGCCGACGTCGGACTGCCAGGCGTGCACGCCGGAGGGGAGTTCGACGTGCACGCCCAGCAGCGGGTGGCCCGCCGAGGTGGTCGGGGGCGTGGTCCAGTGCTCGCGGTGGTGCCAGGGGGCGGTGGGGACGTCGGTGACGCCGGTGGCCGGTACCGCGCCGTGCAGGTGGAGGGTGGTGAGGTTGGCGTGGAAGGTGCGGAGGTCGTCGGTGTCGCGGCGCAGCGTGCCGACGAGGGTGGCGTGGGGTGCGGTCTCGGCGATGGCCGGGAGGGCGACCGGGTGCGGGGACACTTCGAGGAACGTGGTGAACCCGTCCTCGACCGCCGCCGCGACGGCTTGCGCGAAGCGGACCGGTCGACGCATGTGCTCGGCCCAGTAGTCGGGCGTGAACGGCGGCAGCTGCCGGGGGTCGTCCATCACGGTGCCGTAGACGGGGACGCCCGGTTGTTCGCCCGCGATGCCTCGCAGTCCTTCCCGGAGCTGTTCCAACACCGGTTCGACCGCCGGCGAGTGCCCGCTGGTGCGCAGGGGCAGGATCCGCGCCGACCCGCCCGCCGCCTCGACCCGGGCGACGAGCGCCTTGAGCCGGTGCTCCGGTCCCGCCACCGTGCACCGCCGGGGCGCGGCGTGAACGGCGACGCACAACTCCGGATCGTCCACCTCCTCGGGGCTCAGCTCGACGGCCGCCATCCCGCCGCCCCCGTCGACGTCGACGGAGTCCAACAGGCGAGCCCGCGTGGTGACGACCCGAGCGGCGTCCGCCAACGTCAGGGCCCCGCTGACCACTGCCGCCGCAACCTCGCCGGCGGACTGCCCCACCACGGCCGCCGGCCGAACGCCACACGCCTGCCACAGGCGGGCGAGCGCGATCTGCACCCCGAAGAGGACAATCTGACCGTCCCCCAATCCCTTTGTAGGATTGTTGATCAATCCCCTCACCGACCAGGGCGCGACCAGCCGATCGACCTCGTCGACGGCGGCGGCGAAGACGGGTTCACGAGCCAGCAAGGTGCGAGCCATGCCGGGCCACCCGGACCCGAACCCGGAAAACACCCACACAACCCGCCCATCCCCACGCGCGACCCGCTCTACCTCTCGCCGCCCGCTGGCCACCTCCCGCAACCCATCGACAACCCTCGTCAGACCGCTGGTCGCCCCGCCGCCGGTCGACACGGCTGCCGCGAACGGCTCGTCACCCCGCCGTCGGGCGAGAGTGGCCGCAACCGCGCGCAAGTCCGGCTCACCCCGGCCCGATCGGCCCTCATCCCCTCCCGCCAACCAATCGGCCAACCGAGCGGCATGGCTGCGCACCCGCTCCTCCGTGGCCCCGGACACGACCAGCACACCCGGCCCGCCCACGGACCCCGGCGCACCCCTCCCCGGCCCCTCCTCCAACACCACGTGCGCGTTGGTCCCGCCGAAGCCGAACGACGACACCCCGGCCGTGATCCGCCCCCCGTGCCGAGGCCACTCCCGCACCCCCGTCACCACCGCCAACCGCGTGAAGTCGATGTGCGGGTTGGGCCCGTCGAAGTGCAGCGTCGGCGGCAACGCCCGGTGGTGCACCGCGAGCACCGCCTTCACCAACCCGACCACACCCGCCGCCGCCTCGGTGTGACCGAAGTTCGACTTGGCCGACCCCACCAGCAACGGCCGGTCCGCCGGACGCCCCACCCCCAGCACCGCGTCCAACGCCCCCGCCTCGATGGGGTCGCCGAGCAACGTCCCGGTCCCGTGCGCCTCCACGTACGACACCGACGCCGGATCCACCCCGGCCTCCGCGTACACCTCCCGCAGCAACGCCTCCTGCGCCGCCGGGTTGGGTGCCATCAGGCCGTTGGACCGGCCGTCGGAGTTGACCCCGCTGGCCCGGATCACCGCGAGCACCCGGTCACCGTCGCGGCGCGCGTCGGACAACCGCTTGAGCACCACCGCCGCGCACCCCTCGGCCCGCGCGATCCCGTCGGCCGACGCCGAGAACGGCTTGCACCGCCCGTTCGCCGACAACAGCCCGGCCCGCGCGAACGCCGCCGTGACCGCGCTGCCCAGCAACACGTTCACCCCGGCGACGATGGCCGCGTCGGTCTCGCCGGACCGCAGGCTGCGCACGGCCTGGTGGACGGCGACCAGCGACGACGAGCACGCCGTGTCCACCGCCGTGCTCGGCCCCCGCAGGTCGAGCAGGTAGGACACCCGGTTGGCCGCGATGCTCAGCGCGCCACCGGTCGCCGTCCACGGCTCGACCCGACGCGGGTCCACGGCCTGCGCCGCCCCGTACTCGCCGGTCGAGATCCCGACGAACACCCCGGTGCGCGAGCCGCGCAGGGAGGAGGGCGCGATCCCGGCGTGGTGCAGCGCCTCCCAGGACACCTCCAGCACCAGCCGCTGCTGCGGGTCGACCGCCGCCGCCTCGCTGGGCGCGATCCCGAAGAACTCGGCGTCGAACCCCTTGATGTCATCGAGGAACCCACCCCACGGCGGCACCCCGGAGGGCAACCCGACCCACCGCCCGGCCGGCACCGGCCCAACCCCGTCCCCACCGGCGCACAGGAACCGCCACAAGCCCTCGGCCCCGCTCACCCCGCCGGGCAACCGACACCCGACCCCGACCACCGCAACGCCCTCAAGCGCCGGCCTCCGGCCCCCGTCTCCATGGTCCCACGCCCCACCGACATTCCCGCCGGACGAACCGACCGCCACCCCGCCGCCGGACCGCGCGGACGCTGCCCCGCCAACGGTCGCCGCGGGCGCTGGGCCGCCGCTGGCCGCTGAGCCGCTGCACGGCGCTGGACTGCCGCCAGCCGCTACGGGGGCTGGGCCGCCGCTGGCCGCCGTGGTCGCCGTGCCGCTGCCGGACGCTGGGCCGCCGCTGGTCGCTGCGGGCACCGTCCCGCTGCCAGCCGCCGCGAGAGTGGAGTCACCGGCGGGCGGGGCGGGAGGGGTGGTCAGGTGGTGGGCCAGTTGCGTGATGGTCGGGTGTTGCCACAGCACGGTGGGCGGCACCGGTCGGCGCAGGTGGTCGCCCAGAGCGCCGGCGAGCACCACCGCGTCCCGCGACGACAAGCCCAGTTCCGCCAGCGGCCGGTCCACCTCGACCTCCTCCGCCGGAACGTCGGTGGTCTCCGCTACCGCGCGCACCAGCCAGTCACGCAGCTCCGTTTCGGCGGACGCGCTCAAAGGACACCTCCGGGTGCGATGTGCGACAACTTTTCGCGGCGTTCTCCACCAATTCCGATGAAACACCTGGAATCGGTGTTCCACGCCGGGTGAAGGGAAGGGTGGCCTGCTCCGCCCCTGCCGAACAATAGGCCGTTCGGGTCACCCGTGCGCCATTCGGGGAACTGTTGACAGTTCTGCCGCCACGTGGGTAGCTTCTCGGACCCGAACGTGGTGGAAATCACCCGGAAACAGTTTTGTGGTCAGCGCACAAAAGCGAGCGAAGAATTTATCAACCCCTGCGGAAAGGGTTCGGCATGACGGTCACCGCGCCGGGCGTCACGACCAACTCCGGCCCGGTCGCCGACGCCGTGCGGCACTGGGCCGGGCAGCGTCCCGACTCCACGGCCTTCACCTTCCTCGACCACGACGCGGACCCCGCCGGCCTGCCGGTCCGCATCACCTGGTCCCACCTGGACCGCCGCGCCCGCGGGCTGGCCGCCCGGCTGCGCCGGACCTGCGCCCCGAAGGACCGGGTGCTGATCCTGCTCCCCCAGGGCATCGACTACGCCGTCGCGTTCGTCGCCTGCCTCTACGCCGACGTCCTGGCCGTCCCGCTGTTCCCGCTCACCGGCGCGGGCCACCGCGACCGGCTCGACGGCATCGTCCGCGACTGCTCACCCACCGCCGCCCTGGTCCGGGACGCCACCGACCTCGCCGGCCTCCACACCATCGACGTCAACCGCGTCGAACCCTCCGACGCGCCGCCCACCCCCGGCCACGGGCCCGCCTACCTGCAGTACACCTCCGGCTCCACCCGCACCCCCGCCGGCGTCGTCGTCACCGACCGGAACTTCCAGGTCAACGTCCGCCAGGCGCTCACCGCCTACGGCCTGCGCGACCAACCCGCCACCCCGGTCAGCTGGCTCCCGCTCTTCCACGACATGGGCCTGGTGCTCGGGCTCGGCGTCGCCCTGCTCACCGGCGTCGAAGCCACCCTGATGGACCCGCTCGCCTTCCTCTACCGCCCGGCCCGCTGGCTCGACGCCCTGCACGGCAAGCGCAACGTCATCAGCGCCGCGCCGAACTTCGCCTATGAGCTGTGCGTCCGCCGCACCACCGACGACGACCGCGCCCACCTCGACCTCACCGGCGTCGCCGCGCTGATCAACGGCAGCGAACCCGTCCACGCCGCCACCATCGCCCGCTTCCACGACACCTTCGCCCCGCACGGCCTGCGCACCGACGCCCAGCGCCCGAGCTACGGCCTGGCCGAGGCCACCGTCTTCGTCACCGCCGCCACCGGCCCGCCCACCACCACCCCGTTCGACCGCAAGGCCCTGGCCGAGGGCCGCGCGGAGGTCCAGGACGACCCCGAGCGCGCGACCACGCTGGTCGGCTGCGGCCAGGCGGTCGAGCAGGACGTGGTGGTCGTCGCCGACGGCGCCGAGTGCCCGCCCGGCCGGATCGGCGAGATCTGGGTGCACGGCGAGAACGTCGCCCCCGGCTACTGGGTCGCCAAGCCCGGCGTGTTCGGCGCGACGCTGCCCGGCGACCCGCGCCCCTGGCTGCGCACCGGCGACCTAGGCGTCCTGCACGACGGCGAGCTGTACGTGGTCGGCCGGATCAAGGACCTGATCGTCGTCGACGGCCGCAACCACTACCCGCAGGACGTCGAAGCCACCGCCGAACGCGCCGACCCCGCCCTCCGCCGCGGCCACGTGGCGGCGTTCAGCGTCCTGGGCGACGCGCAGGAAGCGCTGGTCATCGTCGCCGAACGCGCCCCGAAGGTCCCACGCGAGGCGATCGACCCCGCCCGGGTCCGCCGCAACGTCCGCGCCGCCGTGTCCGCCCACCACGACGTCCGGGTGCGCGACGTCCTGCTGGTCGAACCGGGCTCGGTGCCCCGCACCTCCAGCGGGAAGCTCTCCCGCGCCGCGTGCCGGGACCGCTACCTCGCCGCAGAGCTCCCCGTGTCGTAGGAGAACCCATGCACCGAGTCCTCGTCCTCGCGCTGTCCGCAGCCCTCCTCGTCGCTGCCCCCACCCAAGCCACGAGCACCGCCCTAGCCACGAGCACCGCCCAAGCCACGAGCACCGCCCAAGCCACGAGCACCGCCCTAGCCACGAGCACCGCCCACGCCACGAGCACCCGGGCCACGAGCGCCGCCGACGACGGTGCCCGCGTCGTCGAGCAGACCTGGCTGGACGACCGCACCACCGACATCACCATCGCCTCGCCCGCCATCGGCGGCAACGTCAAGGCGCGCATCCTCACCCCGCGCGGCTGGTCGCCCACCGCCACCCGTAGTTGGCCGGTCGTCTACCTGCTCCAGGGCGTCGGCGACGACTACACCTCCTGGACCCGGGAGACCGACGTCGAGCAGCTCTCCGCCGACAGCGACGTCCTCGTGGTCATGCCCGACGGCGGCCGGTCGGGCTGGTACACCGACTGGTACAACAACGGCCGGGGCGGCTCCCCGAAGTGGGAGACCTTCCACACCGCCGAACTGCTCCAACTCGTCGAGCGCAACTTCCGCGGCGGCGCCAACCGCGCCGTCGCCGGCCTGTCCGCGGGCGGCACGGGCGCGTTCGGCTACGCCGCCAAGCACCCCGGCATGTTCAAGGCCGCAGCCTCCTACAGCGGGCTGCTGTCCACCCAGTTCGTCGGCGTGCCGCAGTTCGTCTACACCACGGTCCTGCGCGAAGGCCTCGACCCGTACGGGCCGTGGGGCCGCGAGACGCTCACCCCGCAGGTCTGGGCCGCCAACAACCCCCGCGAACTCGCCCCGAAACTGCGCGGCACCGCCCTCTACCTGAGCTACGGCAACGGTTTCGCGGGCGAGTTGGACACCGGCTGGGTCTACGACCCGTGGGAGACCATCGTCGGCGCCACCGCACCGGACTTCGTCAACCGCGTCCGCCAGGCGGGCATCCCGATCACCGTCCACGCCTACGGCGGCGGCACCCACGCGTGGAAGTACTGGCAGCGCGAGCTGCGGGCCTCCTGGCCCATGCTGACGGCCGCGATCGGATGACCCGGCCGCTGCCGGTCGTGCTCGTCGCCTGCTTCGCGGGCTTCGTCACGGCGCTGGACAACAGCATCCTGATGGTGGCGCTGCCGACCATCGGCCGCGACCTGGGCATGGGCACCACCGGGCTCCAGTGGGTCGTGGTCAGCTACATGCTGGTGTTCGCGAGCCTGATGGTCGCGGCCGGCGCGCTGGGGGACCGGTACGGGGTGCGGCGGGTCCTGCTGGTCGGTCTGATCGGCTTCGCGGTCGCCTCGCTGGGCTGCGGCACGGCCGGGTCCGGGGTGTCGCTGGCGCTGTGGCGGGCGGCGCAGGGCGCGGCGGCGGCAGCGGTGGTTCCTACCGGGCTGGCCGTCCTGCGCACCCACCTCGACGCGGCCCACCGGCGGACCGGGATCGTGGCGTGGACCGCGGCGCTGGCCGTCGCCCTCGCCGTCGGGCCCGCGCTGGGCGGACTGCTCAGCGAGGCCGCGCACTGGCGGTGGATCTTCCTGGGCAACGTCCCGGGCTGCGTCGCCGCCGCCGTCGTCGCGAAAGCCTGCCTGGCGCCGCGACGACCCCGCCCCATCCCGCTGCCGTGGCGGTCCACGCTCGCCCTCACCGCCGCCGTGTTCGTGGTGACCGCGACCGTCCTCGGCGCACAACCCCTCGCCGCGATGATCGCCCTGTCCGGCGCGGCCTGCCTGCTGTTCGTCAACGCCGAACGCGCCGCGCCGCTGTTCCCCCGCGCGCTGCGCCGGGACCGGGCGTTCGTCGGCGGCACGGCCGCGCAGGCGTTGTGGGGCCTGGCCATCAGCGGCGTGCTGTTCGTGCTGCCCCTGCACCTCCAGCACACCGAGGGCTTCACGCCGCTGACCACGGGCCTGTTCTTCGTGCCCGCCGCGCTGGCGGTCATCGCGGGCGCACCCGCCGCACCACCACTGGTCGCCCGCATCGGACCGTGGCGCACCGCGGCGGCGGGCCTGGCCGCCGTGGTCGCCGGACTGGTCGCGATGGTGGCCGCCGGCCCGCCGCTGCTGTTGGCGTGCCTGGTCGTCGTCGGCTTCGGCTCCGCCCTGACCACCCCGCTCACCACGGCCGCGCTGGACGCGGCGGACGAGCGGGTCGCCGGCGTCGCGTCGGCGTCGATCACCGCGAGCCGCGAGCTGGCCGGCGCGTTCGGCGTCGCCCTGATCGGACTCGCGCACACCGGCGGCGGGCCGGCGCCCGCCCTGCTGCTGGCCGCCGGCGCGGTCGCCGTGGCTCTCGCGTCGGCGCTGGTCGTCGACGCCGCACGGACCCGCGTGCGGCCATGACCGTCCTCCCCCCGAGAGCCACCTCGGCCGACGCCCTGCGCGAGGCCAAGCGGACCTTCCTCAAGCGCCGGCGCGTCGACATGGGGCTGCTGGCCGAACGGCTCGACATCAGCCGGGTCACCCTCTACCGCTGGGTCGGCTCCCGCGAACGGCTGCTGGTCGAGGTCACCTGGTCGCTCGCGGAGTTCAACCTCGCCGAGCTGGACGGGCCGCCCCGCCGCCACCACGGCGCGGAACGCGTGGTGCGCCTGGCCGTCGGGTTCCTGGAGGTCGTGATCGGCAACCCCGGCATGGCCTACTGGCTCGCCAACGAGGGCGAACTGGCGATGCGCCTGCTCACCCGCCACGACCGGGCGTTCCAGCCGCGCCTGATCCGCTGGTTCCGGCGCGTGCTGGAGGAGGAGACCGCGGCCGGCCTGCTAAACCTGCCCGCCGACCTGGACGAGGTCGCGTTCATCATCGTCCGGATCATCGAGTCCTACGCCTACCTGAACCTGATCACCGGCCGCGAACCCGAGGCGGCGCACGCGGAGGCGGTCCTGCGGCTGCTGCTGCGCTGAGCCGCGGGACCGCCGCCGGGTCAGTGCGGGCAGGTGTCGCGGTACTCGGAGATCGTCGCGTCCGGCGCGGGCGGCGGGCACAGGAACTGCTCGTAGCGGGTGTCGTCGTCCACGAACCGCTTCAACCACGAGATCGTGAACTTCGCGATCGTCGGGTGGGGGAAGTTCACCACGAAGTGGTCGGCGCCGCGGATCTCCAGGTACGCCTTGTCGGTGGTCGCGGGCAGTGAAGCGTAGAAGGGCTCGGAGTGCTGGCCGACCGGGGCGATGAAGTCGCTCTGCGCCCCCACGACCAGCGTCGGCACCCGGTTGCCCGCCCAGTTGCCGTTGAGGTTCCAGCCCGCCAACGGGATCGCGGCCCGCAACGTCGGCCGGTCCTTCGCGGCCTCCAGGCTGCCGCCGCCGCCCATCGAGTGACCCATGACGGCCAACCGGGAGGCGTCCACGCGGTCCTTCACCGGGCTTGCCGTGGTCAGGTGGTCCAACGCGGCCAGGAGCTGGTCGCCGCGCGCGTCGGGCAGGTCGAACACCGCGTTGGTGTCGATCACGACGACCACGAAACCGTGCGACGCCAGCCGCGGCCCGTACCAGGCGACCGTGGCCTGCGAGCCGAGGAACCCGGGCGAGATCGCGACCGCGCCGAACCGGCCCTCCGCGGTGCTGGTCGGGTAGTGGATCGTGCCGCCGCCGAACTTCCCGCCCGCCTGCGCGGCCGACACCGTCGCCGTCGCGGTGGCGAACGGCCCCTGCGGCGCCTCCACGCTCTGTTTCGTCGGCGCCGGCCCGCGTTCGTAGGGGTTGTCGGCGGCGGTCGCCGGAACGGCCACGCCGACCAGCGCCGCCACGGCCACCCCGGCCGCGATTCTGCTCATGGAACCCACGTCGTCCTACTTCCTCGGAAAGGGAATGGGGAGGCCGCGCGGCGGACAGCAGCTTATCGCGGAAAAACCACGCCTCGGAAGAGGAATTGTTTGTAGATTTCCGCGAATAGCGCGGCTTTGTTTGTTCGCCCGTGTGACAACGGGCGGGTGTGCCGGGATCGGGGGCATGGCGAGATTCGTGCTGCCGTTGGACGACCCGGGAGCCGACCTCGCCACCGTCGGCGGGAAGTGAGCGTCGCTGGCCCGCCTGGTCCGCGCGGGACTGACGGTGCCCGGCGGCTTCCACGTGACGACGGACGCGTTCGGGCCGGCCGGGCCGGCGGGACGACCGGCAACATCGGCGGCCGGCTCGCCGCCAGGACCTCCAGGACGCCACCCCGCGCCCACGCGCCGGCGTCCGACGCGATCACCGGGTTCCCGGGCACGGCGGCGGTGGTGACCGACGTGGGCGCACCCCTGTCCCACGGTGCCATCGTGGCCCGCGAACTCGGCATCCCGGCCGTGGTCGGCTGCGGCAACGCGACCAGCCGCATCAGCACCGGCGACCGCGTCCGCGTGGACGGCGGACGGAGCGCCGGGACGCCGCTGTGAATCTTCACTACCGTGGCGATGTGGATCTCTTCACCCACTCATGGACGGCCCTGCGCGCGGCAGTGCAAGACCTCAAGACCGAAGACTTCGCCCGCCCGTCGGGCTGCCGCGGCTGGCTGGTGCGGGACCTGGTGTGCCACCTGGTCATCGACGCCCAGGACGTCCTGATCACCCTGGTCACCCCGACGGACGCGCCCGCCACCAGGAACGCCGTCACCTACTGGCAGGTCGGCCACACCCCGCCCACCGGCGACGACCCGCTGGCCGCCCTGACCGTCCGCCTGGCCGCCGCCTACCAGGACCCGGCCCTGCTCAAGTTCCACCTGGACGACGTCGGCTCGGCCGCCGGCCGCGCGGCCGGCCTGGCCGACCGCACCCGGCGCGTCACGACCCAGGACCAGGTCCTGACCGCCGGCGACTACCTCGACGCCTACGTCCTGGAATGGACCCTGCACCACCTGGACCTGGTCAAGGACGTCCCGGACGCGCCGCCACCGCCGGCCGAGGGCCTGGCGCGCACGAGGCGGATGCTGGAGCAGCTCGCCGGCACCTCGTTCCCGCGGACGTTCACCGACGCGGACGCCCTGCTCGTCGCCACCGGCCGCCGCGCCCCGACCGACCGCGAGCGGGCCGAGCTGGGGGACCTGGCGGGCCGGTTGCCGTTCGTGCTCGGCTGATCAGACGTAGACGCCGCTCTTGATGTCGTCCACCACGGCCTGCCAGAACGAGTACGGGTCGGCGAGGGTCTCGGCGTCGATGGCGCGCAGCAGGGCGTGCACCTGGTCGCCCGCGTCGGCGTTGGTGCCGTACCGGGCCTTGGACAACGGCTTCGCGCCCTCGACCGCCGCCAGGCTGTCCGCGAACGCGGCGACCGACGCGTTGAGCGGGTCCATCTCCTCCGACCACGGGGGAGCGGTGAACACCGAGCCCTCCGCGCGGTGCACCACCACCGGGATCTCGTCCAGGTTCCAGAACCCGAGGACGGCGTAGTCGGGGTCGCGGTCCCACACGGTGATCGTGGCGGTGGCGCGGAAGGACACGGCGTCGGTGTCGGGCAGGCCCGTGCCGGTCAGCGCCGCCCTCGCCGCCGGGTTGTCGATCACGGCGACCTGCTGCGCGGTGTAGAGGGTCATGGCGTTCCCGGGCGCTTTCTCGTGAAGAGGTCGTCGACGGCGTCGGCCAGGGCCTGCCGCGAGGAGTCCTGCGCCGACCGCGGCTGCCAGGGCCAGGAGTACTGGATCTCCGAGCCGGGCGGGAGGTACTGGTCCAGCATGTCCTGGCACCGGTTGCCGGTGGGGCACGGGGAGAACTCGACGTAGAGCCGCACGTCGCGCAGCTCGGTCCGGAGGTCGACCCGGTCGGGCGTGGTCCCCTGCCGCTCGGCGATCTGCCGGCGCATCTGCTTCAGGATGTCCCCTTCGGCGTGCTTGGTCGCATCCGCTCGGCCGTCCACCTGGTAGCTGTTCCCCTGGCTGTCCCTGAACGTGGCTCCACCGTAGAGGTTGTCGCGGTTCTCGTCGCGCAGCCGTGCCGCCTGAGCGAGTTGGCTTTCCGGCGTCTGGCCGTAGGCGACCTGCTGGTAGTGCGCCGGCACCGGGCCGTCGGGGTCGCGGCGGGGACTGCGCCCCGGCTTGGGCACCTCGGGGTCGCGCTGCCGCGACGGGCGGCGTCGTCCCCTCCCGGCGCGCGGCGTGCCCTGGTCCGCCGCCTTGCCGGTCTCGGTCTGGGCGTCCTTCACGTCCTTGGCCGGCGCCGGTCGCCCGGCCGGGTCGTCGGGGCGGCGGGTCGGACCGTCCGACGGCGGGTCGGGGCCGTCGCCACCGCCACCGCCGCCGCGCCGGTGCAGGGCTAATCGCGCGATGAGCAGGAAGAGTGCGAACAGTCGCTCCACGGCCCCCGCCTACCCGAGCAGCTTCTTGAGGTTGGTCAGGCTGGTGATCAGGGCCGTCGTGTAGACGAGGATGCGCCCGGCCCACTTGACCACCGCCGCCGCGATCTGGGACGCGATGACGGGGATGGTCACCACGAAGATCGCCTCCGCCGCCCACACGACCACCCGGGCCACGAGGTCGGCGATCAGGTCGCGGACGATCTCGCGGGTCAGCTCGACCAGGCCGCCTGCCCCCTCGGTGGCCGCCGCCATCGCCGCCGACACCGCCGCCAGGCCGCCGACCGCCTCGACGTTGTTGACCATGAGCTGCCGGTAGGCGTCGGCGGCGGGACCGTGCCAGTCGGGCAGGTCGTCGTCCAGCGCGGACTCCAGGTCGGCGGACATGGCGGCGAGTTCGGTGGCCATGTTGGTCCAGGTGGACGCGTGCGCGGCGACCACGTCCGGTTTGCCGGTCAGCTCGTCGAGGACCTACCGCAGCGGTTCGAAGTACTCCATGGCCCAGCCGAGACCGTTGGCCAGCAAGGCGCTGACCGGGTCCATGACGGTCGCCGCGACCTCCACGCCGAGGGCGGCGCCCGCGAGCGCGTCGTCCACCCAGCCCTCGGTCTTGATGGCGTCGACCAGGCCCTCGATGCTGTCGGCGAGCCCGGACCCCGTCCACACCTCGCGGGAGGACCGGACCGGGGCGATCAGCGACGGGTCATCCATCGCCGGTCCCGCTGCCCGACGCGGTGATGGACCGGGCGTTCGACTCCTCCACGTCGGTGTACTCGTCCGCGGTGGCGCCCAACTCCTCCACGACCAGGGCGAGGTTCTCCTCCACCTGTGCGATCAGTTCGTCCTGACGGGTGCGCCGGCCCTCCAGCACGGCGGAGATCCACCCGCAGAGCAGCCCGTAGGCCTGGTCGTCCTGGGCGATGTGCGCGCTGGCGGTCTTCACCGCGTCGAACCGCGCCCGGATCGCCTCGACGTTGCGCGCGTGGGCGCGGACCTGCTCCAAGTCGACGATGTACCCGTCGCCCACGGCTCACCTCTCCCGCAGGTAGGAGCGGTGGTCGAAGCCCTCGTCGTCGTCGTGCGCCGGCTGTTCCGGGGCGGGGCCGCCGCGCAGGTGCCGTCCGACGCTCTCGGCGATCGCCCGACCGGCGGGGGACTGCGTGCCGATCGTGTCGGCGATGATCTCCTGGGACCGGTCGGCCAGCTTCGTCCGCGCGTCGCCGAGCGTGGCCATGATCGTCTGGGCGACGACGGTGGGCGGCACGCGCTGGATCCGGTCGGTCAGCCGCAGGCCGACCAGGGTGCCGGTGGCGTCGATCGTGACCTCGGCCAGGCCGTTCGGGTCGCTCGCGGTGACCCGCACCGCCCGCATGCGCTCGCTCATCGTCCTCGTGTCGGCGGCGAGCTGGTCGATCCGACCCTTCCACGCGGCCAACCGCTCGCGTGCGCCGTCCGGGTCGAGGATGCGTTCGTCCATGCGGCCTCCCCTGCCGGTGCACTGGCGACAACGCAGCTCCGGCCACGCACTGTACTCGGATGATCATCGGAACGTGAGTGCCCGACTTCCGTCTCGCGGTCTCTCCCGCATCGGGGTGGTCGTGGCGATACTGGTCCGGCGAAACGCGTCCCCACGACGAGGTGGAGAGCCCTCTATGCGCATCCTGACCGCGTTGATGGCGGTGGTGACCGCGGCCGGTGTCGCCGTGGCCACGGCCCCGACGGCCCTGGCCGAGCACCCCGCGCCGGTGGACGTGTGCGTGGCCGGTGTCCCGGAGACCGATCCGCTGGAGCCCGGACCGGTGGACATCTGCCTCAGCGTGTTCAGGCCGGCCGCCGCGTCGCGGGACAACCGGGTGCCCGTCCTGCTGCACAGCCACGGGTGGGGCGGCAGCCGCACGTCCGCGCCGGGGTCGTTCCGGCGGTACCTGGACGCGGGGTTCGGCGTGGTCAGCATCGACCAGCGGGGGTTCGGGCAGAGCGGCGGCAAGGCGCACGTCGGTGACCCGGCGTTCGAGGGCGAGGACGTGATCCGCGTCGTCGACCACGTGGCGTCGCTGGACTGGGTGCGCACGACCGGTCCGGGCGACCCGGTGCTCGGGGCGGTCGGCGGGTCCTACGGCGGCGGCTACCAGTTCGCCGGGGCGTTCGCCGAGATCGCGAAGACCGGGCGGACGCGGTTCGACGCGTTGGCGCCGCAGATCACCTGGCACTCGCTCAACGACAGCCTCGCCCCGGAAGGCGTCGTGCGCACCACGTGGGTGACGGCCCTCTACGCCGCGGCGCCGGGCGCGCACACGTCCACGGTCCACGCCGGCTACGCCGAAGGCCTGCTCACCGGCGGCTGGCCCACCGCGATGGACGCGTTCTTCCGCGACAACGGCCCGGCGCACCACGTCGCGGCCGGCCGGCGGCTGGACGTGCCGGTGCTGCTGCACCAGGGGGCCAGCGACAACCTCTTCCCGCTCGACCAGGCGATCGACAACTTCGACCGCGCCCTGACCCCGCGCGCCCGCGCCAAGAGCCTGTTCGTCGGCTACAACGGGGGACACGCGCTGCCGACGGTCGTGCCGGCCGGGTACTCGGTCAGCGGGGACGCGTGCTCGGCCGAGTTCGGCGGTTACGACGCACTGGAACTGCGGTTCCTCGCGGAGAACCTGCTGGGCGCGCCGCGCGCCCTCACCGGCCACGGCCGCTACCGGCTCATGACCGCCGAAGGTGGTTGCGCCACAGTGGATTCCGTCGCCCCGACCAGGGCCGTGGCGCTGCCGGACGTCCTGACGACGGCGGGCCTCGGGCTGCCCCAGTCGATCAAGGTCGCCGACGGGCCGCTCACCGTGGCCGGGTCGCCGCACCTCACCGCCGCGGTGAGCACGCTGGGCCTGGACACCCGCGCGTTCTTCGCCCTCAGCGTGGGCACGTCGGCGTTGGACGCCAAAGTGGTCCAGCACAACGTGTTGCCCCACCGCGAACCCGGGATCACCTTCGGCGCGCGGCGCACGATCGAGCTGCCCGCCGTCGCGGCGACGGTCCCGGCCGGACAGTCGCTGTTCCTGACCGTCAGCCCGATCTCGGACATGTTCCCGCTGCACGGCAGCCGCACGCCGGGCGCGATGCTGCTGCGCGACCTCACCGTGCACGTTCCGGTGGTGCCGTAGGCGCGGGCGGTCCCGCCGGGACGCGGATCTCGTGCAGCAGCCGCCCCGGGCCGGTGCCGATGTCGACCACCGCAGCACCCGGCCGCGCCAGGTCGGCCACGTCGGCGGCGACCAGTCGGTGGAGGCCGCCCAGCAAGCGCGCGGCCTTGAGAGCTGATCACCGAGAAGATGCGGAAGACCGGGACCGGCCGTTCCTCCGCCGGGGATACTGGCTCGGCCGGCTCGGCCGGATGACCGGAATGGGACGATGTGCACCCCCGACGTGAAGGAGAGGTGGGTTGGTGACGGCCCAGGAGACGACGAGGCCGCCGATCACCGAGCGGGCGCGCGAGCACGCCCGCACGATCCCCAACAGCTGGTTGCAGGTGTTCGACCCGGTGGTGGAGCGCGTGGTGGGCGCGGTCAGCGAGGCGGTGATCGGCCGGTACCTGGTCGACGCGCGAGGTGAGATCACCGACACCTACGTGGAGAACCCGCGCTACCAGGGTCCGGGCAACGAGCTGGAAGGGGCGATGTTCCTGGTCGGAGCGGGGTCGATCCCCCTGGAGGAGGCGTTGCTGGCGGTCCTCGGCGCGGAACTGGTCCTGCCGCTGGACCCGGCCCGCCGCGACCGGCCGCACCTGGTGCTGCGCGAGGAGCCGGGCGTGCGGGTGGTGGACGCGTTCACCTCCGACCGGGTCGCGCCCGCCGACTGGCCGCAGCACTGGCAGCGCCGCACGGGCGCGGAGCTGGCGGTCGTGTTCGACCGGGCGGACGAGCGGTTCGAGCTGCGGCTGTGCGGGCCGGCCGGGGTGCGGCTGACCGTGCCCGGCGACGAACTGGCGCGGGCGCTGCACGCCACCGTGCTCTGACCCCCGGCAGGGCGGCGGGCCGGTTCGGCGTCGCCCGGTCCGGCGGCGGCCGGACATCGACACCCCGGTGAGCGCGTCGGTCGCGGTCGGCGTCCCGCGCTCACCGGGGGTCGGGCGGCGTGCGGTTCCGGCGTGGTCAGTCGTCCTGTTTGCCGGCGAAGATCTTGCCGGCGGTCTGGTACTCGGCGGCGTGCTCCGTCAGCGCGGGACCGTCCGCCTCGGCACGGCGGATGTCCGCCGCCAACTGCTCCAGTGTCATCGTTGTCTCCCCTCCCGAACGTGCCTGTCGCACTCGACTGTGCCCGACCTTCGACCGTACGTGGTGTGCGGGAGTTCGCGCAGCCACCGCACCCGTTCGCGGCTGCGCCGAGCGGCCGACCGGGCGATGGGCCAGGCGATGGACAAGGCGCGGCGGACCGGGGCGTGGCGCGGCGGCTCGCCCCGACGTGCGTGATCGGCGTCGGCGCCGGCAGCGGTGCGCCGGCTCCCGCGTATCACGTTGGCGGGCAAGGCGGAACTACCACTCACCTATGCCATTGTGGACGATCCGAGACGGTCCATCGTGGACAGCGGTACGCGAAGTCGCTTGTGTGCGAACACCATCGTCAATGGTGAATTTTTGTCGCATTTTTGCTCCGGCACCCCGCGCCCCGACCCGGCCGTGCCTGGTCACCGCGGCGGTGCGGCCGGTGGCGGGCTCCGGTGAGGGCGCGGCGGCGCGAGGAGGACCCGACGATCGTAGGTATTGGCCTTGATCGGCCCGGTCCTAGCTTGCCTTCGGGTGCGCTGCCCCGAATCCGGAGATCCGGTCGATCGACCCGAACCCGGAAAGGGTTGCGCTGGCAGGACTCCTGCCGACCCGGTCCCTGCGGCGCGCCTGCGGCACCGCACGGATCCCCTGCTCCCACAAGGAGAAATCGAATGAACCGCACTACTGCGGCACGTCTCGCGGGTGTCGTGATGCTCGCGACCGGAGCCGTTGCCGCGGCGGGCCTGCCCGCCACCGCCCAGCAGACCGGGGCGGCGCCGGTCCACGACGGGATGATCGCGGCCATGCAGCGCGACCTCGGCCTGAGCGCCGGGGAAGCGGTGGACCGCCTCGCCCGGGAAGCCGCCGCCACCGACCTGGAGGGGAGGATCCGCGGCCTGGTCGGCGCGGACTTCGCCGGCTCCTGGTTCGACGGCGCGACCGGCGAGCTGGTCGTCGGCACCACCGACGACCACGACCTGGCCGCGATCCGCGCGGCCGGGGCGGAAGCGCGGAAGGTCGTCCACACCGCGACCACGTTGGACGGTGTCAAGGCCGGGCTCGACGCGCTGGAGGCCACCGCGCCGAAGGCCGTCACCGGCTGGTACGTCGACCTGCCCGGCAACCAGGTCGTCGTCACGGTGGACAAGACCCTCAAGGACGCCGCCACCACGGCGTTCACCGCCCGCGCCGCCGCACTCGGCGGCAACGCGCTCAGGGTCGAGGAGGTCACCGGGTCGCCGCGCAAGCTGGCAAGCGTCCGCGGCGGCGACGCCTACTACATGAGCGGCGGCGGTCGCTGCTCGATCGGGTTCGCGGTGCAGGGCGGCTTCGTCAGCGCCGGCCACTGCGGCACCCGCGGGACGGCCGCGACCAACAGCCGGGGCGAGCGGTTGGGGCAGTTCGCGGGCTCCAGCTTCCCCGGCAACGACTACGCCTTCGTCCAGACCTACTCCGGGGTCACCCTCTACCCCTACGTGAACAACTACCGCGGCGGCAACGTCGTGGTGAAGGGGTCGCAGGAGGCCCCGGTGGGCGCTTCGGTCTGCCGCTCGGGTTCCACGACCGGTTGGCGCTGCGGCACCATCCAGGCCAAGAACCAGACCATCCGCTACGCGGAGGGCGCGGTCTACGGCATGACCCGGACCTCGGCGTGCGCCGAGCCCGGCGACTCCGGCGGCTCCTGGGTGACCGGCCAGCAGGCCCAGGGCGTGACCTCCGGTGGTTCCGGCGACTGCACGTCCGGCGGGACCACGTACTTCCAACCCGTGAACGAGATCCTCGGCGTCTACGGGCTGCGCCTGCTCACCGGCTGAACCACGCCGTCGGTCGGTGAGGGCCGTCGGGCGCGGTGACCCCGCGTCCGACCGGGAGTACCACCGGTGGCCGGGCCCCTGCACCCGGCCACCGGTGCGGCGCTCACAGCTCGTGCGGCAGGCCCACGTAGTTCTCCGCGAGGCTGGTCGCGGCGGCGGGGGAGGAGCACACGTAGCGCAGTTGGGACAGTTGCAGCTCCCGGTCCAGGTCGTCCCCGGTCACGTGGAGCATGGAGGTCATCCACCACGAGAAGTGCGTGCAGCGCCAGACCCGGCGCAACGCGCGTTCCCCGTAGGTCTCCAGCAACTCCTCGCGCCCCTCGGTGAAGAACGCGACCAGCGCCCGCGACAGCAGGGCGACGTCCGCGACCGCCAGGTTGAGGCCCTTCGCCCCGGTGGGCGGGACGATGTGGGCCGCGTCGCCGACCAGGAACAAGCGGGCGTGGCGCATGGGGGCGCTGACGAAGGAGCGCATCGGGGTGATGCCCTTGTCCACGATCGGGCCGGTCCGCAGCGTCCAGCCGTCCAAGGCCAGGCGGGTGCTCAGCTCCGTCCACACGCGGTCGTCGGACCACGAGGCCACGTCCTCGTCGCGGTCCACCTGGAGGTAGAGGCGGCTCAGGGACGGGGAACGCATGCTGTGCATGGCGAAGCCGCGGGGGTGCCAGGCGTAGACGAGTTCGTCGGTCGACGGCGCGACCTCCGCCAGGATGCCCAGCCAGCCGTACGGGTAGTCGCGCTCCCACGTCCGCAGGCCCTCGACGTGCGGTCGGCTCACGCCGTGGAAGCCGTCCGCGCCGACCACGAACTCCGCCTCCACCACCTGCCGCCGCCCAAAGGCGTCCACAAAGGACACCGACGGGTTGGAGTCCAGGTCGTGCAGCGCCGTCCCGGTCACCTCGAAGTGGACGGTGTCCCCGCGCACCGCCAACAGGTCCTTCACCACCTCGGTCTGGCCGTAGACCCACACCGACCGCCCGGTCAGCGCCCGGAAGTCGATCCGGTGCCGTTCACCGGGCCACTGGAGGTGGATGCCGTCGTGGCGCAGCCCCTCCGCCCGCAGCCGGTCGCCCAGGCCGGCGCTCACCAGCAGGTCCACCGTGTCCTGCTCCAGCACACCCGCCCGGATGCGCGCCTGCACGTACGCCCGCGACCTGGTCTCCACGACCACGGAGTCCACGCCGTGCAGCGAGAGCAGGTGGGACAGCAGCAGGCCGGCGGGGCCGGCGCCGACGATGGCGACCTGGGTGCGCATGTCGTCGAGCCTCGCCGATCGGCCACCGCGACCCCAAGCGGGGACATCCACTCAGTGGCAGTTCCGCGCGACCCCCGCGGCGGCGACCCGCAGGGCCGCCAGGTGCCGGCCGGGGTCCCGGCGGGTGGCCAGGACCAGGCCGATGGACGCCACCACCGCACCCGTCCCGTCGTGCACGGGCACCGCCACCGAGCACGTCCCGAGCGTCATCTCCTGCACGGTCCGCGCGTACCCGCGTCGCCGCACCTCGGCCAGTTCGCGCAGCAGCCGCCCCGGCTCGGTGATCGTGTACGGCGTCACCTTCTCCGCCCCGGCGACCACCGCCGCCACCACGTCCTCGGGCGCGTGCGCGAGCAGCACCTTGCCGACCCCGGTGGCGTGCAGCGGCAGTCGCCCGCCGGGCCGGCTGACCACCGGGACGGACGTGCGGCCGTAGAGCCGTTCCAGGTAGAGCGCTTGCAGACCGTCCCGGACGGCCAGGTGCACGTTCTCCCGCGTCACCTCGTAGAGGTCCTGCAGGAACGGCAGCGCCACGTCCCGCAGACCGCCCTGCACGCGGGCCAGCAGCCCCAACCGCCACAAGCGGCGGCCCACGACGTAGCGGCGGTCGGGGAGTCGTTCGAGCACCTGCCGGTCGACCAGGTCGGCGGCCAGGCGGCGGACGGTGGTCACCGGGAGGCCGCTGTGCCGGGCGAGGTCGGCCAGGCGCAGGCCGTCGCGGCGGCCCTCGAACGCGTCGAGCACGCCCAGCGCCTTCTCCAGGACCCCGCGTCCCGACGACCGACCCGCCATGGCGTCACGGTACCCGCCGGGAGGGGCGGGGATCCGGTGCGGAGAACCGGACCCCGCCCCTGCCGGTCAGGCCGCCGTGACGGCCAGGTCGTCCAGCACGAAGGACGTGTCGTACGACCAGTCCTCGGCGCCGGTGAACGTCAGCGTCACCGACTGGCCCGCGTAGGCGCCCAGGTCGAACGTGCGCAGCGCGTACCCGGACGGGTTGAGGTTGGTGTAGGTGGCCAGCGTGGCGCCGTTGGCCTTGATGGTGAAGGTGTCGAACACCGCGGGCTCGTACTCCGTGGTGCTGATCTTCAGCCACAGCGACAGCGTCGAGCCCGTGCAGCCGGCCGGGATGGTGACGACCTGCTGGAGCGTCTCGGTGGCGGTGTAGCCGTAGCCGCTGATCCACGACGACCGGGTGCCGGTCCGCGGCGCGCCCACGCCGGTCCACTGGCCGATGGTCCAGGTCGCGTTGGACCAACCGGTGGCGCCGGACTCGAAGCCCGGGTTCACCAGCTTCTGGCCGGGGCTGGCGCACGACCCGCCGGGCGGGCTGATCGTCCAGCCGAACGTGGTGCTGCCGGACTTGCCCGCGGAGTCGGTCACGGTCGCGGTCACCGAGTAGGACCCGGCGGTGGTGGGCGTGCCGGAGATCAGGCCGGTGGCCGGCGCGATCGACAGCCCCGGCGGCAGGCCCGTGGCGGCGAAGCTGTACGGGGGAGTGCCGCCGCTGGCCTTGAGCTGGAGGCTGGTGGCCGTGCCGACGGTGCCGGTCTGGCTGCCCGGCGGGGCGATCGACGGGTTGCCCGGCACCGAGCCGCCGGTGTTGACGAACAGCAGGCGGTTGGGGGAGCCGGCGCCCGGGTTGGTGATCTTGCCGGTGGTGGAGTTGGCGATCAGTTGGCTCTGAACCTGGGCCGGCGTCAGGGTCGGCGTCTCGCCCAGCAGCAGCGCCGCGCCGCCCGCGACGTGCGGTGCGGCCATCGACGTGCCGGAGATGGTGTTGGTGGCGGTGTCGTTGGTCATCCACGCGGAGGTGATGTTGACGCCCGGCGCGAAGATGTCGGTGCACGTGCCGTAGTTGGAGAACGACGCCCGCGCGTCGTTGATGTCCGAGGCGTTGACCGTGACCGCCTCGGCGACGCGCGCCGGGGTGAAGTTGCAGGCGTCGGCGTTGGAGTTGCCCGACGCGATGGCGTAGGTGACGCCGTCGGCGATGGAGTTGCGCACGGCGTTCTCGGTGGTGGCGTCGCTGCCCTGCGCGCCCAGGCTCATGTTCGCCACCGCCGGGCCGGAGGTGTGGTTGCCGGTGACCCAGTCGATGCCCGCCGCGACCCCGGCGAACGAGCCGGAGCCCTGGCAGTTGAGCACCTTGACCGCGACCAGCTTCACGCCCTTGGCCACGCCGTGCGCCGTGCCGCCGACGGTGCCGGCGACGTGGGTGCCGTGGCCGTTGCAGTCGGTGTTGTTGCTGTCCACGGTGTTGGTGCCCCACACCGCGCGCCCGCCGAAGTCCTGGTGGGTCGTGCGGATGCCGGTGTCGATGATGTACGCGGTGACGTTCGACGCCGTGTTGGGGTAGGTGTAGCCCGTGTCCAGCGGCAGGTCGCGCTGGTCGATGCGGTTGAGGCCCCACGAAGGCGGGTTGGGCTGGGTGTCCAGGGCCTCGACGGCGCCGTTCTGCTCGACGTAGGCCACGGACGGCTCGGCGGCCAGGCGGCGGGCGGCGCGTTCGGTGAGCGTGCCCGCGAAGCCCTTGAGCGCGTGGCGGTAGGTGTGCTCGACCTTGGCGGCGTACTTGGCGCTCAGGTCGCTGGTGAGCGCGTCGACGCTCTGCGTGGACAGGTCCTTGAAGACGACGATGTAGCTGTCCTTGATGGCGCGCGGGTTGTCCGCGCCGAGGATCTCCCCTTCGGCCGCGGCGGGCGTGGCCGTGCCGGCCAACGCCAGAGCCGTCACCGCGGCCGTGGCTAACGCGAGCAGGGGTGTTCGATTTCCGCGCATGGCAGGGTCTCCCTCATGCAGGGTCCGGCGGGGCCCGTTGCGGCGGGGCCGGGCCGGAGAGCGGAGTTCTGGCACGTTCGCGCGGACGTGATCGGCAACGTTAGAGCAGGTGGGGCGGGCCGACAATCGGCCGACCGTGGCACCGCGTGCGGGTTCCCGAACGTCTCGGACCGGCGCGTTCGGAATAATTCCACGCTTTGATCAGGTATCGCGATGACTTCAGTGTGGAATGAAATCTTCCATCTCGCTCACCCGGCCACCCCGAGTCGGGCGCGGGGGTGGCGGCCTTGAAGCGGACCGACCACCCCCGCGCCCGTCCTAGAAGGCGACCCGTTCCCGGGCGTCGGCGAGGTCTTCGTCGGTCGGGGAGTCGTCCTGGGTGAGGGTCAGCCGCCAGTAGCCGGTGAAGTCGATCGCCCGCTTGTCGAACCCGCGCTCGTCGACCAGGTGGCGGCGCAGCGCGCGGACCGTTGACGCTTCCCCGCCCAGCCACGCGTAACCCCCGCCGGGCGGGAAGTCCGCGGCCCGTACCGCGTTGAGCAGGCCGTCGCCGTGGCCGGGTGGGGTGTCGCCGCGGTGGACCCAGTGGACGTCGCCGAGCGGTTGTTCCTCGGTGGCGTCGCGGGCCTCGATGAAGGTCAGCGCCCGCGTGCCCGCGGGGAGGGATTCCAGGAGGGTGGCGATGGCGGGGGTGGCGGCTTCGTCGCCGGTGAGCAGGTACCAGTCGGCCTTGCCCAGGGGCCGGTGGTAGACCTTGGACGGCCCGTAGCGGCCGAGGGTGTCGCCGACCCGGGCGTTGATCGCCCACCGCGTGGCGGGGCCGGCGTGGTCGTGCAGGACGAAGTCGATGTCGATCTCGGCCGTGTCGGGGTGGTGGGCGCGGACGGTGTAGCTGCGCAGCCACGGGCGTTCGGGTTCGGGGATCGCCTGGTAGGCCTGGTACCAGCCCATGCCGTACTTGTCGCCGCGGTCGGCGGGCAGGTCGGGGACGGGGTGGCCGTCGCGGGGGAACAGCAGTTTGAGCTGTTGGTCGGGCCAGGTTTCGAAGTCGTCCAGGCCGTCGCCGGTGAAGCGGACGCGGGTGACGTGCGGGGTCACCGGGTGGACGGCGGTGACGTTCAGGAGTGGCATCGGTGGTCCTGTGTGGGTCCGGGTCGGGGTGGGTCCGGGTCGGGTCAGCGGCCGACGTAGGCGCGCAGGTGCTGGGCGGTGAGGGTGGAGCCGTCGGCGACGAGGTCGGCGGGGGTGCCGGTGAACACGATCCGGCCGCCGTCGTGGCCGGCGCCGGGGCCGAGGTCGACGATCCAGTCGGCGTGGGCCATGACGGCCTGGTGGTGCTCGATGACGATGACGGTGCCGCCGTCGTCCACGAGCCGGTCGAGCAGGCCGAGGAGCTGGTCGACGTCGGCGAGGTGCAGGCCGGTGGTGGGTTCGTCGAGGATGTAGGTGGAGGCCTTCTCGGCCATGTGGATGGCGAGCTTGAGGCGTTGGCGTTCGCCGCCGGACAGGGTGGTGAGGGGCTGGCCGAGGGAGACGTAGCCGAGGCCGACGTCGACCAGGCGGCCGAGGATGGTGGCGGCGGCCTTCTGGGTTGAATCCTTCTGGGGTGAACCCTTCTGGGTGAAGAAGTCGCGGGCCTCGGTGACGGACATGGCGAGGACTTCGCTGATGTCCTTGCCGCGCAGCTTGTGCTCCAGCACGGCGGGGGTGAACCGCTTGCCCTCGCACTCCTCGCAGGTCGAGGCGACGCCGGCCATCATGGCGAGGTCGGTGTAGACCAGTCCGATGCCCTTGCACTTGGGGCAGGCGCCTTCGGAGTTGGCGCTGAACAGGGCGGGTTTGACGCCGTTGGCCTTGGCGAAGGCGGTGCGGACGGGGTCGAGCAGGCCGGTGTAGGTGGCGGGGTTGCTGCGGCGGCTGCCGCGGATGGGGGACTGGTCGACGGTGACGACGTCGTCGCGGCTGCCCAGGGAGCCGTGGATGAGGCTGGACTTGCCGGAGCCGGCGACGCCGGTGACGACGGTGAGGACGCCGAGGGGGATGTCGACGCTGACGTCCTTGAGGTTGTGCAGGTTCGCGCCGGTGATGGCGATGTGGCCGCGCGGGGCGCGGGGGTCGGGGCGCAGGCGGGCGCGGTGGTCGAGGTGGCGGCCGGTGAGGGTGCCGGAGGCGCGCAGGCCGGCGACGGTGCCGGTGTAGGTGATCTCGCCGCCGTGGACGCCGGCGCCGGGGCCGAGGTCCACGACGTGGTCGGCGATCTCGATGGTCTCGGGCTTGTGCTCCACGACCAGGACGGTGTTGCCCTTGTCCTTGAGGCGCAGGAGGAGGTCGTTCATGCGCTGGATGTCGTGGGGGTGCAGGCCGACGGTGGGTTCGTCGAAGACGTAGGTGATGTCGGTGAGGGCGGAGCCGAGGTGGCGGACCATCTTGACGCGCTGGGCCTCGCCGCCGGAGAGGGTGGCGGACTGGCGGTCGAGGCTGAGGTAGCCCAGGCCGATCTCGACCAGCGAGTCGAGGGTTTCCTTCAGGGTGGCGACCATCGGGCGCACGGACTCGTCGTCGATCTTGGCGACCCAGTCGGCGAGGTCGCTGATCTGCATGGCGGCGCACTCGGCGATGTTGACGCCGTTGATCTTCGAGGAGAGGGCGGCGGCGTTGAGGCGGGCGCCCAGGCACTCGGGGCAGTCCTTGAAGGTGACCGCGTGGTCGACGAAGGCCCGGATGTGGGGCTGCATGGACTCGCGGTCCTTCGAGAGGAAGGAGCGCTGGACGCGCAGGACCAGGCCTTCGTAGGTGACGTTGGTCTTGCCGACCTTGACCTTGGTGTTCTCCTTGTGGAGCAGGTCGTGCCACTGCTGGTCGGTGTACTGCTCCAGTGGTAGGTCGGGGTCGAAGAAGCCGGACTGGGCGTAGGTCTGGGTGAGCCAGCCGTCGGCGGTGAAGCCGGGGACGGTGATGGCGCCCTCGTTGAGGGACTTGGTGCGGTCCACGAGCCGGTCGACGTCGATGGTGGAGACGCGGCCGAGGCCCTCGCACTCGGGGCACATGCCCTCGGGGAGGTTGAAGCTGAACGCGCCGGAGGTGCCCACGTGCGGTTCGCCGAGGCGGCTGAACAGGATGCGCAGCATGGTGTGGGCGTCGGTGGCGGTGCCGACGGTGGAGCGGGAGTTGGCGCCCATCCGTTCCTGGTCGACCACGATGGCGGCGCTGAGGTTGCGCAGGGCGTCGACGTCGGGGCGGCCGACGGGGGCCATGAAGGACTGGATGAACGCGGTGTAGGTCTCGTTGATCAGGCGCTGCGACTCGGCGGCGATGGTGCCGAAGACGAGCGAGGACTTGCCGGAGCCGGAGACGCCGGTGAAGACGGTGAGGCGGCGTTTGGGGATGTCGACGCTGACGTCCTTGAGGTTGTTCTCGCGGGCGCCTCGGACCTCGATGACGTCGTGGCTGTCGGCGGCGGTTCCCATGCCTTGCTTCCCCCTGGTTTCTTTATGCCGTAAAGTGCCGAGCCAGGCTAGTTTATGGTGTAAGGAGTTGCAAGTGGTCGTGTACGCCGCGCAGGGGGACGCTCGCCGGTCGCTGTCGTCGCTGTGGCGCGGGCCGGCGGACGGGTCGAAGCCGGGGCCCAAACCGGGGCTGAGCCTGGAGGCGATCATCGACGCGGCGATCGCGGTGGCCGACGAGCACGGGATGGCGGCGCTCTCGATGCGGGCCGTGGGGGAGCGGCTCGGGCGGACGGCCATGGCGCTCTACACCTACGTGCCGAACAAGGCCGAGCTGATCGACCTCATGTACGACAAGGTCCTCGGCGAACTCCCCGGCGACTACCCCCTCGACGACGGCTGGCGGCCCGCGCTGACCGCCTGGGCGCGGGACACGCGGGCCTTTTACCTCTGGCACCCCTGGGTGCTTCAGGTGTCGCAGGCCCGCCCGGTGCTGGGGCCCAACGAGTTCCGCATGCTCGAAACCCTCCTGCGCATCCTCAAGGAGACCGGCCTGGACGTGCAGGTGCTGCGCGGCGTGGTCGGGGCCGTGGTGCAGTTCGTGCGGGGGTCGGCGGAGGTGATCGCGGACGCCCGGCGGGCCTCGCGGGACACCGGGGTCAGCGACGAGGAGTGGTGGTACACCCGGTCGCCGGTGCTGGAAGAGGTCGCGCCGGACTTCGCCACCCGGTTCCCGCTGACCACCTGGTTGGGCGGGGCGGAGGCCCCGACCGACGACGAGTGCACGCCCTACCTGGAGCGCGAGGCGGAGTGGAACTTCACCGTCGGCCTGGACGTCCTGCTGGACGGAATCGAGGCGACAGTCGCCCGCTCGGTCGGGTAGAGGTACGCGCGTGGACGTCGTGACGCGGCTGCGGGCCGCCGGGTGTGTGTTCGCCGAGGACGAGGCGCGGTTGCTGGTCGAGGCCGCGCCGTCGCCGGCGGAGCTGGAGGCGATGGTGGACCGGCGGGTGGCCGGGCTGCCGCTGGAGCACGTGCTGGGGTTCGCGGAGTTCCGCGGCCTGCGGGTCGCGGTGGACCCGGGCGTGTTCGTCCCGCGTCAGCGCACGGCGCACCTGGTGGAGCTGGCGGTGCCGTACGCGCGACCCGGCGCGGTCGTGGTGGACCTGTGCTGCGGGTCGGGGGCGTTGGGCGCGGCGGTGGCCGACGCGGTCCCGGACGCGCTGGTGTACGCGGCGGACCTCGACCCGGCGGCCGTGGCGTGCGCGCGGCGCAACCTGCCGGCGGACCGGGTGTTCGAGGGCGACCTGTACGCGGCGCTGCCCGGGGAGCTGCGGGGTCGGGTGGACGTGCTGGTGGTCAACGCGCCGTACGTGCCGACCGACGCGATCGCGTTGATGCCGCCCGAGGCGCGCGACCACGAGCCGCTGGTCGCGCTGGACGGCGGCGCGGACGGCCTCGACGTGCAGCGGCGGGTGGCGGCGGGCGCGCCGGAGTGGCTCGCGCCCGGCGGTGCGCTGCTGCTGGAGACCAGCGACCGCCAGGCGCCGACGACGCTCGCCGCGTTCGAGCGGGCGGGCTTCACGGCCCGGGTCGAGCGGGACGACGAGGTCGGGGCGACCGTCGTCGTCGGGGTCGCTGCCATCGGGGTCGCTGTCGTCGGGGTCACTGCCCCACGACCCCGTCGGTGAGTTCGCGGACCACGTCGAGGTGCCCGACGTGCCGGGCGTACTCCTGGAGCAGGTGGAACAGGATCCACGCCAGCGTCGGCGTCGGCAGCGTCTCCACCCGCCACCGGGCCATCCGGTCCTCCAGCCGCGCGGCGGCGGCGATCTCGCGGGACCGCGCGCACTGCTCCAGGTAGAACGCGCGGACGTCCTCGACGGTGTCGCCGTCCACGACGAACTCGGCCCGCTCGACGTCCGGGTCGCCGTAGGGCCGGTCGACCTCCTCGCCGGTGAACCCCCACCGCATCCACCGCAGTTCCACGTAGGCCAGGTGCTTGACCAGCCCCAGCGGTGACCAGCCGGACGGGACGCGGCTGGTGCGCAGCTGCTCGTCGGTCAGGCCTTCGAGCTTGCGCAGCACGGTGGCGCGGTAGTAGTCGAGGTACCGCACCAGCAGCTCGACGGGGTCGGCGAGGTCGGTCGGCGGTTCCAGCGGCACGCCCAGCCGGCCGGTCACCCGGTCGCCGTCGACGTCCAGGACCGCTCCGGCGCGGCGCAGGAGGGACACAGCGGCGGTGTTGGCGCTGGTGGTCTCGGCGGTGACCACGGGGATGCGCCGCACCACCGCGTGGTCGAGCACCGCGCGCAGCGCCCCGAGCCCGACGCCCTGGCCGCGCGCGGACCGCGCCACCCACAGGCCGGTCTCGCCCCGCGGGGTGAGGCGGATGAACCCGACGGTGTCGCCGCGCCGGACGATCTCGTAGGAGTGGGCCTGGAAACCGCGGTAGAAGTCCAGCAGCGCGGACACGTCCCCCGGCGTCCAGTCGGGCGGCATGACGTCGGCCGGGTCGGCGTCGGACACGGCCAGCGCCGCCAGCCGGCGCAGGCCTTCGTCGTCGAGCGGGCGCAGGTCGATCACCGGGACAGCTCCTTCTCCAGTGGGGTGCGGAAGCGGGGCACGACCCGGACGCCGCCCAACCACGCGGTCAGGCGGGCGGCTTCGGCGTCGAGCGCGGCGCGGGTCTGCGTGCCGACGTCGGTCAGGGCCCGCCAGACGACCTCGCCGTCGGGGCGCTGCGCCCAGCCGCCGACCACGCGGCCGTCGCACCACGCGGTGGGGCCGACGTTGCCGGCGGTGTCGAACAGGCGGGGCCGCAGGTCGGGCGCGAGGTACCAGTCGCGGCCCTGCCAGCCCATCGGCGTCGGGTCCAGGGCGGGCAGCAGCGCCACCCACGGCTCGGTCGCGGGGGTGAACAGGTCGTCGGGCAGCGCCCAGCCGGGGCCGGTGGACAGCGCGACCCCGACCGCGCCGACGGTCTTCAGCGCGGCGCGGACCGCGCCGAACGTCCAGCCGGTCCACCACTTCAGGTCGGCCTCGGTGCCCGGTCCGAACGCGGCGAGCCAGCGGCGCACGAGTTCGGCCTGGGCGCGGGCGGTGTCCATCGCGGGGAACGGCTCCGCGGGCGCCCACCGGAACTGGCTGCTCAGCCAGGAGCCGCGCGGGCGGCTGCGGCGCATGCGGCCGTCGGCGGCCAGGACGCGGACGACGCGGCTGGACACGTTCTGCCGGGTCTCGTACTTGCGGCCTTCCGCGACCACGACCTGTTCGAGCAGGTCGGGGACGTCGCGGCCGAGTTCGACCACGGTGGCCTCGCCGCGCGCGGCCAGGGCCGCCAGGGTCGCCCGCTCCACCTCGTCCAGTCGTTCGGCGTCCCACCCGACGCCTTCGGCGAGGTACTTGAGCAGCCCGGCGCGTTCCTTGGCGGCGATGGCGCGCGCGGCGGCGGCGTCCACCACGGGGGCGAGGTCGGCGGTGACGGCGAACATGGTCCGGCGCATGCACAGCAGCCGCACCAGGCTGCGCCGCTCGTAGAACGCCTCCTCGACGGCCGCCGCGGACGGGCTGGTCAGGCGGGCGCACGCGGACAGGAACACCGTCGCGGGGTCGGTGGCGTGCAGGCCGACCAGGGCGTCCACCACCTCCTCCACGGTGTCGGCCTTCGCGGCGAGCAGGTGTCGGCGGCCCAGGCGGGCGCGGCGGTCGTCGTCGGTGATCTCGGGCAGGGCCACGGGCCCATCCTGGGCGATCTACGCTGGCCGCGAAACTCCGATTCCTTTTGGTCAGGGGCGCGATGTCGGCGACGCGGTTGCTGGTGCTGGGCGTGGTGCGCGGGTACGGCGTGGCCCACGGCTACCTGATCGGCAACGACCTGATGTCGTGGGGCGCGGGGGAGTGGGCCAACGTCAAGTGGGGCTCGATCTACCACGCGCTCAAGCAGTTGACCAAGGAGGGCCGGCTGGCCGCGGAGGAGGTCCCGCCCGCGCGCACCGACTACCGGATCACCGCCGAGGGCGAGCGGGAGTTCCAGCGGCTGCTGCGCGACGCGCTGCGGCGCCCGGAGACCCGGCCGGACATGCTCGGGGCGGGGCTGGCGCTGCTGCCGTCGTTGCGGCGCTCGGACGCGGTGGCGTTGTTGCACGAACGGCTGGCGGCGTTGGAGAGCCGGCGCGACGCCGCGCGCGAGCAGGTCGCCGAGTGGGCCGACCCGCCGCACGTGCGGGAGTTGTTCGGGCTGTGGGAGCACACGGCCGACAGCGGGGTGGCGTGGACGCGCGGGCTGCTGGAGCGGCTGGAGGGTGGGGCCTACCCGATGGCGGGGGAGCGGAATTCCCCCGGCGACCCCGGCAGCTGGCCTATACTCAAATTTGAGTAGCCAAGGGGGAGCACTGAACACCGGTCTGGAACGCTGCGCGGCCGTCTTCGAGGCCGCCGACCCGCCCCGCACGTCCACGGTCGCCTTCTACGGCGACCACCTGCCCGACCACGACGACGGTCCCGACCCCGGCTGGGGGACGGTGGTCGTCGCCCTGCCCGACGGGAGCAAGCGTGAGGTCGCGGCGGTGCGGCTGCCGGTCGCCGACGCCGTGCCCGTGCTGTCCAAGGCCCGCCGCACCGGGGACGCGCACCCCGCCGCCGCGTTCTGGGGCGCCGCGGTGGTCGTGGCGCTGCAACTGGTCGCCCGGGGCCGCGTGCGGCCCGCGGTCACCGACGGCGACTTCGACGCCTGGCGGCTGGGGCCGCTCGACCCCGCCGACCTGCGCCGCGTCCGCGCCCTGGCCGAGGCCATGCCCGCGCCCGCCCGCGCCGTCCCGCTGCCCGGCCGCCACCCGCTGGAGCTGCCCGAGGCCGAACCGCTGCTGCGGGCCTTCCTCGACGCCGTCGCCGACACCATGCCGCGCGGCGCGGCGGCCGTGCGCGCACTGGGCACCCCCGCGTTCGCCGCGCCCGAACCGCAGCGCGTGCCGCACCTGCGGGCGTGGGCCGACCAGGGCGTCCGGGTGTCGCTGCGGATCGAGGGGCTGGAGCGGTTCCGCGCGGTGGTGCAGGTGCACAGCCTCGCCGACCCGTCGCTGGTGGTCGACGCCGCCGAGCTGTGGGCCGGGGCCGACCGGCGCGCCCAGTCCGACGCGATGCTCGTCGTGCGGCGCGCCGCCCGCGCGTTCCCGCCGCTGGAACGCCTGCTCGACCTGCCCGTCCCCGACGAGGTCGCCCTGCTGGACTCCGACGTCGAGCAGCTGCTGCGCGACGGCGCGGTGCGGCTGGCCGCCGTCGGCGTGGACGTGCACTGGCCCAAGGACCTCGTGCGCGACCTGTCCGCCCGGGTCGTCCTGGGCTCCGACGACCGCGGCGACCGGCCGACCTTCTTCGGCCCCGACCAGCTCACCGCCGTGAACTGGCAGCTCGCGCTGGGCGACGACCCGCTCACCCCCGAGGAACTCGACCGGCTCGCCGAAGCGCACCGGCCCGTGGTCCGGCTGCGCGACCGGTGGACCCTGGTCGACCCCGACCTCGCCCGCAAGGCCCGCGAACGCGACCTCAAGCCCGTCGCCGCGATCGACGCCCTCGGCGCGGCCCTCACCGGCGTCACCGAGGTCGACGGCGAACAGGTCGCGGTGGCCGCCACCGGGTGGCTCGACGACGTCCGCGCCAAGCTCGCCCTGCTCGACACCGAACCCGTCGAACCGCCCGCCGCGCTCAACGCCACCCTGCGCGACTACCAGCTGCGCGGCCTGCGCTGGCTGGACCGGATGACCTCGCTGGGCCTGGGCGCGTGCCTGGCCGACGACATGGGCCTGGGCAAGACCGTCACCCTCATCGCCCTGCACCTGCACCGCGACTGCGGCCCCACGCTCGTGGTGTGCCCGGCGTCGCTGCTGGGCAACTGGGAGCGCGAGATCGGCAGGTTCGCGCCCGGCGTGCCGGTCACCCGCTACCACGGCAGCGGCCGGGAGGTGGCGCACGAGGGGTTCGTGCTCACCACCTACGGCACCATGCGCCTGGACGCCGAGCGGCTCGCCGAGGTCGAGTGGGGCCTGGTCGTCGCCGACGAGGCCCAGCACGTGAAGAACCCGTCGTCGGACACCGCGAAGGCGTTGCGCCGCATCCCCGCCGCCGCCCGCGTCGCGCTCACCGGCACCCCGGTGGAGAACAGCCTCACCGAGCTGTGGGCCGTGCTCGACTGGACCACGCCCGGCCTGCTCGGCACGCTGCCCGCGTTCAAAGCCAGGTGGGCCAAGCCGATCGAGGCCGACCGCGACCGCGCCGCCGCCGACCGGTTCGCCGCGCTGATCAGGCCGTTCCTGCTGCGCCGGCGCAAGTCCGACCCCGGCATCGCCCCCGAGCTGCCACCCAAGACCGAGACCGACCGGCCCGTGGCGCTCACCCGCGAGCAGGCCGCGCTGTACGAGGCGGTCGTGCGGGAGCTGATGGCCGAGATCGCCGAGGCCGACGGCATCGCCCGGCGCGGCCGGGTGGTCAAGCTGCTCACCGGCCTCAAGCAGGTGTGCAACCACCCCGCCCAGTACCTCAAGGAGACCTCGCCCAAGCTGGAGGGCCGCTCCGGCAAGCTGGAACTGCTCGACGAGCTGCTGGACACCATCCTCGCCGAGGACGGCGCGGTGCTGGTGTTCACCCAGTACGTGGCCATGGCGCGGCTGATCGGCAAGCACCTCACCGCGCGCGGCGTCGACTCGCAGCTGCTGCACGGCGGCACCCCCGTGCCGGCGCGCGAGGAGATGGTGGCGCGCTTCCAGGACGGGTCCGTGCCGGTCTTCCTGCTGTCGTTGAAGGCCGCCGGGACCGGGCTCAACCTCACCCGCGCCGACCACGTCGTGCACTACGACCGGTGGTGGAACCCGGCGGTGGAGGACCAGGCCACCGACCGCGCCTACCGCATCGGGCAGACCAAACCCGTGCAGGTGCACCGGCTCATCGCCGAGGGCACCATCGAGGACCGCATCGCGGCCATGCTGCGCGCCAAGCGCGACCTCGCCTCGTCGGTGCTGGCGCACGGCGAGGCGGCGTTCACCGAACTGTCCGACGCCGAACTGGCCGACCTGGTCGAACTGAGGAGCGGCTCATGACTTCTCCCGAACGGGCCAAGGGGTTCCCGGCGTTCGGCAAGGGCGTGCGGCGAGCCAGGTCGTGGTGGGGCCGGACCTGGTTGCGGGCCCTGGAGGACACCTCCCTGGACCAGACCCCGCTGCGCCAGGGCCGCAAGTACGCCAACGCGGGCCTGGTCGGCACCATCACCGTCAGCCCCGGCCGGATCACCGCGCCCGTCCACGACACCGACGACACCTACCGCACCACCGTGCGGCTGGCCGAGTTCACCGAGCCCGAGTGGACGCGGTTCCTCGCGGCGGTCGCGGCCAAGGCCGGCCACCTGGCCGCCCTGCTCGACCGCGAGATGCCGCGCGAACTGGCCGACGCCGCCGCCGACGCCGGGGTGGAGCTGCTGCCCGGCATCGGCGACCTGGACTTCGAGTGCACCTGCCCGGACTGGGAACTGCCCTGCCGGCACGGCGCGGCCCTGTGCCACCAGGCGTCGTGGCTGCTCGACACCGACCCGTGGCTGTTGCTGCTGCTGCGCGGCCGAACCCAGGAGGAGGTCGTCGCCGGCGCCCGCCCGACCACCGGCGTCGCGGCCGTCGCCGCCTACGCCGTCCCCCCGGTCCCGCTCCCGGAGGACCCGCCCGTCGAGGACTTCGGCGCGCCACCGCGGTTCGACCCGGTGGACGGCCTGGACGTCGAGGTGCTGTCCCTGCTGGTGGCCGACGCGGCGGCGAAGGCCCGAGCCGTCCTGCGCACCGGCGAGTGGCCGTCGTGGACCGACCGCGAGGACACCGTCCGCCTGGCCGCCACCCAGCCCGCGCTGGCCGGTCGGTTGGCCGCCGACCCGCGCGAGGTGGCGGCGTGGCGCCAGGGCGGCGCGAGTGGACTGTCCGTCCTGGACGACACGTGGACCCCGCCGAAGTCCGACCTGAACCGGGCGCGCTCGCTCTGGCGGGACGCGGAACTCCCACCGGCGAAGGTGTGGCGCAACCGGTGGACGGTCCACAACGGACAACTCCGCTACGGCCCCGACCACCGCTGGTACCCCTACCGCGCCCAGGGCGATGGCTGGTGGCCCACCGGCACCCCGCACCGCGACCCGGCAGCCGCCCTCACCGACCTGCCCTGACCGTTCGGGTCGCCGACCGCCGGCGGCCCTCACCGACCTGTCCTGACCGTTCGGGTCGCCGACCGTCCTACCGCCGGCGAGATGTTCGGCGCGCGTCCCACCACCACAGGTGTGGTACCACACCTGTGGTGGTTCTAGTTCTGGCCGCTGCCCAGGCACACGAACGGCCGCCGCAGCGGGTCCACCGCGATCGCGTCCGCCAGCGCCAACGCCGGCTGCGCGCCGGCGGCCAACCTGCGGTGGTAGTAGTCCATGGTCGCCGCCGACGCCTGGTCCCCGACCCGGCTCACCGGGGCCACCACCATCTGCGACCCGCTCGCCAGCAACGCGCTCGCGAACCCCAACGGCTCGTCACCCGGCCGGATGCGGTTCAACGCCAGCTCGCACGCCGCCAGCACCACCTGCCGGGGCGGGTGCGGCAGGTTCGCCAGTTCGTGCGCGTACAACGGACCGTCGGTGAGTTCCAGCCTCGAAAACAGCGCGTTCTCCGGCTCGTGCACGCCGTGCGCGGCGAAGTGCGCGATCTCCGCGTCGTCCGAAGTGGACAGCACCGCCGCCACCGTCGCCGCCTCGCCCGACAGCAGCGCCGCCGAGCTGTAGTGCGCGCCCAGCTTCGCGATCTCGCCCACCGCCGCGGGCAGCCCCGGGCCGCGCACCAGCACCGTCCGGCCGTCCCGCCGCCACTGGCCGCGCTCGGCCGCCAGCCACGCCGTCGCCGACGGGACCACCACGATCGGCCGCGCGTGCAACGTCGGCAGCACGCCCCACGGCACCGCGTACAGCGCGCCGGTCGGCACGACCACCAGGTCCCGGTCCCCGACCAGGTCCACCAGCGGCGAGACCAGCTGGGCGTCGAGCCGGTCGGCCTGCTTGTGCGCCGAGGTCGAGAGCACCCGCACCAGCGCGTCCGGCAGGTGGTCGGGGGCCAGGGCGTTGAGGTCGGCGTTGAGCATCCGGGCGCTCTCCGCCGCCGCGCCCGCCGAACCCAGCCGCACCACGCGCACGTCCCCGTCGACCACGACCACCGCGACCAGGTCGTCCTCCGACGACGCGAAGCTCACCAACGCCCGCGCGCCCAGCTGCGCCACCACCTCGCCCAGCTTGGCCATCGGGCGCGGGCTGCCCCAGCGGCCCGAGTGCCAGCCGATCTGGTTGGCCTTGCGCAGCCGCTCCGCCCGCCGCGTGCGCAGCGAACCGGTCGGGTGGCCGTCGTGGTGGGCCTTGTGGATGGACTGGGTCAGGCTGCGCACCTCGGCGATCAGCTCCGCCAGCTGCGGGTTGTCCACCCGGGTCACCGGCTCGTACCGGTAGGTCTGCGCGCGGGTCCGCTCCAGCCACGCGAACAGCCGCCGCGCGTCGCCCTCCTCCAGCACCAGGTGCACGGCCAGCTCGGTCAGCTCCCGGCCGTGCAGGGCGGTGCCCGACAGCAGCTCCAGCCCGCCCATCCGGTCGCGCACGTGGTCCAGCTCGGCGAGCCCGGCCCGCGCCTCGGCCAGCGCGGCCGAGCGGTCGCCGCGCGCGGTGGCCAGCTCCGCCCGGCACAGCCGGCGCAGCATCCGGTGGTCGATCGCGGTCAGCCGGCCCGGGCGCGGCACCCCGTCCAGGACCCGTTCGGCCGCGTCGAGGTCGCCGCGCCGGACCTCCAGCCGCACCGCCAGCATCCGGGCCAGCGCCGCCTGCTCGGCCAGGCGCGGCACCGGCAGCGAGTCGGCGAACGCCAGCACCCTGGCCGGCAGCGACCGCGGCACCCGACCCGACCGCAGCGCCAGCTCGGTGTCCACCCGCCACCCGATCAGCGTCGCGTTCGCCACGCACGTCTCACAGCCCCACCGCCGCATCCGCTGCCGCGCCGCCGACGCCATCTCCCGCGCCAGGTCCAGGTCACCGGTCATGTAGGCGGCGACGGCCCGGCTCAGCTCGACGTCGGCCAGCTCGCCGGTCGCCACGCCCCGGTCGGCGCGCAGCTCGGGCAGCACGCGGTCGAGCTGGTCGCCCGCCTCGTCGGCCAGGCCCGCCACCAGCAGCGCCTGCGCGCGGTGCAGGCCCAGCAGCGGCGGCACGTCCAGGCCGAGGTCGCGGTAGGCGCGTTCGCTGTTCTCGTAGCGGCGCAGCGCCGCGGGCACGTCGCCGATGCGCAGCTCCAGCCGGCCCAGCGCGTGGCTGGCGTCGGCGGCCAGGTGCACCAGGCCGTGCTCGGTCGCCAGCGCCACCGCGCGGGACAGGTCCTGGCGGGCCTGGGTGATCGAGCCGAGGTTGGTGTGCGCGGTGCCGCGGCTGCGCAGCGTCTTGACGATCGGCTCGACCAGCGCGGGGACGGGTTCGTCGGCCGCCGCCAGCCGCCACTCCTCGTGCGCGAGGGCCTGGTCGAGCACGGCCACGCCCTCTTCCAGCAGTCCCGCGTTGAGCAGCAGCAGGCCCCGGTTGTGCCCGACGCTGCCGGACAGCTCCGCGCGCAGCAGCGGGTCGGCGACGTCCTCGATGAGCAGGCGCACCTCGTCCAGGCCGGTCAGCCCGGCGGTCAGGCCCGCGGTGTCGGCCATGAGCGCCGATAGCGTCGAGGAAAGGCGGATGCGCGTCACGAGCCATTCCAGCCGGATGTCCGGATCGACCGGATTCACCGATTCCGCCATGCCCCGGGCCCGGCGCAACAACCGCATCGCTTCGCGATGTCGCCCGGAACACGACGCGTCCACTCCGTCGCGGTGCAGGGCGCGGGCCTCGCGGATGACCTCGGATACGTCGCGAGAAGCGATCACAGGCACATGTCCATCACATCACAGAACGCAACGGGAAACGCCCGCCGACCGGATCGTCGGTCGGCGGGCGCGGTCACGCTGGGTCGATCGGTTCCCCGGGCCGATCGGTTCCCCGGCTCGATCGGTTCTTCGGGCCGATCAGTTGGACGACGTCTTCTGGACGCAGCCGTTCCCCGAGCACATCGGCGTCAGTTCGCCGCCGTCGTGGTTGTGCTCGTGCTCGTGGTCGTGCTGCTCCTGGTCCTGTTCCGGCGTCTCCGGCAGGACGTCGGTGGTGCCCGTGTCCTCCGGGACGTCGCCGCCCTGGAAACCGGTTTCGGTGGTCGTAGACATAGCGATCTTCCTCCCCTGATGATCTGTCTAGCCCATCAAGCGACCCGCGCGACTGCGCCGAGTCACGTTCGGCGGCCCCTCTTCCGCACGAACGGACCAATGGTGGCACAACGGAGTAATGATCGATGGGTAAATTTTGCACATCGGCGAGCAACCTCGGGCTGACGTGCGAAAACGGCCCAGTATTCACCCATTCAGGTAATAGCGGGCGCGCGGCGGTGCGAGTGGATCACGCCGGCTGTCGCAGGCGCGTTCGCCCGAAAGCGAAAATTCCTCAGCGCCGCGAATAAAAGTGCGGTTCGACGGGGCCGTGACCGCTCGCGCGGGTCACTCGGCCGGACCCGCGGGCATCACCCGGGTGGCGGAGGCGCTCGAACCACGTGGCCCGGTCGGCTGTGGGCGGCAGGGGGTGGCGCGCGTGCCCGTGGGCGCGTGCGAGCCGGAGGGGTGCGCTAGGTGATCACGCCGGGCAGGGAGTCGGCGGTGCGCTTGCGGCGCAGCCAGACCTTCCGGGAACCGTCCCCGAACAGCAGCGTCCGCGACAGCTCCCAGCCCGCGAACTCCGCGTGGATCGTCAACTGCGTCGTCGCCGTGCGACGGGAGACACCGGCCGGCAGGCGCAGCGGCCGGTACTCCCAGTCCCCGTCGACCACCCCTTCGCTCATGACCCGATCACCTGCATCCCTTGGCCGTCTCCGGACGCGACGAACACGCGCCCGCTGCCCGGGTCCACCGCCACCGAGTCCGGCTGGCGGACCGTGGCGTACCGGCGCTTCTCCACCGGCTCGCCACCCGCGACGTCGAGCGCCACCACCTCGTTGCGCTCGGTGAGCGTGACCCACAGCAGGTCGCGCCGCTCGTCGTAGGCCATCCCGTACGGCGCGCCCGGCAGCGGGAAGCGCTGCCGCATGATCAGCGGGCGCACCGAGAACGCCATCAGCTCACCGCCGCGCGTGTCCACGACCAGCACGCGGCCGAACCGGTCGGCCACCGCCGTGGTCGCGCCCTCGCCCGCCCGCAACCCCGCGCCCAGCTTCGGCTCCGCGCCGAGGTCCACGTCGAACACCGCGCTGCGCGGCCGGTCCAGCACCACCGCGTGGTCGCCGACCGCCACCAGCCGGTCCGGGCTGGACACCCCGCCCACCGCGCGACCGGCCACGTCCAACGACTTCGCGTCCCGGCGCGCGACGACCTCCTTGCCGCCCGCCCGCGCCACGTCCACCGGCCCGCCGTCGACCGGCCGCGACGACGACGTGCCGTCCGCGCGCACGGTCACCACGACCCCGCTGCCGGGCACCGGGACCTCCACCGCGTCGCCCGCGACCACCAGCCGCTCGGCCACGCCGGGCAGCGGCACCACCCGCGGGGCGGCCAGGTTGTCCAACGGGTGCAGCGCCACCGAAGGCGGGTCGGCCAGCGCCACGGCGACGTGGCCGGGCAGGACCGCGACGGCGCTCGCGCGGCGCATCGGCAGGACCGTGCCCTCGGGCGTGGCCGTGACCCGCGGGGACACCGCGGGCCTCGCGGGCTCCAGGGTCGCGGCCACCTGTAGCGGGTCGCCGGGGTTCTCCTCGGTCGCGCAGCCGGACAGCAACGCGGTCCCGGTGAGCACTGCCGCGGCCAGTCGGCGCAACGTCGAACCTCCAGCTAGCCCGATCGCGAGAACGTCCTCCCAGCATCCATCACGAAACCACCATCGTCACGCAGGGGGAGGGTGTTGTCGTTGGTCCAGGGGAGTGGTAGTGGCCGCGCACCCGCACCCCGAAGGGGCTTTCCGCGACTATCCCAGGTGACGGGAGGCTGCGGATGACGGTGGAGGAACTGAGGGCCAGGCACGTGGAGCTGCTGCGCGACCGCAGGGTCGCCGACCACCTGGGCCCACCCGCCCGGGAGGACCCGGCCGAGGACCGCTACCACACCTGGACCCAGGTGGCCGCCGAACCGCTGCGCACCCGCCTGACCAGGCTCGCCGACGTCCGCGTGCGCCCCGCCGCCTACCGCCCGGCGCACCTGCGCGACCTCCAGGCCACCCTCGACGCCTGCCAGCCCGAGGTGCTGCACCTGGCCGACGCGGCGGGCTGGAGCGTCCGGACCCCGGTCCTGGCGGGCGTCTTCCCGACCGGCACTCTCGACGGCGTCAGCGTGCCCGTGCCGGGTCGGGGCGTGCTGGTCCTGGTGAACACCGCCCTGCTGGACCTCGCCGCCGCTGTGCTGAAGATCATGACCGGAGCGCTGCCCGCCTACGGCACGCCGTCCCTGCTCACCGCGGACCAGGCGGGCTACGCCCTGGCCGAGGCCGTCAACGCCTACCTCTACGGCAACGGCGCCGTCGCCGCCCGCCCCCTGCCCGAACTGGCCGGGCAACGCCTGGCGCTGGTCGGCCTGATGCTGCGCCGCGCGACCCAGTTCGTCATCGCGCACGAGGTCGCGCACGTCCTCGCGGGCCACCTGGTCACCGCCCGCCGGGTCACCGACCCCGACACGCCGGTCGGGGCCCTGGACGCCTGGTCGGTCGGCTGGCCGCGCGAGCACGAGGCCGACCGGGTCGCCGCCACCATCATGCTGCGCACCCTCGACGACCTGGCCCCGCGCCAGGTGGAGGTCATCGAGCCGTGCCTGGTGGGCGCGCTGCTGCTGGTGCTGTTCCTGCACGAGGTGACCGACCGGCTGGCCGCCGAGCAGTCCCGCCCGGTCCCGTTCGCCACCACCCACCCGCCGCCGGTGCGGCGCATCCAGGCGCTGGTGGAGCACCTGGCGGGCCGGGTCCGGACACCCCGCGCGCTGGACCTGGCCGCCGACGTGGCGACCTGGCTGGAGGACCAGCTCGCGGGGGTCCGGGAGTGGTTCCGGCTGGTGGACGAGGTGCCGATCTAGGTCAGCCGGGTGACCGCGCCGGTGTCGAGCTGGTAGCTGGCCGCCACGACCTTCACCCCGTGGTGGCGCACGGCGGTCCTGATGGTCACCGACCGCTCCACCATCAGCGCCGCCACCCGCTTGGCCTGGTTGTCCACGCACCGGGCCAGGAACGCCTTCTCGTCCCGGTCCGGCGGGGTCGCCAGCACCGCGGGCTCGATCGCCCGCACCAGCGTGGAGATCTCGCCGCTCACCTCGGCCCGCCCGCGCACCACGTCGATGGTCGCCGACACGGCGCCGCAGGAGGCGTGCCCGAGCACGACGACCAGCGGCACTTCCAGGTGCTCCACCGCGTACTCGACGCTGCCCAGGACGCTGTTGTCCAGGACCTCGCCCGCGGCGCGGATGGTGAACAGGTCGCCGAAGCCCTCGTCGAACACCAGCTCCGGGGGCACGCGGGAGTCGGCGCAGCCCACCACGCAGGCGAACGGGTGCTGACCCTTGACCAGGGACTCGCGCCACTTCAGCGACTCGTGGGGGTGGGTCTGGTGACCGCTGACGAAACGCCCGTTGCCCTCGGCGAGTTTGCGCCAGGAGGCCTCCGCGTCGAGGTTCTTCGAGTCCGGCGCCTCCCGCGCCCAGGCGGGGGACGCGACGGTCAGGGCCGCCGCCGTGCCGGCGGTGAGGCCGAACAGTCGACGCCGCGTCACCGCGGCTGTGTCACTTGAATCGCGCACGGCGGCGAACGCTAGACCCGATCACCACCGCCACCGCCGTCGGGGTAACAGATCCCACACATTTGGTGACGCGAAGTGACCAAAGCGGAGGATTCGGTCGAACGTCACCCCATCGGGCGTTCCGGATAGCCGAACTCGATGGCGCTCACGTCGTCCAGCGCCGACCGGATCGCGGGCGGCAGCGCGATGTCCTCCGCCGCCAACGACCCCAGCAGCTGGCCGGTGTCGCGCGCCCCCACCACCGGGGCCACCACGCCGGGCCGGTCGCGCACCCACGCCAGCGCCACGCACAGCGGGCTGGTGCCCAGCCCGTCCGCCGCCGTCGCCACCGCCTGCACGATCCGCGCCGCCCGCTCGGTGCGGTGCTGCTCGACGTACCCGGCGAAGTGCGCCGACGCGCCCCGCGAGTCCGACGGCGTCCCGTTGCGGTACTTGCCGGTCAGCACCCCGCGACCCAGCGGCGCCCACGGCAGCAGCCCGATCCCGTGGTGCTCGGCGGCGGGCGCGACCTCGCGCTCCACCCCGCGCTCCAGCAGCGAGTACTCCACCTGCGTGGACACGATCGGCGTGTGGCCGGGCAGCGCGGCGGCGGTGCCCAGCTGCCAGCCGGAGTAGTTCGACACGCCCGCGTACCGGACCTTGCCCGAGGCCACCGCGTGGTCCAGCGCGGACAGCGTCTCCTCCAGCGGCACCGCCGGGTCCCACGCGTGCAGCTGCCACAGGTCGATGTGCTCCACGCCGAGCCGGCGCAGCGAGCCGTCCAGCGCCGACAGCAGCGCCGCCCGCGACGCGCCGCCGCCGAACGGGCCGTCGTTGCGCCGCGCCACCGCCTTCGTCGCGACGACCAGCTCGTCGCGCGGCACGACCTCCCCGATCAGGCCGCCCAGGATGCGCTCGCTCTCGCCCTCCACGTAGACGTCGGCGGTGTCCACGAGCGTGCCGCCCGCCTCGGTGAAGGCCATGAGCTGCGTGGCGGCCTCGTCCGCGTCGGTGTCCCGGCCCCAGGTCATCGTGCCCAGGGCCATCCGGGAGACCCGCAGACCGCTGCGGCCGAGGTATCGCTGTTCCACGCGGCGCAGCCTAAACGGTGATCGACATTCCGGCGGGCGCACACGGCGCATGTCCGGTCCAGAACAACCCGATAGCCTGCCCTGGCGCACCCGGTTACCCGCCGGTAGGGTACCGTGCCGTGCGACTGGGACTGAACCTCGGGTACTGGGGCGCGGGCAACGACTCCGCCAACCTCGAACTGGCCAGGGAAGCCGACCGGCTGGGCTGGTCGGTCGTCTGGGCGGCGGAGGCCTACGGCTCCGACGTGCCGACCGTGCTGGCGTGGGTGGCCGCGCAGACCGAACGCATCGACGTCGGCAGCGCCATCCTCCAGATCCCGGCGCGCACCCCCGCGATGACCGCCATGACCGCCGCCACCCTCGACACCCTGTCCGGCGGCCGGTTCCGGCTGGGCCTGGGCGTGTCCGGCCCGCAGGTCTCCGAGGGCTGGCACGGCGTGCGCTTCGACAAGCCGCTGGGCCGCACCCGCGAGTACGTCGACATCGTGCGCGCCGCCCTGCGCCGCGAGAAGCTGCGCTACGACGGCGAGCACTACCGGCTGCCCCTGCCCGACGGCCCCGGCAAGGCGCTCACCCTCACCGTGCACCCGGTGCGCGAGCACATCCCGATCTACCTGGCCTCGGTCGGCCCGAAGAACCTCGAACTGACCGGCGAGATCGCCGACGGCTGGCTGGGCGTGTTCTTCTCGCCCGAGCACTCCGCCGCCTCCCTGGACGCGCTCCGCGCCGGCCGGGCCAAGGCCGGCAGGACCATGGAGGGCTTCGACGTCGTCCCGACCGTGCCGCTGGTCGTCGGCGAGGACTGGCGCGCCTGCGCCGACACCGTCCGCCCCTACGCCGCGCTGTACGTCGGCGGCATGGGCAGCCGGGAGAAGAACTTCTACAACGCCCTGGCCGTGCGCATGGGCTTCGCCGCCGAGGCCGCCGAGGTCCAGGAGAAGTACCTCGCCCGGGACTACCAGGGCGCGATGGCCGCCCTGCCGGTGGAGTTCCTGGACTCGACGTCGCTGCTCGGGACCCGCGAGCGCATCGCCGAGCGGATGAAGGCCTACGCCGAAGCGGGGGTCACCACGCTCACCCTTTCGCCCATGCTGCAAGATCTCGAGCAGGGGATCGCGGCGCTACGCACCGCGACCGAAGCTCTGGATCTGGCAGGAGTGGGTAGTTGAGCTGGTTGCAGGCCCTGGTTCTCGGAATCGTCCAAGGCTTGACGGAATTCCTGCCCATTTCCTCGTCGGCGCACGTCAGGATCGTCTCGACGCTGTTCTTCGGCAACGACGCGGGCGCGTCGTTCACCGCGGTGATCCAGCTGGGCACCGAGGTCGCCGTGCTGATCTACTTCGCCAAGGACATCGGCAACTTCATCGCCGCGTGGTTCAAGGGGCTGTTCAGCAAGGCCGCCCGCAAGACCGAGGACTACCGGATGGCCTGGTACGTGATCATCGGGTCCATCCCGATCAGCGTGCTGGGCTACGTCTTCAAGGACGAGATCCGCAGCTCGCTGCGCAACCTGTGGATCACCGCGACCGTGCTGGTGGTGTTCGGCATCCTGCTCGGCGTGGCCGACCAGTTCGCCCGGCACATCCGCACGCGGCTGGAGCTCAAGGACGCCGTCGGCATGGGCCTGGCGCAGGCGATGGCGCTGATCCCGGGGGTGTCCCGCTCCGGCGGCACGCTCACCGCGGGCCTGTTCCTGGGCCTGGAGCGGGCGGCGGCGGCGCGGTACTCGTTCCTGCTGGCGCTGCCCGCGGTGTTCGGCGCGGGGCTGTTCAGCATCCCCGACGTGCTCGACCGGTCCGAGCCCAACGCCGCGTCCGTGCCGCAGATGATCGTGGCGACCCTGGTGTCGTTCGTGGTCGGCTACGCGACCATCGCGTGGCTGCTGCGGTACGTGTCCAAGCACAGCTACTCGGCGTTCGTCTGGTACCGGCTGCTGCTGGGCATCGTGCTGATGGGCCTGCTGTCGATGGGTCTCATCAACGCCACATAGGGTGGTCGTCGTGGCTACCGTGATCCTGCTCCGACACGCCCGTTCCACCGCCAACGGCTCCGGCGTGCTCGCGGGCCGCGCCCCCGGCGTGGGGCTGGCCGACAGCGGCGTGGCGCAGGCGGAGAAGCTCGTGGAGCGACTGGCCGGCGTGCCGATCGACGCCGTGGTCAGCTCGCCCATGGAGCGCTGCGCGCAGACCTTGGCCCCGCTGCTGGCCGCGCGCGGGTTGGAGCCGGTGGTCGAGCCGGAGCTGGCCGAGGTCGAGTACGGCGACTGGACCGGCAAGGAGATCAGGGAGCTGCTCAAGGAACCGCTGTGGCAGGTGGTGCAGCAGCACCCGTCGGCCGCGGTGTTCCCCGGCGGCGAGGGCCTGGCGGCCGTGCAGGCCCGCGCGGTGGCCGCGATCCGGGCCCACGACGCCCGCGTGACCGAGCGGTTCGGACCGCGCGCGGTGTGGGTGGCGTGCAGCCACGGCGACGTGATCAAAGCCGTGCTGGCCGACGCGCTGGGCGTGCACCTGGACGGCTTCCAGCGCATCGTGGTGGACCCGGCGTCGGTGTCGGTGGTGTCCTACACGCCGACCCGGCCGTTCGTGCTGCGCGTCAACGACAACGGCGGCGACCTGTCCGGGGTCGTGCCGCCGCCGGAGAAGCGCGACGAGGAGCCGTCCTCGGACGCCGTCGTCGGCGGGACGACCTGACGCGGTCTTGAGGTGACGGTGGCCCCCGGACAGTGCAGGGTAGTCCGGGGGCCACGGCCTGGCGGCGGAAAGCCGGTGGTCGTGGCGGGGTCGACCAAGGTGGACTGATCGTATTGCCGTTAATGCGCGGGTAAATGGCCTCTTAAAACGTGAGACGTTTTCACGAGTCTGCGAGCAGTGCAGGTCAGTCCCTTGCACGACGTGCGAAAAACCGGCAAAACCGCAGCTCAAACTATATGGAAACACCACGGAAACAAATCGTGGCAAGCGGTCTTGTGCCGCATTCCGCTGGCCCGTTCGGTCCAGTCCGCCCGGACGGGGCTTGTTTACAGTTAACAACCGTTCGTGCGCTCTGCGTCACACTCCCGGACGCACGTTCACAGGCCCAGACGGGTGACCGCGTTGTCTTCGAGGGGGTTGGCGGTGCGGATGTAGCGGTGCACGGTGCGGGGATTGGTCCACCGGCCCTGCCGCATGATCTCCCGGTCGCCGGCCCCGCCCAGCGCCGCCTGCGTGGCGAACCCGGCGCGCAGGGAGTGCCCGCCGAACAGCGCCGGGTCCAGGCCGGCCTTGAGCGCGTACCGCTTCACCAGGTCCGAGACCGCCTTGTCCGACATCGGCTTGGCGGCGATCCGGCCGTACCGGCTCACCGCGGGGAACAGCGGCCCCCGGTGGGCCCGGGGCCGGTAGCTGTGGCAGCGGTGGGTGGGCTCGGGGTCGGGTTCGTCCTCCAGCAGGCCGCGCGGGTCGGCGGCGGTCAGGACGTCCACCCAGTCCGCGAACGCGCACACCGGGCACGTCGGGCGCCGCGCGCCGCGGGGGAGCACCACGCGCTGGGCGTGCGTGCCGGTCTGGTCGGTCTTGGTGACGCCGAGGTCCACCAGCAGGAGGGGTTCCTGCGTGCGGGCGTCGACGTCCGCGGTGACGTCTTCCAGGCGCAGGTTGGCCAGTTCGCTGCGCCGCAGCGCGCCGGCGAAGCCGACCAGGAGCAGCAGGGCGTCGCGGCGGCGGGCGACACCGGTGGGCCAGCCCGGCGGCGGGCGTTCGGCGAGCAGGTCGGTCAGGGTGTCCAGCAGGACCGGGCGCTTGCGGCGGGGTTGGTCGCGGCGGGTGCGGCGGATGCCCCTCAGGGTCAGGCGGACGACGTCCGACCTGGTGGGGGAGGGGAGCCCGCCGGCGGCGTGCACGGCGGCGATGGCGGCGGCCTTGCGCTCCAGCGTGGAGGGGCTGAACGCGGGGGAGCCGTCGGGTTTGGCGCTCTCGGCGGCCACGGCGAGGTAGACGGCGACGTCGACCGGATCGGCGGGCAGCGCCTGGCGGTTCTCCCGCTCGCACCACGCGGCCCAGGCGACCCAGTCCGAGCGGTAGGCGCGCAGGGTGTTGGGGGACTGGGCGGCGCTGAGGTAGCCCGCGAGGGCGGCGGCCTGCTCGTCGTCGAAGCGGCGGCGGACCTGCTCCAGGGCGGCGAGGTCGACCAGGACCGGGTGGGTGACGCGGTCGAGTTCGGCGCGGACCGGCTCCGGCAGGCTCATGGGCGTGACGCTACCAGGTCAATAATCTTTATTCCTTCAGTGTAGACAGAAATGGAATGCTTGATCGGCGGTTACGATCCCCGGCATGCGCGCGCTCGAACACCCCGCTGTGGAAGACCTGAAGCTCTCCACGGTGCTCAACGCGCTGGCGGATCCCGTGCGGTTGCGGATCGTGGCGGAGTTGGCGCGGTCGGGCGGGATCGTGTGCGGGCAGTTCGACGTGCCGGTGAGCATGTCGACGCTGTCGCACCACTTGAAGGTGCTGCGGGAGGCGGGCGTGCTGCGCGTGACCCCGCAGGGCAGCTACCGGGTGCACGAACTGCGGCGCGAGGAGATGGAGCAGCGCTTCCCGGGGGTGTTGGACTCCATCACGCGGGCGGTCAACGGCACACCCGTTTGAAGTCGGTGGCCCTTGGCGTCGGTGAAGACGGCTCCGGTGTCGCCGATCTTGGCCTCGTCGATGCCGCAGTGGGTGTGGAGGCGGTAGGGGAACGACGGGCCGGCCGGGGTTGTCGAGGTCGCGGCGGTGTTCGGTGCGGTGCTCCCGTGCTCGGTTGTGCCGTCCCCGGTGGGTGGGGGTTGACGTCAGGTGCGGATCCAGAGGCAGAACGGGTGGCCGGCGGGGTCCAGGAGCACGCGGACGTCGTCCTGGGGCTGGAAGTCGGCGAGCGTGGCGCCCAGTTCCTCGGCGCGTCGGCGGGCGGCGTCCAGGTCGTCCACCTCGATGTCCAGGTGCAGCTGCATCTGCTGGTCGGTGGCGCCGGCGGGCCAGGTGGGGCGGGTGTGTGCCCGTTCGGTCTGGAAGGACAGGCCGGCGCCGCCGTCGGGTGGGCGGACGGTGACCCAGTCGGGTTCGTCGGTGGCGACGGGCCAGCCGAGCAGTTCGCTGTAGAAGCGGGCCAGCGCCTTCGGGTCGGGGGTGTCCAGGACGGTCGCGGTCAGTTTGATCACCCGTCCAGTGTCGCGGGTGCGTGGGCGGTTCGCGCGGTTGTGGTGGTCAGGGCGCGGTGTGGCGCAGGACGTGGACGCCGGCCGCGGTTTTGAGGTAGGCCCAGGTGGTGGCGCCGTCGGTGGCGAGGCCGACGTGGGAGGCGGAGGTGCGGGCGAGGTCGTCGGGCAGGGGGTGTTCGGCCCAGTCCTCGCCGGTCCAGTGGTGATAGGCGGGGCGGGTCTCGAAGGTGGCGCGGGTGGCGCGCACGCCCCAGGTCCAGCGGGCGGCGACGCCGTGGAGGCTGAGGCGGTCGGGGTCGCTGGGCGCCGGGACGGGGTGCCAGCGGTCGCCGTCGTAGTGGTGGATCTGGAGGCCGTCGGTGTCGCGGGCGTGGGCGAGCCAGAGGTCGTGGGGTCCGTCGGCGGCGAGGGCGGCGATGTGGCCGTGGTCGAGGCGGGGGCCGTGCAGGTCGTTCCAGGCGGTGCCGTCCCAGTGGACCAGGACGGGGTACTCGTAGGTGGCGGGGCCGGCTCCGGTGAGGCCGCCGCCGCCGGCCCAGACGTCGTCGGGTCCGCCGGCGGTGATGGTGTGGAGGGTTTCGCGGGCGGAGGTCAGGACGGTGTCGCGGGTCCAGGTGGCGCCGTTCCAGTGGAGGGTGTCGGCGCCGGTGCCGACGATGTGGACGTCGTCGGGGGTGATGGCGGTGACGGCTTTGGCCCAGGGGATGCGGGGTGTGGTGACGGTGTGCCAGCGGGTGCCGTCGTAGTGCAGGACCAGGGGGTGGCCGGCGGTGTTGCCGACGGCCCAGACGTCGTCGGGGGCGGCGGCGGAGATGGCGGCGAGGCTGGCGGGGGTGGGGAGTTCGGGGAGGGGTTCCTCGGTCCAGTCGACGCCGGTCCAGCGCAGGACGAGCGGGGTGGAGGGGCGGCTGGTGAACACGCCGGTGGTGCCGGCGAGCCAGGCGTGGTCGTCGTGGGTCATGGCCAGGTCGGCCAGTGCGGTGCTGGGTGGGAGTGCGGGCACCGGCACGGGACGGAACAAAGTCGTGTCTCCCCCTCGATGGTCCCCCGACGCATCGACGTGACCACCTCACCGAGAGTGAGACCGGTTCGCTATCCGCCGAACGGCGGTTTGTGGTCTCCGCGGGGTGATCGAGGGCGGTGGTTGTCCTGGTTGCGCGGGAGGGTTTCGGGCATGACTTCTTTGCACGTGTACCTGGGGTACCGGGACGCCGGTGCGGCGATCGACTGGTTGGGGCGGGCGTTCGGGTTCGAGGCGACGATGCGGTTCCCGGACGAGCGGGGCGGGGTGGCGCACGCGGAGTTGAGGCTGGGTGAGGCGGCGCTGATGGTGTTCTCCGACCACGACGGGTATTCGCGGGCGCCGCGGCGGGGGGACACGTCGGGGCAGGGCGTGTACCTGGCGGTGGGGGACGCCGGGGAGGTGGACGCGCTGTTCGAGCGGGCGGTGGCGGAGGGTGCGGTGCCGGTGTGGGAGCCGGCGGGCACGGAGTGGGGGAACCACCGGTTCCGGGTGGTGGACCCGGAGGGGTTCGAGTGGACGTTCGGGACGCACCGGCCGGGGCAGCCCGCCGAGTGGTGATCAGGCCGGTGGTGATCAGGGCCGGCGGTGGTCGGCCGCGGCGCGGTCGGGTGCGGCGTGATCAGGCCTGCCGGGCGCGGCTTTCCAGGTAGCGGCGTTCGGGGAGGCTCCGGATGAGGGCGGCGGCCCGTGCGTAGTGCGTGCGGGCCTCGTCGTGGCGGCCGGCGAGGTCGAGCAGGTGGGCGCGGACGGCGTGGACGCGGTGGTGGTCGGTCAGCGCGGGGTCGTGCCGGGCCTGGTCGAGGGCGTCCAGGGCGGTGTCGGGGCCGTGGACCATGGCGGTGGCGACGATGCGGTTGAGGGTGACCATGGGGCCCGGGGTGATGCTGTTGAGCAGGTCGTAGAGGGTGAGGATCTGGGGCCAGTCGGTGTCGGCGGCGGTGGGGGCTTCGGCGTGCACGGCGGCGATGGCGGCTTGGAGTTGGTAGGGGCCGATGGGGTGGGTGGCCAGGGCGTGGCGGACCAGGGCGGTGCCCTCGGTGATGGCGTCGTGGTCCCAGCGGGTGCGGTCCTGGTCGGTCAGGGGGACCAGGGCTCCGTCGGGGGTGGTGCGGGCGGGGCGTCGGGCGTCGGTGAGCAGCATGAGGGCGAGCAGGCCGTCGGTTTCGCCGTCGTGGGGCAGCAGGCGGGTCAGGCGGATGGCTTCGGTGGTGAGGTCGACGCGGTTGAGGTTGGTGCCGGAGGTGGCGGTGTGGCCTTCGGTGAAGATCAGGTAGAGGACGTGGCGGACGGCGTCGTGGTCGTCGGGTCGGGTGAAGTTGCTGCCCTTGATCCTGGCTTTGGCGCGGCTGATGCGTTGGGCGATGGTGGCTTCGGGGACCAGGAAGGCGCGGGCGATCTCGGCGGTGGTCAGGCCGCCGACGGCGCGCAGGGTGAGGGCGACCCGGGACGGTGGGGTCAGGGCGGGGTGGCAGCACAGTTCGAACAGGGTGAGGGTGTCGTCCACGCCGAGGGGTGGGTCCGGGTCGGGTGGGGTGAGGGTGGCGGCGGTCTGTTCGCGGCGGGTGCGGGCGGTGTCCTGGCGCAGGGTTTCGATGCGGCGGCGGGAGGCGACGGTGACCAGCCAGGCCTTGGGGTTGTCGGGGACGCCCTTGGTCGGCCACTGGGTGGCGGCGGCGAGCAGGGCTTCCTGGACGGCGTCCTCGCAGGCGGCGAAGTCGCCGTGGTGGCGGACGAGGATCGCGAGGACTTGGGGCGCGAGGTCGCGCAGGAGGGTTTCGAGGGTCACTGGAGGAAGTCGTTGAGGGTCATGACGGGGCGGACCTCGACCAGGCCGAGCCGGGCTTCGGGGACGCGCCAGGCGATCTCCACGGCGCGGTCGATGTTCTCGACGTCGACCAGGTAGAACCCGGCGAGCAGTTCCTTGGCCTCGGCGAAGGGGCCGTCGGTGGTGGTCTTCTGGCCGTCGCGGACGACCAGGCGCCTGGTCTGGGCGTGGTCGGCGAGGGCTTCGCTGACGACGAGTTCGCCGGAGTCGGCGAGGTCTTCGTCCAGGCGCTGGTAGTCCTCCAGGCCGCGGGCGCGTTCGTCGGCGGGCAGGTTGTCCCAGATGGCGCGGGATTCGGGGTTGCCGTAGATGAGGATGACGTACTTCACCGGATTTCCTCCCCTGGTCGTGTCGAGAACGCGGGTCCAGCTTCTACGTCCCGGGTGAGCGGTGCCCGTCGGGGGTGCCGGTGCGTGGTGGGAGCGGGACGTGCGGGAGATCGAGGAACTGGTGGCGCGGCGCGCGGCGGCGGTGCGGGCGGGGGACGCGGAGGCGTTGGCGGCGGACTACCTGCCGGGGGCGGTGGCGTTCACGATGGCGCCGCCGTTGGCGCACCGCGGGTTGACCGACCCGGGGTCGTTGCGGGCGTGGTTCGCGACGTTCGCGAGCGCGGTGGACTACGAGGTGCGGGAGCTGGAGGTGGTGGCGGGCGGGGACGTGGCGTTCTGCCACAGCCTCAACCGGATGTCGGCGTTGCCGAGTGGCCACCCGGAGCGGTTCGTCCTGTGGTTCCGGTCGACGGTGTGCCTGCGGCGGGTGGCGGGGGTGTGGCGGATCGCGCACGAGCACACGTCGGTGCCGTTCCACATGGACGGGTCGTTCTCGGCGGCGGTGGGGCTCACGCCGTGATCCGGCGGGTGGCGAGGGCGCGGGTGAGGGCGGCCAGGGCGGGTCGCCAGGCGTGTTCGGCGGGGGTGCCGTAGCCGACGATGACGCCGCCCGGGCGGCCTTCGGGGTCGTGCCAGTGGTCGCGCAGGCCGCCGAGGGCGAGGCCTTCGGCGGTCGCGGCGGCCAGGACGGCGGTCTCGTCGGGGTGGGGGACCACGGCGTGCAGGCCGGCGGACACGCCCAGCGCGGTGTGGCCGTCCAGCGCGGCGAGCAGTTGGTCGCGGCGGCGGCGGTAGCGCAGGCGGCAGGCGCGGATGTGCCGGTCGTAGGCGTGGCTGGTGATCAGGTCGGCCAGGGCGAGCTGGGTGGGGGCGGCGGTGATCAGGTCGGTGTGGCGGCGGGCCTCGACGACGGGTTCGACCAGGCGCGGCGGCAGGACCAGCCAGCCCAGCCGGACGCCGGGGCCGAGGGTCTTGGAGGCGCTGCCGGCGTAGACGACGTGGTCGGGGGCGGTGCCCTGGACGGCGCCGAGGGGTTGGCGGTCGTAGCGGAACTCGCCGTCGTAGTCGTCCTCGACCACGACCGCGCCGGTGTCGCGGGCCCAGTCGACCAGGGCGTGGCGGCGGGCGGGGTGCAGGGGGACGCCGGTGGGGTACTGGTGGGCGGGGGTGACGACGGCGGCGGCCACGCCGTCGGGGAAGGAGTGCGCGCCGTCGTCGTCCACGGGCAGGGCTGCGACGGTGCGGCCGGCGCGGCGCACGACGTCCCGGTGGAACGGCAGCCCGGGGTCCTCCATGGCCACCGGCCCGTCCAGCACGCTGGCCAGCAACGCCAGGCCGTGGACGTATCCGCAGGTGACGACGATGTTCGCGGGGTCGGCGTGCACGCCTCGGGTGCGGCCGAGGTACTCGGCGAGGGCGTGGCGCAGGCCGGGCAGGCCGCGGGGGTCGCCGTAGCCGTGGACGGAGGCGGGGGCGGCGAGCAGGGCGCGGCGGGTGGCGCGCAGCCAGGCGGTGGTGGGGAAGGTGGTGACGTCGGGGCAGCCGGGCCGCAGGTCCAGGCGGGGCGCGGCGGTGTCGGAGCCGGCGGGGGTGGTGGGGCCGGTGGTCGCGGATTCGGGGAGGGTGGCGACGCGGGTGCCGGCGCCGCGGCGGGCGGTCAGGTAGCCCTCGGCCACCAGTTGGTCGTAGGCGGCGGCGACGGTGTTGCGGGCCAGGCCGAGTTCGACGGCGAGGCGGCGGGTGGCGGGCAGGCGGGCGCCGGGAGCGAGGCGGCCGGCGCGGATGGCGTCGCGCAGGGCGTGCTCCAGGCCGGTGCGGCGGCCGGTGCCCGGGTCGAGGTCCAGGTGGAGGTCCACGCCGGAAGTGGCCCACGGTTGTGACACGGGATTGGACCTTAGCAAGGTGCCAATGGGTGCCTAGGGTGTCGCGCATGATCACCCGCGAGGAGAAGGCGTCGGTGCTGCGCGCCCTGCACGTGCCCGGGACGCCGGTCGTGCTGCCGAACGTGTGGGACGCCGCGTCGGCGAAGGTGGTGGCGGCCCGGTTCCCGGCGGTCGCGACGGCGAGCGCGGCGGTGTCGGCGGCGCTGGGCTACGGCGACGGCGAGGGCATGCCCGCCGAGGAGGCGTTCGCGGCGGTGGCGCGCGTGGCGCGGGCGGTGGACGTGCCGGTCACCGCGGACGTCGAACGCGGCTACAAGCTCGACCCGGCGCGGCTCGCCGCACGGCTGGCGGACGCGGGCGCGGTGGGCTGCAACCTGGAGGACTCCGAACCCGCCACCGAGGAGATGATCGACCTGGCCGCGCAGGTCGAGTTCCTGGGCGCGGTGCGCGCGGCCGACCCGCACCTGGTGCTCAACGCCCGCGTGGACGTGTTCGTGCACGGCAGCCGCGACGTGGAGGAGGGCGTGGCGCGGGCGCGGGCGTACCTGGCGGCGGGCGCGGACTGCGTGTACCCGATCGGGTTGCCCGCGGACCGGGTGGCGGAGTTCTGCCGGGCGGTGGGCGGGCCGGTGAACGTCGCCCACACCCCCGACGGGCCGACGCCGGCGGAGTTGGGCGGGCTGGGGGTCGCGCGGGTCAGCTTCGGGCCCGGCCTGCAACGGGTGTTGCTGGCGAAGCTGGAAGCCCTGGTGGACGTCGTCCACGACGGGGGCTCGCCGTACCGGCGGTAGGGGCGCGCGCCACCGGTGCGGCGGGGGTCCGGGCGGATAATCGAGCAGACCCGCCCGGACCCGCACCTCTATCCTGATCGGCAGCATGAACACCACCGCGCACCCCGACCTGCACCGACGCCTGTCCGACCTGATGACCCGGGACCAGCGGCGGCTGCGCCGCAGGCTGGAGGGCGCGCGCAAGGTCCGCGACGAGAAGGCGCGCGCCGCCGTGCACGCCGAGATCGCCGCCGAGGTCGAGCAGGCCGAGCTGCGCGTGGCGCTGCGCCGCGAGGCCGTGCCGAAGATCACCTACCCGGCCGAGCTGCCGGTGTCGGCGCGCAAGGACGACATCGCCGCGCTGATCCGCGACCACCAGGTGGTGATCGTCGCGGGCGAGACCGGGTCGGGCAAGACCACCCAGATCCCGAAGATCTGCCTGGAGCTGGGGCGGGGCGTGCTGGGGCAGATCGGCCACACCCAGCCGCGGCGGCTCGCGGCGCGCACGGTCGCCGAGCGGGTGGCGCAGGAGCTGGGCACCGAGCTGGGCTCGGCGGTGGGGTTCAAGGTCCGGTTCACCGACCAGTCCGGTGACGACACGCTGGTCAAGCTGATGACCGACGGCATCCTGCTGGCCGAGATCCAGACCGACCGGATGCTCCTCCGCTACGACACGATCATCATCGACGAGGCGCACGAGCGCAGCCTCAACGTCGACTTCCTGCTCGGGTACCTCAAGCAGCTGCTGCCCCGCCGCCCGGACCTCAAGGTCGTGATCACCTCCGCCACGATCGACCCGGAGCGGTTCTCGCGGCACTTCGGCGACGCGCCGATCATCGAGGTCTCCGGCCGCACCTACCCGGTCGAGGTCCGGTACCGCCCGGTCGTGGACCCGGACGACCCCGACGCCGACCCGGACCGCGACCAGACCCAGGCCATCTGCGACGCGGTGCGCGAGTTGCAGGCCGAGGGGCCCGGCGACGTGCTGGTGTTCCTGTCCGGCGAACGGGAGATCCGCGACACCGCCGACGCGCTCGCCGCGCTGGACCTGCCCTCCACCGAGATCCTGCCGCTGTACGCGCGGCTGTCCTTCGGCGAGCAGCACCGGGTGTTCCAGCCGCACCGGGGCCGGCGGGTGGTGCTGGCGACCAACGTCGCCGAGACGTCGTTGACCGTGCCGGGCATCAAGTACGTGGTCGACCCGGGCACCGCGCGCATCTCCCGCTACAGCAACCGGCTCAAGGTGCAGCGGCTGCCCATCGAACCGGTGTCGCAGGCGTCGGCCAACCAGCGCAAGGGCCGCTGCGGGCGCGTGTCGGAGGGCATCTGCGTCCGCCTCTACAGCGAGGACGACTTCGACGCCCGCCCGGAGTTCACCGACCCGGAGATCCTGCGCACCAACCTCGCCTCGGTCATCCTGCAGATGACCGCGATCGGGCTGGGCGACATCGCGGCGTTCCCGTTCATCGACCCGCCCGACGCGCGCAACATCAACGACGGCGTGCAGCTGCTCCAGGAGCTGGGCGCGATCGTGCCCGGCGAGCAGAAGCTCACCCCGCTGGGCCGCAAGCTCGCCCAGCTGCCGGTGGACCCGCGCCTGGCGCGGATGGTGCTGGAAGCCGACCGCAACGGCTGCGTCCGCGAGGTCGTGGTCATCGCCGCCGCGCTGTCCATCCAGGACCCGCGGGAGCGCCCGTCGGACAAGCAGCAGGCCGCCGACGAGCTGCACGGCCGGTTCAAGGACCCCGAGTCGGACTTCCTGGCCTACCTCAACCTGTGGACCTACCTGCGCGAACAGCAGAAGGCGCTGTCGTCCAACCAGTTCCGCAAGCTGTGCCGCAACGAGTTCCTCAACTACCTGCGCGTGCGCGAGTGGCAGGACATCTACCAGCAGCTGCGGCAGGTCGCGAAGACGTTGGGCGTGCACGTCAACGAGCAGCCCGCCGACCCGCGCGGCATCCACGTCTCGCTGCTGTCGGGTCTGCTGTCCCACATCGGCGTCAAGGACGTGCTCAAGCGCGAACCGGGCAAGCGGCAGGCCACCGAGTACCTGGGCGCCCGCAACGCGAAGTTCGCGATCTTCCCCGGCTCCGCCCTGTTCCGCAAACCGCCCCAGTGGGTGATGGCCGCCGAACTGGTCGAGACCTCCCGGCTGTGGGGGCGCATCGTCGCCCGCATCGAACCCGAGTGGGCCGAGAAGCTCGCCGAGCACCTGGTCAAGCGCACCTACAGCGAACCGGCGTGGGACGCCAAGCGCGGCGCGGTGATGGCGCTGGAGAAGGTGACGCTGTACGGGGTGCCGATCGTCGCCGGGCGGCGGGTCAACTACGGGCGCATCGACCCCGAGACGTCCCGCGAGCTGTTCATCCGGCACGCGCTGGTGCAGGGGGAGTGGACGACCAACCACAAGTTCTTCCACCGCAACCGGGCGTTGCTGGAGGAGGTCGCCGAGCTGGAGAACCGGGCGCGGCGGCGCGACATCGTCGTGGACGACGAGGTGCTGTTCGACTTCTACGACCAGCGCGTCGGCGCGGAGGTCGTGTCCGCGCGGCACTTCGACACGTGGTGGAAGAAGACCCGGTCCGCCGAGCCGGAGCTGTTGACCTTCGACAGGGCGATGCTGGTCAACGACCGCGCCGAGGTCGAACCCGACGCCTACCCCGACCAGCTCACCCGAGGCGGGCTGACGCTGCCGCTGTCCTACCGGTTCGAGCCGGGCGCGGCCGTGGACGGCGTCACCGTGCGGCTGCCGCTGCCCGCGTTGACCACGCTGCCCGACGACTCGCTGTCCTGGCAGGTGCCGGGGATGCGCACGGACCTGGTGGTCGCGCTGATCCGGTCGCTGCCCAAGAACATCCGGCGCAACTTCGTGCCCGTGCCCGACGTGGCCGCCGCCGCCCTGACCGGCATCAACCCCGACGAACCGCTGCTGCCGGCCCTGGAACGCCAGCTCACCAAGCTCACCGGCGTGATCGTGGCGCGCGAGGACTGGCAGCTCGACCAGGTGCCCGAACACCTCAAGCTCACCTTCCAGGTCGTGGACGAGCAGGACCGCGCCCTCGCGCAGGGCAAGGACCTCGCGGCGCTCAAGCGGCAACTGCGCGGCCGGCTGCGCGAGTCCCTGGCCGCCGCCGCGGCGAGCCTGACCCGCACCGGCATCACCAGCTGGGACTTCGAGTCGCTGCCGAAGACGGTGCGGGAGCAGCAGTCCGGCATCACCGTCACCGCCTACCCCGCGCTGGTCGACAAGGGCGACAGCGTCGCCATCGAGATCCTCGACACCCCCGGCCGCCAGGCCCACGCCATGCGCGCCGGCACCCGCCGGTTGCTGCTGCTGACCGTGCCGTCCCCGGTGAAGCTGCTCCAGCGGGGCCTGACCAACGCCGAGAAGCTGACGCTGACCCGCAACCCGCACGGCGGCGTGGCCAACCTGCTCGCCGACTGCATCTCCGCCGCCGTGGACCACCTGGTCACCTCCGCCGGCGGCCCGGCGTGGGACGCGCGCGGCTTCGCCCGGCTGACCGACTACGTCCGCAAGTACCTGGGCGAGACGGTGTTCGAGGTGGTCCGCGAGGTCCGCAACGTCCTGGACGCCGCCCAGGACGCGGAACTGCGCCTGTCCGGCATCAAGGGCAGCGCCTACGAGGACTCCCTGGCCGACGTCCGCGCCCAGCTCAGGGGCCTGGTGCACAAGGGTTTCGTCACCGCCGCGGGAGCGGCGCGCCTGTCGGACACGCACCGCTACCTGCAGGGCATCTCCCGCCGCCTGGAGAAGCTGCCCACCAACCTCGCCCGCGACCGGGAGTGGATGGACCGCGTCCACGAGGTCCACGCCGAGTACCGGGACCTGCGCGCGGCCCTGCCCGCCGACGAGCCGCAGCCGGAGCTGGACGAGGTGCGGTGGATGATCGAGGAGCTGCGGCTGAGCTACTTCGCCCAGACCATCCCGACCCGGGGCAGCGTGTCGGACAAACGCGTCTACAAGGCCCTGGACGCCGTCCCCCGCTGACTTCGTCGCGTTCAGGGCGTGCGGCGCAGGGTGATCGTGGTCCACGCGCCCACGTGGATCCGGTCGCCGTCGGCCAGTGGGCGCGGGGTGTTGGGGCGCAACGGGTCCGGCTCGTCGTTCACGGTCGTGCCGTTGGTCGAGCCGAGGTCCACCACCGACCAGCCGTCGCCGGTCGGGACCAGCAGCGCGTGGCTGTGCGAGACGCCGGGGTCCTCGGGCGGGCCGACCAGGTCCACGGTGGGGAAGATGCCGCGCGACCGGCTGCGGCGGCCGATCGTGACCTGCGGGCCGACCAGGTCGAAGCGGCGCGGCGGGCAGAACTCGGGGAACGCCAGGGCGGTCGCGTCCGGGCCGGCTTCCTCGACCACGCGGTCGAAGTGGGCGCGGTCGGCCTCGACGGTGACGTGCCACCGCGCCGCCGCCGCGTTCGCGCTGGTGGCGGGCCCAGGGGTGCGGCCTCCGGCCCCCGCGTCCAGGGTCTCACGGGGGTACGACAAATCCGGCGACCCCGCCCGCGCCGACCCCGGCTGGGGCGGGGTGGGCGGCGGGGTCAGGGAGTCGTGGCCGCAATCCTCGCAGAAGCGGCCCACCCGGGGCGCTCCGCAGGCCGCGCACGTCTCCTCGGTCTCCGGTGCCGGTGCCGGTGGCGTGACGGGCGCGGGCGTCGCGGGTTCGGCGATGGCCGCGCCGCACACGTCGCAGTAGTCGTCGGTGGCCGAGGTGTGGCCGGACGAGCAGGTCGCCATCGCGCTAGCCCTTCCCGACCCGGCGGGTCACCGTCGAGCGGGTGTCCAGGGTCATCTCGTCCGCGTCGGCCACCCGCGAGCGCAGCCGCACCGTCCCCGTCGCCGGGTCCTGCACGTCCACGACCTTCGCCAGCAGCTTCGCGGTGTCCGTGCTGCCCGACTCGTGCGCGAGCTTCACCGCCCGCCCCAACCGCGCGGTCGCGGTGTCCGCGTCGCCCGCCTTGCGCGCCTCCAACCCCTCCCGGATCGCCGACGCCAGCTCGGCCTGCCCGGTGTAGTGCGCGACCTCCGCGCTGATCCGCGTGGACAGCGCGGTGTCGTCGGTCCACACCGCCAGCACCCGGCCCTGCCCCAGCACGTCACCATCGGCCGACACCAGGCTCGCCCGCGCCGCCAGCATCCGGTCGCCGACCTTCGCGGGCCTCACCCGCACGCACAGGTGGTAGTCGCGGCTCTCGCCGCCGGCCCACGCGCCCGTCGGGTAGTCGCCGGTGCGCACCCCGGACTCGGCGCGCCGGCCGGTCAGGTCCCGCAACCCCGGCGCGGCCTGCTTGAGGAACACCACCTCCGCGCCCTCCGGCGTCCACAGCCGCAGCGACACGTCGGCCACGGCCTTGCCCATCGCCGCCGCCGTCATCGCCCGGAAGTCCTCGGCCAGCCCCGCCGGGTCGGCCACGATGTCCACCGTCCCCAGCATCGCCTCGGAGATCCGCCGCAGCTCCGCGACCTCCCAGTCCGTGCCCACGCCGCGGCAGTCCACGGTGAACCGGCCCGCGACCCGGTCCAGCGCGCGGGTCAGCCGCTCGGGCGTCTCGTGCTGGTTCTGCCCGTCGGTCAACAGGATCGCGTGCCGCAACCCCGCGTGCCCGGCCAGCACCCGGTCGGCCAGCAGCAGCCACCGGCCCATCGCCGTGCCGCCGTCCGCGCGCAGCCGCTGCACCGCCTGCCTGGCGGCCTTCCGCGTCTGCGGCGACGCCGCCACCAGCCCCGCCCCCGGCGGGTAGACCACCTCCGCCTCGTCGGTGCCGCGCAGCACCGCGAACAGCACCCCGTCGCGCAGCGTGTCGATCGCGACCTCGGTGGCCTGCTTCGCCGCCGCGAGCTTGGTCGGCGGGTAGCGCATCGACCCGGACGTGTCGACGATCAGCACCTCCGCCGCGTCCCCCACCGCGACCGGCGCGGCGGTCCCCGTCGCCGACACCGTCAGGATCGCGTTGACCTCGGCCGCCCCCTCGGGCAGGTACTCGTTCTGGAACACCTCGACGGCGAAATCAAGCGCCATGCCCACCCCGCAGCGTCACGACCACGACCGTGATGTTGTCGTGGCCACCGGACTTCAACGCGACCTCCACCAGCTCCCGCGCCACCTCCACCGGCGGCACCCCGCGCGGCACCGCCGCCAGCAGGTCCTCCGGCTCGGGCAGGTAGTTCCACAGCCCGTCGCTGCACAGCACCAGCACCCCCGGCGTCTCCACCCGGAAGGTCACCGACTGCGGGCCGTCGAGCCCGGAGTCCGCGCCCAGCCACCGCGACAGCACGTGCGCCCGCCGGTCGGTCAGCGCCTCCTCCTCGGTCAGCACCCCCTCGGCGACCAGCTGCGCCGCCCACGTGTCGTCCGTGGTCAACCGGGCCGCCCCCGCCTCGGCCACCAGGTAGGCGCGCGAGTCGCCGACCCAGCCCACGGTCGCGGTGTCGTCGGCCACCACCGCCGAGACGAACGTGCACGACGGCGCGACCTCCTCCGCGCCCGGCCGCGCCAGCCGCGCCACCGCCGCGTCCGCCGCCAGCACCGCGTCCCGCGTCGCCGCCTCCGGGTCCGTGCCCGACTGCACCGCGGTCAGCAGCACGTCCACCGCCGTGTCCACCGCGACCTGCGACGCCTGCTCCGCGCGTTCGGAGGACGCCACCCCGTCGCACACCACCGCCGCCACCCCGCGCCCCCGGACCCGGCCGAACGCCATCGAGTCCTCGTTGCGCTGCCGCCGCCTGCCCCGGTCGCTGACCCCGGCCAGCCCGGGCAGCACGAACTCCACCCGGTCGCGCGCCGACGGCCGCGCCCGGCCGCAGTCGCCGCAGAACCCGTCCGCGTCGAACCCGGCGGCGCCGCCGCACGCGCACCGCGCCACGGCCTCCGGGCCGCCCACGACGGTGCGCTGCACGCGCAGGTTGCGCCCGCACTCCTCGCAGAAGCGGTCCTGCGGCGACACCGCCGCCGCGCACTCCGGGCAGGTCTCCATGCTCATTCGGTGCTCATCTCGGGGATCATCGGTCGGTTCGGGTTCGGACGGGCGGGCCGCCGGGGGCGTCACACGAGCGTCCTGGGTCTGACCTCGTTGGCGCGGTCCACCAGCGCGATCCGCTCCTCCGGCGTGTCGGCCAGCCGCGCGAGCTGCCGGTAGGCCCGCTCCAGGCCCAGCCGCAGCCCCCGCTCGGTGAACTCGCAGCCCAGCAGCCGGTCGTCGGGCGGGCGGGCACCGTTGCGCGGCAACGACTCCAGCGCCGTGCGCAGCAACTCCGCGGTCAGCCCGACCCGGCGCGCCACGTCCAGCTCCAACCCGGCCAGGCGGGCGCCCGCGGCGACCACGTCGGCCGGCCCGCCCCCGGCCAGCGCCCGCACCGCCGCCACCTGCGCCGCCACGTGGTGGCTGGAGGTCTCCGGCACCGAGTGCAGCACCGCCACCGCGGACTCCCGGTCACCGGCCGCCGACAACACCCGCGCCAACCCGAACGCGGCGCTGACGTAGGCGTGGTCGGTGCGCCACACCACCCGGTAGCACGCCTGCGCCGCCGCCCGGTCCCCGGCCAGCTCCGCCGCGACCGCCACCGCCAGCTTCGGCGCCGCCTCGCCCGGCAGCACGTCGCACACCTGCTCGAACCGCTCCCGCGCCGCCGCGGCGTCCCCGCCGACCAGCGCCGCCAACCCCCGGTACCAGCCCGGCCGCCAGTCGCCCGGGGCCGGGGCCCGCGGGTCGTCGGGGTCGAACAGCGGCGGCGACTCCAGCTCGTCCAGCTCCGCCACCGCCTCGGCCACCCGGTCGGCCTCGATCAACGCCCGCACCACCTGCAACCGCACCTCCACGGTCGTCACCGGCGCCGCGCGCAGCGCCGTGACCAGCTGGTCCGGGTCGCCGGTGGTCGCGGTGGCCAGGAACCCCGCCGCCGGGTCCGCGGTGTCCACCTGCGGCACCGGCAGGCACCCCGCCACCGCGCACGCCCCCGGCGCGCCCTCGGTGCCGAACGCCCGCCGCTCCGGCGTGAACTGCCGCGACAACCCCGGCCGCGGCACCTCGTCCTGCTGCGCCAACACCTCCCGCAGCACCCCGGTCAGCTGCTCGGCCATGTCCTCGGCGGAGGCGAAGCGCTGCTCCGGGTCGCGGTGCGTGGCCCGCAGCAGGAAGCGGCGCAACGAGTCGTGCCGGAGCAGCACCGGCTGGTCCTCGGGCAGCGACTCCTTGTACCTGCCGCGGAAGTCGAACTGGAAGCTCATCACCGCCAGCGCCCGGCCCACCGTGTAGAGGTCGGAGGCCACCGACGGGCCGATCGTGCCGATCTCGGGGGCCTGGTAGCCGATCGTGCCGTAGATGGGGGAGTGGCGGTCGTCCACGCGGCGCACCGCGCCCAGGTCGATCAGCTTGAGCTGCTCCTCGGTCTGGATCACGTTGTCCGGCTTGAAGTCGCAGTACAGCAGGCCCACGCCGTGCAGGTAGCCCAACGCGGGCAGCACCTCCAGCGCGTAGGCGATCGCCTGCGCCACCGGCAGCGACTCCGACCCGGTGCCCGCCGCCCGCATGGACTTGATCATGTCCTTGACCGACGTGCCGCCGACGTACTCCATCACGATGTAGTCGACCAGCTCGCCGGTGGCGCGGTCGGCGTGCCGCACGAAGTTGTGGATCTTGACGATGTTCGGGTGCTCGACCTCGGCCAGGAACCGGCGCTCGGCCATCGCGGCGGCCATCGCGTCGGCGTCCCCGGAGTCCAGCAGGCCCTTGAGCACCACCCACCGGTCGCTCACGGCGTGGTCGGCGGCCAGGTAGATCCAGCCCAGCCCGCCGTGGGCGAGGCACCCCAGCACCTCGTACTGCTCGTGCAGCACCTCGCCGGGTTCGAGCTTGGGCGTGAAGGAGAAGTGGTGGCCGCAGTGCGGGCAGAACCCCTCCACCCGACCCGGCCGCCCGTCCCGGCCCCGCCCGACCTCCTTGCCGCAGGAGGAGCAGAACCGCTTCGCCTCGGGCACCTCGGGGTCGTCCAGCACGGCCGTCTTCGGGTCCCGGTAGGGCACCCGCGGCACCTCCACCAGCCCCGCGCCCAACCTGCCGCGTCCCGACGACCGGGTGGACAACGGCCGCGACCGCCCCGCCGACGCCGTCGAGGCCGACCAGGGCGCGGTCCCCGGCCCGGAGTCGAAGTCGGGCGCGGCAGCCGCGGTCCCCGACGACCCCGCGCCGACAGACCCGCCGCGCACCGACCCGCCGCGCACCGACCCGCCACGCGCGCCGGCCGGCACGGGAGCCGGGGCGGTCTCGGGCAGCACGGGCGCCTCCAGGCCGCAGCGGTCGCAGAAGCCGTCGTCCTCGATGCGCCCGCCGCACCCGGTCCGCGGACACGTCCTCATCGCGCCCCCTCCCCACCGGCCGCCGGGGCGTCGAGCGTGCTCATCGCGCCCCCTCCGTCCGGTCCAGCACCGCGCGCTGGTAGCGGGCCACCGCCACCGTCCCCGCCCGCAGGTCGCACGGCGTCCCGTCCAGCGCCGCCCGCGCCGCCCGGTGCAGCGCCGACAGCTCCGCGTCCTCCCCGTGCCCCCGGGCGCCGGCCTTGGCGCGGTAGGCGTCCAGGCGTCCGCGCAGCTCGGCGCGGCGCGCCAGCGACCCGGACAGGTGCTCAAGCACCGCCCGGACCCGGTCCGCCACGGCCCGCGCCGCCGACTCCACCCGCACCACCTCCGCCTCGCGTACCTCAGGGAAACGCACCCGCAGCGCCTCCAGTGCCCCGCGCGGCCCGGAAACTTCCGGCACGTCCGGGTGATCGCCGACGATCTTGCCGACCACCTCCCGCCGCACCGCGAGCGCCTCCCCGCGCAGCGCGTCCGCCTCCGCCAACCGCCGCTCCACCGCCTCGATGCGCGCGGCGAACCCCGCGTGCAGCTCCGCCTCCTGCGCCACCCGGCGCGCCAGGTCGGCCAGGCCCGGGTCGGGCTCCAGCGGGTCGGACACCGCCCGGTCGTGCGCGGCGGCCAGCTCCCGGCGCAACCGCTCGACCCGCGTCCCGCCCAGCCCCGCCAGGCGGCGCTCCAGCGGGTCCAGCACCGCCAGCCGCGCCGACCACGCCCCGTGGACCTCCTCGAACAACGCGGTCACCTCGGCGTAGTGCGCCTTCATCCGCGCCACCAGCTCCGCCACGGTCACCCGCTCGGCCGCCACCGCCGGCGAGGTCAACGTCCGCACCGGCACCGCCGCCGACAACACCACCTCCGGCCCGGTCAACAGCCGCGCCAGCACCGCCTGGTCGCTGGTGGCGCGCACGTCGTCCAGGAACGACCGGTAGGTGTCGAACCACTCCCACAGCACGACCACCGCCGCCTCGGCCCCCGCCCACCGCGCGGCCGTCGCGCCGGTCACGCCCGACCCGCGCAGCAGCAGGTGCCCCGGGTGGTCCTCCATGGCCAGCAGCGCCTGCGCCACCCGGTCGCTCTCCGCCAGCAGCCGCGCCACCTCCGCGCCGGTGTCCACCACGGTCAGTCCCGGTACTTCGCGACCGGCGGCGCGGGCGGCTCGCCCAGCCACCGCCGGTGGACCTGCGCCCACGTGCCGTCCACGCGCAGCCGCTCCAGCAGGGCGTTGACGAACCGGACGAAGTCCTCCGACGCCTTGGGCACCGCCATCCCGTAGGGCTCGGCGGTGAACTGCGGCCCGACGATCTTCGTGTACGGGTCCTGGGCGGCGAACCCGGCCAGGATCGTGTCGTCGGTGGAGATCGCGTCCACCTGGCCCTGTTGCAGCATCACCAGGCAGTCGGTCCAGTTCGGCACCTCCACCGCGATCGGCCGCGACGGCGCGTTGGCCACGTTCACCAGCGACGAGGACCCCCTGGTCGCGCACACCTTCTTCCCGCCCAGCGACTCGATCCCGGTCGCGTCGGAGGAGGAGGGCACCAGCACCCGCTGCCCGGCCTGGTAGTAGACGGTGGAGAAGTTCACCTTCTGCCACCGCTCGCAGTTGACCGTCATGGTGCGCACGACGATGTCCACGCTGCCCTCCTCCAGCGCGGGGATGCGCTGCTCGGAGGTCAACACCTTGAACTGGATCTTCTCCGGGTCGCCGAACAGCGCCCGCGCGACCTCCCGCGCCATGTCGACGTCGAAGCCCTCCAGCTGCCCGGAGAACGGGTTGCGGAACCCCATCAGGTAGGTGTTCTGGTCCACCCCCACCCGCAGCCGGCCGTTGCGGACGATCCGCTCCATCGTCGACCCGGCCGGCATCTGCCCCGCCGCCGGCAACGGCCCCTGCGGGCGCAGGCTGGCCGTGGCGTCGCACGAGGGCACCGCCGCCGACGCCGAACTGGGCGGCGCCGTCAGCTCCACCGCGTCCGCCGGGCGCGGCGGAACCGCCGACGCCCCGCCGACGTCCGGCGCGCCGCTGGGCACCGGCGCGCACGCCACCACCAGCGCGGCCACCACCGCCGCCAGCCCGCCCCGCTTCCGCACGCCCGTCATCGGTACTCCTTCAACCGCTGCCACAGCCCGGCCGCCGACGCGACCGCCGCCACCAGCGCCAACAACACCACCGCCGGCACCGCGCCCGTCAACGCGCCCCGCGCCCGCGCGATCGTGTCGGTCAACCGCGCCCGCGCCGCGTCCAACGACTCCCCCAGGTCGGTGTCCAACGCGTCGAACGCCGCCGTCGCCCCCTCCGGCCCAGGACCCAGCGCCAACCCGACCGCCGCGGTGTAGTCGCCCCGGTCGTCGGCCTCCCGCAGCCGCAGGTGGGCGTCCTGCCAGCGCACGAAGTGCTCCCGCGCCCGGTCCGACCCCGCCCGCGCCAGCAGACCCTGCAACTCCTCGGCCCGAGTCACGTAAAGCTCCTCGTACTTCGCGCCGCTGCCCCGCGCCACCAGCGTCAACGTCTCGGCGCCACGCGCGGCCAGCGTCGCGATCCGCGCACGGGCCAGCACGTCCACCACCTCGGCGTCGTCCTGGCTGGACGACGCGCTCGACACCGCCACCACCGACGCGCCCAACACCCACAGCAGCGACACCACCGACGCCGCCGTGGCCGCCACCAACCCGACGTTGAGCAGCCGGTTCGTCCTGCGCGTCAGGTACCGCTGCGCCGCCACCAGCACCGCCAGCAGCGACGCGCCCACCAGCAGCTCCAGCCACGGCAGGGTCGTCGCCCCGCCCAGGTCGCGCGCCACGTTCGCGGTCTCGGCCTGATAAAGCGACTGGGCGGCGGGCAGCAGCCGGCCGCGCATCAGCGTCGAGGCCTCCCGCAGGTAGGCCGCGCCCACCGGGTTGCCCTGCCGGTTGTGCGCCCGAGCCGTCTCCACCAGGCCCGTGTAGACCGGCAGTTGCCCGGACAGCGTGGACAGCGCCCCGCCCAGCTCCGGCGACCGCGTGATCTCCCCGGTCGCGGTGGACAGCGCCGCCGCGGCCTTGGCCACGTCCTGCTCGTAGCGCCGCCGCAGCGTCGCCGACTCGACCCCGCCGGACAGGAACGCGCTCGCCGCCGTCGCGTCGGCGTCGGCCATCGCCCGGTAGACCTCCTGCGCGGCGTAGGCCAGCGGCTCGCTGCGGTCGGCCAACGCGGTCAGCGCCTCCGAACGGCGCTGCACCGAGGCCGCGGTCACCGCGCCGACCAGCAGCGTCGACGCCACCAGCAGCAACGCCAGCAGGGTCAACCGGCCCGGCGTGCTGCGCGCGAGCCCGGTCACCCGGCGCACGGGGTTCCGCTGAGCCTCGACCAGCACGACCGCCCCCTTTCCGAGGTGATCGGCGCCACACGCCGCACCGTTAGCGTAGATCCGCCGTGATCGGAAAGGGGGCTGTTCGCGACCGCCGGTCACTACGCTCGGGTCCGTGACGGTCATCGCGCACCTCAGCGACACCCACTTCGACGGCGGCCCCCGCGCCGCCGGCCGCGCACGCCGGGTCATGGACCACCTCAACGGCCTGCCGGGTCCGCTGGACGCGGTCCTCGTCAGCGGCGACATCGCCGACCACGGCCTCACCTCCGAGTACGAACAGGCGCGGGAGCACCTGGCCTCGAAGTTCCCCGTCCTGGTGCTGCCGGGCAACCACGACGACCGCGGAAACTTCCGCCGAACCCTCCTCGGCACGCCCGCGAGCGGCGACCCGGTGCGCGAGGGCTCGGTGCGCGAGGGCTCGGTGCGCGAGGGCCCGGTCAACCAGGTCGAGAAGATCGGCGACGTCGTCTTCGCGCTGTGCGACTCGTCCATCCCGGGCCGCTCAGACGGCCTGCTCGACGACGACACCCTCGCCTGGCTGGACGACGTGCTGGCCCAGGGCGCGCGGACGTTCGTGTGCTTCCACCACCCGCCGGTGACCGTGCACGAGCCGAGCATCGACGCCATCCGCCAGTTCGGCGAGGACCGCCTGGCCGAGGTGCTGACCAGGCACGACAACGTCGTCGGCGTGCTGTGCGGGCACGCGCACACCGGCGCGGCCTCCACGTTCGCGGGCAAACCGCTGCGCGTCGCGCCCGGCGTGGTGAACACGCTGCTGCTGCCGTGGGAGTCCGACCGGGTCATCGACCTGGACCTGCCGCCCGCGATCGCGTTCCACGTGCTGTCCGACGACGGGCGCCTGACCACCCACTACCGGGTCGTGGCCTGAACGTTGCGGACCTTGGCCCGCGCGCGGCTGGCCGGGTCCGGGGTGTTCGATGAGGATCGATCCCATGAGCACCATGCGCGCCATCAGCCAGGACCGCCTCGGCGGCCCCGACGTGCTGCACGAGGTCACCCTCCCCAAGCCGGAACCGGGCCCGACCGAGGTCCTGGTCCGGGTGCGCGCCGCCGGCGTCAACCCGGTGGACGCGAAGACCCGCGCCAACGGCGGCTTCCTGACCCCGCCGTTCGTGCTGGGCTGGGACGTCTCCGGGGTCGTGGAGGAGGTCGGGGTCGGGGTGACGCTGTTCGCCCCGGGCGACGAGGTCGTGGGTATGCCCCTGTTCCCGCGCGAGGCCGGCGCGTACGGGGAGTACGTCGTCGCACCGTCCCGCCACTTCGTGCACAAGCCCGCCGCACTGGACCACCAGCACGGGGCGGCCCTGCCGCTGGTCGGGTTGACGGCTTGGCAGAGCCTGGTCGAGACGGCTGACGTCCGCGCGGGCCAGCGGGTCCTGGTGCACGCGGGTGCGGGTGGGGTCGGACACGTGGCCGTCCAGATCGCTGCCGCTCGGGGCGCACACGTCATCGCCACGGCGAGCGCGGCCAAGCACGAGTTCGTCCGGTCGCTGGGCGCGGACGAAGTGGTGGACTACACGGCGGTCGACTTCGCCGAGGTGGTGCGGGACATGGACGTCGCCTTCGACACCGTGGGCGAGGACATCGGCGCCAGGTCCGTGCCCACGGTCAAGCCCGGTGGAATCGTGGTCACCATCCTGGGCCGTTCCCTGGACACCCTGAAGGCGGCAGCCAAGGGCACCGGAGTCCGAACCGCGGCGGTGCTGTGCGAACCGGACCGCCACGGCCTACTCGCCCTGGCCGACCTGGTGGACCAAGGACTCCTGCGCACCGAACTGGACACAGTCCTCCCCTTGGAACGGGCCGCGAAGGCCCACGAACTCCTGGAAACGGGCCGAACCCGAGGAAAAATCGTCCTCACCATCGACTGACCCACCGCACCCGAACGGCAAAGCTTTTCGCCGCGCAGCGGCGTGCTTTTGGGTTGGGCTCCCAGCCACAAGGGGCCTTCGTGTTCCCCACCGTATGACCTGCCCGAAGGGCTACCACAGATTTCCCCGGGTGACGCCGAAAGTTTTGCGAGGAACGAGCAAAAGTTTCAGCGGCACCCGGGGAAATCTGTGGTCGGCTCCGCCAGGTCATGCGGTGGGGAACACGCAGGCCCTTCCCCCCCACTGGAGGCCTCCCCAGCCGCTTTTAAGCTTTAGAGCGCTTCGCGCAACGCGCGAAGCGCTCTCAAGCGCGAAGCGCGTTCATCCCTAGTTAGCGCGGAGCGCGTCCTGTTAGGACCCGCGAAGCGTGGGCTTGAGCAGCGAAGCGTCAAGTTCAAAGCGTAAAAGAGCCTCGCCGGCGGGCGAGCCACCGAAGATGGACACAACTGCCAAAGCGGGGGCTTCTTGCTTGTGCCATCCCCGCATGACCCGGCAAAGCCGACCACATTTTCCCGGGGTTGGTCGAAAAACTTTTGCTCGTTCCTCGCAAAACTTTTTGGCCCAACCCCGGGAAAATGTGGTAGCCCTTCGGGCGGGCCATACGGAGATAACACAAGCAAGAAGCCCGGCTTGGGTTGTGTCCCCTCCGGTGGACTGCCCGGTTGGCGCTTCGCGCCGTGGGTTACGGGCGTGGTGGCAAGGGGAGGGGGAGGGCGGGTAGGCCGTCTATGCTCTGGTGGTTGAACGGCTTGGTCTCGCAGTACGCGCGGAATTCCTCGTCGGTTTTCCGGCCGAAGTGGTCGGTGTGCAGGGTGCGGTCGGCGCGGTAGTCCATCAAAGGGACCGCGAAGCCGCAGGTGTCGCTGACCTGCTTCGCCGTCACCACCACCACGGCTCGCAGGCCCGGCCCGTCCGCCGCGCCGAAACCGGCCACCAGTTCGGCGAAGCCCGGGTCGTCGCGGAACACCGGCTCGCCGACGCCGTGCACCCGCACGATGTTCGGCGGCCCCTCGAACGCGCACCACATGAGCGTGATCCGCCCGTTCTCCCGCAGGTGGGCGATGGTCTCGGCGTGCGAACCACCGAAGTCCAGGTACGCCACGCGACGCTCGTCCAGCACCCGCCACGTGCCCGCGCGGCCCTTGGGGGACAGGTTCACGTGGCCGTCGGCCGACAGTGGCGCGGTCGCGGTGAAGAACATCGGTTGGGACTCGATGAACGTCCGCAGCCGTTCGGTGATGTGCTCATAGACCTTGCCCATGATCGCCAGTATCCGCGTACCGGTACCGCCGGACGGTAGAACTTTTCAACCCGTGGAACCCGCGCACCCGCTGCCACAGTTCCCCGACGCCCACGGCCCCGTCGCCCCGGTTCAAGGCGTCCACGTGCGCCTGCGCCGACACCCACTCCGCGTAGTTGAGCACCCTCGAACCGTCGTCGCTGATGTGGAAGTGCGCGGAGATCCCGCCGGGGTGCGGGTCCTGCTCGGCGGCCAGCGCGGTGAGCACGAGGTCGATCCACTCCTCGGCGGTGCCGGGCTCCAGGTCGATGGTCACCAGCACCACGCACCCGACCTCCACCCCGGGCCGCGACAGCGTCCGGTGGCGGCGGTAGGCGGTGAACCCCTCCCGCCGGGCGGGTCCGGACCACTGCGACACGGTCACCTCGTCGCCGTCCTCGCCGACCAGGCGGTGCGCGGCCACCAGGCCGTCGGGGTGGTCGGCGAAGTCGTCGGGAGGGCCCACCAGCAGGACATCGGCGTCGGCGCGAGCAAGATCGGGTTTCATGCCGGTCACGCTACGAACCGCCCGCCCACCGCCGAATCAGTCAGTCGACTGGAAACGGTGTTGCCAGGTGGTGGCGACACCGATGAGACTCGCGCGCATGGCACCCGAGATCCGCCGTTCCCTCGTCCAGCACTCCCGGCTGCGCCGCGACCCGCACGCCACGCTGCGCCGCCTGCTCGACCGCGTTCCCCCGGGCACCCGCCCCGACGAGCCGGTCAAGGACCTGGAGACCCGGGTCGCGGCCCTGCTCGGCAAGCCCGCCGCCCTGTTCTTCCCCTCCGGCACGATGGCGCAGCAGGTCGCGCTGCGCATCCACGCCGACCGCACCGGCCGCCGCACCTTCGCCGCCCACCCCACCGCGCACGTCGCCCTGTGGGAGCAGCAGGGCTACAACGCCGTGCACCACCTCGTGCACCGCCCGGTCGGCGACCCCCACGGCCTGATCACCACCGAGGACCTCGACGGGATCGGGGAACCGGTGTCCACCCTGCTCCTGGAGCTGCCGCAGCGGGAGATCGGCGGTCTCCTGCCCGAGTGGGACGACCTGGTCACCCAGACCAAGTGGGCCGCCGAGCGCGGCGCGGCCACCCACGTCGACGGCGCGCGCCTGTGGGAGGCGCAGCCCTACTACGACCGGCCGCACGCCGAGATCGCCGCCCTGTTCGACACCGTGTACGTGTCGCTCTACAAGGGCCTGGAGGGGGTGCGGGGCGCGATCCTGGCCGGTGACCAGGACACCATCGACCTGGCCGGGGTGTGGCGAACGCGACTGGGCGGCAACCTGCCGGACCTGTGGCCGCTGGCGGTGGCCGCCGACCTGGGGCTTTCCGAGACGCTGCCGCGCATGCCGGAGTTCCTCGCGCACGCCCGCGCGATAGCCGCGGCCGTCAACGCCGACGGCTATGCGCGTACCGTGCCGGACGTGCCGCAGACACCGTTGTTCCACATCCACCTGCCGGTGCCGCGCGAGGCCGTCCGCCCGGCCGCCGAGAGGCTGCTGGAGGAGACCGGGATCGAGGTGCCCCGGTTCCCCAAGTCGGTCGCGCCGGGCACCTGCGCGCTGGAGCTGACCGTCGGGCACCTGGCGCTCGACTTCACGCCGGAGGAGGTGGCGGAGCTGCTCCGCCGACTTCGCTGAGTGCCCGTGCCAACGATGATCGTTCCGCCGCGTTCCCGGCCGGCTCCCGCGCCCGCCGGTCGTCCCGTGCCACCTCGTCCGTGCGCCCCGGTCTGCGCAGTGGTCCCGCCCGGACACCATGGAAGTGGTGGCAGCTACCCGGGGACGGCCCGTCCACAAGGCCCGCTGCGACCGCCGGCCCGCCGACCCCTGCCGCGGCGACCGCCCTACTCGGCGCCACCACGTCAGACGGCGCGCAGGCCATGAGAGCGGGTCGCGGGCAGGCGCCGCGACCCGCCGTCAACCGGGCAGGGTGTGGAACGGGCGCACCTCGACCGGCAGCGTGCACGCCGCGCTCATCCGCCGCCCCCACTCCAGGGCCGCGTCCAGGTCGGGCACGTCGATGACGGACAACCCGCCGATGTGCTCCTCGGCCTCGGTGAACGGCCCGTCGCCGACCAGCACCTCGCCCCCGTCCGGGCGCAGGGTGGTCGCGGTCTCCGGCCCGTGCAGGCCGCCCGCGAACACCCACACGCCCTGCTCGCGCATGGCGCGGTCGACGGCCTCCACGTCGCGCATGATCTTCTCCAGCACCTCCGGCTCGGGGATGTCGTAGCCGGTCGGCTCGATCACGCTGATCAGGTAGTGGGCCATCACGTCCTCCTGTGGACTCGGGTCACCCACTACACGAACGGCCCGCCGCCGGATCGACACCTCCGCGGCACCATCTCCGGAGCACCACGACCCCCTAGAGCACCACGACGAGCTTGCCGACGCGCCGGTTGTGCTCCAGGTCGTCGTGGGGCGGCGCGGATGTCCTCCAGCCGGTACACCGTCGTCGGGCCGGGGTTCACCTCGCCCGCGGCGACCTGGTCGAGGTAGCGCTGGAGCACCTCGGCGGGCAGGTCGGCGGCCTCGCCGCCGTACGCGGTCAGCCGCACGCCCTTGGGCAGGTAGCCGATGGGGTGGAAGTCGCGGACCAGCCACTGGTCGGACAGCATCCCGGTGAAGCACACCGTGCCGTGCACGCGGGTCGCGGCGAGCGCCAGGTTCTCCACCGGCCCGGGGCCGCTGAGCACGACGGCCCTCACGAGTGGTGCTCCGCGAGTCGGGACAGCATGCGCACGAGGTCTTCCCGGTCGGCGGCGGACAGCGGCGCGAGCAGGGTGTCCTGCGCGCGGGCCAGCACGTCGTCCAGGTGCCGCAGGTGGGCGGCGCCCGCGTCGGTGATGGTGACGATGTTGCGCCGCCGGTCGGCGGGGTCCACGGCGCGTTCGACGAAGCCGCGGTCGGCCAGTTCGTTGACCGTGGCCACCACGTCGCTGCGGTCGACCCCGCCGCGGCGGCCCAGGTCGGCCTGGCTGGCGGGCCCGAACTCCTCCAGCGTGGCCAGGAGCTTGTAGTGGTAGCGGCGCGCGTCGACGGCGGCGAAACCCTCGTTCACCAGGCGCGTCGCGTGCACCGCGACCTCGTTGATCAGCCAGCTCGGCGTGCCGCGCAGCCGGGTGGGCGCACCTCTCGTCTCCATGCGCCGCAGTCTACCCACTTGTTGGTCGGACCAACGATCGTCTGGCTGTGGACCGACCCTCCAGGCCGACCTGCGCCTGTCCGACGACGCCATCCGCCGGGTCGCCGCCTAGGCGTGGGGGCCGACCGTGACGGGCGCGAGGACCAGTTCGGCACTTCCCTCCACGATCTCGCCGACCCGGTCCACCCGGTCCGCCAGCTTGCGCCGCCGCCGCGCCGACAACGCGTCCCACACCTCCACCGTCACCACGACCCGCCGCCCCGACCGCCGCAGGTGCCACACCCCGGCGACCACGCCGTCCACCAGCACCACCGGGTAGTTGCCCGCCTGGCCACGCGCCAGCGCCCGCGTCGCCGCCCGCCCCGGGAACAGCTCCGCCCTCGGGTGGCACCCCACCGCGAACGCGTCGAAGTACGGCAGCAACCACACCCCGCGCGGCGGGTCGGCCGGGAACACGTCGTCACCCCGCACCACGAACCCGTCCCCGCACCGCTCGACGTCCGCCCGCGCGAACACCCCGTCCACCCACCGCCGGGGCGCGCCGAACCACCGCGCGAAGTCCTCCGGCCGCGCCGGACCGTACGAGCGCAGGTACGCCTCCACCAGCCGCTCCGCCCCGTCCGGCGCGGGCGCGACCCCGGGCAGCCACCGCGCGGGACTGGTGTAGGCGGTCTTGCGGCCCTTGTTCGGGGCGTGGCACAGCGCGCCCCGGAACGCCGCCACACCCAGCGCCTGCATCCACCGCGGCCACTTGTCCTGGAAGGCGTCCATCACCCGCTCACCCGCCCACGGCCCGGTCCGCGCCACGACCTCGGCCGTCAACTCCTCGGAGGTCAGCTCGGCGGTCGCCAACGCGTCCGCGATCGCCGCCACCACCTCGTCGGTCTGCGCCGGGCTCAGCAGGCCCGGGTCGACGGGCAGCCGCGCCAACGCGCCCAGCCACATCGGCAGGTCCGCGGCCGGCAGCAGGTGCACCGTGCCGCGCGGACCCCGGGTCTTGACCAGGGTCCGGTCCACCCACAGCGCGTCGCGGACGTCCCGGCGGGTCGTGCCCGGCAGGCGCAGGCCGATCGACAGCTCCGCCGCCGACGCGATCTGCGCGTGCGCGCCGCACATCGCCCGGACCACCCCGGCCGGGGACGTGCCCGGCGCCGTCAGGTGGTGCCGGGCCATCCGCCGTGCGACGACGCTCACCGCAGGCCGCCGAGGAACGTCGAGAGGTCCTTGGCGAACACGACCGGCTCCTCCATCGCCACGAAGTGACCGCCCGGGTTGTCCTCCGGCCAGTGCACCACCCGGTTGTGCCGCTCGGCCAGCCGCCGGATCCCGGGCGGTCCGCTGTAGACGCCGGTCGGCACCAGGTCCTGCCCGATCGGCCACGCGAACCGCTCGTTGTCGTACATGAACCACGAGGACGACCCCGACGTGCCGGTGAACCAGTACAGCGCGGCGTTGACCAGCAGCAGGTCCCGGTCGATCGCCTGCTCGGGCAGCTCGACGGTCACCGCGAACTCCCGGAACTTCTGCAGCATCCACGCCAGCAGCCCCACCGGCGAGTCGTTCCACGCGTGGGCGAAGGTCTGCGGCGCGACGCGCAGCAGGGAGTGGTGGTCCACCGACCCCGAGGACCACTGCGCCATCCACGACAGCGTCTGCCGCTCGTCGTCGGTCAGGTCGTCGTCCTCGGTCGGAAACCCGAGCCCGCCGTTGACGTACACGCCGACCACGTGCTCCGGCGCGGCCTTGGCAACCTCCGGCGCGAGGTAAGCGCCCAGGTCACCACCCTGCACGCCGTAGCGGCCGTACCCGAGGCGGTCCATCAGGGTGGCGAACATCCGCCCGGCGTCGGCCACGGTGAACCTCTCCCGCGGCGCCTCGGAGAACGCGAACCCGGGGATGCTCGGGATCACCAGGTGGAAGTGCCGCAGGTGCTCGACCACCGCCACGAACTCCACGAACGAGTTCGGCCAGCCGTGCACCAGCAGCAACGCCGTGGCGTCCGGGTCCTGCGACCGCACGTGCAGGAAGTGCACGTCCAACCCGTCGATCTCGGTCATGAACTGCGGGAACGCGTTGAGCCGCGCCTCCTGCGCCCGCCAGTCGAACCCGTCGCGCCAGTAGGCGGCCCACTCGCGCAGCCACGCCACCTCGACCCCCCGGGCCCGGCCGCCGGGCAGCTGCGCCGCCCACCGCGTGCGGTCCAGGCGGTCGGCGAGGTCGTCCAGGTCGGCCTGCGGGATGGCGATGCGGAACTCTCGGATCTCGGTCATGACGACGACGCTAGGCACGATGTAGGTCAGAACCGGTCCTAGATCGACTTCGGGCTACCGTGGATCTCGTGTGGATCGAGGAAGACACCGCGGTGGGCCGCTTGCGCGCCCGCGTCCGGACCGACCCGGACCGCCTCCTGCCGGGTCTGGTGTTCGTGGACGGCTCCGGCAACTCCGCCGTCGAGGACATGGCCCGGTGGGCGGAGTGGATCGGCGGCTGCGGCGCGGCCGTGCTGTGGCACGACAAGCCGGGCTGCGGCACGTCGCCGGGCAACTGGCGGGACCAGTCGCTGACCGACCGCGCGGCCGAGGCGCTGGCCGCCGCGGAGGTGCTGCGCGGCCGGCCCGGGGTCGATCCGGACCGGGTCGGGCTGATCGGCTGGAGCCAGGGCGGCTGGGTGTCGCTGCTCGCCGCCGCCACCGGGCCCGTCGACCACGTGGTGACGGTGTCCGGGCCCGGCGTGTCCATGGCCGCGCAGGAGCGGTGGCGGATCCGGCGGTCCGTCGAGGACGCCGGGCTGCCGGTCGCCGAGGCGATGGCGTGGGTGGACGAACGCACCCGGAGGCTGCGCGCGGGCGAGCCGGTGGAGGCGGTGATCCGCGACCAGGAACGGCTGCGCGACCGGCCCTGGTACCCGCAGGTGTCCCTGGTCTACGACCTGCCCGAACGGGTGGCGTTCTTCGTCCGGAACATGGACGTGGACCCGGCCGGGCTGCTGCCCCGCGTGACGTGCCCGCTGCTGGCGCTGTTCGGCGGCGCGGACGAGCTGGTGCCGGTGCCGGAGAGCGTCGCCGTGTTCGCCCCGCACGCCACCGGCCTGGCCGTGTTCCCCGACGCCGACCACGACCTGTTCACCCCCACCGGCGACCCGCTCGCCGCCGGCTTCCGACCGATGCTCAGCGCGTTCCTGAGAACCTGACCGCCCACCCGGGTCACCCGACCCGGATCAGCGCTTAACCCGGGTGCCGGATCAGCGCTTTCCCGGGTGCCGGAACAGGGCCAGCCGCAACCCCGGCTCCGGCTCGACCGTCCCGACCCGCGCGAACCCCGTCCCCTCGTAGAGCGCGACGGCCGGCGCGTTGTCCGCGCCCGTGGACACGGTCACCGGGTCGCCCAGGTCCAGCACCGCGCCCACCAGCCGCCGCGCCAGGCCGCGCCGGAAGAAGCGCGGGTCCACGCACAGCCGGTCCACGTCGACCACGCCGTCCTCCCGGGTCCAGGCGACGAACCCGGCGAGCACGCCGTCGACGTGCGCGCCCAGCCACCACAGCGGCAACGCGCGCACGTCCTCGATCGTCTCGTGCAACGCCGGGATGGCGTCCGACCCGATCAACGCCGCCTCCACCGCGTAGGCGCGCAGGCCGATGCGGTGCACGGCGCGGGCGGTGGCGTCGTCGGTGAGGTCCAGGTCGAGCACGGGTCACCCGTCCAGGAGGGGGATGAGCTGTTCTTCCTCGTAGGCGAGGTGGTTCTCCAGCTCGGTGACGAGCCGGTCGACCTCGGCCAGCACGCTGTCCCCGTCCAGCGCCGCGCGCAGTTCCCCCAGCAGCCGGGCGACGGTGGCGTGCTCCTCGCGCAGCCGGGCCATGACCGGTTCGAGTTCCGGGTAGCGGTCGGCCAGCGCGGGGAACATGCCGGTGTCCTCCGAGCGGTGGTGGAACTCCAGGCCCTGGCACAGGGTCAGGCAGTTGACCCGCAGCTGCGCCCCGATCCGCGGCCCGGACTTCGCGGCCTCCGCCCGGATCAGGGCGAGTTCGCGGCGGAACGCGTCGTGCAGCGCCTTGAGCGCCTCACCGAACGACGAGGCGTTCGGCGGTCCGCCCGCGACCTGCTCCAACGCGACCACGGGGATGACGCGGCTGGTCTTGGCCTGGTACTCGCCCCACCCGGCGTCGGCCTCGACCGCGCGGGCGAACACCGCGTCGCGCTCCGGCCCGCGCAGCACGGTCGCCTTGGCCTCGTAGGTGAAGACGCCGTCCTCGACGGTGGCCTTCGGGTCGGCGAGCAGGTTGTGGTACCAGGCGGGGTGCCGGTCCGCGCCGGCCGCCGACCCGATGACCAGGATGCGGTCGCCGTCGGGCAGGTAGGCCAGCGGCACGGTGTGCGGGCGGCCGGACCGCGCGCCCGTGGTGGTGAGCAGGATCAGGCGCGCGCCCTCGAAGAAGCCGCCGACGCGGCCCCGGTTGGCGCGGAACTCGTCGATGACCTGCTGGTTGAAATCAAGTGACATGGAAGGGTTTCTCTCCGGGATGACGGTGCTCAAGCGGACGGTCGTCTACTTCCCGGAAGGTGCGGCGGACCCCTGGCCCGCCCGGTGCTCAACCCTGAGCCGGGTGCCCGTCTCGGTAGTGGCCCATGGCCGACCCGGCAGTCACGGGAGGGACCTTAGCGTCACCCGTTCGCGTCCCGCAACGATCTTTCGTGGAGGGCGAGCAGGAGGTAGGCGGTGAGGGTCGGGGCGTCGGTGATGAGACCGTCGCGCGCCATGCGTTCGAATTCGGCGCGCGGGAACCAGCGCTGCGTCATGTCCTGCTCGGTGATCTCGCGGGCGGTCTCGCCCCGGGTGAGGTCGGTGGCCAGGAAGACGTGCACGCCGATCGTGGAGAACCCGTTGGCACAGTGGGCGAACCCGAGCTTCTCCCACCGCCCGGCCCGGATCCCCGTCTCCTCGACCAACTCGGCCGCCGCCATCTGTTCGGGCGAACCGGTGACGCCGTCGGGAAACGACCCGGACGGAAACTCCCACGACCGCACCCCGGTCGGGTACCGGTACTGCTCGACCAGGTGAAACCCGTCGTCCTCGAACGGGATCACCAACGCGAAATCCGGCTTCTCGACCACGGCGTAGAGGCCGGGCGACCCGTCCGGCAGTTCGGTGCGGTCCTCCCGCACCGCCAACCACCGGTTCTCGTAGACGACCTTCGAGGACACCGTCCTGATGCTCATGATCCCATCGTGCCGGGACCGCTTGGTGCCGGTCAGACCTCCGATGCCTGTGCCGCACCAAGCGGGTTCACCCGCCAGGTCGTCAGCGCAGGGCGTTCACGAACCGTCGGAAACCGTCCAGCGGCACCACGACCGTGTTCGCCCCGCTGTCCGCGTCGGCCAGCTTGGAATCGCGGACACCAACCCACGGGGAGTGCGGCGCGGCCACCACGACGACGCAGGCCGCGTTCTCGCTGTGTGTGCTCTTGCGGCCGGCTGCACTGCTGAGCACGGCGAGCACACTGTCTCGGGTGTGAGCAGGAGGTTGCGCGATGCCGTCGGACACCGATCCCGCCGAAGCGCTCAAGGCGTTGCACGACAAGGGTTTCCGGGGCCTGGGCATCGGGGACGCCCACGGCCTGGCCGAGGTCCGCTACCGCCACGGCTGGGCCGGCGGCGCCGACGTGGTCCTGGTCCGCGCTGAGGACGACGCCGAGGCCTACCGCGCCGACGACTCGCTGGGGCAGGTCGAGCCGCAGCGCGAGGTCTCCGGGACGGTGGTCGAGGTCGTCGCCGCGGTGCTGGGCTGGCCGGACCCCGAAACCGACCCGAGAAACGACCCGAGCACCGACCGCGCAACCGCCCCTGAGACCGACCCGAGAAACGACCCCGGAACCGCCCCGGGAGCGGAGCCCGAAGTCCCGGCACCGCGCGCGGCGGCGCCCGCCCCCACACCGACATGACCGACCGGTGGCGGGCCACCCCGCCGCGCGACTGGAGCCGCCGGCGCCGGCCACCGCCGGGCCACGACCACGCCATCGCCAACACGGCCCGCGGCACGCCCCGCGCCCCGGTCCTGCAAGCCGGCGCGATCTACGGCGACGTCGTCCAAAGCGGCCACTCGACCACGCACCACCCGCTGCCCTTCCGCACGGCCTGCGTGCCGCCGCGCGCCGAGGCGTTCCAGCACCGGGCGGTCGGCGCGGAACTCAGCCGGGCGCTGGCCGCCCGACCACCGGACCGCATCCACACCGCCGTGCTGTCCGGCCTGGGCGGCGTGGGCAAGACCCAGCTCGCCGCCGAGCACGCGGAACGGGCGTGGCACGCCGGAAACCTCGACCTCCTGGTGTGGACCACGGCCGCCTCCCGCGAGGAGGTCGTCACCGACTACGCGCGCCTGGGCACCGACCTGACCGGGATCGACACCGGTTCCGACGAGACCCGCGCGCGCCGCTTCCTCGACTGGCTCGCCACCACCCCCGCCCGCTGGCTGGTGGTGCTCGACGACGTCCACCGCCCCGCCGACCTGCACGACCTGTGGCCGCCCGAGACGCCCTCCGGCCAGACCGTCGTCACCACCCGCCGCCGCGACGCCGCCCTGCGGCGCGGGAGCTGCCGGGTGTGGGACGTGGGCCTGTTCCACCCCGAGGAGTCGGTCGCCTACCTCGGGCGCAAGCTCGCCGCCGGACCGGGCCGCGCCGAACCCGCCGACCCCGGCCGCGCCGCGCTGGCCGACGCGCTGGGGCACCTGCCGCTCGCGCTCGCCCAGGCCGCCGCGTACCTGGCCGACCGCCACCTGACCTGCGCGCAGTACCTGGCGCGGTTCACCGACCGGCGGCGCACCCTGGCCTCCGTGCTGCCCGAACCGGCGTCGCTGCCCGACCGGCACCGCAGCACCGTGGCGGCCACCTGGTCGCTGACCGTCGAACTGGCCGACCGCCTGGAACCGGCGGGCCTGGCCGCGCCGCTGCTGGACGCCCTGGCCCTGCTCGACCCGAACGGCGTGCCGCTGGACGTCCTGACCACCCCGCCCCTGCTGGCCCACCTGCGCCGGGTCAGCGGCGGCCCGGTCGACGCCGAACGCGCCCGCGACGCGTTGACCTGCCTGCACCGCCTGAGCCTGGTCACCTTCGACCCCGGCCGCGCCCGCGTCGCCGTGCACGCCCTGGTCCAGCGGGCGGTCCGCGACGAGCGACCCGCCGGGTTCGGCGACGCGCTGGCCCCCGTGGTCGCCGAAGCCCTGCTGCACGCCTGGCCCGGGATCGAGCACGACGCCACCTCGGCCAAGACGCTGCGCGCCAACGCGACGACCCTGATCGACCTGGCCGGACCGGCGCTGTGGCCGGGGGAGTGCCACCACCTGGTGTTCCGCAACGGCAACAGCCTCGGCGACAGCGGCCAGGTCACCGCCGCGCACCACTACTACCGCGCCCTGCACCCCGCCATCGCCGACCACCTGGGCCCCGACCACCCCGACGCGCTCGCCGTCCGCTACCACACCGCCTACTGGCAGGGCGAGGCCGGCGACACCCGCGGCGCCCTGCGCGGCCTGGAGGACGTGCTGGCCGACCAGTGCCGCGTGCTGGGCCGCGAGCACCCGAGCACGTTGCGGACCCGGCACAACATCGCGCGGCGCCGGGGCGCGGCCGGCGGCCCGGCGCAGGCCGTCGCCGAGTTCGCCGAACTGCTGGCCGTGCGGCAACGGCTGCTGGGCCCCGACCACCCGCTCACCCTGACCTCGCGGCACGAACTCGCCTACTGGCGCGGCCGGGCCGGGGACCACGTCGGCGCGGTGGCCGCGCTGGAGGAACTGCTCGACGACCGCCTGCGCGTGCTGGGCGCCGACCACCCGCACACCTTCACCACCCGCCACAACATCGCCTACTGGCGCGGCGACGCGGGCGACCCGACCGCCGCCGTGGCCGCGTTGGAGCAGCTGCTCGCCGACCGGTCGCGGGTGTTGGGCAGCGAGCACCCGCACACCGTCACGACCCGGCGCGCGCTGGCTCGCTGGCGCCGGGTGCTGCGCTCGCCCTGACCGCGGCCCGCAGCACGACCGCCAGGCCGACCGCGACCAGGGCCGCCGCCACCACGAACGTCCACCGCGTCCCGCGCGCCACCTCCCACGCCGCCGCCGACGTCACATCCCCGGTCCCTGCCGCGAAGGCGAACACCGCGCCCATGGCCGACGCGCCGCCCATCAGCCCGACGTTGCGCGACAGCGTCAACATCCCCGACACCAGGCCGCGGTCGCGCGCGGGCACGTCCTTCATCACGCCGGTGTTGTTGGCCGCCTGGAACACCGCGTAGGAGGCGGTCACCACGACCAGCGGCAGCACGTACCCGACGACCCCGAACGACGGCGGCGTGAACGCCAGCACCAGAGCGCCGCCGACGATCCCGCCCAACCCGGCCACGACCATCGTGCGGCTGCCGAACCGGTCGGTCGCCCGCCCCGCCGGGACCCCGGTCAGCGCGGACACCGCCGGACCCGCCGACATCACCAGCCCAACCAGCGCCGGCGCCAGACCCAGCACCCCGGACAGGTGAAACGGCCCCACCACCAGGGTGGTCATCATGACCGCCGACACCAGCGCGCTCGCGGTCAACCCGGCCACCAGCGCCCGGTCGCGCACCACCTCCCGCAGCACCGCGCCGGTCCGCTCGGCCGGACGCGGCGGCACGGCCGGCAGCACCCGCGCCGCCAGCACCAGCGCGACGACCCCGAGCGGCACGACGGCCAGGAAGACCGCCCGCCAGCCGGACACCGCGATCAGCAAGCCGCCCAACGCCGGACCGGTCGCGGTGCCGACCGCCGACATCGTCCCCAGCAGCCCCATCGCGCTGCCCGTGCGGCCCCGGGGCACGGTCTCGCCGACGAACGCCACCGTCAGCGCCATCATGCACGCCGCCCCGACGCCCTGGAACGCGCGACCGGCGATCAGCAGCGGCAGGCTCGGCGCGAGCCCGCACCCCAGCGTGGCCGCGGTGAACACCCCGATGCCGCCGACCAGCAACCGCCGCCGCCCGACCACGTCCCCGAGCCGGCCCAGCGCCACCACCAGCACGGTGATCGTCAGCAGGTAGGCGACCACCACCCACTGCACGGCCGGGAAGGACGCGTCGAACGCCGTGGACAGGGTGGGCAGGGCGACGTTGGCGATGCTGATCCCCAGCGACGGCAACAACATCGACAGCGAGAGCGCGGTGAGCGCGGCAGCGGTTGATCTCATGCCCCGGAACGTAGGTCCGGCCCGGGCCTGCCGGAAGACGCAAAGATGTCAACGCACCTGTGCACGCGACGCCAGGTATCGTCGGTGACCGTGGCGCGCCCCGACCTGAACCTGTTGACCACCCTCGACGTCCTGCTGGAGGAGGGCAGCGTGACCGGGGCCGGCCGGCGGCTGGCACTGAGCCCGTCGGCGATGAGCCGCGCGCTGGCCCGGCTGCGCCGCGCGACCGGAGACCCGTTGCTGGTCAAGGCCGGGCGGGGCCTGGTCCCGACGCCCCGGGCGCTGGAGCTGCGCGACCGCGTCCGGGCGCTGGTGCGGGAGGCGGAATCGGTGCTCAGCCCCGCGCACCGCCTGGACCTGGCCACCCTGTCGCGCACGTTCACCATCCGCGGCAGCGACGGGTTCGTGGAGGCGTTCGGCCCGCCGCTGGTGGCCCGGGTGGGTGCGGCGGCCCCCGGCGTGCGGCTGCGGTTCCTGCGCAAGGCCGGCAAGGACACCGCGCCACTGCGCGACACGATCGACCTGGACACGGCGGTGATCGAGGGCCCGCTACCGCCGGACGTCCTCGACACGCCGCTGTTCTCCGACACGTTCGTGGGCGTGGTGCGCCCGGAACACCCGCTGGCCGGCGGCCCGGTCACCGTCGAGCGCTACGCGCGGGCCCGCCACGTCAACGTCTCCCGCCGGGGTTCGACCGAGGGCCTGGTGGACGAGGCGCTGCACCCGACCGGCCACCACCGGGACGTGGTGACCGTGGTGGACGGCTTCGGCGCGGCGCTGGCGCTGGCCAGGGCGTCGGACCTGGTGGCGAGCGTGCCGTCCCGCCACACCGCGCCGCTGCGCGAGCACCTGCACACCTTCGCGCTGCCCTTCCCCGCCCCGGAGGTGACGGTCTCGCTGCTCTGGCACACCCGCCTCGACGCCGACCCGGCCCACCACTGGCTGCGCACCGCCGTCACCGAGGTGTGCCGGGAGGCCTCTTAGGATCTCGCGCGTGGCGACCCGACTCGTGCAGATCAACATGAAGGCCCGCGACGACTCCGCGCTCGGCCGGTTCTGGGCGCAAGCGCTGGGCTGGGGCGTGGACAGCGAGGGCCCCGGCGTGACCAACCTCGAACCCGCGGGTTTCAGCTACCCCGACCCGACGGCGGTCTGCATCGACATCATCGCCCACCCGGAACCGAAGACCGTGAAGAACCGGGTGCACCTGGACCTGGCCACCACCTCAACCGCCCACCAGACCGAGCTGGTCGCCCGCTTGCGGGACCTGGGCGCGACGCTCGCCGACGTGGGGCAGGGCGACGTGCCGTGGACGGTCATGGCCGACCCGGAGGGCAACGAGTTCTGCGTCCTGGACCCCCGCCCGGAACACGGCGACACCGGGCCGATCGCCGCCGTGGTGGTCGACTGCGCCGACCCGGCGGCGATCGCCCGGTTCTGGGACGAGGCGATGGACTGGGCGCCGCACGAGGTCGCCGACGACCACGCGACCCTGCGCTCGGCCGAGGACGTCGGCCCGTACCTGGTGTTCCGCCGCAGCCCCCACACCAAGACCGGCTGGAACCGCGTCCACCTCGACGTGCGCCCCTATCCTGGGGACGACATGGAGGCGGAGGCGGCCCGGCTGCGCGCGCTGGGGGCCCGCGACCCCGACATCGACCAGTCCGACATCCCGTGGACGGTCCTGCTCGACCCGGAGGGCAACGAGTTCTGCCTGCTCACACCCGCCTGACTCCCAGTTGCCGGGCCGACTCGCGGCAGTCGGCCTGACCCGCAGCTCGCAGCCCGACACGCGGCGGTCAGCCCACTTCGAGCGCCCAGCGCACGTAGCGCATCGTCGGCGTGAAGCCGGTCCGCTCGAACAGCCCGGACGCCCCGGTGGGGCTGGCCGAGTCCACGCTGAGACTCGCGCGGTCGTAGCGGTGCGCGGCGGCGGTGGCCAGGGCGTGGGTGATCAGGGCGGTCGCCGCGCCGCGCCGGCGGTGGGTGCGGACGGTGCCGATGACCATGAAGTGGGCGTCGCGGATGCCGGTGGCGGCGGTGTCGGCCTCCCAGTACATGGTCACGAGCAGGGCGACCGGGGCTCCGGTGGCGGTGTCGCGGAGCAGGAAGCTCAGCTCGGGGCGGAACGTCTGGTTGGTGATCTTGTTCCGCCAGTGGTCCGCGGGCATGGGGGACGCGCCCCAGAAGTCGCGGTAGGCCTCGTTGCGGACATGGCGGAAGTCGTCGTCGTTGTCGGGTGACCAGGCTTCGAGGCCCAGCCCGTCGGGCGGTCGCACGGCCGTGCTGTCGCCGCCGAGCGGGTGCTTCAGGTGCTGGAAGTAGCGGGCGGGGGAGAACCCGTGGGCGCGGACCAGTTCGGCCAGGCCCGCGATGTGCTCGGCCTTGTGGACGTCGATGACCAGCTTCCGGCCCGGGTGGTGCAGGTCGTGCAGCACCTTGGCCGCCTCGACCCCGGCGCGCACGAGCCTGGTGCCCACGCCCTGACGGCGGTGGTCGGGGTGGACGCCGCCGTCGAGGAAGACGCGGTGGACCTCGTCGGCGTCGGCGAACGGCTTGAAGCGGACCTTCATGTAGCCGACCATCACGTCCCCGTCGAAGGCCGCGAGGCTGCCGCGCTCCAGGTCGGCGTAGGGGTCGACGAGTTCGGTGAGGGTGTCGGCCTCGGTGTAGTTCTCACCGATCCGGTCGACCGCCTCGATGGCGTTGAGCAGGTCGGCCGACGCCTTGGCGTCGTCACGTGACAGTGGCCGCCAGGTGAGGGTCGTGGTGTTCGCAGGCACGCGGCGGCACGCTAGCCGCGACGGGCCCCGCGTCGACAGCGAATTTCGGACGGGTCGTCAGCGGCGCGAAGGCGACCAGGTGCAGCATCCTCACGGAGCTGCGGCGCGAATGAGCCACGCCCCAAGCCCTCGCCATCGGCCACCTCCGTCGCCCGTGTCTCCGGCCGCAGCGCTGACTTCCGATAAGGTTCACTTATCGGAAGTCACCCTCTCGCACCCGCTTATCGTTGCGTAGCGTGTCTTAACGTTTGAAATGACGAAATAGCGCTACGATATCGCCGTGACGACGACGGAAAGCCTCGCAGCGACCTGCAACTACCCCGGATGCACGCGGCCGGTACTGCGGGGCGGCGGGCCTGGGCGGCCCTCGGAGTACTGCGACCTGCCGGAGCACACTCGGTGGCGGGCGTGGCGGGAGCGGCAGCGGTTGGCGCAGCAGGAGGAGTCCGGTGCCGAAACAACCGTCACCGTGACGAAAGGCCCGCAGGGGATGATCGCGGGCAAGATCAGGGCTGAAGAACTGCTGGAGCGGTTCCGGGTGTTGGCCGAGCAGATGTCGGCCACGCTGGGATCGGCCGTGACGGAGTTGTCGGCCATCGCCGACCCGGCGGTCGCCGAAGCGCAGGTGCAGGCGGCCGATGCGGAAGCCGCGCGGAAGGTCGCCGAGGCCGAAGGTGTCGCGGCGAAGGCCGAACGCCGCCGCCGGGACGCCGAACAGGCGCGCCGCGCGGCCGAGGACACCACCGAGGACGCCGTCCGCGCGGCCGAACAGGCGGAACGGGACGCGGCCCTGGCCTTCGAACAACGCGACGCCGCCCGCTCGGAAGCCACCGCCGCCGTGCAGCAGGCGGAGGCCGCCATCGCCGCCGCCCGGACCGAAGCCGCCGCGGCGGTCGAGGAGATCAGGCGGGATGCCGAGGCGCGGGTCGAACAGGCGCAGGCGGACGCGGTGCGGGTGGCCGAGCAGGCGCGGCGGCAGGCGGTGAAGGAGGTCGAGCAGGTCCGCGAACTCGCGCGGCTGGACGTGGAGCGCGCCCAGGCGGAGGCGCACGCCGAAGTGGAGCGCGCTCGGGCGGAAGCGCGGGCCGAGGTGGAACGCGTACGCGCCGAGGCCGAGGCGACGGAGGCGAGGGTGCGCGCCGAAGCCGAGGCGGCGGTGGAAAGGGCGCGGGCCGAGGCGGCGGCGCTGGTGGAGCGGGTGCGCGGCGAGGCCGAAGCCGCGAGTGAGAAGGCGCGGGTCGAGGCGGCCGAAAGCGTGGAGCGGGCGGTGGCGGCGGTGGGGCGGGCTGAGCGGGAGGCTGAGTGGGCTCGGGCTGAGTTGGTGGCTGAGCGGCAGGTGTTGCGGGAGCGGGTGGAGCAGGTTGAGCGGGTTACCGCGCAGCGGGTCGCGGCGTTGGAGGAGGCTCGGGCGCAGACGCTGGCTCGGGCCGAGCGGGCTGAGGCCCAGTGGGATCGGGCCTCAGCCGAGCTGGCCGCGCTTCGCAGGCGGAGTGAGCAGAGCGGTGGGCGGGAGTAGTCAGGAGATCAGGGCGGTGGGTTTGCCCACCAGGCTGACGGCTATGCGGCGGTCGATCCACGGGAGTCCGGCCAGGCGCATCGCGACTCGGCGGGCGCGCAGTCTCGTGGTGGTGGAGGGCAGGAACCAGCGTGCGCCGTTGCGGGCGACCTGTTGTTTGTCCTCCACGACCGGGCGCCAGCGGCGTTCGTAGGCCGAAAGGTCGTCCAGGTGGTCTGCCAGGACGAACGCGCCGCCCATACCGAGGGACGCGCCTTGGCCCGCCAGCAGGGAGACCGCGCCGCAGGCGTCGCCCACGAGCACCACTCGATCCTTGTGCCAGCGTGGCAGGACCACCTGGGCGACCTGGTCGTAGTAGAGCTGCGGTGGGCAGTGGGACAGGACTCGGGGCACGATCCAGCCCATCCCCGCGTAAGCCTCGCGGACGGCGGCTTGCGGGTCGGCGGGCAGGGTCGGGTCGTCGGTGCGGTGCACGGTGAACGCCGCCACCCGGCCGTCGCGCAGGCCGTAGCAGCCGACCTGGCGGCCCACGGTGTCGGTCAGGCAGAACCGGCCCTCGACCAGCGCGTGCACCTGCGGGTCGGTGAAGGTGAACGCCGCGGTGTGGAAGCCGAGGTGGCGGACGTGTCCCTCGCCGAACACCAGCCGCCGCACGGTCGAGTGGATGCCGTCGGCACCGACGAGCAGGTCCGCCTCCTCCGTGCTGCCGTCGGCCAACGCCACCGACACGCCGTCGGCGCGGTTGTCCACCGCCCGCACGGCGGCGGCGTAGCGCAGCCGCACCGAGGGTGGCAGGTCTTCGCGCAGGACGCGTTCGACGTCGGGGCGCATGATGCTGGTCATGCGGCCGTCGAGGGTTTGGGCGAAGCGTTCGAAGTTCAGGCCGGCGCGGCGGCGGCCGGTCTCGTCGTGGTAGCCCGCCTCGATGAACCGGTAGCCCAGTTCGTGCACGCGCGGCAGCAGGCCGAGTCGGTCGGCGACGTCGTAGCCGGGGCCGAAGAAGTCGATCATGTAGCCCTCGGGGCGCGGGCCGGGTGCGCGTTCGGCGACGACGACGGTGTGCCCGGCCGCGCCGAGGCGGCGGGCGAGGGTGAGGCCGGCGATCCCGGCTCCGCTGACGACGACCTTCACCGCAGCACCCTCCCCAGCACCGGCACGACGACCGCGCGGGACAGGTCCGGGTCCAGCGCGCGGTGCAGCAGGACGCCGTCCACGGCCGCCGCGAGCACGGCCGCGGTCTCCGCCGGTGTCGGCACGCCGCGCTCGGCCAGCCACGCGGCCAGCGTCGCCCGGAACTCCGCCAGCACGTCGGCGACGGCCGTGCGCAGCTCGTCGTCGCGGGTGGCGGCCAGGAAGGTCTCGATGAACAGCTCCTGCCCGCCGGCCTCGTCCAGCGCGCCGAGCAGCGCGTCCACGGCGGCTTCGGGGTCGGCGGCGGACTCCAGCAGCGCGGGCAGCCCGGACAGGGCCGCGCGCAGCGCCCCGACCGAGGCCTGCACGAGCACGGCTCGCGTGGAGTCGAAGTGGTAGTGCACCACCCCAGACCCCACGCCGGCCCGGTCGGCCAGCACCCGCGTGCTGACCGCGCCCCAGCCCTTCTCCGCGATGAGTTCGGCGGCTGCCGCGAGCAGCCGGTCCCGGACGGTCATCCCCACCTCCGATGTCGTTTGGACGATCGTACTGGACGATCGTCCAAACGGGGTCAGGCGGGGGTGATCCGCACGTCCTGCGAGCCGCCGGCGAACTTGAGCAGCCGGGTGCCCTCCTCCAGCACGTCCTCGCGCTGCGCGTCGGTCAACGGCCGGAAGATCTGAACGTCCAGGCCGTCCTTGAGGCTCCAGACGCCGTGGACGAACCCGTCGACCAGCAGGGTCGGCTTGCCGCCGATGACGATGCCCCGCCGGTAGTCCTCGTCGGAGATCACGCGGGTGCGGTCGTCGTGGCCGATCAGGAGGTTGTCGAACTCGGGCAGGAACCGGACGGGCGCGGGCGTGTCGGGGTCGATCAGCGGCGCGCCGGGCAGGTCGACCAGCTCGCGGCCCTGGTCGTCGTGCACGACCGCGAGGTCCATGCCGCGCACGACGTCCTTGAGGCGGGTCAGTCCGGACCACAGGGTCATGTCCTTGACCGTGGCGGGGCCGAACGCGGCCAGGTAGCGGCGCAGGAACTCCTCCAGGTCGCCCTCGGACCCCAGGGCGCCCAGCCAGTCGTCGGCCGCCGCCCACGTCGCCCGCCCCGAGCGCCCCCACACCCCGCGGGGCGGGATCTGGACGACGGCCAGCAGGTAGGACGCGGCGGCGCCCAGCGAGTCCGGGTCCCGGTCGGGCCACCGCTCGGCCAGGGCGCGGCCGAGGTCGGCGCGGGTGCGCGGCTGCTCGACGAGCAGGCCGCGCGCGGTGGCGGTGAACTCCTCCAGGTCCAGGCCGGGCAGGACCGCTTTGAACGGCGAGGAGGTGAACCGGCGGCGCAGCATGTCGCGCAGCAGCGGTTCGATCCGGGCGTGGTCGGCGGCGGTGACCAGGTGGATCGTGGCGCGGTGCAGCGGGGCGCGCACGACGGTCCGGTCGGTGAGCAGGTCGCCCAGGTCGTCGGGCGCGAAGTCGCGCAGCCGGGACCACAGGCCGTAGTAGGCGGAGAAGGGTTCCTGGGCCTGCAACCCGACCAGCCGTTCCACCATGGCGGTGACCGGCGGGTCGGAGCGCTCCAGCAGGGACTGCCGGTGCAGGAGGGTGCGGTTGAGACCGCGTCGCGTGATCACTTGAAGTTCCCGAGCCACAGTCGCACATCCTCCGCCAACAGCTCCGGGGTCTCCATGGCGGGGAAGTGCCCGCCGCGGTCGTACTCGGTCCAGTGCGGCAGCACGCCCTCGGGGTCGTAGAGGCCGCGGATGCCGAGGTCGCCCGCGAACACGGCGAACCCGGTGGGCGCGGCGGGGGTGGCCCACGGGTCGGCGGAGTTCATGCTCTCGTGGAGGAACTGGGCGGAGGTCGCGCCGGTGCCGGTGAACCAGTGGACGCTGACGCTGGTCAGCAGCAGGTCGCGGTCGATCGCGGCGTCGGGCAGCGGGTGGGCGGGGTCGGTCCACTCGCCGTACTTCTCGGCGATCCACGCCAGTTGGGCGACCGGGGAGTCGTGCAGGCCGTAGCCGAGGGTGTGCGGGCGGGTGGTCTGGAGCTGGAGGTAGCCCAGGCCGGTCCGGCGCAGTTCGTTGAACCGCCGCGCGCGGTCGCGGTCGCGGCCGGTGAACCGCTCGGGGGAAAGCGGCGGCCCGAACGGCATGGGGCTGGGGCCGTTGACGTGCAGGGCGGTCACCCGGTCGGGGTGCAGGTTGCTCAGCGCGCCGATGACGCCCGCGCCCGCGTCGCCGGCCTGGGCGAAGTAGCGGTCGTAGCCCAGGCGCTGCATGACGACGCCGAGGGCGTGGGCGGCCTGGGCGACGCCGCCGCCGGGGTCGGAGAACCCGAAGCCGGGCAGGGACGGCACGACCAGGTGGAAGTCGGGCAGCAGCGGGATCAGGCGGGTGAAGTCCACCGGCGAGCCGGGCCAGCCGTGGACCAGCAGCAGCGCGGGGGCGTCGGGGTCGGCGGAGCGGACGTGCAGGAAGTGCACGCGGCGGCCGTCGACGTCGGTGGTGAACTGCGGGAAGGCGTTGAGTTCGGCTTCGCGGGCGCGCCAGTCGTACTCGTGCGCCCAGTAGTCGGTGATCCCGCGCAGCCACTCGACGGGGACGCCGCGTTCCCAGCCGGTGGTGGTCTGGACGGGCCAGCGGGTGCGGGTGAGGCGGTGGCGCAGGTCGTCCAGGTCGGTCTGCGGGATCTCGATGCGGAACTCGGTGATCGTCATGGTGACCACGGTAGGAGGCATTGCGGAAAGGAACGTTCCGCGTTTTCCGGCAGAATCCGGTTCATGACGGACACCTCGGCGCGGCTGTTGCGGCTCCTGTCGTTGTTGCAGACCCCGCGGGACTGGTCGGGGCCGGAGTTGGCGGAGCGGTTGGCGGTGACCACGCGGACCGTGCGCAACGACGTGGAACGGTTGCGCGGCCTGGGTTATCCGGTGCACGCGACGCCGGGCCGGGCGGGTGGCTACCGGTTGGGGGCGGGTGCGGCGCTGCCGCCGTTGCTGCTGGACGACGAGGAGGCGGTGGCGGTGGCGATCGGGCTGCGCACCGCGCGCGGCGTGTCGGGGATCGAGGAAACCTCGGCGCGGGCGTTGGCCAAGCTGGAGCAGGTGTTGCCGGCGCGGCTGCGGCACCGGGTGAACGGGCTGGTCGGGGTGACGGTGCCGGCCGCGCCGTCGGGTGCGGCGGTGGCGGCGGAGGTGCTGACGGCGTTGGGGGCGGCGTGCCGGGCGCGGGAGGTGCTGCGGTTCGACTACTCCTCCCACGACGGCGGGGTGTCGTCGCGGCGGGTCGAGCCGTACCGGCTGGTGCACGCGCGGGGCCGCTGGTACCTGGTGGCGTGGGACCTGGAGCGCGGCGACTGGCGGACCTTCCGGGCCGACCGGGTGAGGCCGCGGGTGCCGACCGGGCCGCGGTTCACGCCGCGGGAGCTGCCCTCCCCCGACCTGGCGGCGTACGTGTCGCGGGGGCTGGTGACGGCGACGTGGAAGTTCCGGGCGGACGTGCTGGTGCACGCGCCGGCGCAGGAGGTGGCGGCGAAGGTCCCGGAGGCGGCGGTGGAGGCCGTGGACGACGAGCGGTGCGTGCTCAGCGTCGGGTCGGACACGCCGGGGTTGCTGGCGGTGTACCTGGGGATGCTGGACGCGGACTTCCACGTGACCGGTCCGCCGGAGCTGGTGGAGCGGGTGGCGGCGCTGGCGGACCGGTTCGCGCGGGCGGTGCGGCCCGGCGGTGCTTCCTGGCCGGCGGCGTCTAGTCCGCGTCGTGGGGGTCGGCCTCGCGGGCGTTGACCTCGCGGCGCAGGGCGATGGCGTCGGCGCGGACCCGTTGGGGGGTTTCGCGGTCGAGCAGGGCGCGGCGCATGAGGTCGGCGATCGCGGGCTGGTCGGCGGGGGTGAAGCCGCGGCGGGTGATCTCCTGGGTGCCGATGCGCAGGCCGCGCATCGGCTCGTCGGGGTGCTGCCAGGGCAGGCCGATGCCGGACAGGTAGATCCCGGCTTCGCCGAGCAGCAGGCCCGCGGTCTCGCCGCCGCCGAGGTCGTGGGCGTCGATTGCGAGGTGGTGGGAGCGGGTGTGCTCGCCGTCGCGGCCGACCACGGTGAACCCCTCGTCGGCCAGCGCCGCCGCGAGGGTCTGGGCGTTGCGGACGCAGGCCCGGGCGTAGGCGGGGCCGTGGGCGGCGAGTTCGGCGGCGGTGACGGCGAGCGCGCCCAGGCGGCCGGCGTCGTAGTTGGCGAGCATGCCGGGGTAGGCGACGGTGGAGACGCGTTGCGCGAGCGCGGGGTCGCGGGTGACGACGCAGCCGCCGGAGGGTCCGCCGAAGGACTTGTAGGTGGAGAAGGTCAGGACGTGCGCGCCTTCGTGCAGGGGGCGTTGGAACACCTTGCCGGCGACGAGCCCGGCCATGTGGGAGGCGTCGTAGAGCAGGATCGCGCCGACCTGGTCGGCGGCGGCGCGGACGGCGGCGACGTCGTGCGGGAACAGCATCATGCTCGCGCCGATGACGACGATCTTCGGCCGGTGCTCGCGCAGGAACCCGGGCAGGCGGTCGTAGTCGAGGTCGAGGCGGGCGGGGTCGTAGGGCAGGTCGACCACGGTCAGGCCGCGCACCCCCGGGACGCCCTGGGCGTGGTGGCTGGCGTGCCCGCTGGCGGCTTCGGGCAGCACGGCGATGGTGTCGCCGGGCTCGGCGAAGGCGGTGTAGACGGCGAGGTTCGCCAGCGTGGCGCTTTGCAGCCGGACCTCGGCGTGCGCGCCTTCCATGACGTCGGCGACCAGCAGCGGGGCCAGCACTTCCAGGGTGTCGAGGTGGTCGAGGCCGACCTGGTACTTCTCGCCGGGCCAGCCCATGCTGGGCCGGTTGGACAGGGTCGCCAGGGTGGCGGACGCGGCGGCGGGGCTGAGCACGTTGGTGCCCGCGTAGAGCACGATGCCGTCGTCGTCCACTTGGGCGGCGTGGGCGTCGAGGGCCTTGCGGACGGTGTCGGCCACGCCCGCCGGGGACAGGTCGGCGGAGACGGCGGCCTCGACCTCGGCGAGTCGGGCCTGGGCGCGCGGCGAGGCCCACGGGGCGATCCGGCTGGTGGTCACGTCCTCGACGGTAGGCGGGCGGGTGTGCGCCGCGGGTCGCGGAGTTTTCCTACATTTGTCGAGTGCAGGAACTGTTGGACGAGCTGTCGCGGGCGCTGGGGCGCGGGGTGTCGGTGGACGACGTGTCCGGCCGGGTGGTCGGGCACAGCGCCCAGACCGACGAGGTGGACCCGGCGCGGGTGCGGGCGATCCTGTCGCGGCGGGTGCCGCCGGAGGTCGCGGCGTGGCAGGACCGGCACGGGGTGGCGGAGGCGGCCGGGCCGGTGCGGGTGCCGGCGAACGCGGAGCTGGGGTTCGCCGAGCGGGTGGGGTTCCCGTTGCGGCGGGGCGGGGCGCTGGTCGGGTTCCTGTGGGTGCTGGGGGCGGAGGTGGACGTCGGGGTGGTGGCCGGTTACCTGCCCGCGGTGGCGGCGGCGGTGCGGGTCGGGGACTCCTCGCCGGTGCGGGTGGTGGTCGGGTGGGAGCCGCGGGTGGTGCGGACGGTGGAGCCGGGCGCGCCGCTGCCCGCGCTGCCGGGTCACGTGGGGGTGAGCGAGCCGCACCCGCCGGAGCGGGCCGGGGCGGCCTACCAGCAGGCGTTGGCGGCGGCGGAGCTGTCGGCGCTGGACCCGGGGTTGCCGCGGGTGGTGCGGTGGTCGGAGCTGGGCGCGTACCGGTTGCTGTTGGGCGGGTCGGCGCGGGAGGTGTTGGCGGGGTTGTCGCCGACGTTGCTTTCCACGCTGGAGGCCTACCTGGACTCGGGGTGCGACGCGCGGGCGACGGCGGCGGCGCTGCACCTGCACCGGACGTCGCTGTACTACCGGTTGGGGCGCATCGCGGAGGCGACCGGGCGTGACCTGGCGGACGGGCGGGCGCGGCTGGAGCTGCACCTGGCGTTGAAGATGGTCCGGTTGGGCCGTCGGCGTCAGCCGTAGACGCCTTCGACGGCGCCGGCGGCGATGGCGGTGACGACCTTGAACGCCTGCATGGCCAGGGTCATGGAGTCGGCGTCGAAGCCGACCCGGCGCGGGGCGAGCAGCTCGACGGTGGGGACGACGGCGGCGGCTGCGGCCAGGTGGGTGGCGTCGAACTCGACCTCGACGCGGTGCGGGCCGGTGCGGGGTTCGTGGCGGGTGGCGCGGGCGGTGGCTTCGCGGGCCGCGGTGGTGATCAGGGGGTGGGTGACGGCCGGCGGCCGGCAGATGGCGGCGTAGCGGCTGACGCACTCCTTGACGGGGACGAGCCGGGCGTCCGGGGCCCAGGTGGCGGCGTCGGCGCAGGTGCGGTCGTCGCCGGTGACCATGATGACGGGGACGCCGTGCTCGGCGGCCAGGGCGGCGTTGAGGCGGCCTTCGCTCGCGGGGACGCCGTCCAGCCACACGCCGGTGACCTGGTTCTCCAGGTAGGTGTGGGCCAGCACGCCCTCCTCGCCCGCGCCGGCGTGGTAGCCGAGGAAGACCACGCCGTCCACGCCGGAGTCGATGCCCTGCATCATCGACAGGGGTTTGTGGCGGCCGGTGAGCATGCGGGCGCGGGGGTCGAGGTCCTCCAGCAGGAGGTTGCGCTGGTCGTTGTGCGCTTCGTTGACCAGCACGTCCTGCGCGCCGCCGGCGACGAGCCCTTCGACGCAGGCGTTGACGTCCCCGGTGAACACCCGCCGCCACCGCCGCCACGGCTCGGTGCCGGGCAGGACGTCGTCGGTCCAGGTGACCCCGGTGGCCCCTTCCATGTCGGCCGACACCAGGATCCGCATACGGCCAACCTAGGGCCCACCGGACCGCCCGCACCACCGGGTGACGGGGTGTAACAGCGCCGCATGGGTCGGCGACTGTTCGGGTTGAACGAAGACCACGACATCAGCGGGGCGACGCGACTTGCGCCCATGCGAGTTCTTGAGCCGGCGTGCGGTGCGTTCCCGTTCCTCCACAGGACAGGCAGCTGCTCGTGATCGACTTGTTGGGCGTGTTCGAATCCGCTTGGGGGCAACGGCCCGGCAAGTGGACCGCTGCGGGGAGGGTCGTGGGCCGAGCCGACCTCAAGCGGCTCGTGGAGGCGCATGGGCGGGCCCTGCACGTGACGCACCCCGAGGTGAGCGCGCACGAGATCTGGCCGCTGATCAGCCACCACGTCCACCGCGACCGGAACCTCTTCGCGGGCACCTCCCCCTCGGGGATCGTCCCACGGGTGCTGACGTTGCTGCTGACTCATGACGGGATCGTGGCGGCCGACCCGGTGGTCGAGGTCGTTCGTCTGGCCGACCTCGGTCGAGTGGACGAGGCGGTGACGGCGTTGTCGGGTGTGGTCGCGAGCCTCGCGTCGGTCGAGCCGCTGCTCGCACGGGGGATCCTCCGGATCACCGGTCTTCGTCCGACGTTGACCGACGCCAACCGGTTGGCTGTGCTGGCCGAGTTCGGTGTCGACGAGCGCCTGACCGTGTTCACGAACTTCCTCGAAGCGGCGAGCACCGCGGGCAGCCTTCCCGGCAGCTTCGAGCGCGAGTACCGCCCGCAAGTCGTCGAGTTGTTCCACCGTTTCGGTTCACCGGTGGCAGCGCTGCCCGACGTCCGCCGAAGCGGTGCGTCGTCTGGCCGCGGCGATGATCGAGGTTTCCTGGCAGTTCGCCGTCTGCGCGCAGGAGCCGAGCAGCGATCTTGCGTTGAGCGGTGCCGTTGAACTGCGCTTGGCCGAGCAATTGCCGGCAAGCCGGCTCGCCGCGCCGAACCCCGGCACTGCCGCTCGAATGATGGGGAAAACGCGACATCTCGCCCGGTTCGAGGTGGGGAACGTGCCGAACCTGTCGACGGAGTCGCTCAGCATCGCCGATGCGATAGCGATCAGACAGGACGACGCGTTCGAGGCGTTTCGCACCGAGCTGCGGTCGGCGGTGGACCAGTTGGACCAGGGTCTCTCCACCGACAAGCAAGCCTACGCGGCACAGGCGGCGTTCGAGGAGCGGATGCGTGCGGCATCCGATGACCTCGCGCGTCGCGTACAGAAGACGTCGTTCCGCACTCGTGTGCGGGATTCGTCGGTGCCCGCGGCGATCGGCGCTGCGGGGACGCTGATGCTGTCCCCCCCTTGGCCCGGCGTTCAGCGCTACCGCGGGCCTTGCGACGGCCGTGACCACCGTCGGCTGGCAGTGGTTGATGGCGAGACGAACCGCCAAGGGCGTCGCGGTCGGCCGCAGGTACTTCTCGATGCTCGGTGGAGCGGCGGCCTCGACAACGCGGAAGGCCGTGCCTCGCTGAGGTTCTCTTGGTGTGCCCGGTGAAGACGTGCCGGGCACACCAAGGGCGTGGCCTACAGGTACTTCTTCAGTTCCCGCTTGGCCAGGGACATGCGGTGGACCTCGTCGGGGCCGTCGGCCAGGCGCAGGGTGCGGGCCTGGGCCCACAGGTCGGCCAGGGGGAAGTCCTGGGAGACGCCGCCCGCGCCGTGGGTCTGGATGGCCTTATCGAGCACCCACTCGGCCATCAGCGGGGTGGCGATCTTGATGGCCTGGATCTCCGTGTGCGCGCCCTTGTTGCCGACGGTGTCCATCAGCCACGCCGTCTTGAGCACGAGCAGGCGCGCCTGTTCGATGCGGACCCTCGATTCGGCGATCCACTCCTGCACCACGCCCTGCCGGGCGATGGGCTGCCCGAACGCCACCCGCGAGACCGCGCGGCGGCACATCAGTTCCAGGGCGCGTTCGGCGATGCCGATCAGGCGCATGCAGTGGTGGATGCGGCCGGGTCCGAGGCGGGCCTGGGCGATGGCGAAGCCCTCGCCCTCGCCGGCGATGAGGTTCTCCGCGGGGACGCGGACGTTGTCGAAGACGATCTCGGCGTGGCCGCCGTGGGAGGCGTCGGTGTAGCCGAAGACGTGCATGCCGCGCTTGACGTGCACGCCCGGGGTGTCGCGCGGCACCAGGATCATGGCCTGTTGGCGGTGGCGTTCGGCGTCGGGGTCGGTCTTGCCCATCACGATGAAGATGGCGCAGTTGGGGGCCATCGCGCCCGAGGACCACCACTTGGTGCCGTTGATGACGTAGTGGTCGCCGTCGCGTTCGATGCGGGTGGCGATGTTGGTGGCGTCGGAGGAGGCGACCTCGGGTTCGGTCATGCAGAACGCGGAGCGGATCTCGCCGTCGAGCAGGGGCCGCAGCCACTGCTTCTTCTGCTGCTCGGTGCCGAACATGGCCAGCACCTCCATGTTCCCGGTGTCGGGCGCGGCGCAGTTGAGCGCCTCCGGGGCCAGGTGCGGGCTGCGGCCGGTGATCTCGGCCAGCGGCGCGTACTGCAGGTTGGTCAGGCCCGCGCCGTGCTCGGTGTCGGGCAGGAACAGGTTCCACAGGCCCTGGCGGCGGGCTTCGGCCTTGAGGTCCTCGATCACCGGCGGGCGGGCCCACGGGTCGGCCGCCTGCGCGAGTTGGCGGTGGGCGACCTCCTCGGCCGGGTGGACGTGCTCGTCCATGAACCGCAGCAGCTTCTGCCGCAGCTCTTCGGTCTTGGCGTCGTAGGCGAAGTCCATCAGCGCACTCCTCCGGTGGCGGCGAGCCCCTGCCGGACCAGCGGCAGGGTGAGGTTCCCGATCTGGTCGAATCCCGCCCCGACCGTCTTGCCGGTGGTGAAGCGGAAGTGGATGCCTTCGAGGATCACGGCGAGCTTGAAGTAGGCGAACGCGGTGTACCAGCCCAGACCGGACACGTCCGCGCCGCTGCGGGCGGCGTAGCGCTCGGTCAGCTCGTCGGCGGTGGCGAAGCCGGGCAGGCCCAGCACGGTGCCGGTGACGGGGTCGTCGTCCAGGCCGACGCCGGTCCAGTAGACGCGCAGCAGACCGAGGTCGGCCAGCGGGTCGCCGAGGGTGGCCATCTCCCAGTCCAGGACGGCGCTGATGTCCACGGGGTCGGCGGTGACCAGGACGTTGTCCAGGCGGTAGTCGCCGTGCACGATCGTGGCGCGTGGCGAGTCGGGGACGGTGTCGGCCAGCCGGGCGCGCAGCTCGTCGATGCCGGGCAGGTCGCGGCTGCGGGAGGCGTCGAGCTGCTTGCCCCAGCGGGTGACCTGGCGGCGCAGGAACCCGTCGGGGCGGCCGAAGTCGGCCAGGCCGACCGCGGCGGGGTCCACGGCGTGCAGGTCGGCCAGCACGTCGACCAGGCGGTGGGATAGGGCGCGGGCCGCGTCGGGGGTCAGCCACGGGCACTGGTCGCGGTGGCGCAGGGCGGTGCCGGGCACCTCCTGCATGAGGTAGAACGGCGCGCCGAGCACGTCGGGGTCCTCGCACAGGTGCTCGACCCCCGGCACGGGGACGTCGGTGCCGGCCAGCGCGGCGATGACGCGGTGCTCGCGGGCCATGTCGTGGGCGGTGGCCAGGACGTGGCCCAGCGGCGGGCGGCGCAGCACCCACCGGTGCTCGCCGTCGGTGACGCGGTAGGTGAGGTTGGACCGGCCGCCGGGGATGAGTTCGCCGGTCAGCGGCGGGGTGCCGAGGTGGGCGGCGAGGCGGTGCAGGTCCAGGCCGGGCAGGTCGGTGGCGGGGCTGCTCACAGGTCGGCTCCCGGGAGGTCGTGCCCGAGCAGGTCGGCCAGGACGGCGCGGCTGGACTCGGCGTCGGTGTGCCGGTGGGCGTGCAGGCCCACGGCGCGGGCGCCCTCGACGTTGACCGGGGCGTCGTCGAGGAACACGCAGCGGTGGGCGGGCACGCCGATGAGGTCGAGGGTGTGGGTGAAGATGGCGGGGTCGGGTTTGCGCAGCCCGATGCGCCCGCTGATCACGATCGTGTCGAACAGCTCCAGCAGCAGGTCCTCGGGGTAGCCCTCGCCCCAGCTGTTGGACAGCAGCACGGTGGGGACGCCGGCGGCGCGGACGCCGCGGACCAGTTCGACCATCGCGGGGTCGGGGATGGCGCTGCCGAACATGCGGCGCAGCAGGCCCTGGGCGGCGATCTCGCGACCGTCGAGGGTGACCAGTTCGGCGGCCAGCAGCGCCTCGAACTCGTCGGCGGACAGCTCGCCGGTCTCCAGCCGGAACACCGGGTTGTCGGGGGCTGCGTCGCGCCCCATCCAGCCGCGCATGGTCGCGCCGTAGCGCTCGCGGTCGATGTTCTCGCGGGTCAGCCAGTCCTCGATGAACGCGGGGACGGACACGGTGAGCACGCCGCCCCAGTCCAGCACCACCGCGTCGACGCGTCGGTCCGTTTCAGCCACGCCGCGAGGGTACCGACCGGTCGGTATGTAGGCAATGGCCGGCCGGCGGACGCGGCCCGCTACGGCCTGGCGTTGCGCAGTCGGATGCCGCTGAACCGCAGTTCCCGGGCGGTGACCTGGTGCCAGAACGGCCACAGCGTCGGCAGCACCCGCAGTTCGATGCCGGCTTGCTCGTGCAGCGCGAACAGGTCCGGGACGCGTTCGGGCGGGCCGAGCGGGGTGACCGGGGTGGTGGCGACGTGGGCGTTGTCGCCGAAGGGCCGGAAGTGCTCGGCGGCGAAGCGGTAGGCGTAGAGGCGGACCGTGCGCATGGCCTCCAGCCACCCGTACTCGACGGCGTGGACGCGGTGCGGGCCGAGCCACCCGGCGTCGGCGGGCGGGGTGTCGGGGCCGGTCCAGGCCATCGCGCGGGGGCACTGGCGGGGGAACCAGTAGGCCGGGGCCTGGTCGTGGTCGACGGTCCACACGTAGGCCTCGGGTTGGCGGGCGGTGGCGGCGACGTGGGGGACGAAGGCGGTGATGGCGGGGTCTTCGGAGAAGTGCAGGAGTTCGCCGGGAGCGGGGCGCATGGCCGGGCAGTGTCCCGGGAGGTCCGCGTCGGTCGCCACGGGTTTCCGGGGGTGTCCGCAGGGGTGCGGTCCGGGGACCGGGGGTGGCGGCTCGTCCGCACGGGGTGAAGGGGCCGGCTTGCCCGGCGTGCGCGGGCTCCACCATCATTGCGCGCGGGGTGGCGAGGAGGGCGCGTGAGCGGCAACGGCGCGTTGCACCGGGAGGTGCTGGACCGGGCCGATGTCGGTTTCGGTGTGACCGACGGGCAGGGCGTGTTGCGCTGGGTGAACCCGGCGTTGGCGGAGATCCTCGGGGTCGCGGTGGACCGGGTGGCGGGCAGGTCGCTGCCCGCGCTGCTGCCGGGCGCCCCGGAACGGCCGCGGTCGGGGCTGGCGCTGCTGACCCCGTCGGCCTACCGCAGGGGCCACCGCTGGCTGGAGGTGGCCTGCCAGCCGCTGGGGACCGAGGACGAGCTGCTCTACCGCGTGGTGGACGTGACGGCGTGGCGGGACCGGGAGCTGGAGGCCACGCACGAGGCGGACGCGTTGCGCCGCGCGCAGGTGCTGGGGCGGATGGGCACGTGGGAGTGGCACATCGCCGAGGACCGGGTGGTGTGGTCGGACACGCTGCTGGAGATGTTCGGGTTCCCGCCCGACACCGAGCTGGACTTCGACGCCTACGCCGACCTGGTGCACCCCGACGACCTGTCGATGATCCAGGCGACGCTGGAGCAGGCCATGCGCACCGGCGCGGGCTTCTCCTACACCCACCGCATGATGCTGGCCGACCGGCGCACCGAGCGGTGGTTCGAGTGCTTCGGCGAGGTCGTCACCGCCGAGGACGGCACGCCGCTGCGCGCGCTGGGCACCGCGCACGACATCACCCGCGCCCGCCGGGTGCACGACGAGCTGCTGGCGCTGGCCGAGCAGGACCCGTTGACGGGCCTGGCGAACCGGCGCGCGGTGACCCGGGAGCTGGAGCGGCGGCTGGCCTCCGGCGGCCAGGGGTCGTTGCTGCTGCTGGACCTGGACAACTTCAAGGACGTCAACGACCTGCGCGGGCACGCGGTGGGCGACCGGTTGATGAAGGCGCTGGCGGGGACGCTGCGGTCGCGGCTGTCCGGGTCGGGCCCGTCGGGGTCGGGGCTGATCGGCCGGCTGGGCGGGGACGAGTTCGCGGTGGTGCTGCCGGACTGCCCGCCGGAGAAGGCGCGGCTGGTCGCGGAGGGCCTGCGCGACGCGGTGGCGGCGTTGCCGCCGGTGGCGGTGTCGGCGCGGGTCACGGTGTCCACCGGGGTCGCCGAGTACGGCGCGGGTGACACGTGGGAGCTGGTGCTGGCCAACGCCGACCTGGCGCTGTACGCGTCGAAGGCGGCGGGCCGCAACCGGGTGACGGTGTACGAGCCGGGGCACTACGCGGACACCGCGAAGCGGGTGTCGGTGATGGACCGGCTGCGCGCGGCGCTGGAGAACGGCGGGTTCGCGCTGCACGCGATGCCGATGGTGCAGTTGGCGTCGGGCCGCACGCTGGGCCACGAGCTGCTGCTGCGCCTGGAGGACCACCAGGACCCGCCGCTGGGCCCGGCGGAGTTCCTGGCCGAGGCGGAGCGGTCGGACCTGGTGCTCGACATCGACCGGTGGGTGCTGTCCACGGCGATCGACGCGCTGGTCGCGCACCCGGGCCTGGACCTGAGGTTCAACGTCAACATCTCCGGCCGGACGCTGGAGGACGAGGACTTCGGCGGGTTCGTGCTGGACCGGCTGGCCACGGCCGGGGTCGCGCCGGGCCGGTTGGGGTTGGAGATCACCGAGACGGCGGCGGTGACCAACCTGGACGCGGCGCGGGCGTTGGCGTTGCAGCTGCGCGGGTTCGGCTGCCGGATCACCCTGGACGACTTCGGCAGCGGGTTCGGCTCGTTCGTGCACCTCAAGCACCTGCCGATCACCGGGATCAAGATCGACGGCGAGTTCGTGCGCGGGATCGACGAGCGCTCCACCGACGCGGTGCTGGTGTCGGGGATCGTGGAGATCGCCCGCGGCCTGGGCCTGTCGGCGGTGGCGGAGTGGGTGGAGCGGCCCGCCCAGGTGGAGACGTTGACCCGGTTGGGGGTGCGGGTCGGCCAGGGTTTCCACCTGGGTCGACCGATCCCGCTGACGACCCTCCTTTCGGGTGATGGTGTGAGTCCGGACGGAGCATTGTCGTCACCCCGGGTGGGTGCGGAGGATGGGGCGCGTTCCTGATCACACCCCCCTCCGATGGGACCCGCCGACGTGACCGGAGTTTCCCCGACCCCCTCACGCGGTGTGCGCCGCGTCGAGCTGGGCGCGCCCGATCCCGAGCCGATCGCCGACTTCTACGCCCACCTGCTGGGCTGGGTGGTGATCCCCGAGCCGGACGGCGTGTTCAGCGGCTGGGTGGGTGACCGGCTCGCGCTGCGGGTGCGGCCGGGCGAGGACGGGTTCCGGGTGGTGTTCGCGGGCGGTGACCCGCGGGAGCTGCGCGAGGGCGCGGCGGTGGACTCGGGCCGGGTGCTGCACGGGCCGTGGGCGCCGGAGCCGCGCGCCGGGGAGCCGTGCTGGGTGGAGTTCATGGGCGCGGCGGACGACGCGTTCTGGACCGGTGAGCTGGGGTGGGCGGCGCGCACGCCGGACGAGCCGTTCACCGTCTACGACAGCGAGTCGCGGGCGGTGGCGGGCCGGCTGGTCACGGACGAGCGGCAGCGGTGGGTGTGCTACTTCGCGGTGCCCGACGTGGCCAAGGCGTGCGAGGCGGCGGCGGAGATGGGCGGCGCGGTGCTGACCGGGCCGACCGAGGTGCCCACCGGGGTGGTGGCGTCGATCGCCGACCCGTCCGGCGCGGTGTTCGCGGTGCTGCAGGACCCGGCCGGGTGGGGCGGGACCTGGGCGTCCGCCTAACCCAGTTCGGGTGGGAAGCCGCCGGTGGCGATGGGTCCCCAGGAGTCGATGGTGACGCGCAGCAGCACCTTGCCCTGGCGGGTCATGGCGGCGCGGTAGTCGTCCCAGTCGGGGTGCTCGCCGGAGACCGACCGGTAGTAGTCGACCAGCGGTTCCAGCGCGTCGGGCAGGTCCAACACCTCGGCGTGCCCGTCGACCTGCACGTAGGGGCCGTCCCAGTCGTCGGACAGGACGCACACGGCCACGCGCGGGTCGCGGCGGGCGTTGCGGGACTTGGCGCGCTGCGGGTAGGTGGAGACGACGATCCGGCCGCGGTCGTCGACGCCGCAGGTGACCGGCGAGGTCTGGGGGCGGCCGTCGCGGCGGGTGGTGATCAGCAGGGCGCGGTGGCGGGGGCGCAGGAACTCCAGCAGCCCGGCCCGGTCGGGGGTGCGCGCGGTGGCGATCTTCGGCATCGGGCCAGCGTAGGAGAGGATGTGGCCATGCCCCGCTTCTCCTCCTACGACGGCACCGGGTTGGCCTACCGCGTGGCCGGTTCCGGCGAGCCGCTGGTGTGCCTGCCCGGCGGCGCCGGCCGGGCCGTGTCCTACCTGGGCGACCTGGGCGGCCTGGGCGCGCACCGCTCGCTGGTGCTGCTGGACAACCGCGGCACCGGCGACTCGGACGTGCCCGCGTCCGCCGACACCTACCGCCGCGACCGGCTGGCGCTGAACGTGGAGGCGCTGCGGCAGCACCTGGGGCTGGAACGGTTGGACCTGCTGGGCCACTCGGCGGGCTCCGGGATCGCGATGGCCTACGCCGAGCACTTCCCGCACAACCTGTCGAGCCTGGTGCTGCTGACCCCGGCGCTGCGCGCGGTGGGCCTGACCCCGACCGAGGCGGACTGGGCCGACCACCTGGCGCGGCACGCCGACCAGCCCTGGCACGCCGAGGCGGTGGCGGCGCTGCGCGCCTGGGTCGCCGGCGACGACTCCCTGCACAACCGCCTCACCGCCGCCCCGCTGTTCTACGGCTCCTGGACCCCCGCCGCCCGGGCCCACGCCGCCGCCGAGGACGCCGAACGCTCCACCGAGGCCCAACGCGGCTACTCGGCCGACGGGGCGTTCAGCCCCGGCCACACCCGCCGCGCGCTGGCCGACCTGTCCATCCCGGTCCTGGTCTACGCGGGCGGCGCGGACCCGGTCGCCCCGCCGCACCTGGTGCGGCAGCTCGCCGAGCTGATCCCGGGCGCGCAGTACGCCGAACAGCCCGGAGCGGGGCACTACCCGTGGATCGACGACGCGGAGTCCATGGTCAAACGCCTGGCCGAGTTCCTGGCCTGACCCGCCGGGCCTCACCCGCACCCGCCCCGCCGGGCCTCACCCGCGCAGCGCGGCCAGCACCCCGTCCCGCCCGAACCCCGCGCCCCGGGCCGACGCCGCCGCGAACCCCTCGGCCCCCAGCGCGGTCCTCGCCGCGCTCTCGGCCGCCAGCACGTCGGGGTCCACCGGCGCCACCGCGCCCCGCAACCCCCGCGCCGCGCCCAACAGCTCCGCCGCGCCCACCGCGTCCCCCTCCGCCAGGCACGACTGCGCCCACGCCTCGGCGACCTTGGCCAGCACCATCGGGTTGCCCCACTCCGCCGCCGACTCCACGACCAGCCCCCACACCGCCCGCGCCGCCGCCACGTCCCCGCCCGCCAGCTCCAGCCGCCCCACCGCGACGTGGAGGTGCGAGCGCACCTCCTCCGGACCGAACCAGCCCCGCGGGCACACCCGCAGCGCCTCCTCGCACCACCCGCGCGCCACGACCAACTCGCCCCGGTGCCGCGCCACCTCCGCCATCCCCAGCCGCACCTCGGCCAACGTCTCCACCGACCCCTGCGACCGGGCCATCACCGCCGCCCGCTCCAGGTCCGCCCACGCCGCGTCGAACGACCCGCGGTGGCAGTGCCACTCCGCGCGCCGCGCCAACATGCTCGCCGTGTGCTCGGTCGCGCCGAACTGCTCGCCCAACGCCAACGCCTCGTCCAGGTACGCCAACGCGCAGGACAGGTCACCGGCGGCGCGCGACAGTTCCGCCAGTTGCGCCAGCACCATCGACATGCCCCACCGCTCGCCCAACCCGCGGAACCCGGCCAACGCCGACTCGTGCGCCTCCCGCGCCTCACCCAACCGGCCCGCGTACTGGTACTGCATCCCCAACCCGGCCAACGCCAGCGACCGTGACCACGGGTCCGCCCCGACCAGGTGACCCCGCCGGGCGTCCAACGTCGGCTCACCCAGGTCCGGCACCCCGTAGGCCATGCCCCACAACATCGTCAGGAACGGCCGCGTCGGCGGCCCCACGAACCCCTCCGGCACGTCCTGCCGCGGCGAGAGCGCCCCCGGCACCACCTCACCGGCCGCCGACGCCGCCAACACGCACAGCAGGTGCTCCTCGATCAACCCGGCCGGCGCCACCGGGCCCACCGCCCGCACCACCTCCGCCGCCAGCGCCGACCCCTCCGACCGCAGCCCGCGCAGCCAGAAGTACCAGCCCAGCTCCGCCACCAGCCGCAACGCCAGCTCGCCGGCGTGCCCGGCCGCCCACCGGATCGCCGACTTCAGGTTCTCGTGCTCCGCGGCCAACACCGCCAGCCACTCCAACTGCTCACCGCGCAACAGGTGCGGCGTCGCCCGGACCGCCACCCGCAGGAACCACCGCGCGTGCGCCCGCCGCACCGCATCCCGCTCACCGGCCTCCGCCAGCCGCGCCGCCCCGAACGCCCGGATCGTGTCCAACATCCGGTACCGGCCGCCCGACACCTCCACCAGCGACTTGTCCACCAGCATCGGCAGCACGTCGTCCGCCCCCGCCCCGCACACCGCCGCCGCGGACTCCAGCGTCGCCCCGTCGGAGAACACCGTCAGCCGCCGCGCCACCACCCGCTCCTCGGCCGAGAGCAGGTCCCAGCTCCACTCGACCACCGCGTGCAGCGTCCGGTGCCGCGGCGCGGCGGCCCGGTTGCCGCGCGAGAGCAACCGGAACCGGTCGTCCAACCGCGCCGCGACCTCCGCCAGGGGCAGCGACCGCACCCGCGCCGCCGCCAGCTCGATCGCCAACGGCATCCCGTCCAACGCCCGGCAGATCGCCACCACCAGCGGCACCGTCCCCGCGTCCAGCCGGAACGACGGGTCCGCCGCCACCGCCCGGTCGGCGAACAGCGCGACAGCGGGGGAGGAGCCGTCCACCGCGGGCAGCGGCGGCACCGGCCGCACCGTCTCCCCGGTGACGCCCAACGCCTCCCGGCTCGTCGCCAACACCCGCAACCCCGGGCACGCCACCAGCAACGCGCCCGCCAACGCCGCCGCGTCCTCCACCACGTGCTCGCAGTTGTCCAGCACCAGCAGCACGTCCCGCCCGGCCAGCGCCGCCACCAGCCGCTCCCGCGCCGCCCGCGCCACGCGCAGCCCGTCCTCCCGCAACCCCAACGCCGTCACCACGGCCTGCGGCACGTCCCCGCCCGCCCCCAACGGCGCCAGGTCCACGAAGAACACGTCACCCGGCCGCGTCGCGGCGACCTCCACCGCCAACCGCGTCTTGCCCGCGCCACCGGGCCCCAGCAACGTCACCAGCCGCGCCCGGTCCAACGCCTCCCCGACCAGCCGCACCTCCTCGCCGCGCCCGACGAAACTGGTCAGCTGCGCGGGCAGCACGTGCCGGCCCGCCGGCCGCTCACCCCGCAACACCTCGCCGTGCGCGGCGGCCAACTCCGGCGACGGATCCGCGCCCAACTCCTCGGCCAACGCCCGCCGCGTCCGATCCACCAGCGCCAACGCCTCGGCCTGCCGCCCCTCACCGTGCAGGGCCCGCACCAGCCGCGCCACCAACCGCTCCCGCAACGGGTGCGCCGCCACCAGCTCCCGCAGCACCGCCACCGGCGCCACGTCGTGGTCCTCCACGGCCTTGAGCCGCAACTCCTCCCACCGCGCCGCCAACACCGCCGCGAACGGCGCGTCCCGGACATCGGCCAACGCCGGCCCCCGCCACAACGCCAACGCCTCACCCGGCAACCCGCGCGCCACCAACTCCTCGAACCGCAACGCGTCGACGTCCCACGGGTCCACCACCAGCCGGTACCCGGCCGCCGACCGCTCGACCCCCACGTCCAACAACGACCGCAGCCGCGACACCTGCGACTGCACCGCGTTCACGACCCCGACCGGCGGACGCTCCCCGTACAACGCGTCCACCAGCCGGTCAACCCCCACGACCCGCCCGGCGTCCACCGCGAGCACCGCCAACAACGCCCGCAACCCGACCCCGCCGACCCGGATCTCCGACCCGTCGACACGCCGCGCCACCACCGGGCCGAGCACCCCGAACCTCACGACCCGCCATTCTCCCGCACCGCCCCCACCCCCCGAGGCGAGTTGCCACCAACCCACACCCGACCCACCAACCCGCCCCTCACCGCCGGCCTGCCGAACCGCCGGCCTGCCGAAACTGCCGGACCGCCGGAAAATTGTCGGTGCCGCGTGAGACGATCGACCCGGGGGCCGGAGGCCACACCCCGACCGCCCACTGCGCCCCGAGCCGGCCAGCCCACGCGCAGCCGGCCAGGACAAGACGATCACCCAGGCAGCGGCGACGCCTTTTCCACCGCGAACAGGTCACCCACCCGACCCACCCGCTCCCGCACCTCGTCCGCGGTGAACACCAGGTCCGACACCGACCGGCACGCCACCACCTCATCCCACGCCACCGGCGTGGACACCGACGGCACCGGCCGCGCCCGCAACGAGTACGGCGCCACCGTCGTCTTCGCCGGGTTGTTCTGCGACCAGTCGATCAGCACCTTCCCCGTGCGCACCGACTTGGTCATCTGCCACACCACCTCGTCCGGCAACTCCCGCGTCAACCGCTGCGCCACCGCCTTCGCGTACGCCGACGGCCGCAACGGATCGGTCACCTCCACCGCCGCGTACACCTGCAACCCCTTGGACCCGCTGGTCTTCACCACCGGCGCCAACCCGTCGCCGACCAGCACCTCCCGCAGCACCAGCGCCACCCGCGCGCACTCCACCACCGTCGCCGGCGGCCCCGGGTCCAGGTCGAACACCACCAGGTCGGGGGAGCGGCGACCACCCCGCGGCCCCACCGCCCACTGCGGCACGTGCAGCTCCAACGCCGCCAGGTTCGCCAACCACACCAACGTCGCCAGGTCGTCCACCACCACGAAGTCCAGGTACTCCGACCCCCGCGACGACCCCGGCGTCTCCACCCGCACCCGCCGCACCCACTCCGGCGCGTGCGACGGCGCGTTCTTCTCGAAGAACGACTCCCCGTCCACCCCGTCCGGGAACCGCCGCACCGTCAACGGCCGCCCCGCCAGGTGCGGCAGCAGCACCGGCGCGATCCGCGTGTAGTAGTCGATCACCTCGGCCTTGGTGAACCCCACCTCCGGGTACAGCACCTTCCCCAGGTTCGACAGCTTCAGCCGCCGCTCACCGACCCGCACCACCGCCGACTCAACCACCGCGCCGCACCTCCGAAGGCGACCGGTCCGGCCGCAACCCCCGCCACGTCGGGAACCGCATCCGCCCGTCCGCCGTCCACTGCCGGTGCACCACCTCGCCCACCAACTCCGGCCGCACCCACCGCGCACCCCGCTCCCGCTCCCGCGGCACCTCCGTCACGAACGGCGACCGCTTCGCCGCCAACCCCTCCAACCGCTCGGTCAACAACCGCAGCTCCGCCTCGCCGAACCCCGTCCCCACCGACCCCACGAACGCCAACCCGTCACCCTCCGGGATCCCCAGCAGCAACGCGCCCACCACTCCCTTGCGCTTGCCCTCACCCGGCCGCCACCCGCCGACCACCACCTCCTGCGTCGCCACCCGCGTCACCTTCACCCAGTGCGGCGACCGCATCCCCGGCGTGTACGGCGAATCCAGCCGCTTCGCCACCACCCCCTCCAACCCCTGCTCCCGCGACGCCGCCAACACCTCCGGCCCCGCACCCGGGTACGCCCGCGGCGTCGCCCAACACGGCCCCCGCAGGTCCAACCCGTCCAACAACTCCCGCCGCCGCGCGTACGGCACGTTCAACAACGACGACCCGTCCAGGTGCAGCACGTCGAACACCAGGTACGTCACCGGCACCTTCGACACCAACCGCCGCGCCGCCGCCCCCGACGCGTGCATCCGCTGCTGCAACGCCCCGAAACTGGGCCGACCGCCCCGCAACGCGACGACCTCCCCGTCCAACAACACCTGCGTCGAGCCCAACGACTCGCCCAACGCCTGCAACTCCGGGTACGTGGCGGTCACGTCGTTGCCCAACCGCGACACCAACCGCACCCGGCCGCCCTCCACCCGCGCGACCGCCCGCACCCCGTCCCACTTGAACTCGTAGGCGTAGTCCCCGTTGCGCTCCGGCAACCCCTCCGCCGCCGTCGCCAACATCGGCGCGATCGACTCCGGCAACGGCACCCAGTCCGGCCGCACCGCCTCGTGCCGCCGCCGCACCATCCAGTCCTTGCCGTCCCCACCCGAGGAACGGCGGAAGAACACGAACTCACCCTCCACCCGGGACCCGCGCAGCACCACGTCCACCTCGCGGTCGCTCCACTTCACCGTCTCGTACCGGCCCCGGTCCCAGATCAGCATCTCGCCCGCGCCGTACTCGCCCTTCGGGATCGTCCCCTCGAACGACGCGTACTCCAACGGGTGATCCTCCGTGCGCACCGCCAACCGGATCGTCCCCGGCTCCGGCGGCAACCCCTTCGGCACCGCCCACGACACCAGCACCCCACCCCGTTCCAACCGCACGTCCCAGTGCAGCCGCGACGCGTGGTGCTCCTGGATCACGAACGTGTCGTCGTCACCGCGCGGCAACGGCACGTCCGCACCCGGCACCGGCTCCGGCGTCCGCCCGGCGTCCCGCTTGCGCCGGTACTCCGACAGGTCCCCACCCATCAGGCGGGCTTGGCCTTCTTCTTCGCCGGCGCCTTCTCCTTGGTCTCCTTCGCCTTCGACGCCGCCGCCTTCGACCGCGACGCCCCAGACGACCGCGCGGACCCACCCGACCGCGACGACCGCGCCGCCGGCTTCTTCTCCGCCGGCTTCGCCTCACCCCGCGCCGACCGCGCCTGCTCCACACTGCGCTCCAACGCCGTCATCAAGTCGATGACCTCACCGGTCTCCTCGGCCTCCGGCTGCTCGGGCAACTCCGCGCCCTCCGCCTTCGCCTCGATCAACTTCTGCATCGCCTCGGTGTAGTCGTCGGTGAAATCACCCGGGTCGAACGACCCCGCCATGCTCTCCACCAGCGACGACGCCATCTTCAACTCCTGCGGACGCACCTCAACGTCACCGTCCAGGAAGTCGAAGTCCGGCTTGCGCACCTCATCGGGCCACAACATCGTGTGCATCACCAACAGGTCCTCACGGGCCCGCAGCATCGCCAACGTCTCCCGCTGCCGGATCGTGATCTTCACGACCGCCAACTGCCCACTGCGCTCCAACGCTGTCCGCAACAACACGTACGGCCGCGTCGCCGCCTTGTCCGGCTCCAGGTAGTAGGACTTCTGGAAGTAGATCGGATCGATCTCCTCCGCCGGCACGAACTCCAGCACGTCGATCGCGTGATCGGTGTTGATCGGCAACTTGTCGAAGTCCTCGCTGTCCATCACCACCACACGGCCGTCGTCCAGCTCGTAACCCTTGGCGATGTCGGCGTAGGCAACCTCCTCGCCGCACACCTGGCACACCCGCTTGTAGCGGATCCGCCCACCGTCCTCCCGGTGCACCTGGTGGAACCGGAAGTCGTGCTCCTCCGTCGCGGTGTACAACCGGACACCGATCGTCACCAGACCGAAGGAGATCGCCCCACGCCACACGGACCTCATTCCACGTGAGTACCCGCCAACCGCGGTTCCCGCACCAGGGCATCACTCGATCGGACCAGTTTCGCCCTCCACCGCAGACGCACCCCCACGCCACGCCACGCCACCCTCATGACACCCGCGCACACCCGTTCGAACAAGGTCACCCAGGCATCACCCGAACAGCCTCACGCCCCGTCACCCCGCCGCGCCGACGGCAGGTTCGCCAACGACACGTACGTCCGGTTCCCCGCCACCGCCGCCCGCCGCTCCCGCGCCGTCGCCTCGATGTAGTTCTGCGACGTCGCCAACGACGCGTGCCCCAACAACGCCATGATCTCCGACGCCGACGCGCCGTCCTCGGCCAACCGCGTCGCGAACGTGTGCCGCAACGCGTGCAGGTTCGCCCCCGACGGCACCCGGTCGTGCAACCCCGCCCACCGGAAGCACGACCGCACCAGGTACTCCAACCCACCACGCCCGATCGGCTCACCGTGCCGGTCGCGCAACAACGCCGACCCCCGGTCGAACCGCCCCTGCGGGAACCGCGCCCGACACGACTCCAGGTACTGCTCGATGATCCGGTCCATCGCCGGCTCGATCGGCACCGACCGGTCCCGGTTGCCCTTGCCCGCCACGTGCAACCGCCGCTCACCGGGCCGCCCCACCACCGAGGCCAACGTCAACGTCCGCATCTCCGCCGACCGCAAACCCGCGACCAACCCCAACGCCAACACCAGGACGTCCCGCTCCGGCCACGGGTCCCGCGCCTTGCGCGCCCCCTCCGCCGCCGCCGCCAACAACCGCTCCGGTGTGTCCTCACCCCGCAACGGCTTGGGCACCAACGGCGGCGTCTTCGGCCGCGCCACAGCGCCCATCGGGTTGCCCGGCAACAGGTCCTCGGCCACGCAGAAGGTCAGGAACTGGTTCCACGTCGACCACGCGCGCAGGACGGAGGACTTGGCGTGCGTGTCGGCGAAGACCCCGAAGGCCTTGCGCAGGTTGCCGGCGGTCAGGTCGACGACCAGCAACCGGTCCGGGGGAGTGCCGACGACGTCGGAGAGCAGCGCGGTGACCCCGGCGAGGTCGCGCCGGTAGGCCGCCGTGGTGTGGGGGGAGTCCTTGCGCGGACGGCGGGCGAGGAAGAACGACTCCTGGGCGTCGAGGACGAGCATGTGATCTTCCTAGCGCACGCCACCGACAATTCCGCGCCCACGCCGATCGCCGGCCAGTCAGACCCCCAAGCGCGCAGCAGCAGTGTTGATCACATGGATAATGGCGATTATCCATGAAACAGGGCCGTGGACCGGTCGCCGCACCAACCGGGGGATGCCGCTTCCGACATTCCCGCCCGACGCCCCTCGGAGCCCCGAACCACCTCGCACACGTCACGTGGCACAGCCGCAGCGCGCGACGCGACGGCGAACCCGGCGGACCAACGAGACGCCACCCGGGACGGCCGGGAAGGCTTGATCATCGACCCGACGCCGGGCCGAACGCCGCCGAACCGACCATCCGGCGACACCACCGCAGATACGTCACGTGACGTATGTCCGCCCCGATAACCAGGCCTCGCCGGAACGCCGATAATCTACATTATGTTAAGTAAGCGGATTCGGCACCCACTCCCACGGGCCTCGACGCCTGCCCGCGCGCCCACCGCCCCTCGCGCCGCCGCCCCGCACTCCGCACCGCGCGAGCCTGCACCCCGAATCCCGCTGCGCTCGCACTGGGCGATCCACGGCGTTCCGTCGCTGGATTCGTTGTTTCGCCGGCGTCGGTTGCCGCACAGCGCCGCGCGTTGGCCCAAGTCGACGGTTGGTCGCCGGGATTGTCGGTGTCTCGTGAGATGATCGTTCCGGGGGCCGGAGGCCGCAGCCGGCTCGGCTCCAGCGCGCCCGGCCCGTTCGCTCCACCTCTCCCCCACGCCGTTCGAACCGGTGTTCGAATCGCGCGAAAGTGCTCACCAGGTGCGCACTTAACCCCGCACACTGCTCACCATGCGTGCGGACCGGTTGGTGGCGGCCCTGCTCCTGATGCAGGCCCGTGGGCGGGTGACGGCTGCCGAGTTGGCGACCGAGCTCGAAGTCTCCGTGGCGACCGCTCGTCGCGACCTGGAGGCGCTCTCGACGGCCGGCATCCCCGTCTACCCGCAGCCCGGTCGCAACGGCGGCTGGGAGCTGGTCGGCCGCGCGCGGACGGATCTGAGCGGGTTGAGTGCTGCCGAGGCGCAGGCGTTGTTCGTGTTGGTGGGGCCGGCGGCGGCGGGCAACGCGGAGGCCAAGGCGGCGTTGCGGAAGTTGGTTCGGGCGTTGCCGGAGACGTTCCGGGAGGCGGCCGAGGCGGCTGCGGGCGCGGTGGTGGTGGATTCGGCTCGGTGGGGGCAGGAGCTGCACGAGCGGCCTCGGCTGGTGGAGTTGTTGCAGGGGGCGGTGGTGCGGCGGCGGAAGGTCCGGTTGGGGTACGCCAAGAAGTCCGGTGAGCGGTCCGAGCGGGTGGTGGATCCGTTGGGGCTGGTGGACAAGGACGACGTCTGGTACCTGGTCGCGGGCACGGCGGACGGGCAGCGGACGTTCCGGGTGGATCGCGTGGTGGACGCGGTGGTGACCGACGAGGAGGCGGTGCGGCCGGAGGGGTTCGACCTGGCGGACGCGTGGGAGGGCGTCGTGGCGAAGGTCGAGGGGTGGCAGACGTTGACGGCCGCGACGGTGCTGGTGCGGGAGCGGCACGTGCGGGTGTTGCGGGGCCAGTTCGGGCGGCACTGCGTGGTGGAGGGTGTCGAGGGTGGTGTGGCGCGGGTGCGGGTTTCCGCTCCCACTCCCCTGATGGTCGCGCAGCACCTGGCGGGGTGGGGTGCGTTGGTGGAGGTGGTGGAGTCGGACGCGGTGCGGGCGGAGTTGGCCCGGTTGGGGGCGGAGTTGGTGGCCCGGTACGGGTGAGGCCGGTTGCGGGTGGTGGCTACGCGTCGCGCAGGTGGGGGTGGACGCGGTCGCGCATGGGGCGCTCCCCCAGTGCTCGCAGGGCGTGTTCGACGAGGTCGCTGAGGGGGTACGGGAGTTCGGCGTCGAGTTCGCGGGCGGCGGTGGTGGTGGCGTGCCACTCGGCGTCGAGGACGGGTAGGAGTTCTTCGGCGCGGGGGGTGAGGTGGACGATGCGTTGGCGGGCGTCGGTGCCGGGGTGGAGTTCGACCAGGCCGTCGCGGTGCATCTGGTTGACGGTCTGGCTGACGGCGGAGTGGGTGACGCCGATGGTGGCGGCCAGGTCGCGGATGGAGCGGGGTCCGTGGGCGTGGACGATGCGGATGATCGGGTTGTAGCGGGGGCGGAAGCCGGCGAGGCCGAGTCGGGTGTAGGCGTGGGCCACGCCGTCGTCGAGCAGGTCGAGCAGGTGGCGCAGGCGGGTGCCGAGGTAATCGGTGGTGGGGTTGTCGTCCACTCCCCTAATGTAACAGCACTGTTGCTTCTGGAGGGGGTTCGGCGTGCTGTACCCGGAGATCGAGCCGTACGCGCACGGGATGCTCGACGTCGGTGACGGGAACCTCGTGTACTGGGAGGAGTGCGGCAACCCCGACGGCAAGCCGGTGGTGGGCCTGCACGGTGGTCCGGGGACGGGCTGCTCCCCCGACATGCGCCGCCAGTTCGACCCGGCCGCCTACCGGATCATCCTGTTCGACCAGCGGGGTTCGGGGCGGTCGACGCCGCACGCGGCGGACTACGGGACCGACCTGTCGGTGAACACGACGGCGCACCTGGTGGCGGACATCGAGCGGTTGCGGGTGGACCGGGGTGTGGACCGGTGGATGGTGTTCGGCGGGTCGTGGGGTTCGACGCTGGGGTTGCACTACGCGCAGACGTTCCCGGAGCGGGTGACCGAGGTCGTGCTGGTGGCGGTGACGACGAGTCGGCGCGAGGAGCTGGAGTGGCTCTACGGCGGGTTGCGGCGGTTCTTCCCCGAGCAGTGGCACCGGTTCCGGGCGGGTGCGCCGGAGGGGGCGGTGGACCTGGTGGCGGCCTACGACGAGTTGTTGAACGACCCGGACCCGGCGGTGCGGCGCAAGGCGGCGGACGACTGGGTGGCGTGGGAGTCGTCGGTCCTGACGTTGAACCCGGACCGCAAGCCGTCGCCGCGTGAGTCGGACCCGCGGTGGCGGACGGCGTTCGCGCGGATCACGGCCCGCTACTTCCGGCACGGGGCGTGGTTGGCGGACGGGCAGGTGTTGCGGGAGATGCCGCGGTTGCGCGGGATCCCGGCGGTGTTGGTGCACGGCCGGTGGGACATGCAGGGTCCGGTGGCGACGGCGTGGGAGGTGGCGCGGGCGTGGCCGGACGCGGAGTTGGTGGTGGTGTCCGGCGCGTCGCACAGCGCGCAGGACCCGGGGATGACGGAGGCGGTGGTGGCGGCGACGGACAAGTTCGCCCACCGGCGCTGACCGTCACGAGCGGTGGTAGCGGTTCGCGCTAGAGGCGCCAGACGTGGGTGGTGCGTCGGGTGGTGCCTTCGAGGTCGTGTGGGACGGGGACGTCGTGGGTGGCGACGCGGGTGAGGCCGGTGCGGGGCAGGTGGGCGCGTTGCGGGTCGCCGATGAGGACGAGTGCGCCGCGGTGGTGGGCGCGGTGCAGGAAGGGCAGGACGCGGGCGGCCATGTCGCGGTCGTAGAAGACGTCTCCGGCGAGGATCGCGTCGTGGTCGGTGTCGGTGTCGAGCAGGTCGGTGATCTCGACGGTGATGGTGACGTGGTTGGCGTGGGCGTTGCGGGTGGCGGCGTCGCCGGCGAGGGGGTCGATGTCGTTGGCGGTGACGTGGGCGCCGGTGCGGGCGGCGGCGATGGCGACCAGGCCGGAGCCGGTGGCGAGGTCGAGGACGCGCTGGCCGGCGGTGAGGTGGGGGTGGTCGAGCAGGTGGCGGGCCAGTGCCTGTCCCCCGGCCCACGGGAAGGCCCAGAAGGGCGGGTCGGGGGTGCCGGTGCTTTCCCAGAGGGCGGTGATGTCGGTGGCGGTGTGCAGGGTGATCTCGGGGACGAGCGGGACGGGCTCGGGGGTGGTGTGGTCGGGCAGCCGGGGCATCTAGGCGGCGGGGCGCTCGTCGGTGAGTTGGCGGCACAGGTCGTCCAGGGAGAGCCCGACGGCGTCGGCGAGGGCGGCGACGGTGAAGAAGGCGGGGGTGGGGATGCGTCCGCGTTCGATCTTGCGCAGGGTTTCCACGGAGATGCCGGCGGCGGTGGCGACCTGGACCATGCTGCGCTCGCCGCGGGCGCGGCGCAGGGCGTCGCCGAGGCGTTCGCCGCGGTCGCGGTCGGACTGGGTGAGCGGCTGTCGCACCATGGGCGTGATGGTAATACCGGCGCTGCTGTGATATCTATACCGGTATTGTTATCACGGTAGGGAGTTGGTGTCGGTGATCGAGTTGAAGTCCCCCGGCGAGTTCGACGCGATGCGCGTGGCGGGCCTGGTGGTGGCCGACGCGCTGGCGGCGGTGCGTGCCCACGCCCGGGTCGGGGTGTCGCTGCTGGAGCTGGACGAGGTGGCCGCGGAGGTGGTGCGGGCGGCGGGCGCGGGGTCGTCGTTCCTGCACTACCGGCCGTCGTTCGCGCCGACGCCGTTCCCGGGCCACATCTGCGCCTCGGTCAACGACGTGATCGTGCACGGCATCCCCGCCGGCTACCGGCTGCGCGAGGGCGACCTGGTGAGCATCGACTGCGGCGCGCACGTGGACGGCTGGCACGGCGACTCGGCGATCAGCTTCGTCGTCGGGCGGGCCGACCCGGCGGACGTGGCGCTGATCGAGACCGCCGAGCGGGCGTTGGCCGCGGCGATCGCCGCGGCGGTGCCGGGCGCGCGGATGGGTGACGTGTCCGCCGCGATCGGCCGGATCGGGCGCGCGGCCGGGTACGGCATCCCGGAGGACTTCGGCGGGCACGGCATCGGCCGGGCGATGCACGAGTCGCCGGGCGTGCCCAACGAGGGCCGGCCGGGGCGGGGGTTGACGCTGCGGGCGGGCATGGCGCTGGCGATCGAGCCGATGTTCCACGCGGGCGGCCGGGACGCCTACACCACCGACCCGGACGGGTGGGCGTTGCGCACGGTGGACGGCAGCCGCGCGGCGCACGTCGAGCACACGGTGGCGATCACCGAGTCGGGTCCGCGGGTGCTGACCGCTCCCCGCGTGCCGGTGGCCGCCGGCGCGTGACCCCCGCGTCAGGGGCCGCCGCGGGCGTTGGTCGGAGGCGGGGTGGTGGCGTTGGTCAGAGGCCGCCGGCGACGCGGAGGATCGCGCCGGTGGTGAAGGAGGCGTCGTCGCCGAGCAGCCAGGCGACGGCGGCGGCGATCTCCTCGGGCTGTCCGGCGCGGCGCAGCGGGATGAGCGGGGCGACGCGGTCCGGGCGGTCGGGGACGCCGGTGAGCCGGTGGATGTCGGTGTGGACGGTGCCGGCGGCGACGGCGTTGACCCGGATGCCGCGCGGGCCCAGTTCCTTCGCGAGGCCGATGGTCATGGCGTCCACGGCGGCCTTGCTGGCGGCGTAGTGGACGTACTCCCCCGGGCTGCCCAGGGTGGCCGCGGCCGAGGACACCGAGACGATCGCGCCGCCCTCGGTGAGGTCGCGGGCGGCGCGGCGGGCGCACAGCAGGGCGCCCAGGACGTTGACGTCGAGCACGCGGCGCAGGTCGGCGACCTCGGTGTCGGCCAGCGGCCCGGCGGGGCTGGTGACGCCGGCGTTGATCACGACGCCGGTGACGCGGCCGAGGCGGGCGGCGGCGGTGAACAGGGCGTCCACGTCGTCGGGGTCGGACACCTCGCAGCGCACGGCCAGGCCGCCGACCTCGCGGGCGAGTTGCTCGGCCTCCTCGCGGGCGGCGCGGTAGCCGAGCACGACGCGGTGGCCGTCGGCGGCCAGCCGGCGCACGGTCGCCGCGCCGATCCCCCGGCTGCCACCGGTCACCACGGTCAGCCGGTCGCCCGGGGCCGGCCGGTCGTCTGCGGTCGATCGGTCGTCCGGGGCCGGCCGGTCGTTCGGGGTCGATGGGTCGCCCGGGGTCAGTCGCTCAGCCACGCCGACACCTCCGCCCGCACCTCGTCCACCCGGGTCACCAGCATGTGCGCCAGCCCGGGCACGTCGACGATCTTGGCACCGGGCACCGAGTCGCACAGCTGTTCCTGCACGGGCCGGAACGCCGGGTACTCGTCGGCCCCGCGCACCACCAGCAGGGGCGCGGTGAGCCGGTCGGCGGCGGCCAGGACGTCCAGGGGTTCGGCCGCGGCGCGGGCGGCGGGCGTCCAGTCGTAGCCGGGCAGGGACGCGGCGGCCACGGACGCCTCCACCACCGACTCGGCGGTCACGGCGGGGTTGACCACGGCCACCCGCCGCACCGGGACCTCGCCGCGCACGGCGGTCAGCAGCGCGACGTGCCCGCCCGCGGAGCCGCCGACGACGTCGACCGGTCCGGCGCAGCCCAGTTCGCCGCGCAGCGCGGTGACCAGGTCGGGCACGGCGTCGGCGGCCTCGGTGACCAGGGGCGCGTAGCCGTCGAGCAGGAAGTCCGGTCCGGGGTCGCGCAGCGGCAGGGCCGGGTAGACGCGCCAGGCGTCGAGGTCGGGCAGCGGCAGGGTGGCCGCCATGTCCTCCGGGGTGCCGGGCTCGCCGAGCAGGTGCCACACGAGGACCAGTCGCCGGCCGGTGCGGGGCGGGAGGGCCACGTACGGCACGCCGGCCGCGGTTCCGGTGATCATGCCGCCCACCGTACGGGGCGCGCCGGCGGCCCCGTCGGGGGTTCCGCTGTGAGCAAAACGCGCTGTTCGGCAACCCTGAAGTCACCCGAACGGCCGTACGGGTGCACTCTGGTGTGGTGACCGAGCCACGCTGTGCCGCCGTGTCGGCGGACCTGCACGAGCCGCAGGCGGGCACCGCCGCCACCGCCGCCGCGTGGATCTGCCTGGAACAGCCGGGTCCGTGGGGCCGCGACGCGCTGACCGGCAGCCACCTGGACCCGGAGCTGGGCGCGGAACTGGGCCGCCGCGCGGAGGCCGCCGGGGTGCGGGTGCTGCTGATCCGCCGCCCCGGCCACCACGCCGACACCCACCGGCCCGCGCCGCGCCGGGTGTACGTGGCGTCCACGGCGCCGGGCGCGTCCTGGCTGGAACGCGCCGACACCGACCCGCGGCGGCTGCTGGAGCTGGACTTCGCCGCGCTGGCCGCCGGGCGGCGGCCCGGTCTGGGCGAGGTGAGCGGTGAGCCGCTGCTGATGGTGTGCACGAACAGCCGGCGGGACGTGTGCTGCGCCCTGTGGGGCCGGCCGCTGGTCGCGGCGCTTTCGGCCAGTCACCCGGAGGCGGTGTGGGAGTGCACGCACACCGGCGGTCACCGCTTCTCCCCCACCGGCGTGCTGCTGCCCACCGGCTACCTGTACGGGCGGCTGGACGTCGGGTTCGCCGAGCACCTGCTGCACGAGGCCGCGCACGGGCGGGTGGTGACGCGGCGGTGCCGGGGCCGGTCGGCGTTCGACAAGCAGGGGCAGGTCGCGGAGCTGGCGGTGCGGGAACGCCTCGGCGAAGACCGGGACGTGCTGACCGTGCACGGCACCACCGTGCGGCACGCCGACGGGCGGGTGTGGCGGGTGGCGGTGGAGAGCCGCGACCTACCGCCGGCACGTCCCGGAAGCTGCGGGGCGGTCCCCGTCGTGCCCACCCGGCTCGTCGCGACCGGCGTGCAGCGGCTGGTCCCGGTGGCCTGAGTCGGTGGTGGGCGGCACGGCGGCCCGGAACAGGCCCAGGCCCAGCGCGTAGGGGTCGTCCAGGCCAGTGGCGCGCAGGGCGTCGGCGGGCAGCGCGAGCAGCGACACCGCCACCCCGAGGAAGTAGGCGTCGAGCAGGCCCGCGTCCCGGGCGGTGGAGGGCAGCCCGGCGGCGCGGTGCAGCGACGCGCCCGCCTCGGCGTTGGAGACGACCATGCGGCCCAGCGCCTCGCGCACGGCGGGCCGCCGCACCGCCTCCAGGTACAGCTCGGCCATCGCGAGCAGGTGGGCGGGGTCCTCCAGCACCGCGCGGCGCAGCAGCGCCGGGTACAGCTCGGCCACCCGGGTCGGGGTGACGTCGGCGGGGGTGGTGTCGCGCAGCCGGGCCACCGCCTCGGCGTGCAGCCGGGTCATCCGCTCGGCCGCCGCCCGCAGCAGCGCCTCCCGCGTGGGGAAGTAGTTCTTGGTGGTGCCCAGCGGGACGCCGGCGGCGCGGTCCACGGCGCGGTGGGTGAGCCCCCGGCCGCCCTCGGCGGCCAGCACGGAGATCACGGTGTCGCACAGCAGCTCGCGGCGGGTGGTCACGGGGACGGGACGATAGCCGATCTCGCGCCGCCGGCCGTGGCCACCACCTGCCCGGAGTCCAGCACCAGCCACAGGCCGCACACGCAGCGGAGGTAGGCCGTGCGGCCGTGCACGGACGCCGGGTGGGCGTGGTCGGTGGTGGGCCACCCGCAGGAAGGGCATCTGGTCGTCACGCCACCCAGCGTGGTGTCATGGTTCAGTGCATTTCAACCCTTACGGAGGGGCGGCGGCGCAGCTGGCCGCGTCCCTGGTCAACGCCGACCGCGCGGCCACCGCCGCGCACCTGCTCGACCTGTTGCGCGACCACGGCTACAAGCCCCTGGGCACCCTGACCGACGCGCAGGCCCGCGAGCTGGTCGCGTGGGCGCGCCGCCTGGAACCGGTGTTCACCGGCGGAGCCGACCACGTCGCGCACGTCAACGAGCTGCTCGCCGAAGCCGCGGCCCGCCCGTACGTCTCCACCCACGACGGCCGCGCGCCCCACCTGCACTTCGCCCCCGAGCACGCCCCCACCCCCGACCGGGTGCGCGCCTTCACCGCCGCGGGCCTGGCGCACGTGCTGTGCGAGGACCCGGGCCGCCTGGGGCACTGCGCCCGCCCGGGGTGCGGCACGGTCTACGTGGACACCTCCCGCAACGGCCGCCGCCGCTACTGCACCACCCGCTGCGCCAACCGGGAACAGGTGGCCCGCCACCGCCGCCGCACCGCGTGACACCCGAGCGCGTGACACCCGACCGCGCGGGACGGTGGGTCAGCGCATGACGCGGCGGCCGAAGCGGGCCCCGGCGAAGTCGGCCGTCTCGCCGATCAGCGCCGAGGTCACGTCCGTGCGCCCCCGGAACCACGCCCCGGTGAACAGCGCGTCCCGGTGGAACACGACCTCGCCGAACAGCGCCCGCCCGCCGAAGAACACCGACTCGAACCCGGCCGGCCCGCCGAACTCCGCGCGCCGCAGGTCCGCCCGCCCCGACACCTTCGCCCCCGACAGCTGCGCCGCGTCGGCCACCTGCACCCCCGACAGCGCCAGGTTGCCGGTGAACACCGCCGCCGCCATCGACAGCGACCGCGCGAACAGCGTGTCGGTGAACAGCCCGTGCCGCAGGAACCGCGCCCCGTCGAACACCGCCGCCCCGGTCACCGTCATCGCCTCGAACCGGGCGTCGCCGACGAACACCGCACCGGTGAAGTCCACCCGCCCCACCCGGCACCCGGACAGGTCCACCTCCACCAGGATCGCCCCGGCCGCCCGCACGTCCATGCCCGGCCAGTAGTCCGCGCCGGGCCGCAGGTGGGCGACCAGCTCGCTCTGCACCGCCGTGCGCCAGCGCGCGTCCAGGCCCCGGCTGACCCCGCCGCGCAACGCCGCCAGCCACGTGTCCACCACGTCCTGCCGCCGCGCGGGCAGCTCCCGGCCGATCTCGGCCAGCAGCAGCAACCCCTCCCGGTCGCCGGCGCGGAACAGGCGGTTGGCCTCCCGCCACACCGACACCGGCGACGGCGTCTCCCGTTGGGTGCGGCGGCGGGCGTGTTCGTCCAGCAGCACCTCGGCCCGCGCGCGCCGCCGGTGCCGCGCGACGATCACGACCAGCACCAGCGCAACCGCCAGCCACAGCACCCACGTCGGCATGACACCGATCATGCCCGCACCGCGTACGTCGGTGGACGTAGTCCGCGTCACCGCCCCTCGACCGATGCGGAGACCCGCGCCCCGCGCCGACCATCGACCCATGCCGCAACCCACCCCACAGCCCATCCCGCCGGACGCCGTCCGGGCCTCCGACACCGAACGGGACGCCGTCGCGGCCCGGCTGCGCGACGCGGTCGGCGAGGGCCGGCTCACCCTGGCCGAAGCCGAGGACCGCATCACCGCCGCCTACACGGCCGTCCACCGCGCCGAACTCGCGCCGCTCACCGCCGACCTGCCGCCACTCGCCGGCCCTTCCGGTGCGGCCGGTCCCCCTGGCGCGGCCGGACCGCCTCACCTCGCCGGCCAGTCCGGGTTGGTCGGCACCCCGCACGGGCGGGCGCACCTGGTCGGGCGGGGCCGGCCGCCGGTCGCCGCGGTGGTCGCCGTGATCGCGGTCGTGGCGTGGATCGCGTCGCCGCTGCCGTTCCCGTGGCCGTTGCTGCTGGTCGCGTACCTCGTGCTGCGCCACCGCGCGCGTCACCGGCCGACGTGAGCCGCTTCCTGCCCTAGGGTTCGGACATGGACCTGACCGACGCGTGCTTCGCGGGCGCCGCCCGGCAAGCCGAGCTGCTGCGGGCGGGCGAGCTGACCTCCCGCGACCTGGTCGCCGAGTGCCTGCGCCGCATCGACACCCACGACCGCCGCCTCAACGCGTTCCGGCTGGTGTTCGCCGACCGGGCCCGCGCCGACGCCGCCGAGGCCGACGCCCGCCGCGCCCGGGGCGAGGACGCGCCGCTGCTGGGGGTGCCGGTCGCGGTCAAGGAGGACCTGGCCGTCGCGGGTCTGCCCACCACCAACGGCACCGCCGGCGTCGAGGCGACCGCCGCCGCCGACTCCGAGATCGTGCGGCGGCTGCGCGCGGCCGGGGCCGTGGTCGTGGGCCGGACCCGGATGCCGGAGCTGGGCCTGTGGCCCTACACCGAGAGCAGCTGGGCGGGCGCGACGCGCAACCCGTGGTCGCCGGAGCACTCGCCGGGCGGGTCCAGCGGCGGGTCGGCCGCCGCCGTCGCGGCCGGGCTGGTGGGGGCCGCGGTGGGCACGGACGGCGCGGGGTCGGTGCGCATCCCGTCGGCGTGCACGGGCCTGTTCGGCCTCAAACCGCACCGCGACCACGTGCCGCTGGACGAGCAGGTGTGGACCGGGCTGGTCGCGGCGGGCCCGATCACCCGGCACGTCCGCGACGCCGCGCTGCTGCTGGACGTCCTGGCCCCCGGCCACGACCACACCGCCGCCGCCACCAGGGACCCCCGACCGCTGCGCGTCGCGGTGTCGCTGCGCACCTGGGGGCCGGGCATCCCGATCGGCGCGGAGGTCCGCGACGCCGTCCTGGACACCGCGAGCCTGCTGGCCGACCTCGGCCACGACGTGGTGCGCCTGGACCCGGAGATGCGCGACGTGTCCGGCTCGGCCGCCTTCGCCGCCCGCTACCTGCACTGCGCGGCCGTCACCGAGGCCACCCTGGACCGCCCCGACCGGCTGGACCCCCGCACCCGCCGCGTGGCGGCGCTGGGCCGGGCCCTGCCGCGCCAGGCGGTCCGCGCGGCGCTGGAGCAGGGCGCGGCGCTGACCGGCCACGCCAACCGGATCTTCGCCGACCACGACCTGCTGCTCACCCCGGTGCTGACCCGCCCGCCGCTGCGGGTCGCGGAGTGGCGTCGCCGCCCGACCGTGGCGGCGCTGCTGGCGGCGGCGCGCATGACGACGTTCCTGCCGCTGTGGAACATCGCCGGCAACCCGGCGGCGGCCGTCCCCGCCGGGCACACCGCGTCCGGTCTGCCGCTGGCGGTGCAGCTGGTCGGTCCGCCGCACGGCGAGAACACCGTGCTGGCCGCCGCCGGCCACCTGGAACGCGCCCGCCCGTGGACCGACCGCCGCCCGCCCGCCTACAGCTGAGACCCCGGTCAGCCCAGGCGGGCCAGGTCGTCGCGCAACGCGGTGTCGGTGACCGCGGCCAGCACTTCGTCGCGCACCGCGTCCCACACGCCGTGCGCGCGGGCCAGCCCGCGCAGCCGGGAGTAGTTCTCCGGGGTCGGCGACGCCAGGAACGCCTCCCGCCGCCACCGCACCGCCCGCGCCGGCGATCCCAGCCGCAGGCACTCGTCCACCGCCAGGTCCACCAGCCGCCCGGCCGCGCCGCGCCCACCGGTGGCGGCCAGCCCGCGCGCCACCCAGTCCAGGGCCTGCGCCGACCGCCCCGCGTCCCGCAGCACGGTCGCGACCTGCAGGTAGTGCCACCCCGAGGACAGGTCCCGGGCCAGCACCAGCACCTGGAGGTCGACGTCGCCGGTGTACTCGGCCAACTCCTCCATCACCCGCAGCAACGCCCACCGCTCGCGGTCGTACCGCCCGGTCTGCCCGAACCCGATCACCGGCAACCGCTCGAACCGCGCCACCGCCTCCTGCCGGTAGCGCGCCAACCCCCGCTCGCCCAGCGCCGCCGCGTAGGGCGCGAGCCGGACCTCGGGCGGTTCGGGGAACCCGGTCTGCAGGTGCAGCAGCCACCCGGCGAGGCGGTCGGGATCGGGCGGGTCGGCGGCACACGCCACGGCGTGCAGGTCCAGCACCCGGTCGACCAGCCCGGCCAACTCCGCCCGGTGCGCCTGGTGCTCGCCGATCGCGGCCACCAGCGCCTCGGTCACCCCTTCGGCGGCATCCCGCCCGCCGGGCCCCGCCAGCACCCGCGCCGACAGCTCGGCCACGACAGCGGCCAACCCGTCCCACCGCCGCGGCCACGCCAGGTCCGGCCGACCCAACCAGGCCTTCACTCGATCGGGTAATTCGGGCACCGGCACATCCAACCGCACGGACCCCTACGTGACGATGCTCCACTCGGTGGCCACGACTGTGATCATCGCCGCGTCCACGCACCATGCCACCCGGTACGCGCGTCTCGTCAGCGCCACACCGCCACCAGACCCGAAGCCGGGCGGTCCTACTCGTGCAGTGAGCGCGGCGGTTCGGTGTCCTCCGGTGCGGACGTGCCCGGGCCGAGCGCCGCGGTCGTGTCCGGCGCGGCTTCGGTCAGGGACGTGCGGGAGGACTCCAGCGGGCCCGGGACCTCCTTGCGGGCCACCGCCTCCGCCGCGCGGACGGCTTCGGCGACGGCCGGGTCCGGGGCCGTGTCGAACCAGTCGGCCACCGACGGGTCGTCTTCCTCCGGGGTGCTGCGGGCGGGTTCGTCGGCGGGCGGCTCGTAGCGGAAGACGCCGTCCTCGCCGGGGGCGCCGAGCATGCGGGCGAAGCCCTCCAGGGCCTTGCCGTAGTCCGAGGGCACCAGCCACACCTTGTTCGCGTCGCCCTGCGCCATCTGCGGCAGGGTCTGCAGGTACTGGTAGGCCAGCACCTCCGGGGTGGGCTTGCCGGCCTTGATCGCGGCGAACACCTTCTCGATGGCCTTGGCCTGGCCCTGGGCCTGCAGGTAGCGGGCGGCGCGCTCACCCTGGGCCTTGAGGATGCGGGACTGGCGTTCGGCCTCGGCGGCGAGGATCGCGGCCTGCTTGGCGCCTTCCGCGGACAGGATCGCGGCCTGCTTCTGGCCCTCGGCGGACTTGATCGCCGACTCCCGCTGGCCCTCGGCGGTGAGGATCATGGCGCGCTTCTCCCGGTCGGCGCGCATCTGCTTCTCCATCGAGTCCTGGATCGACGGCGGCGGGTCGATCGCCTTGAGCTCCACCCGCGCGACCCGGATGCCCCACCGGCCGGTCGCCTCGTCCAGCACCCCGCGCAACTGGTTGTTGATCTGGTCGCGGGAGGTCAGGGTCTCCTCCAGGCTCATGCCGCCGACCAGGTTGCGCAGCGTCGTGGTGGTCAGCTGCTCGACACCGACGATGTAGTTGGAGATCTCGTAGACCGCCGCGCGCGGGTCGGTGACCTGGAAGTACACGACCGTGTCGATCGACACGGTCAGGTTGTCCTGGGTGATCACCGGCTGCGGCGGGAACGACACGACCTGCTCGCGCAGGTCGATGCGGGCGCGGACGCGGTCGAAGAAGGGCACCAGGATGTTCAGGCCGGGCGCGGCGGTGGTGCGGTAGCGGCCCAGCCGTTCGATGACCGCGGCGGTGGCCTGCGGGATCACCAGCACCGACTTGACCGCGACGATGAGCACGAACAACACCAGGACCGCGATGACGATCAACGTCGTGGTCACGGCTCTCCCCTCCTAGACGCCCAGCACGACAGCGGTCGCGCCCTGGATCTCCACCACGGTGACCTCCGCGCCGGGTTCGAGCACGCTGTGGTCCAGCGACCGCGCCGACCACACCTCGCCGCCGATGCGCACCCGCCCGCCGTGGGCGTCCACCGTGGACACCACGACGGCGGTGCCGCCCAGCAGCGCCTCCACCCCGGAGCGGTGGTCCTGCCCGGCGGTGAGCTTGCGCTTGAGCGCCGGCCGCGCGCCGAACACCAACCCGAGCGCCAGCGCGGCGAACGCCGCCGCGCTGACCAGCTCGCCCGCGCCCAACGCCGCCACCCCGGCCGCGCCCAGCGCCGCGACGCCGAGCATGACCAGGACGAACTCGCCGGAGAGGATCTCGGCGGCCACCAGGGCGACACCGACGATCAACCAGATCAACGCGGCCACGCTGCCATCCTCGCACCAACGGGCACGGCGCGTGACCGGTTCACCCGTCCTGCCCGTCGGGTTGCCCGTCGGTGACGAAGTCGATCAGCCGCTCGACCGCGCCGATCAGCGGCGTCTCCAGGTCCCGGAAGCCGCGCACACCGGCGAGCACGCGCCGCCACCCGGCCGCCGGCTCGCCCCAGCCCAGCGCGGCGCACACGCCTTCCTTCCACGGCACGCCCCGCGGCACCACCGGCCACGCCGCGATGCCCACCGACGCCGGTTTCACCGCCTGCCACACGTCCACGTACGGGTGACCGGTGACCAGGACGTGCTCGTCGCGGACGCCCTCGACCAGCCGGGACTCCTTGCTGCCCGGCACGAGGTGGTCGACCAGCACGCCCAGGCGGCGGCCGGGGCCGGTGCCGAACCCGGCGATCCGGTCGGCCAGCACGTCCACCCCGTCCAGGGGTTCGACCACGACGCCTTCCACGCGCAGGTCGTGGCCCCAGACCCGTTCGACCAGCTCGGCGTCGTGCAGGCCCTCCACCCAGATGCGGGAGTCGCGCGCGGTGCGGGCCTTGAGGCCCTCGACGCGGACCGACCCGGAGGCCGACCGGGTCGGCGCGGCGGCCCCCGGCGCGGGGCGGACGAGGGTGACGGGCTGCCCGTCGAGCAGGAACCCGGCGGGGCGCAGCGGGAACAGCCGTTCGCGGCCGTTCCGGTCCTCCAGCACCACCCCGCCGTGCTCGAAGCGCACGACGGCGCCGCAGAACCCGGCGGGGTCCTCCACGACCAGCCCGGGTTCGGCGGCCACCTCGCGCACCTTCCGCCGCTTGGGTCCCGCCAGCACGTCCCGCCCGTAGTCCTGTGATCGCACGACCCGCGACGCTAGCGGCTCACCCCATCGGATGAGCGCCTGCCACGCCGGGTCACCCCAGGGTGAGGGCTTCCTCGCGGCGGTCGGGGAAGAAGTCGGCGAACGCGCGGCACCACGCGGCCAGCCGGTCACCGTCGACCACGCCCGACAGCGCTTCCACGCCGGTGCGCAGGTCGGGGGCGGCGTAGGCGAAGTCCGCGGCGTCGCTTGCGGGGTCCCCGACGCACGGCCGCGGGTCGATGGCGACCAGGCCGCGCGCGCCCGCGTCCAGGACGTTGTCCAGGTGCAGGTCGCCGTGCAGCAGGGCCGGCGGGACACCGTCGCGGGCCAGGCGCGCCGCCGCCGCGTGGCCCGCGGAGTAGTCGCCCGGACGTCGGCGGGCCAGCAGCTCGAACACGAAGTCCACCCGGGCGGCCAGCGTCGGGAACCCGTCGCGCGGCGGCACGTGCAGCGCGTCGAGCAGCGCGGACATGGCGGGCGGGTCCCACCGCGCGGGGGTGCCGGGTTCGAGGCCTTCCAGCAGCAGGGCCCCCGCCGCCACGTCGGACTCCAGCACCCGGACCATGCGCGGCGAGGGCTCCCACGCGGTCAGCGCGGCCAGCTCCTGCCGCGCGATCTCCGGCTCCGGGGTCAGTTTCAGCACCACGGGCACGCCCGCGCGGCGGCACAGCAGGGTGTGGGAGGTGCCGCCGGTCATCGGCCGCACCGGGACGAGGTCCCAGCGGGCGGACAGGGCGGCGACCAGGGCGGGCAGCGCGTCGATCCAGACCCGCACGCCCGGCCCGAACCGGGTGATCAGCTTCGCGGTCACGCCGGCCAGCGTGCCCGGCTCAGGCGTCGAGCCGCAAAATGAATTCCTCGACGTCCTCGCCCCGGCCCTCCGCGTAGCCGACGTCCTCGCCGACCGCGACGAACCCGCACTTGTCCAGCACACGCAGCGACCCGAGGTTGTCCACCGCGGCGCGGGCGTAGAGCGGGCGGGTGCGGTCCAGCTTGAGGAACTGGGTCAGGGCGGCGGTCGCCAGGCCCAGGCCCCAGTACTCGCGGTCGATCCAGTACGTCACCTCCGGTTCACCGAACTGGGTGAACCGGGAGATGTGGCCGACGACGCGGCCGTCGAACTCGACGGTCTTGGTGACGATGCTGTCGTCGGCCAGGATCCGCGCCCACTTGACCAGGAACGCGGCCCGGTCGGTCGGGTCGGCCGCGACGAAGGCCGCCATGCGGTTGGCGTCCGGGTCCAGCTGGTGCTCGAAGAACACCAGCACGTCGGCCTCGGTCACGTCGCGAAGCTGAACACCGCTCACCCCGCCGATTACACCCCATCGGCGGTCGCGCCGGCAGCACGAAACCGCCCGGCGCGGGGCGACGACGTCAGAACGCGGGCCAGGGGATCGCGGGCCAGTCGTCGGAGGGCTCCGGGTACACCCCGGCGGCCAGCAGCTTGTCGGCGCGTTCGGCCAGCGCGGCGACCTCGGCGCGGGTCAGGTGCTCGGCCAGCGCCTCGCCCAGCGCGCCGGACAGCTCCGCCCGCACCCGCCCCAACCCCTCCACCGCCTGCTCGGGCAGCGGCTCGCCCAGGAACCCCCACAGCACCGTGCGCAGCTTGTCGTCGCTGTGCAGGCAGATCCCGTGGTCCACCCCGTAGACGCCGCCGTCGCGGGCGTGCAGCACGTGCCCGCCCTTGCGGTCGGCGTTGTTGACCACCGCGTCGAACGCCGCCATCAACCGCACCTGCGGGTGGTCGGCGTGCGCCAGCACCGCCGGGTCGCCGTGCCGGTCGTGGGCGTGCAGCACCGCCCGCCACCCCGGCCGCACCTGGTCCACCGGGACGATGTCGACCAGGTCGTCGTCCTCGCGGGTGTCCACCCACAGCTGCACCATGCCCGGCCCGAACGGGCCCGGCCGCAGCACCGTCGGCGGCACCAACCCGAACCCGGCCGCCTGCGACACCAGGTAGGTCGCCACCTCACGCCCGGCCAGGGTGCCGTCGGGGAAGTCCCACAGCGGCCGTTCGCCGCGCACCGGCTTGTACACGCACTGCGCGTTCACCCCGTCGGCGCTGATCGCGCAGAACAGGGTCGCGTTCGAGGCGTCCACCAGCCTGCCCTCGACCTCGATCCGGCCGCGGGAAAGCAGGTCGAGCACTCCGTCGTCACCGGGCCGCACGGCAGCCGGTCAGCCTTCGTCCGAACGCCGGTAGCCGTTCTGCCGCGGGCACACGTGCCCGTCGGGGTCCAGCGGCTCCGAGCACAGCGGGCACGGCTTGCGCCCGGCCCGCACCACCCGGTCGGCGCGCTCGGCGAACGCCCGCGCCTCCAGCGGGCTCAGGAACACCCTCACCGCGTCCGGGCCCTCCTCGGTGTCGTCGAGGACCACCGCCTCGTCGACCTCCTCCTCGGTCATCGCCAGCAGCTCGATGACCACCGCGCTGGACTCGGCGTCCCAGCCCAGCCCCATCGTGCCGACCTTGAACTCCTCCTCCACCGGCACCGACAGCGGTTCGGTGTCCCGGAGGTCCTCGGGCACCGACTCGGGCACTTCCGCCCCGAACCGCCGGTGCACCTCCTCCAGCAGCGACCCGATGCGCTCGGCGAGGACGGCGACCTGTTGCTTCTCCAGCGCCACGCTCACCAGGCGCGCCTCCTCGGCGGCCTGCAGGTAGAACGTGCGCTCGCCAGGCTGCCCGACGGTCCCGGCTACGAACCGGTCGGGTTGGCGGAATACGTGGATGACGCGTGCCATGACACCAACGACCCTAGGCCACCGCGCCAAGATCGGCACACTCCCCCGGCTTTTCCGTCATCTGTGGAGCCCGCGGCGCGCCCGATCGGTGCTGACCGGCCCGACCACCACCGCTATAGGGTCGCGGGCGTGGTGAAGATCGCACCGTACGGAACGTGGACATCGCCCATCGCCGCGGCCGACGCCGCCGCGGCCGGGGGCGGCCTGCACTGGGTGGACCTGCACGCGGGTTCGGCGTGGTGGGCGGAGGGACGACCGGCGCAGGCCGGGCGGGTGGCGCTGGTGCGCGAGGGGCGGGACCTGCTGCCGCCGCCGTGGAACGTGCGCAACCGCGTCCACGAGTACGGCGGGCGGCCGTGGGTGGTGCTCGACACCCCCGACGGGACCCGGGTGGCCTTCACCAACTGGGACGACCAGCGGATCTACCTGTTCGACCCCGACGCCGACCCCGTCGCCCCGGCGCCCATCACCGACGCGCCGCAGCGCCACCACGGCGTGCGCTACGCCGACCTGACCGCCGGGCCCGGCGGCACGGAGGTGTGGTGCGTGCGCGAGACCGTCACCGGCGACGCCCGCACCGACATCCGCCGCGACCTGGTCGCCGTCCCCCTCGACGGCTCCGCCCCGCGCGTGCTCGCCGCCACCCACCACTTCATGACCGGGCCGCGCCTGTCGCCCGACGGCACCCGGTTCGCCTGGATCGGCTGGGACCACCCGAACATGCCGTGGGACGGCACCGAGCTGTGCGTGGCCGAGGTCGGCTCCACCGGGCACCGCGTCGTCGCCGGCGGCCCGGAGGAGGCCGTGTGCCAGGTCGAGTGGGACGGGCCCGACCTGCTCGCCCTCACCGACCCCGACGGCTGGTGGAACCTGTTCCGCATCACCCCCGACGGCACCCGCACCAACCTCGCCCCCTGCGCCGAGGAGCTCGGCGGCCCGATGTGGCGGCTGGGCAACCGCTGGTTCGCCACCCTGGGCGGCGGCCGGCACCTCGTGCTGCGCTCCGGCGCGCTGGCGGTGCTCGACGAGCGCTCCGGCACCGTCACCGACGTCGACAACGACCTGCCCGTGTGGGGCGCGCACCTCGCCGCGCACGACGGGGTCGTGGTCAGCAGCGCCGCCGGGCCGCGCGAGGAAGCCGCCGTGGTGCGGCTGGACCTGTCCACCGGCGAGCTGACCCGCCTCACGCAGCCGCCCGCCGCGCTGCCCGACGCCGACTACCTGCCGGTGCCCGCCGAACGCGTCTTCACCGGCCCCGACGGGCAGGACGTGCCCGCCTACGTCTACCCGCCCACCAACCCCGACCACGCGGGCCCCGACGACGAGCGCCCGCCCTACGTCGTGCACGTCCACGGCGGACCCACCGGCCGCAGCGCGCCCGTCCTGGACATCGACATCGCCTACTTCACCAGCCGCGGCATCGGCGTCGTCGCGGTCAACTACGGCGGCTCCACCGGCTACGGCCGCGCCTTCCGCGAACGGCTGCGCGGCCAGTGGGGCGTGGTCGACGTCAACGACTGCGCCGCCGTCGCCCAGGCCCTGGCCGACGAGGGCACCGCCGACGGCGCCCGGCTGGGCATCCGCGGCGGCAGCGCCGGCGGCTGGACCTCCGCCGCGTCGATGACCACCGTCAAGACCTACCGGTGCGGCATGGTCGCCTTCCCCATCCTGGACCTGCGGGGCTGGACCGGCGACGGCGGCGAGACCCACGACTTCGAGTCCCGCTACGTCGAGGGACTGGTCGGACCGTGGCCGCAGGCCGCCGACCTCTACGCCGAACGCTCCCCCTCCCACCGCGTGGACCGGCTCGCCGGGCCCGTGCTGCTGCTGCAGGGCCTGGAGGACGAGATCTGCCCGCCCGACCAGGCCGACCGGTTCGTCGCGGCCCTGGACGGCACCGGTATCCCGCACGCCTACCTGACCTTCGAGGGCGAGCAGCACGGCTTCCGCAAAGCCGAGTCGATCGTCGCCGCGCTGGAGGCCGAACTGTCCTTCTACGGCCAGGTCTTCGGGTTCACCCCGCCCGACGTCCCCGTCCTGCCGCTGCGCCGGTGACCCCACCACGCCACCCCGTGCCCGCCGGCCCCACCCCGGCGGGCACGGCCCGGCCTCTCACCGTCCCGACCACCACCGCGCCGACCACCACCGTCCGGGCCGCCGAACCCCCGGGCCCCCGCGCCCTGCGACTGGTCCACTCCGCACCCGCCAGCCGCACCGACCACGAGAGCAGGCCCGGCCGCTCCGGCGACGGGCTGCTGCGCGCCGGCGACCGCGTCGCCCTCATCGCCCCCGCCGGACCCGCCGCCCCCGGCATGCTCCGCGCCGGCACCGCCTGGCTGGAGGCCTGGGGCCTGGAAGTCGTGCCCGGCAAGCACCTCACCGACACCCACCCCACCCTGCCGCACCTGGCCGGCACCGACGCCGACCGCGCCGCCGACCTCACCGAAGCCCTCACCGACCCCGCCACCACCGCCGTGTTCTGCGCCCGCGGCGGCTACGGCTGCCAACGCGTGCTGGACCTGGTCGACTGGACCGCCGTCGAGAACGCCCCGCCCAAGGTGTTCGTCGGCTCCAGCGACACCACCGTCCTGCACGACCCGCTCACCCGCCTGGGCCGCCGCACCTGGTTCGGCCCCATGCCCGCCACCCCGGCGTTCGTCCACGACGGACCCGCCCGCGACCACCTGCGCCGCGCCCTGTTCACCGGCGACCCCGGCCCCTACCGCGGCACCGTCCTGGTCCCCGGCACCGCCACCGGACCCGCCACCGGCGGCACCCTCACCCTCCTGGACACCCCACCACCACCCGGCGCCGTCGTGTGGCTCGAAGACGTCGACGAACCGCCCTACCGCCTCGACCGCATGCTCACCGCACTGCTGCGCCGCGGCTGGTTCCACGACGTCGCCGGCATCGCCCTGGGCTCCTTCACCGGCTGCGGCGACCTCACCGACGTCCACGCCGTCCTGCACGACCGCCTCGCCGGCCTCGGCGTCCCGATCGTCGCCGACATCCCCTTCGGCCACTGCGCCGCCCAACGCACCATCCCGCTGGGCGTCACCGTCCACCTCGACCACAACACCGTCACCACCGGCGAACCGCCCCGCGACTAGCGGATGCGCTCCAGGCTGCGCGCCGCCTCCACCAACTCCTCCGCCAACCGCCGCAACTCCGCCCGCCCCGCACCGTCCGACGCCGCCGTCACCACGTCCTCCGCCGCGCACCGCACCTGGAACAACCGGTCCTGCAGATCGGCCAGCTCACCCGAGGACAACACCACCGCGTCCTCGGGCAACCCACCCCGCTGCACCGCCGCCCGCCGCTCGTACGCGCGCTGCCGGCACGGCTGCGCGCAATACCGCCGCGGCCGGCCGATCCGACCGCTGTCGGGCAGACGACGACCACACCAGGCGCAATGCCTGGCCTCCTCCCGGCGCGGCACCACAGCCTCCCCGGTCACCAGCTCCATGACGCGCGACCGTATCCGGCTACCCACCGGTCACCCCCACGCCACGCCGCCAAGGCAGACTCTCCCGCTGTGACCACGAACCACCCCTACCTCTCCGGACCCCACCCCCGCGCCTTCGCCCACCGCGGCTGGCACCTGGACGACCTCACGGGCATGGAGAACTCCCTGGCCGCCTTCCGCCGCGCCACCGCCGAAGGCTTCCGGTACCTCGAAACCGACGTGCACGCCACCTCCGACGGGGTGGTCGTGGTCCACCACGACGACGTCCTCGACCGCACCACCGACGCCACCGGCCCCGTCGCCACCCAACCCTGGTCGGTCGTGAAGAACGCCAACGTCGGCGGACGCGAACCCATCACCCGCCTGGAAGACCTCCTCGAAGAACTCCCCGACGCCCGCGTCAACATCGACGTCAAGTCCGACCAGGCCGTCGACCCCGTCATCACCCTCCTGCGCCGCACCAAGGCCCTGCACCGCGTCTGCCTCGCCTCCTTCAGCGAAAAACGCCTCGCCCGCCTGCGCCGCCTCGCCGGACCCGACCTGATGACCAGCATGGGACCCCGCTCCGCCGGCGCCCTGTGGGCCGCCGGCCGCGTCCCCCTGCTCGGCCTGCCCGTCGCCGGCCTCATCGCCCAGGTCCCCGCCACCCAGGGCCGCCTCACCGTCGTGGACCCCCGCTTCGTCCGCGCCGCCCACCGCCGCGGCCTCGAAGTCCACGTGTGGACCATCGACGACGAAACCGACATGACCCGCCTGCTCGACATGGGCGTCGACGGCCTGGTCACCGACCGCCCCGACCGGCTGCGCAACGTCCTCAAAGCCCGCGACCAGTGGCCCGCCCACTGAAGTTCACAACAGGTTGGGACATGATCACCACAACCGGCCGGGCGGGGAAGTACGCTCCGCCCCCATGAGCGTGGCCGACACCCCAGCACCCGCACTCGACCGCAAGCGGGAACAACGCGGATGGGTCTGGTACGACTGGGCCAACCAGGTGTTCACGACCTCCGTCACCACGGTGTTCCTCTCCGGCTACCTCACGGCCGTGGCCAAGCAGGCCGCCCGCGAGGACACCGCCCACAACGGACCCGACGCCTGCGCCACCAGCTCACTGCAACAGTGCGACATCTCCGCCTTCGGCGCCCACTTCCCCGCCGGCTCCCTGTGGGGCTTCCTGCTCTCCATCGCCACCGTCGTCCAGGTCGTCGTCCTGCCGATCATGGGCGCCATCGCCGACCGCACCCAGAACAAACGCGCCATGCTCGGCGGCCTCGCCTTCACCGGCGCCGCCGCCACCGCCGCCCTCGCCTTCGTCGCCGGCAGCAACTGGCAACTCGGCGTCGTCCTGTTCATCCTCGCCAACATCTGCTACGGCGCCTCGATCGTCGTCTACTACGCCTTCCTGCCCGAGATCGCCACCCCCGACGAACGCGACGCCGTCTCCAGCCGCGGCTGGGCCTTCGGCTACCTCGGCGGCGGCCTCGCCCTCGCCGTCCACCTCGGACTGTTCCTCGGCCACGACGCCCTGGGCCTGTCCGAATCCGCCGCCGTCCGCGTCGCCTTCGTCCTGTCCGGCATCTGGTGGGCCGCCTTCACCTTCATCCCGCTGGGCCGCCTCAAGCGCCACCAACAACCCCACGGCGGCGAATCCGGCGCCTCGGTCATCACCGCCGGGTTCAAGGAACTGCGCCAGACCATGCGCCTGGCCCTGGGCTTCCCGCTCACCCTCGCGTTCCTGGGCACCTACCTCATCTACACCGACGGCATCGCCACCGTCGCCAACGTCTCCGCCCAGTACGGCCGCGAAGAACTCAAGCTCGACGAGACCGTCCTGATCGCCACCATCCTCATCGTCCAGTTCGTCGCCTTCGGCGGCGCGATGCTGCACGGCTGGATGGCCAAGCGCTGGGGCGCCAAGCGCACCATCATGATCAGCCTGGTCGTGTGGATCGTCGTCCTGGCCGCCGCCTACTTCGTCCAACGGGGCCAGCAGTTCCAGTTCTACGCCCTCGCCGTCGGCATCGGCATCGTGCTCGGCGGCACCAACGCCCTGTCCCGCTCCCTGTTCTCCCAGATGATCCCGCCCGGCCGCGAAGCCCAGTACTTCTCCCTCTACGAGGTCGGCGAGCGGTCCACCTCCTGGCTGGGCCCGCTGGTGTTCGCCGGCGTCGGCCAGGCCACCGGCTCCTTCCGGCTCGCCATCATCAGCCTGGTGATCTTCTTCGTCATCGGCTTCGTCCTGATGATCTTCGTCCCGGTCCGCAGGGCCATCACCGCGGCGGGGAACCCGCTGCCCGCCAAGGTCTGACCACGACCACCACACCCGTGGTGACCGCCGCCGCCACCCCGAACGCCACCGGCGACAACGGCACCACCAACCCCCACGCCGCACCCGGGACCAGCCCCGCCACCACCGCCGCGCACCACCGCGCCCGTGGTACCGACGGGGCCTCCCGGTGCCACCCCAACACCAACGCCACCACCGTCACCCACGACAACACCACCGGCACCAACGCCCACGGCTCCTGCGCCACCAACAGCCCGTGCACGCCCAACACCCCGATCGCGGCCTTCACCGCCGCCCACTGCCGCCACGCCACCCCCGCCACCGCCACGGCGACCAGCGCGTCGAACCACCACACCCAGCCCCCGCCGAACCGCACCACCGACCCGAGCCCCTGCCCGGCCGCCACCACGTGCCCCAGCACCCCCGCCAACGCCACCACCCGCGCGAGAACCCCGGCCCGCCGCGCCGCCCCGAACCGCACCCGCACGGCCAGGTCCACCGTCGCCCACGCCTCACCCCACCCCGGCCACCCGTGCTCCAGGTCGAGGTCCGCGTCCGGCCCCTCGGCGCGCTCGGCCAGGAAGATCCCAACCATCTCCTCCTCGCGCTCGGCCCGGTACCAGGCCGGCAACACCCGCAACAGCCGCCGGTAACGCCCCTCCAGCACCGACACCCCGCCCGGGCTCACCGCTCCGTCCCGGCTCACCGCGCCTCCCTCGCCCGCAACACCGCCGACGCCGCCCGCACGTTCGCCGCCATCCGCGCCACCTCCGCGCTCAACGCCCGCACCCCGGCGTCGGTCAACCGGTAGTAGCGCCGCAGCCGACCCTGGTGCACCTCCTCGCGGTCCCGCTCCGCCAACCCCTCGGCGACCAGCCGGTCCAACACCCCGTACAGCGTCCCGACCCGCAACCGGGTCCGGCCCTCCGACAGCGTCTCCACCGACTGCACGATCGCGTACCCGTGCAACGGCTCCTCCGCCAACGCGGTCAGCACCAGGAACGCCTGCTCCGACATACCTCTCACACCGCAGGTTATATCGCAAAGCGGTATATGTCGGCCAGCGAAAGGTTCTCTGCTTCCTCTGCCGTGGTCTGGCCCCAAAGGTCGAGTACGGAACCAAGTCCGGTCAGAGTCACTCTTTCGGGTGACACTGAAGATATTGACAACACAAATGCTGCTCTTCATAGGACGTGATCAGGCACAACACCAACAACACCCGCCGGGCGCGGTGATGGCACTAAGGTGGCCCGCCGTGGAGCCGACGAACCCCCGCACAGACCCCACCGACGCCCTGTCCTCGGTGCCCGCCGCCGGCGCGCGCCGCGGCGTCACCCCCACCGGCAGGCTCCGGTTCTTCTTCGGCCCCATGGACTGCGGCAAGTCCACCCTGGCCCTGCAGATCGACCACAACCAGGCCCGCCAGGGCCGCAGCGGCCTCCTGCTGGTCCGCCACGACCGCTCCGGCACCCCCAGCATCACCAGCCGCATGGGCCTGGCGCGCCACGCCATCGAGGTCCACGAGGACATGGACCTGTGCGGCCTCGTACGCGCCCACTGGTCGCAGGGCACCCGCGTGGACTACCTGATCGTCGACGAAGCCCAGTTCCTCCACCCCGCCCAGGTCGACCAACTCGCCGAACTCGCCGACGACGCCCAACTCGACGTCTACTGCTTCGGCCTGGCCACCGACTTCCGCAGCACCCTGTTCCCCGGCTCCTCCCGATTGTTCGAACTGGCCGACGAGCTCAACGCCATCCAGGTCGAGGTCCTGTGCTGGTGCGGCCACCCCGGCCGGTTCAACGCCCGCGTCCACGACGGCGACGTCATCCGCGCCGGCGACACCGTCCTGGTGGCCGACACGGCGGCCACGACCGAGGAAGTCCGCTACCAGGTCCTGTGCCGCCGCCACTACCGCACCGGAGACCTCGGCCCCACCGCCGTCGACAGCCGCCAACTCAGCCTCACCTGACACGGACGGGCGCCGCCGACCCCCGCGGCCCCGGCCGGCCGCACGAGGTCGAACTCCACGGCCGGCCGCGCCCGCGGCCGGCACCCGGCACACTGATCACCGTGACCGGGAAGATCAGCGCGGGCATCCTGCTGTACCGCGCCACCGCAGACGGCCTCGAAGTGCTCATCGGACACATGGGCGGCCCGTTCTGGGCGCGCAAGGACGACGGCGCCTGGTCGATCCCCAAGGGCGAGCCCGACGGCGACGAGCCGCTGGAGGACACCGCCCGCCGCGAGTTCACCGAGGAACTCGGCCTGCCCGTCCCCGACGGCGAGCTGCGCCCCCTGGGCCACGTCCGCCAGTCCGGCGGCAAGACCGTCCACGTCTGGGCCCTGGAGGGCGACCTCGACCCCGACCGGGTCGTCCCCGGCACCTTCACCCTCGAACACCCCAAGGGCACCTTCCGCGAGTACCCCGAGGTCGACCGCGTCGCCTGGTTCCCGCTCGCCGAGGCCCGCCCCAAGCTCGTCTCGGCTCAGCGTGAGTTCCTCGACCGGCTGGACCACCCGGAGACTGATCTTTAAGTCCACACTGAAATCATTACGTGGAATAAATTCCGCGCCCAACGTTTGGGTGCGAGCCGACCGGGTGACCCTTGTTCGGCAGCCGCCACGGAGCACACCTACAACGACACGCAGCGTCGCCGACTCCACGAAGACCGCCGAAATGACACTCCGTAACCGGACGGGAGCCTTCCCGTCACTACAAGCGAGTTAAGCCCGAGTTAACATCGCCCTGCGTGGTCGGTCTAAGCTGTCGCAGCCGCACACTTTCTGCCGGAACTACTCCATCAGTGTGATGAAGTAGCCCGACAGCTTGATAACGCGTCACGATCTCGCCGCGATTGCATCCCTTAGGAGGAAGCCTTCGTTGACGAGTGAAAGACGTCACTGTGGGCGACCATGACCGTGACGCCGGGAACGAACGGAGCAGTCCGATCGTTGCACTCGGTGAGCAACACCGCCTGGGCCCCGGCCCTGAGCCGAGCGAAAGGAACCGCCATGGCCGACCGCGTTCTACGGGGTAGCCGGCTCGGAGCAGTCAGCTACGAGACCGACCGCAATCACGACCTCGCCCCGCGCCGGTCGGTGCGGTACGCCTGCCCCAAGGGCCACGACTTCGAGGTGCCCTTCTCCGACGACGCCGAGATCCCGCACACCTGGGAGTGCCGCCTGCACGGCCAGGAGTCCAAGATCATCGACGGCGTCGAGCCGGAGGCGAAGAAGGTCAAGCCGCCGCGCACGCACTGGGACATGCTCCTGGAGCGCCGCTCCATCCCCGAGCTGGAGGAGCTGCTGGACGAGCGGCTGGAGGAGCTGAGGGGTCGGCGCACCCGCACCGCCTGACACCCCCCCACACACGACGAGGGGCCCGCCGGAGTTCTCCGGCGGGCCCCCTTTCGCGCGGCACGAGCTAGCGGCGCGCGCCGGCCTTCGTCTTCGGCGCGAAGAAGTCGCGCAGCTGGGTGTAGCGGCGGCGCAGGCCCCACTTGGTCACCCGCAGCAACGCCTCGCGCACGATGTTGCCGCTCATCTTCGACTCGCCCAGCTCGCGCTCGGTGAACGTGATCGGCACCTCCACCACCCGGTGGCCCAGCTCGATGGTCCGCCACGCCAGGTCGATCTGGAAGCAGTAGCCCTGCGAGGCGACCGTGTCCAGCTTGAGCCGGCGCAGCACCTCCGCCCGGAACGCCCGGAAGCCGCCGGTGATGTCCCGGACCGACGTCCCCAGCGCGATCTGCGAGTACACGTTCCCGCCGCGCGAGATCAGCTGCCGGAGCCACGGCCAGTTCACCGTGGAGCCGCCCGGCACGTACCGGGAGCCCAGCACCAGGTCCGCGTCGCGCAACGCGTCCAGCAGCCGCGGCAGGTCCTCCGGCGCGTGCGAGCCGTCGGCGTCCATCTCCACCACGACCTCGTAGCCGTGCTCCAGCGCCCAGTGGAAGCCCGCCACGTAGGCGGCGCCGAGACCGGCCTTCTGCGTGCGGTGCAGCACGTGCACCCGGTCGTCCGCGGCGGCCATCTCGTCGGCCAGCTGCCCCGTGCCGTCCGGGCTGCCGTCGTCGACCACGAGCGTGTGCACCTTCGGCAGCGCCGCGTGCAACCGCTTCACGATCTTCCCGATGTTGTCCCGCTCGTTGTAGGTCGGGATCACCACCAGCACCGGCCCGAGCTCGCGGTCAGGCTGCGCCTGCTGGTCCGCCATCCGTTTCCTCCTCGCCGACACCCGCACCAGGGGTCGGACGCGATCCTCGTCGTTGCACTGTCAAGCCGAACGCCACGGCCAGAAGGCCCAGCGCGGTCATCACCCACTCGGGCCACGCGCCGAGCCGGGTGGCAAGCGTAGCCTCCCCGCGCAGCGGCAGTTCCGCCACCAGTGCGTCGGGGGTGAACAAACCAGTCCGCTGGGTGACCGAGCCGTCCGGGGCCACGATCGCGCTCACGCCGCTGGTGGCCGCCACGACCACCGCTTTGCCGTGCTCGACGGCCCGCACCCGCGACATCGCCAGCTGCTGGTAGGTCATCTCGGTGAAGCCGAACGTGGCGTTGTTGGTCGGGATCGCGATCAGGTTCGCGCCCGCCGTGATCGAGTCGCGCACCACGCCGTCGAACGCGACCTCGTAGCACGTGTCGATCGCCACCTTCGCCGGTCCCATCGCGAAACCCTCCGGGTCCGAGCCCGGCTGGAACACCCCGGCCCGGTCCACGGTCTTGGTGAAGATCCGGAAGAAGCTGCGGAACGGCATGGTCTCGCCGAAGGGCTGCAACTGCCGCTTGGTGTAGGTGTCGATCGGGCCGCGCTCGGGGTCCCACAGCACGACGGTGTTGCGCGGCAGGTTGTCCGTGCGGTCGACGACCACCGCGCCCACGGCGATGGGGGCCTTGATGGCCTTGGCGGCGCGGTCGATCTGGGCGGCGGCGTCGACGTTGCGGAACGGGTCGATGTCGGAGGAGTTCTCCGGCCAGATCACCAGGTCCGGCTGCTTGGCCCGGCCCGCGCGCACCGCGTCGGCCAGCTCGACCGTGCGCTTGACGTGGTTGTCCAGCACGGCGCGGCGCTGGGAGTTGAAGTCCAGGCCGGCGCGCGGCACGTTGCCCTGGATCGCGGCGACCACGGCCGTGCCCTGGTCCGGCGCGGTGCCCACCAGCCCGATCGCGGCCAGGCCCGCCACCAGCGGCAGCACCACCAGCGGCGCGCCGAGCTTCCAGTTGCGGCCCACGTGGGCCAGGCCGAAGCCGGTCAGCGCGACGGCGAACCCGACCAGCGGCGCGCCGCCCAGCGCGGCCAGCGGCAGGTACCAGCCCTCGGGCTGGCCGAAGGCGATCTTGCCCCACGGGAACCCGCCGAACGGGAACACGCCGCGGAACAGCTCGCCGGCCATCCACAGCAGCGCCATCCACACCGGCCCGCCGGGCAGCGTCGAGACCCGCGCCATCAGGGCCGTGCCCACGCCGATCAGCACCGCGCACACCAGCGCCAGCGGCAGCCACGCGATCAGGCCGACGAACTCGCCGGTCCAGCGCAGCAGCGGCACCGTGAAGCCCAGCCCCCACACCACGCCCAGCCCGAAGCCCGCGCGCATCCGGCGGCCGTGCAGCAGCACGCCCAGCACCGCGAACCCCAGCGGCGCGAGCCACCACAGGGTGCGCGGCGGGAAGCTCAGGAACACCAGCCCGCCGCCCCCGGCCGCGAACGCGAGCCGCAGCAGCGTGCCCTTCACGTCCCGACGGCGGGCAGGGGGTGTGACGGCGTCCGGCTGTCCCGGCGCCACGGGGGTCGCGACCACACCGACCAGCCTACGAGGCCGCCGGCCTGCGCCGACACCCGCCATGCGAGATCACCCCCACCCGACGCGCGGGCGTCGCCCGGGTTGCGCGCGGGTGAGCGGGACCACCGGTCCCGGACCCGGTCGCACGCGTCCCGGGGTGCGGCTCAGGGTTCCCACCGATGCGGGAACGCGCCGGCGGGCGGATGGTGGAGGCATGACCACGTTGACCAGGCCCCAGAACCAGCGCGTGATCGCCGGCGTGTGCGCGGGACTGGCCGCCCGGTTCGGTTGGAAGCCGAACACGGTGCGGCTGCTGTTCCTGCTGTCCTGCCTGCTGCCCGGACCGCAGTTCGTCATTTACATCGTGCTGTGGGTGATGATGCCCAAGCGCCCCTACTGACGGCCGCGCACCAGCGCCTCGACGCCGTCGAGCACGCGTTCCAGGCCGAACTCGAACGCGTGCTCCCCCGAGTACGCCGCGCCGTGCGCCGCCCCCGCCGCCGCGCCCACCCGGGCCGCGACGGGGAACCGCGCCGGGTCGAACACGCTCGCCAGCACCGGCGCGGCGGCGGCCCACCACTGCTCGTCGCTCAACCCGGTGCGCTGTTCGAGGCGCGCGGACTCGACGGCGAGCCGGGCCGCCGCGTGGACGTGGCCGAGCACGAGGGTGAGCACGGCGTCCATCTCCACGTCGGTCAGCCCGATCCCGTCGACCGCGCGCAGCTCGTGGTCGTACTTGGCGGCGACGTTCGGGCCGAGCACCGCCCGGTTGCCGGCGACGTCGAGCAGCCACGGGTGGCGCAGGCACAGCGCCCAGTTCTCCCGGGCCACGTGCGCGAGCCGGGCCCGCCACCCGCCGGGCACGTGGTCGCGGGCGGTCTCGCCGCTGACCGAGTCGACCATGACGTCCACCAGCTCGGCCTTGCCGGGCACGTAGGTGTAGAGCGACATCGCGCCCACGCCGAGCTTGTCCGCGACGCGCCGCATGGACAGGGCCGCCAGCCCTTCGGCGTCGGCCAGCTCGACCGCGGCGGTGACGATCCGGTCCAGGCCGAGGCCCTTGCGCGGCGCGGGCGTGGAGGTGCGCCACAGCACCGCGAGGGTGCGCGCCGGGTCACTGCGTTCGCTCGCCACCCGGTCACCCTACTGATCGGATCCGCCCACGCCCGGCCCCGATCCGGTCGGGCGGGTCAGTCGGCGAGCGCGGCGCGCACGATCTCCAGCGCCTCCTCCGGCGTCAGCCCCTGCTCGCGCGCCGTGGCGGCGTACCCGCGGGCGGCGCGCAGCACCCGTTCCCGGCTGCGCTCCCCCGCCGCGCTGACCACCGTGCCCGCTCTGCCCCGGGTCTCGATGAGACCCGCCTCCTCCAGCTCCCGGTAGGCGCGGGCCACGGTGTTGACCGCGATGCCCAGCTCGGCGGCGAGTGCCCGCACGGTGGGCAAGCGGGTGCCCACGGCCAGCTCGCGCTCGGTGATCTTGCGGGCGAACTGGGACCGCACCTGCTCGAACGGGGGTACCGAGGAGGCCGGGTCGAGGCTGATCACGCGTTGATGGTGGCAGACGCCGGAAGACCCGCGTACCCAGCCGGGCGCTTCAGCGCGGGATCGCCTCGATGCGCGACTTGTGCCGCTCGCCCCACTCCCCCAGCGGCAGCAGCGCGGCCAGCAGGGACCGGCCGAAGTCGGTCAGCGAGTACTCGACCTTCGGCGGCACCTCGTGGTGCAGCTCGCGGTGCACCAGGCCGCTGGCCTCCAGCTCGCGCAACTGGTTGATCAGCACCCGCTCGCTGATCCCGGGCACCGCCCGGCGCAGCTCGCCGAAGCGCAGCGTCGCGCCGTGCAGCTCCCACAGCACCAGCGGCTTCCACTTGCCGCCCATCACGTCGATCGCCGCGTCCAGCCCGCACGTGTACGTCCGGTGCTTCACGCCCACCCCCCGACAAATTGGTCAGTACCCGACAAAAATGACGGTACTTGATCAACTGCCGGCGTCCTGGCGAGCACGGTCGTGAACCGAACACTCCAAGGGGGACCCATGAACCGCACACCGGTCACGGTGATCGGACTCGGCGCGATGGGCCGGGCCCTGGCGGCGGCGTTCGTCGCCGCCGGCCACCCGACCACCGTGTGGAACCGCACGCCCGGCCGGGCCGTCGTGCCCGGCGCGGCGCACGCCGACACCGCCGCCGACGCCGTCGCGGCCGGCCCGCTGGTCGTCGCCTGCCTGGCGCACTACGACGCCACCACCGAGGCGTTGGCCGACGCGGACCTGACCGGCCGGTCGCTGGTCACGCTCAACAGCGGCACCCCGTCCGGGGCGCGCTCGACGGCGGCCTGGGCGACCGCGCGCGGCGCGCGGCACCTGGACGGGGCGATCAAGAACGTCCCGGCTGCCATCGGGGCCGCCGACACGCAGCTCTACTACAGCGGCGACGAGACCGTGTACGCCGAGCACGAGGCGACGCTGCGGGTCCTGGGCGGCGACACGTCGTGGCTCGGCGCGGAGGTCGACCTGGCCAAGCTCCACGAGTACGCGGTCGGCGGCACCCTGCTGCCCGCCCTGCTCGGCTTCTTCCAGGGCGCGGCCCTGGTCACCGCCCGGGGCCGCACGGCCGCATCCCTGGTGCCGCACACGGCGAAGTGGCTGGCCATGATCGCCTCGGTGCTGCCGACGCTGGCCGACGAGATCGACCGGGGCGAGTACACCGACCCGCAGTCCTCGATCGGGCTGTTCCACGACGCCGTCCCGTACGACCACGAGGTCACCGCCGAGGCCGGCCTGGATGTCGCGTGGCACGAGCCCATGCACGACCTGCTGCGGCGGGCCGTGGCGCGGGGCCACCGCGACCACAGCATCGCCGCGCTGGTGGAGCTGCTGCGCGAACCCGCCTGAGGCTCTCTAGCCCTTCTTGGGCGCCACCACCGTGCCCCGGGCGCGGGTGACCACGATCGGCGGGTCCAGCACGTCCGCCGCCGACGGGCCCCGGTCCGGGGCCGACCGGCACACCACGCGGGCCTCGAACTCGATCTCGCGGGAGCGGGTGCCGACGCGGACCAGGGTCGCGGTCGCCTCGATGACGTCGCCGGCCTGGATCGGGGCCGCGAACTCGACGTTCGAGTAGCCCGCGAACAGGCCCTCGTCGGCGTCGGTGCGGATGAGCAGCTCGGTCGCCACGTCGCCGAACATGCCCAGCCCGTACGCGCCGTCCACGAGGTTGCCCCCGTAGTGGGCGTGCGAGTGCGGCACGTAGCGGCGGTGTGTCACGGAGAAACCCTCGGTCAGGCTCACGCTGCCCCTTTCCTCTCCTGCATCGCGTGCACCAGGTAGCTGGCGACCTCGCCGGGCGTGGTGCCGCGGCTGAACACCCGGTCCACGCCCAGCTCCCCCGCCATCAGCGGGTCGAAGCGGGGGCCGCCGGCGATCAGCAGCGGGCGGCGCTCGCCCATCGCCTCGCGGAACGCCGCGGACATCTCCTGGGTGTTGAGGATGTGCGCGTCCCGCTGGGTGACGACCTGCGACACCAGCACCGCGTCGGCCTTCTCCGCCCGCGCCCGCCGCACCAGCTCGGGCACCGACACCTGCGCGCCGAGGTTCACGACCTTCAGCTCGCGGTAGTACTCCAGGCCCTTCTCGCCGGCGAAGCCCTTGATGTTGAGGATGGCGTCGATGCCGACCGTGTGCGCGTCGGTGCCGATGCACCCGCCGACCACGACCAGCTTGCGCCGCAACAACTTCTTCACCGTCGTGTTGACCTCGGCGGGCGAGAGCAGCGGGTACTCCCGCTCCACCACCCGCACCTCGTCGAGGTCCACGATGTGCTTGACCGAGCCGTAGACGACGAAGAACGTGAAGTCCTCGCCGATGGGGTGCGAGTGCACGACCATCGCCGGGTCGATGCCCATCTTGTTCGCCAGCTGTTGCGCCGCCCCGTCGGCCTTGGGCCCGAACGGCACGGGCAGCGTGAACGACGTCTGCACCATCCCGTCGCCGGTGGTGTCACCGTATGGACGCACGTGCCGCTTGGTCACGCCCCCACCTCCAGCAGCCCGGATTCCAGCAGTTCCGAGGCCGGGTTGCAGTACCCGTCGGCCTTCTCCACCACGCCGTCCGCGCCCTTGCCGCCGTCGGCGGGCCGCTTCATCAGGCCGAACGTGCCGTCGGCGATGGCGTTGAGCAGCCCGTCGTCCACGATGCGCTCCAGCAGGTCCACGGCCTCGCCCAGCACCTGGTGGGCGCGCTTGACGATGAACCCGTCGGGCGCGGGCCGGAAGTCCTCCGCCAGCCCGCCGGCGGCGTTAAGGACGTAGCGGACGTTGGCCAGCGCCAGGTCCCGGTCGGACAGGAACGGCGTCACCACGGCCTCGGTCATCATGCCGACCAGCAGGATCGACTGGCCGGTCAGGACGCCGGCGAGGTTGAAGAACCCGTCGAGCAGGTAGCCGTTGAACACGTCACCGGTCATGTGCTTGGTCGGCGGCATCCACTTCAGCGGCGCGTCGGGGAACAGCTCGCGCGCCAGCAGGGCGTGCGCCAGCTCCAGCCGGAACGACTCGGGCACCTTCGGGTTGATCTCGAACGCGTGCCCGAGGCCCAGCAGGTGGTCGGGCAGCCCGGCCTCGTGCGCGAAGTGCTCGTTGAGCAGCTGCGACACGGTGACGGTGTGGGCGGCGTCCACGGCGTCGGCGGTGGTGAGGTAGTTGTCCTCGCCGGTGTTGATGATGATGCCGGCGCGGGCGTGGACCTGGCGGGAGAACCGCTGGTCCACGAACGTGCGGATGGGGTTGATGTCGCGGAACAGGATGCCGTACATGGAGTCGTTGAGCATCATGTCCAGCCGCTGCAACCCGGCCAGCACCGCGATCTCGGGCATGCACAGGCCCGAGGCGTAGTTGGTCAGCCGCACGTACCGGCCGACCTCCTTGGACACCTCGTCCAGCGCGGCCCGCATGATGCGGAAGTTCTCCTGCGTGGCGTAGGTGCCGGCGAACCCGTGGTGGGTCGCGCCTTCGGGCACGTAGTCCAGCAGCGACTGCCCGGTGGAGCGGATCACGGCGATGATGTCCGCGCCCGCGCGGGCGGCGTTCTGCGCCTGGACCACGTCCTCGTCGATGTCGCCGGTGGCGACGATGAGGTAGATCCACGGCCGCTGCGCCGGGTCGCCCCACTTGGCGACCAGCTTCTCGCGCTGCGCCTTGTTCTTGTCGACGGTCTTGACGCCGCGGGCGATCGCGGTGCGGGCGGCCTTCTCGGCGCGGGTGCGGTCGCGGCCGGTCGGCACGGTGAACCGGACCTGCCCGGCGGCGGTGGCCTCGGCCAGCTCGGTCAGCGTGCCCAGGTTGTGCTCTTTGAGGGCGTGGAAAGCGGGGAGGGCGACACCGTGTTCGAGGCCGCAGTGCTCGCGCACGGTGTCGATCACCCGGTTCACCCACGGCACGTCGCCCGCGCGGTGGGTGGAGTCGGCGCCGGTGATCCCGGCCAGCCGCAGCGTGGCGCGCTCGACCGCCACCGTGGTGTGGGCCTTGGCGATCGCCACCACGGGCTCGGCCGCCTTGGCGGCGAGCCCGCGCGCCGTGGCGACCACACCGGGGTCGAGGTCGAGCAACGCCATTGTCACTCCCTTTCGAAGATGGTCTTGCCGCGCAACACGGTCCGCAGGCAGGTCGGGGTGGAGTCCAGGGACGGCAGGCCGGGCACGCGCGAGCGCGGGTCGGTGGACCAGCGCTGCACGCGGGAGTCCGGGGTGGTGACCTCCAACTCCCCCGCCTCCCACACCGCGTAGGTGGCGGGCGCGCCGGGCTGGAGGGTGCCGGTGATGCCGTCGTCCACGCCGGCCGCGCGCCACCCGCCGCGGGTGTGGGCGTTGAACGCGGCCCGCGGGGAGATGCCGAACCCGTCGGTGCGGTGGTGCACGGCCGCGCGGACCGCCGCCCACGGGTCCACCGCGGTCACGGGGGCGTCCGAGCCGAGCGCCAGCACCAGGCCGGCGGACGCGAGCCGCGCGAACGGGTTGAGCGCGGTGCCGCGTTCGACCCCGAGGCGCTGCGCGTACATGCCCTCGGGGCCGCCCCACTCGTGGTCGAACAGCGGCTGCACCGACGCCACCACGCCCCACGAGCCGAGCTTCGCGGCCTGCTCGGCGGTGATCATCTCGACGTGCTCCAAGCGGTGCCGGCGCGCGGCCAGGGCGGGCGCGCCCACGGTCGCGGCGGCCTTCTCGAAGCCCTCGACCACGGCGGCCATCGCGGCGTCGCCGATGACGTGGAACCCGCCCTGCAACCCCGCCCGCGTGCACGCGACCAGGTGCGCGGCGATCTCGTCGGCGGACAGGTACAGCGCGCCGGAGGTGTCGGCGTCGGCGTAGCGGTCGCACAGCGCGGCGGTGCGGGACCCCAGCGCGCCGTCCACGAACAGGTCGCCGGCCAGGCCGCGCACGGGCAGGTCGATCGGCTCGCGCGCACCCCAGTAGCCCACGACCTCGGGGCCGTCGGTGCTCGCGAGCAGGTCGGCCAGGTCGTCGCGGCTGGAGATGTCCGGGCCCGCGCACTCGTGCACCGAGGCGATGCCCATCGAGGCGGCGTGGTCCAGGAAAGCCCTCTGGGCGGCGCGGCGCTGCTCGGCGGGGATGGCGTCCTTGGCCGCACCCCGCACGAGGTGGTGCGCGGCGCGTGACAGCGGGCCGTCCGGGGACCAGCCGTCGGCGGCGCGGGCGGTCGGGGCGAGGTCCACCAGGGCGGTGGACACCAGCGCGGAGTGCACGTCGATGCGGGAGAGGTACACGGTCTTGCCGCGGGCGGCGTCGTCCAGCTCGGCGCGCGTGGGCGGGCGGTGCTCCGGCCAGCGGGTCTCGTCCCAGCCGTGGCCCCAGACCAGCGGGCCCTCGGCGGCGCGCACGGCGTCGAGCAGCTCGGTCAGCGACCGGCAGCGGGTCAGGTCCAGGCCGGTGCGCAGCAGGCCCGCGGAGGTGGCGTGGACGTGGGCGTCCACGAACGCGGGCGCGACCCACGCGCCGGCCAGGTCGACGACCTCGGCGTCGGGGTGCAGGGCGCGGCCCGCGGAGTCCTGGCCCAGCCACACCACGGTGCCGTCGGTGATCGCCATCGCGGTGGCGTCCGGCGAGGTCGGGGAGTGCACCCGGCCACCCACCAGCAGCTGGGTCCTGTTCACGGTAGTCACGCCTGTGCAGTCTGCCGGTGGTCGAACAGCGCCCGCACGGCAGGCTCGGCGCGCAGCAGGTCCAGGGCGAACTCGGCGTGACCGGGCACGTAGCCGTTGCCGACCAGCATCTCCACGTCCGCCGCGAGGCCCTCCGCGCCCAGGGCGGCGGCGGAGAAGGAGGTGGCCATGGAGAAGAACACGACCGTGCCGCCGTCGGCGGTGGCCAGGATCGCGCCGTGCTCGCAGCCCGGGACGTCCACGCACACCACGGTCACGTCGGCGGGCTTGCCCACCGCCTCCAGGACGGCGACCGGGTTGCGGGCGTCGGCGACGACCACCTCGTCGGCCAGCCCGGACGCCCGCACCCGCCGCGCTTCCGCCTCGGTCGGCACGAGCGCCACGAGCCGGGTCGCGCCGGCGCGGCGGGCGGCGGCCAGCGACAGCGACCCGGACTTGCCGCCGCCGCCCAGCACCAGCACGGACCCGGCGTTCTTGCGCCGCACGACCCGGTCGGTCAGCGCGGGCGCGCCGCACACGTCCAGCATGGACAGCGCCAGCTCGTCGGGCAGGTCGGCGGGCAGCACGGCGGCGATGGACCGGCCGAACAGCACCGCGGTGCCCGCGCACGGGACCTGCTCGGTGGCGCCGTCCCAGTCCGCCAGGCCGTCGGTGATGCGCAGCGGGGTCAGGGTGAGCGAGACCAGGGTGGCGATCCGGTCGCCGGGCTTGAGGTTCAGCGGCGAGTCCGGGCCGACCTCGCGGACGGTGCCCAGCAGCATGCCGCCCGAGCCGGTGACGGGGTTCTGCATCTTGCCGCGCTCGGCGACGATGTCCAGCACGGCGGCCTTGATCCCGTCGCCGTGCTCCTCGCGCAGCTGCCGGAAGGACGCGGCGTCCAGGTTGAGCCGCTCGACGTCCACGACGACCTCGTCCGCACCGCACCGCGGAGTGGGGTCCAACCGCCGGGCCTGCTGCGGCAGGACACCCGCCGGCTCGACGACACGGTGCAGACCGAACGGCGACGTCATGGAAATCCTTCGGCTGGGCGACTGCTGGACGCGAATATCTTCACGTGGCACGTCAAGATTGCGCAAGTATCAGTCGCTCAGGCCGCGGACAGCGGGACGAGTCACGGGTCGGCGGCCCCGGCCGGGCGGTGCACCTCGGGAAGCCGGTCACGCGAACCCCGCCTCGACCGCGTCGAGCCGCCACCACTTGTCAACCGGCGTCAGGCCCGGGGCAGGCGGCCGTAGAACCAGTTGCCCGGCACCGCCGGGTCGTCGCTGGTCCAGTACTCCACGATCGCCGTGGCCACCTCCGCCCGCGCCACCCACCCGTCGCCGTCCCGGTCCAGGTGGGCGAACGCCTCCGCCGCCTCCGCCTCCGACACGTCGGGCTGGTGGCCGCGCAGGAACGCCAGGTACTCGGTGAACCCGATCCGGCCGTCCCGGTCGGCGTCGGCCACCTCGAACACCGTCACCGCCAGGTCCGCGATCGCCCCGGCCCGCCCCGCCGCCCCGGCGACCGCCGCCGCGAACTCCTCGCGGGTGAGGCTGCCGTCGCCGTCCAGGTCGTGCGGCCGGTGCACCCGTTCCCAGATCCGGCAGTAGGCCTCGATGATCCGGTGCCCCACCGGCGACCCCGGCTCGTGCCCCAGCCCCGCCGCCGTCCGCTCCCCCATCACGACGTGGTCGTGCCAGGTGAGCCGGCCGTCCCGGTCGCCGTCGAAGCGGTCGAAGCCGTGGCGGATCTTGCGGTCGAGGAACGACGTGGACACGAGGGTCCTCCGGGTGCTCGTGGATGCGGGAAGACCCATCCTGGGAGCAACGCCGCCATGCGCGCACCGGCCGGCCCGGCAAACCAACCGATCGAGCGATCGACACCACGCCCCGCCGGCGGGCCCACACGCCGAACACCGCGCTCCGCCGCCAGGCGCACACGCCGGACCCGCTCCGCCATCAGGCGCACACGCCGCACCGCGCTCCGCCGCCGGGCGCACACGCCGGACCCGCTCCGCCGCCAGGCGCACGCGCCTGCACGCCCGGCGGCGGAACGGTCAGCCCGTCGTCGCCGGCACGCGCGGCCGGCGTCGGCGCAGCACCGCCGCCACGGTGAGCGCCGCGGCGAGCAGCACGTAGGCCGCCGCCGCGAACGGGCTGGTCACCAGGGCGGTCGGGTCGCCTTCGCTGATCTGCAGCGTCCGGCGCACCTGCTCCTCCGCCATCGGCCCCAGGATCAGGCCCACCACCAGCGGCGCCACGGGGTAGCCGTGCCGGCGCATGAAGAACCCGACCACACCGATGATCAACAGGACCACCAGGTCGTCCACCACGAAGTTCACCGCGTAGGTGCCCAGCGCGGCGAACAGCAGGATCCCCGCGTACAGGTACGGGCGCGGGATCTGCAGGACCTTCACCCAGATCTTCACCAGCGGCAGGTTGAGCACCAGCAGCATCACGTTGCCGATGTAGAGCGACGCGATCAGCGCCCACACCATCGCCGAGTTGGTGGTGAACAGCAGCGGGCCGGGCTGGATGCCGTAGCTCTGGAACGCCGCCACGATCACCGCCGCCGTCGCCGTCGTCGGCAGCCCCAGCGTCAGCAGCGGCACCAGCACGCCCGCCGCCGCCGCGTTGTTCGCCGCCTCCGGCCCGGCCACGCCCTCGATCGCGCCCTTGCCGAACTCGTCGGACCGCTTGGACAGCTTCTTCTCCGCCGCGTAGGACAGGAACGTCGAGACGTCCGCGCCGCCCGCCGGCACCGTGCCGACCGGGAACCCGATGAACGTGCCGCGCAGCCACGGCCTCCACGACCGCCGCCAGAACTCGCCGGTGTTCCACTTCCCGCCCACCGGCACCACCTCGACCGGGCCGTGCCGCAGCCGGGAGGCCACGTGGAGCGCCTCACCGACCGCGAACACGCCGACCGCGACGACCACGACGTCGATCCCGTCGGCCAGTGTCGGCACCCCGAGGGTGAACCGCGACTGACCGGACAACGTGTCCGTCCCGACCAGGCCCAGGAACAGGCCGACGCCCAGCGACGCCAGCCCGCGCGCCGGCGAGGAGCCCAGCAGCGCCGCGACCGTCGCGAACGCCACCACCATCAGCGCCACGTAGTCCGCCGGGCCCAGCGTCACCGCGACGTCGGCGATGGTCGGCGCCAACGCCGTGAGCAGCACCGTCGCGATGGTGCCCGCCACGAACGACCCGATCGCCGCCGTGGCCAGCGCCGCCGCGCCCCGGCCGGCGCGGGCCATCCGGTTGCCCTCCAGGGCGGTGACGATGGAGGACGACTCGCCGGGCGTGTTCAGCAGGATCGAGGTCGTCGACCCGCCGTACATGCCGCCGTAGTAGATGCCCGCGAAGATGATCAACGCGGCGGTCGGCTCCAGCGAGTAGGTCAGCGGCAGCAGCAGCGCCACCGTCATCGCCGGGCCGATGCCCGGCAGCACGCCCACGGCGGTGCCGAGGGTGACGCCCAGCAGGGCGTAGAGCAGGTACTCGGGCTGCGCGGCGGTCGCGAAGCCCTCCAGCAGGGCGGTGAGGCTACCCATCGAGCAGCGGCACCCCCTCGAACACGCCCGCCGGCAGCGACAGGCCCAGCCCGGACGCGAACACCACCTGCACCACCAGCGCCAGCACCACGGCCACCGCCAGCGCCTTCCACCACACCGCGCCCAACGCCCACGCCGCCCCGCAGAACAGCACGGCCGCCGCGACCGGCCAGCCGACCACGTCGATCAGCACCAGGTGCGCCACCAGCAGGGCCACCAGCTTGGCCACGGTCAGCCAGTCGGTGCGCACGGCGGTGTCGACGTCCTCGCCCTCCTCTGCCTCGCCCAGCCGGCCCCGGGCCGTGGCCACGATCGCCGCCACGCCCGTGACCAGCAACAACACCCCCACCGCGTACGGGAACGCGCGGGCGCCCACGGCGTCGCGGGTCGAGGCGATGGTGCCCGCGTCCACCAGGGTGAACACGCCCAGCGCCGCGACCAGGCCGCCGAAGACGTACTCCTCGACCTTCGCCGAGGCCTCCCGCGGTGCGGTGCCGGTGGTCACTTGACCAGGCCGATGTCCTGGAGGACCGGCTTGATGCGGCCGATCTCCACGGTGAGGAACTTGGAGAACTCGTGGCCGGTCAGGAACGTGTCGGTCCAGCCCTTCTTCTTCAGCTCCTCCTGCCACTGGGGGCCTGCGTGCATGTCGGTGATCAGCTTGACCAGCCGCTCCTTGGCCGCCGGCGAGATCGAGCCGGGCGCCACCACGCCGCGCCAGTTGATCAGCTCCACGCCGGTGCCCAGGTTCTTGAACGTCGGCACGTTCAGGTCCGGGTGCGGGTTCGCGCCGGAGGTGCCCAGGGCGCGCAGCTTGCCCGCCTTGATCTGCTCCTTGTACTCGCCGACGCCGGAGATGCCCGCGTCCACCTTCTTGCCCAGCAGCGCCGCGAGCGACTCGCCGCCGCCGGAGTAGGGCACGTAGTTGAGCTTGGCCGGGTCGATGCCCTTGGCCTTGAGCAGCATCGCGGCGAGGATGTGGTCGGTGCCGCCGGCCGAGCCGCCGGTGATCGACACGCCCTGGCCCTTCTCCTCGACGGCCTTGAGCAGGTCCTCGATGCTCTGGTGCGGCGAGTCGGCCGGGACGACGACCACCTCCTCCTCGGCGGTCAGCCGCGCGATCGGGGTGGTGTCCTCCAGCCGCTTGTCCACGCCGTTGGTCTCCACCGCGCCGACCATGACCAGGCCGGTGACCATCAGGTAGGACTCGGACTTCTCGGTGGCCAGCTTCTGCAGACCGACCGTGCCGCCCGCCCCGCCGACGTTGCTGACCTGCGCCGACTTGACCAGCCCGCCGCCGGTGACCGCGGCCTGGATGGCGCGGGCGGTCTGGTCCCAGCCGCCGCCCGGGTCGGCCGGGGCCATGATCTCCAGCTTGGTGATCTCCCCGCTCGCCGACTTCGCGCCTCCCCCACACCCCGCGAGCACCAGGCCCGCGGCGACGACCGCCGCGACCAGTCGGGTGTGCTGTGCTGCCATCGAATGCCTCCACGTTCCCACCGGGGCGTCGTCGCCCTGGTTGGGCGGGAACGGTAGGAGCGGCGCGCCGGCGCGGTAAGGCATCGGTCGTAAGGGCCGTATTGGTCGTTTAGGTCGTGGCCGGTCTCACACGGCGTGCGCCAGAATGCCTGCCATGCGTCGCCGCACCGTCCCCCTCGGGTGGTCCCTGCTCGTGTTGCAGGTGGTCATCGTGCTGGTGACGACGTGCGCGGCGGGTCTGCTGGCGGCGAAGTTGCAGTCCGACCGGATCCGGGAGGCCTACAAGGACCGGATGCTGTCGGTCGCGGAGAGCGTGGCGCGGCTGCCCACGGTCGTGGAGGCCTTCGGCGCGCCCGAGCCGTCGGCCACCATCCAGCCGTTGGCGGAGCTGATCCGCAAGGCCTCCGGCGTGACCTACGTGGTCGTCACCGACCGCAACGGGGTCCGCTACGCCCACCCGGACCCGCGGCGGATAGGGGAACGCGTCTCCACCGATCCGAGTTCGGCGTTGTCGGGCAACGTGTTCGTCGGGACCGAGACCGGCACGCTGGGCACGTCGCTGCGGGCGAAGGTGCCGATCCGCGCCGCCGACGGGCAGATCATCGGCATGGCGTCGGTCGGCATCCTGGAGAGCGAGCTGTCCGCGGACCTGGCCGAGGACCTGCCCGAGCTGATCGGCTGGCTGGCCGCCGCGGCGCTGGTGGGCGTGCTGGGCGCGGCGCTGGTGACCCAGTTGGTGCGGCGGCGGACGTTCAAGTTGGAACCGGCCGAGATCGCGCAGTTGCTGGAGACCCGCGACGCGATGCTGCACGGCATCCGCGAGGGCGTGGTCGCCGTGGACGACCGGGAGCGGTTGGCGCTGGTCAACGACGAGGCGGTGCGCCTGCTCGGCCTGACCGAGGACCCGACCGGCCGGCCCGCGGCCGAGGTGCTGGAGGACGGCGGCCTGCTCGACCTGGCCCGCGGCGTGGACGACGTGGCCGACCGGTTGGTGCTGGCCGGCGAACGGGTCCTGGTCGCCAACCGCATGACCGCCAAGACCCACGGCCGCCCGGTGGGCGTGGTGCTGACGTTGCGCGACCGGACCGAGCTGCACGACGCGTTGCGGCAGCTCGACGGGCAGCGGACGGTCACCGAGGTGCTGCGCGCGCAGGCGCACGAGTTCTCCAACCACCTGCACGTGATCGGCGGCCTGGTCGAGCTGGACCGGCGGGCGGAGGCGGTGGCCTACATCGAACGCGTCGGCGGGACGGGCTCGCTGACCTCGGACATCATCTCCGGCGCGGTCGCCGACCCGGCGCTGGCGGCGCTGCTGCTGGCCAAGTCGTCCACCGCGCACGAGCGGGGCGTGGCGCTGCGGCTGGACCCGTCCTCGGCGGTCGCGGCCCGCACCGGTGACGACGCGTTGACGGTGCTGGGCAACCTGGTGGACAACGCGGTCGACGCGGTGGACCCGGGCGGGACGGTGCGGGTGCTGGTGCGGTCGTCGTCGGACGGGGTGCGGATGGTCGTGGACGACGACGGCCCGGGGGTCGAGCACTCGCAGCGGGGGCGGATCTTCACGTTGGGCGTGAGTTCGAAGGCGCCGGAGGGCGCGCACGGGCGGGGGATCGGGTTGGCGTTGGTGTCCCGGGTGGTCACGCGGCGCAGTGGTCGGGTGGAGATCTCCGACTCGGAGCTGGGCGGCGCGTCGTTCGACGTGTGGCTGCCGGATGGAGGTGTCCGATGACCGTGCGGACGTTGGTGGTGGACGACGACTTCGCGGTGGCCGCCGTGCACCGGGCGTTCCTGGAGGCGCTGCCGGAGTTCACGGTCGTGGGCGAGGCGCACGGCGGCGGTGAGGCGCTGCGGGCGGTGGAGTCGTTGCGGCCGGACCTGGTGCTGCTGGACATCCACCTGCCCGACATCTCGGGCTTGGAGGTGCTGGCGCGGCTGCGGTCGCGGTCGGGGCCGCCGGTGGACGTCATCGCGGTGACGGCGGCGCGGGAGCGGGAGACCGTGCGGCAGGCCATGTCCCGGGGCGTGGACCACTACCTGGTCAAGCCGTTCACCCGCACGGCTTTCCTCGATCGGATGCGGGAGTACCTGGCGCGGCGGCTGGAGGTGCAACGGCTCGGGCAGTGGCTGGACCAGGACGAGGTGGACCAACTGTTGCAGCACCGGCCGCGGTCGGGCCTGCCGAAGGGGTTGTCGGCGGTGACGCTGCGGTTGGTGACCGAGGCGCTGCGGGACAGCCCGACGGACCTGTCGGCGCAGGAGGTCGGGGAGCGGGCCGGGTTGTCCCGCGTCAGCGCCCGCCGCTACCTGGAACACCTGGTGGCGGTGGGCAAGGCGGAAGTCCAACCCCGCTACGGGATGGCCAACCGCCCCGCCCACGGCTACCGGTTGACCTGAGCCCCGTCCGCCCAGGCGCGCAGCCAGCGGCACCCGTAGGGCTCCAGCGCGACCTTCGGCTTCACCGGCTCCTCGGTGAACACGTCGGTCAGCTCACCCTCCACACTGGACAGGTCGACCTGGACCTCCGCGTCGCCCAGGTTGTGCACCGCCACCACCGTCCCGCCGTCGATGTCGCACCGGTGCGCCAACACCCCCGGCTCCGGAGCGTCGATCACCTGGAACGTCCCCCAGGCCAGCTCCGGGCAGTCCCGATACCCCTTGATCAACTTCTTGATCCACGCCAACAGCGACCCGTCGTCGTGGCGCTGCTCCCGAGCCGCGTCCCACCACATCGGGGTCCGCACGGCCAGCCGCCCCTCCTGCGACAGGTCCTCGGTCATGCCGACTTCCTCGCCGTAGAACAACACCGGCGTCCCCGGAAGCGTGAACAGCAGGCTGTAGACCATCTTGATGCGCCGCAGGTCACCGCCCAGCATGGACGGCAGGCGTCGGCGCAACCCCCGCCCGTACAGCTGCATGTCCGGATCCGGCCCGAAGGCGTCGAAGACCTCCTGCCGCTCCGACTCGGTCAGCTTGTCCAGCGTCAACTCGTCGTGGTTGCGCACGAACGTCGCCCAGTGGCAGTCGCGCGGCGGCAGGGGGCGTTCCTTCAACGCATGGGTCAACGGGCTGGCGTCCTTGCGGGCCAACGACAGGTACATCTGCTGCATGCCGATGAAGTCGAAGCACATGTGCAGCTCGTCGCCGACGCCGTCGACACTGCCGAAGAACTTCATCGTGTCGGTGTAAGGCAGGTTCACCTCACCCAACAGCACACCCTCACCGTTGCGCCGCGACAGGAACGCCCGCAGGTCGCACAGGTAGTCGTGCGGGTCGGGCAGGTCCTGGACCGGGGCCTCCAGCAGGAACGGCACCGCGTCCACGCGGAACCCCGACAGGCCCAGCTCCATCCAGAACCCCATGACGCGGGCGATCTCGTCGCGCACCTCGGGGTTGGCGACGTTGAGGTCCGGCTGGTGTTTGTAGAACCGGTGCAGGTAGTACTGGCCGGTCTTCTTGTCCAGCTCCCACAGGGACTTCTCCTGGTCGGGGAAGACCACGCCCTTCTCCGCGTCCGGCGGCGGCTGGTCGCGCCACACGTACCAGTCGCGGCGCGGGTTGTCCCGCGACGACCGGGCTTCCTCGAACCACGGGTGCTGGTCGGAGGTGTGGTTGACCACCAGGTCGGCGATCACGCGCATGCCGCGGTCGCGGGCGGTGCGGACGAACTCCACGAAGTCGCCGTGCGTGCCCAGGCGCGGGTCCACGCCGTAGAAGTCGGTGATGTCGTAGCCGTCGTCGCGGTCGGGCGAGGGGTAGAACGGCATCAGCCAGACGCACGTCACGCCCAGGTTGTGCAGGTGGTCGATCTTCTGGGTCAGGCCGCGGAAGTCGCCGTGGCCGTCGCCGTCGGAGTCGTGGAAGGTCTCCACGTCCAGGCAGTAGACGACGGCGTTCTTCCACCACAGGTCGGCGGTCCGGGTGAGCTTCACCGGCCCACCTCCGGCAGGACGTGCTCGCCGAACGCGTCGAGGAACCGGTCCTGCTCCTGGCCGACGTGGTGCAGGTAGATCTCGTCGAAGCCCAGCTCGACGTACCCGGTGATCCGCGCGGCGTGCTCGGCGAGGTCGGCGGAGACGTTGACGGTGCGCGCGACCTGCTCGGGGGTGACGTCCGCGGAGATCACGTCGAACTGCTCGGCGGTGTCGACGTCCCAGCACACCGGCGGGGCGAACACGTTGGACCGCCACTGCTCGTGCGCGGTGGCCAGGGCCTGTTCCTCGGTGGGCGCCCAGCTCAGGTGCACCTGCAGGCACAGCTTGCCGATGCCGCCCGCGCCCCGGTACGCCTCGACGACCTTGCGCAGGTGCTCGACGGGCCCGTTGACGGTGATCAGCCCGTCGGCCCACTCGGCGTGCTGCCGCGCGGTCTCCACGCTGACCGCCGCGCCCAGCAGCTTGGGTGGCTCCCCTGGCCGCGTCCAGACGCGGGCGCGGTCGACGGTGACCAGGCCGTCGTGGCTGACCTCCTCGCCGTTGAGCAGCGCGCGGATGACGTCGACGCACTCGCGCAGCCGGGCGGTGCGGACCTCCTTGCGGGGCCACCGCTGCCCGGTGATGTGCTCGTTGCTGGCCTCACCGGTCCCCAGCGCGGCCCAGAACCGGCCGGGGTACATGGCGGCGAGCGTGCCGATGGCCTGCGCGATGACCGCGGGGTGGTACCGCTGCCCCGGCGCGTTGACCACGCCGAACGGCAGGCTGGTGCCCTCCAGGGCCGCGCCGAGCCACGACCAGGCGAACCCGGACTGGCCCTGGCGGGCGCTCCACGGCGAGAAGTGGTCGGACGACATGGCGGCGTCGAACCCGACCTGTTCCGCGCGCTTCACGGCCCTGAGCAGCTCGGACGGGTGAACTTGCTCGTGCGAGGCGTGCACACCGATGACCGTCATGGCTTGTGTGGTACCCGCGACGGCCGGCCGTGACACCGCGCGATCGGCGGGACCGGGGCGGCGGTCAGGTCAGTTCGGGGCGCTGCGCGGGTTTCGGGTCGGCTGGGCGGATGTCGTCTGGGCGGATGTCGACCACGTCGCCGTCGATCACCACGCCGCCGGCGGTCGGCGGGCGGCCGTAGCGCAGGTTCAGGGTCATCTCGCGTTCGCGCTGTTCGGAGCGGCGGGCGATGCGCCTGCTGATCAGGCGGCGGGTGGGCGGGAAGAGCAGGAACAGGCCCGCCACGTCGCTGAGGAAGCCCGGCACGATGATCAGGAAGCCGGCCGCCGCGATGAGGACGCCGTCGGCGATCTCCTGGTGGGGCGCGCGGCGGGTGCGCATGGCCTCGGCGAAGGCCGCCATCGTGCGCGCGCCCTCCCGGCGCATGAGCACCGAGCCGACGACGCCGCCGAGGACCAGCAGCCCGAGCGTGGGCAGGAAACCCCACGTCCCGGCCGCCCACACCAAGGTCAGCAACTCGACGGCGAGACCGATCAGCACTACCGCGAACACGCGCATACCCGACCAACGAACGAACGGCCCAAAACTCTCCCTGCCGAAATATTTACGTCGAACGGCCCCTCTGGCAGCATATCTTTACGCCACTCAACGGGTAGGGAGCATGGATGACTGCGCTACACGACGTCGTGCCCGCGGTGCCGCGACCCGACCTCCAGCCGTACACCTACGTCCGTCGCGAGCTGATCGAGCCCGACTGGCGGCGGTTCCCCGGCTGGCGGCAGGTCACCGACGCCCAGTGGCGGGACGCCCAGTGGCAGCGGGTGAACTGCGTGAAGAACGTCAAGCAGCTGCGCACCGTGATGGGTGACCTGCTCGACGAGCGGTTCTACGACGAGTTGGCCGCCGACCAGGCCGACCTCGCCACGATGTCCATGCTGGTGCCGCCGCAGATGCTCAACACCATGGCGCCCGACGCCGCGCCCGCGGACTTCACCGACGCGTTCTTCGCCGACCCGGTGCGCCGGTACATGATCCCGGTCCGCTCCGACCGCGACCCGCACTGGCCGAGCCACCCCCACTCGTCGCGGGACTCGCTGCACGAGGCGGAGATGTGGGTGGTCGAGGGCCTGACCCACCGCTACCCGACCAAGGTGCTGGCCGAGCTGGTCTCCACGTGCCCCCAGTACTGCGGGCACTGCACGCGCATGGACCTGGTCGGCAACTCCACCCCGCAGGTGCAGAAGCACAAGCTGCTGCTCAAGCCGGTGGACCGGCAGGACCAGATGATCGACTACCTGAAGCGCACGCCGGGCGTGCGGGACGTGGTGGTCTCCGGCGGCGACGTGGCGAACGTGCCGTGGCCGCAGCTGGAGTCGTTCCTGATGCGGCTGCTGGACATCGAGACCGTGCGCGACGTCCGGCTGGCCACCAAGGCGCTCGCCGGGCTGCCGCAGCACTGGCTCCAGCCGCGCGTCGTGGAGGGCATGGAGCGCGTGGCCCGCACCGCCCACCGCCGCGGCGTGAACCTGGCGATCCACACCCACGTCAACCACGCGCAGTCGGTGACCCCGCTGGTCGCGGAGGCGGCGCGGACGGCGCTGGACGTCGGCGTGCGGGACGTGCGCAACCAGGGCGTACTGATGAAGGGCGTCAACGCGACGCCGGACGACCTGCTCGACCTGTGCTTCGCGTTGCAGGGCGAGGCGAACATCCTGCCGTACTACTTCTACATGTGCGACATGATCCCCAACGCCGAGCACTGGCGCGTGGCGGTGTGGGAGGCGCAGGAGTTGCAGCACGCGATCATGGGCTACCTGCCCGGCTACGCGACGCCGCGCATCGTGTGCGACGTGCCGTACGTGGGCAAGCGGTGGGTGCACCAGGTCGCCGAGTACGACCGCGAGCTGGGCATCTCGTACTGGACCAAGAACTACCGCACCGGCATCGAGCTGGAGGACCCGGACGCCCTCGACCGCCGGTACCCGTACTACGACCCGATCTCGACGTTGGGCGAGGCCGGTCGCGCCTGGTGGTCGAAGCAGGCCTAGCGCGTGACGGGGTCCCGGTGGTCGTCCACCGGGACCTCTTCGCGTGGCAACGCTTTCAGCGCTACCGCTGCGGCCCCGAGGGTGGTGGCGCAGGCCCCGGCCACGGCGGCGGGGGTGTTGCCGGCGGCAGCCGCTCCGGCCAGCGCGCCCGCGAACGTCGCCACCGCCTCACCGGTGAACACCGCCGCGCCGACCCGGCCGAGGACGGCGTTCGGGGTGAGGCGTTGCAGGAGGGTCTGGGTGGTGGTGAGCGCGGCCGACCCGAACGCGCCCACCACCACCGCCGCGCCGAGAGCGGTCGGCACGGTGGGTGCGGCGAACAGCAGCGCGCAGCCCGCCGCAGTGCCGGTGAGCGCGCCGCCGAGCAGCGGGGCCGGCCGGCGGCGGAGGCGGTGGGTCGCGGGTGCGCCGAGCAGGAAGCCGACGCCGAGACCGGACAGCACCAGGCCGGTCTCGGTGGGGCCGCCGAGCGCGGTGGCGGTGTGCGGGACGAGCAGCGCGGTGAGGGCGGCGTTCGCGCCCAGGAAGAGCACGGTGACCAGGAACAACGCGCCGGCCGTCCGATCGCGGCGCAGGAACCGCGCGCCCGCGAGCAGGTCGCGCCAGCGCCTGGGGTGCGGCCTCCGGCCCCCGTCTCCATTCTCCCACGGGGGTACGACATTCAAGCCTGAGCGCCCCTGGGGCTCATTCTCGCACGAAGGTACGACAGTCGGGCTTGGGCGCCCCTGGGGCTCATTGTCCCACGGAGGTACGACAGTCGGGCTTGAGCGCCCCCGGGACTCATTGTCCCGCACGGGTACGACAGTCGGCTCTGAGCGCCCCTGGGGTCCATTGTCCCGGCGGGGTACGACAGTGCGGCTGATGGCGAGGGCGGAGAGCAGGTAGCTCAGCACGTCCAGGGCCACCAGCGCCTCCCAGCCCGCCACGCCCAGCAACACACCCCCCAAGGGCGCGCCGACCAGGCGGATCGTGCCGTCGGTCGCGGTGGTGAGGGAGTTCGCCGCCGACAGCAGCGGGCCGGTGCCCACGATCGCCGGCACGTGGGCCTGCACGGCCGGGCGGAACACCGCCGTGCCGACGCCCTCCAGCACCAGCGCCACGTACACCAGCCACACGTCGTCCGCCTCGCGCACCAGCAACAACAGCGCCACCGCCGCCGCCCGCAGCACGTCCGCCGCCACCAGCACCGCCCGCCGGTCCCACCGGTCCACCACGGCCCCGGCCGCCGCACCCAGGACCACCGGCGGCAGGAACTCGGCGGCCAGGGTCAAGCCGGCGGCGGTGGGCGAGCCGGTCAGGTGCAGGACGTGCAGGGGCACGGCCACCACCAGCAGCCACGTCCCCAGCGCACCCACGGCCCGGCCCGCCCACAGCAGCCGGAAGTCCCGCACCCGCAACGCCACGAACACCGGCAGCCCCCTCTGCGCTATCCTCACAAGATAGCCAGCGGGTGAAGTGTTCTGTCAAGATGAGGTGGCGATGGGTCTCGGAGCACGGCTGCGGGCGTTGCGCGCGGCCAGTGGGCGCACGGTCGCGGCGGTGGCGGCGGACGCCGGGTTGTCCGTCCCGTACGTGGCGAACCTGGAGAACGACCGGGGCAACCCGACCGTCGACGCGTTGCGCCGCCTCGCCGAAGCCCTCGGCACGACGCTCAACGTCGACCTCGGCCCCTCCCCCGCCCCACCCGAACTGCCCGCGAGCCTGGTCCGGCTGGGACGCGGCACGCGGTTCCGGCAGGACGTGGCGACACTCGCCCACCACACCGGCGCACCCGAGGACGAACTCGCCGCCGCCCTGCTCGACGTCCTCGCCCGCCTGGGCCGCCTGACCGGCCGCGAACCCGCCGAACGCGACTGGCACCGCCTGCTCGACGCGCTCCTCCTGGTCACCGCCCACCCGTCCGACCGGTGACCAGCAGCCACCCCGCCACCACCGCGACCGGCACGCTCAGCACCACCGTCACCACGGTCGCCTCCACCCCCGGCAGCAGCGCCCCGACCAGCAGCGACAGCACCATGTTGTTGCCCGCGTGGGCCAGGCTCGCCGTCCACACCGTGCCGCTGGCCAGGCGCAACCAGCTCAGCACCACCTCCTGGCACAGGAACGACACCGTCCACACCGACAGTCCGATCAGGACGTTGTCGAACCGGATGTAGTCGGTGAACGCCAACGGGTAGTGCCACACCGCCCAGATCAACCCGGTCGCGAGCGTCGCCGCCGTCGGCCGGCCCGGGAACAGCCGCAGCCGCAGGTAGCTGGTCCACCCGAACTCCTCGCCCCAGTACACCGGCGTCAACAGCGGCACCGCGACCAGCAGCACCACGACCGACGACCAGTCCGGCGGGGCGAGACCCAGCCCGAACGCCACGGCGACCCCCGCCGCCACCGCCACCATCGCGAACGGCGCCAGCCACGCCAGCAGGTAGTGCCGCCACGCCTGCCGCAACCGCAACGCCAGGCCGGCGTCGGCGAACCCCTCCCCGCGCAGCCGCACCACCAGCGCCGCGATCGCCGGCGTGAACGCGAACGGCAGCTGCACCCACGGGCTGACCAGCGAGTACCCGAGCACGGCCGCGCCGATCATGCCCGCCCAGGAGAAGGCGAAGGTCAGCAGGAGGAACACCCGGACGCCTCGGGTCCGGGTCGCGGTGATCGTCATGCCGGTCAGCCAACCCCGGCACCGGCCGGTCGATCACTACCCCTGGACGGCGTCGCGGGGGTATGGCCAGGCCTACCCCGGGACTACGCGCGAACCCACCGACAGCGCGCCCCGCCTGCACTAGCGTCGCCCGGGTGATCTTCTGGAAAGCGTTGCGGCGGCGGGACTTCCCGCTCACCCGGTGGCCGTGGCGGGCGTTGGCGTTCGTGGCGGGCACGCCGGTCGTGGCCGCCGTCGTCGCGGTGCCGGTCGGGCTGTTGAGCCTGCCGGGGTTCCTGGCGTTGTCGCCCACGCAGTCGGTCGGTGCGCGGGTGGCGTTCGCGGTGGTCGGGTTGGCGGTGGTGGGCGCGGGGCTGCCGTGGGTGGCGCGTCCGCTCGCGCGGCTGGAGCGGCGGCGGTTGCGGCTGCTCGACCCGCGGCTCGTGCCGCACCACCGGCCCACCGGGTACCGGGACGCGGCGACGTGGCGGGAGGTCGCCTACGCCGTGCTGCTGCTGACGTTGGGGCCGCTGGTGTACGTGCCGGCGTTCCTGGTCGCGGCTTCGCCGTTCGTGCTGCTGGCCGGACCGTTGTTGGTGATGGGCGAGGACGGTCCGGTGGCGTTGGGGTTCGTGGTGACGGACTCGGTCGCCGAGTCGTTCGGGTATGCGGCGATCGGGTTGGCGGTGCTGCCGGTGGTGCCCTACGTGTGGTCGCTGGTCGCCGCCGCGCACGCCGCCGTCACGCGGGCGTTGCTGCACGACGACGAGCGGCTGGTGGAGGTGGCGCGGTCGCGGGCGCGGCTGGTGGACGGGTTCGACGCCGAGCGGCGGCGCATCGAGCGCGACCTGCACGACGGTGCGCAGGAGAAGTTGGTCGGGTTGACGCTGCGGCTGGGCCTGGCGCGGCTGGACGTGCCCGCCGACTCCCCCGCGCACGAGCACGTCACGCGGGCGCACGAGGAGGCGAAGCGGCTGATGGCCGAGCTGCGGGAACTCGTGCGCGGCATCCACCCGAAGGTGCTGGCCGACCGGGGGTTGGCGGCGGCGCTGGAGGACCTCGCCGACCGGGGACCGGTGCCGGTGGACGTCCGCGCCGACCTGCCCCGGCTGCCGCCGCACGTCGAGTCCACCGCGTACTTCGTGGTCGCCGAGGCGCTGACCAACGTCGCCCGGCACAGCGGCGCGTCGTCGGCGTCGGTCACCGCGTCCACCCTGGACCGGGTGCTGGTGGTGGAGGTGCGCGACGACGGGCGCGGCGGGGCCGACCCGGCGGACGGGACCGGGCTGACCGGCCTGGCCGACCGGGTCGCGGTGCTCGACGGGCGGATGGCGCTGTCCAGCCCGGCCGGCGGGCCCACGGTGGTGCGGGTGGAGCTGCCGTGGTCCGCGTAGTCCTGGCCGAGGACGGCGTGCTGCTGCGCGAGGGGTTGGCGGGCCTGCTGGCGCGGTTCGGCCTGGACGTGGTCGCCGCCGTCGGGGACGCCGACGCGCTGCTCGCGGCCGTCGCCCGGCACCGGCCCGACCTGGTGCTGACCGACGTGCGGATGCCGCCGGGGTTCAGCGACGAGGGCCTGCGCGCGGCCGTGGCGTTGCGCCGCGACCACCCGGGCCTGCCGGTGGTGGCGCTGAGCCAGTACGTGGACCGGGGCCTGGCCGCCGACCTGCTCGACGCGGGCGGCGGCGTCGGCTACCTGCTCAAGGACCGGGTGGTCGACGTGGAGGACTTCGCGGCCACCCTGCACCGCGTGGCCTCCGGCGGCACGGCCGTGGACCCGGAGGTCGTGCGCCGGCTCCTGTCCCGCCGCCGAGACCCCCTGGACCGCCTCTCGCCCCGCGAACGCGAAGTCCTGTCCCTGCTCGCGGAAGGCCTGTCGAACACCGCCATCGCCCGCCGGTTGGTCGTCAGCGAGGCGGCCGTGGGCAAGCACGTGGGCAACATCCTGGCCAAGCTCCACCTCCCGCCGGACGACGACACCAACCGCCGCGTCCTCGCCGTTCTGACGTATCTCCGTAGTCCGAACGGGTGAACCTCCGTTACGCCTTGCGGTCGCGGACGACAGAACAGGCACACGACCCGCGGCCGATTGGGGACGGGATCATGGCCGAGTACGAAGTCTACGAAGCGCGTGCCGACGCCGGACGCGCGCTGGAAGTCGCCGAGACGACCTCGCCGTTCACCATCACGGTGAAGTTCGTCGGCGGCTTGAGCGAGACGCAGAAGGCGGCGTTCAAGCGGGCCGCCGACCGGTGGGCGCGGATCATCGTCGGGGACCTCCCCGACGTCACCCTCGACGGCGAGCGGATCGACGACGTGCTGATCCTCGCCGAGGGGACCGCGATCGACGGCGTCGGGAACGTGCTCGGCGAAGCCGGGCCGACGCACGTCCGGGTGGGTGGGCCGCCGTGTCGCGGGGTGATGCGGTTCGACTCCGCCGACCTCGCGCAGATGGAGGGCGAGGGCACGCTGGTGGACGTCATCACCCACGAGATGGGGCACGTGCTGGGCATCGGCACGCTCTGGGAAGGGCTCGTGGCCGGCCCCGGTTCGCCGGACCCCCGCTACACCGGGCGCGTGGCGATGGTCGAGTACGAGGCGTTGCAGGGCGACGGCGAGTTCGAGACGGTGCCGGTGGAGAACGAGGGCGGCGACGGCAGCCGGGACAGCCACTGGCGCGAGTCGGTGTTCCGCAACGAGCTGATGTCCAGCGCGATCGGCGGGGTCGGCAACCCGATCAGCCGCCTGACCGCCGCCTCGCTGATCGACCTGGGCTACCGGGTGGACCTCGACGCCGCCGAACCGTACCGGCTGCCGACCGGCGGCCCGGAAGCCGTCGAACCGGTGCGGCGGCGCGGGAAGTTCCTGCGGCCCGCGACCACGGTGGTGGCCCCGGAGGAATCCGCTCCCGCCACCTGACCGCGGTGACCTACGCTGCCGCGGGTGACCGACACCGTGACCCTGTGGCGGCCGACCGGGCAGGCCGAGCTGGACCTCGTGGCCGCCTCCGGGTGGCGCGCCTGGCCGCCGCGCCTGCCCGACCAGCCGATCTTCTACCCGGTGGCCAACCGCTGGTACGCGGTGAAGATCGCGCGCGAGTGGAACGTGCCCGCCGAAGGGGTCGGGTACGTGACCCGGTTCGACGTGGACGCCGCGTTCCTGGCCCGCTACCCCGTGCAGCAGGCGGGCGGTCGGGACGTGCTGGAGCACTGGGTGCCCGCCGAGGACCTGGACGAGTTCAACGCCCACATCGTCGGACCGATCGTCCGCGACGCCGAGTTCCGGGCCGGGGTGGACGGCCCCGACCTGCCCGCCGCGTGGCGCGAACACCTGGCGGGCGAGTCGTGGTTGCGGGCCGGGTTCCTGGCCGACGGCACGTTCCTGACGGTCTTCCGGCCGGACGAGACGTCCACTGTGGGCGGTGGGCTCGTGGTCGGTGTGGACGGTGACGGGCGGCCGGTCGTGCTGGACGCCGCGACCGGCGCCGTCACCCTCGGCGAGCGGCGCTACGACCTGGCCGCGTTCGTCACCCTGCTCGACCGGTGAGCAGGCCGTTCATCAGGCCGTAGTCCACCACGCCCGCCGCCACCGCCCGGTCCAGGTGTCCCCCGTCGGCCGCGCCCAGGCTCCACGACACGCCCGCGGTGCCGGTGAAGCTGAACTCCACGCTCACCCCGGTGGCCTTGGCCGCCTCCTCCAGCACGGGCCGCATGTCGGCCAGCTCGCTGCCCGCCAGGACGCGCAGCGTGCCCGGTTCGGCCGGGCCGACCGGCTGCCCGGGGTCGGCCGGGTCGTCGGTGCACGCCGTCAGCAGCCCCGCCACCAGCAGGAACGCCAGTGCCTTCCTCATCGGTCCCCCTCGTGCGAGCGCCGCAGGTGCTCCTCGGCGCGGCGGATCTCCCGCGACAGCGACTCCACGGTCGCGGCCATCGTCCGCACGGCCTCGGCGCGGTGGCCGTCGACCGCGTGTCGCGCTGGATCTTCTGCGCGGCCGGGGAGGAGGAGGGGAAGGCGAACTCGTACTTGCCGAGGTCCACGGTGGTGGCGATCTGCCGCGAGCCGGCCGGATGGACAACCGGCGCTTCAGGGCGGCTTGGAGGGTCGGCGGTCGGGTCGGCGGTCGGGTCGGGCGGAAGCTCAGGTGGGACGGCCGCGGCGGCTGGACTCGCGGACCACCAGCTCGGGCCGGAACTGGACGTGCCGGTGCGTGTGCTCCCCCGGAGCCATCGTCTCCTCGATCACCAACGACGCCGCCGTCCGCCCGATCAACTCCCGTGGCTGCCGCACCGACGTCAACGGCACGGCCGCCGCAGCCGCGAAGTCGATGTCGTCGTACCCCACCACCGCCATGTCGGCCGGCACCCGCACCCCCTCCCGCACCAGCACCTGGAGCAACCCCAACGCCACCAGGTCGTTGGCGCAGAACACGGCGTCCGGTCGCACGTCCCGCTCCAGCAACGCCCGCGCCACCCGCTGCCCGGCCGCCACGTTCAGCGCCGGCACGCGCACCTCCTCCAGCTCCCGCCCGGCCACCCGCGCGGCCTCGGCCGCGCCCGCCCACCGCTGCCGCGCCTGGTGCAGGTTCTCCGGCCCGTTCACCATCACGATCCGCCGGTAGCCCTCGGTGATCAGGTGCGTCAGCGCCAACCGCCCGCCGGCGCGGTCGTCCACGGCCACCGAGCACAGGTCCGGGTTGTCGGTCGGGTGGTCCAGCAGCACGACCGAAAGGCCTCGCGAGCGCAGTCGCCGGACCGGGGCGTCGGTGTCCACGGGGGTGATCAGCACGCCGTGCACGCGCTGCTCGGCCAGCAGCTCCACGTGCCGGGCCTCGCGCTGGGCGGAGTCGTCGCTGTTGCACAGGATGACCGCGTGGCCCGCGTCGCTGGCGGTGTCCTCGACGCCCCGGGCGACGTCGGTGAAGAACGGGTTGCCCACGTCCAGGACGACCAGGCCGATGGCGCGGGGTGTGCCCGAGCGCAGCTGGCGGGCGGCGTCGTTGCGGACGAACCCGAGTTCGTTGATCGCGCCCAGGACGCGTTCGCGGGTCGCCGGCGCGACCAGGTCGGGCCGGTTGAGCACGTTGGACACGGTGCCCACCGACACCCGCGCCCGCGTCGCCACGTCCCGGATGCTCACCGGTGCGCCCACCGCACACCCCTTCTCCCGCTCGGGCAAAGCGCGCAGTGTACCCACGGGCAGCGCTCCCACATGCGCGTTTGCCGGATAGGCTGCGCACCCGTGCAACCCCTCGCGATCGCCGTGGCCCAGCCGCCGAGCCACCCCTACGACGTAGCGGCCAACGCGCGGGCCCACGCCGAGGTCGTCCGCGCGGCCGGCGCCCGGGTGGTCGTCTTCCCCGAGCTGTCCCTGACCGGCTACCACCTCGACGCGCCGACCCTCGACCCCGCCGACCCGCGCCTGGAACCGCTGGTCACGGCGTGCGCGCAGACCGGGTCGATCGCCCTGGCCGGCGCACCGGTGGACGGCCCGCACATCGCGGTGCTGGCGGTCGACGGCACGGGCGCGTCCGTCGCCTACCGCAAGATGTGGCTGGGCGATCAGGAAGCGCGCCGGTTCCGGCCCGGCACCACCCCGGGCGTGCTCACCGTCGACGGCCGGCGCCTGGGCCTGGCCGTGTGCAAGGACACCATGACCGAACAGCACGCCACCGACACCGCCGCCGCCGGCGTGGACGCCTACGTCGCCGGCACCCTCAAGCCCGACACCCTCGCCGACGCCCAGTGGGACCGGGCCCGCGCGATCGCCGTCGAGCACGGCCTGTGGGTGGCGGTGGCGAGCTTCGCCGGCTCGACCGGCGAGGGCTTCACCTCGGCGGCGGGTCGTTCGGCGGTGTGGTCGCCCGCGGGTGACCTGGTGGCGTCGGCCGGTCCGGAGGTCGGCGCGGTCGTCCGCGCCACGTTCGCCTGATCGCCTGCGCCACCCCGACGTGGTTGCATCTCCCGCTATGGGCGATGTGGCGGTGGTGACCGGAGCGGCGCGCGGGTTCGGGCTCGGGATCGCGCGGCGGTTGGCCGAGCGCGGGTACGTGGTCGTGGGGACCGATGTGGATCCGGTGGTCGAGGACGTCCTGTCGCGGTTCGGGGCGCGGGGTGTGGTGGCCGACGTGCGGGACCCCGCCGCGCACCGGGCCGTCGCCGGGGTCGCCGCGGGGCTCGGGCGGGTCGCGGTGTGGGTGAACAACGCCGGTGTGCTGGCCACCGGGCCCGTGTGGGAGCAGGACGACGACGTGGTCCGCCGGGTCGTCGAGGTCAACCTGCTCGGCGTGGTCAACGGGTCGCGGGTGGCCGTGGAGACCATGCGCGCGAGCGGCGGGCGCATCCTGAACATCGCCTCGATGTCGGCCTACGGGCCGGTCCCGGGCCTGGCGCTCTACGCGGCGACCAAGGCGGCCGTGCTGAACTTCTCCACCAGCCTCCAGGGCGATCTCGACCTGGCGGGCGTGCCGATCCGCGTCCACACGCTGTGCCCGGACGCCGCCGACACCGCGATGGTCGACCGGGTCCGCGACGACGCCGACTCCGCGATCCTGTTCTCCGGCGGCGGCCTGCTCCCGCCCGACGAGGTCGCCGACCGGGCGGTCGCGATGCTCGGCGGCCGGCGGCTGGTGCGGGCGGTCCCGGCGCACCGGGCGGGGATGGCGCGGCTGGGCGCGTTGGCTCCGACGGTGGGCCTGCGGGTTCTCCGCGCGTTGCGCGCCTGGGGCGAGAGGCGCAGATGAGAATGCGGTGGCACGCCCTCGTGCCACCGCATCCCCGACTTCTATCAGGAGGTCAGCAGGGTGACGCCGTAGTAGTTCGCGGCGTCCACCACCGGCTGGTAGTAGGAGTAGGAGCCGGTCGCGCCGGAACCCTGGTTCCAGCCGCAGTCGTGGCCGTCGGCCGGGCCGCCGGAGGTCATGCCCTGGGCGGTGTTGCCGGCGATGTACGCGCCGCCGCTGTCGCCGCCCTCGGTGCACACCGTGGACCGGGCCAGGCCGCGGGTGGACGTGCTCTCACCCGAGTAGCGGACCGTGTAGTTGTAGCCGGAGATCGTGCCGCAGGTCCACCCGGTGGTGTTGCCCGCCTTGCACAGCGAGGTGCCCACCGGGGCCTTGGACATGCCGCGCACGGCGACCGTGGTGCCCTTGCGGGTGTCGACGTAGGCGCGCTGGGTGTCCTCGGCGTCCACCGACATCAGGCCCATGTCGTAGGACGGGAACCGGGTGGCGATGCCCTTGCCGATGTGGTTGCCGTTGGCGTCGTAGATGTCGGGGTTGCCCTCGACGCAGTGACCGGCGGTCAGCAGCACCTTCTGGCCGTTGCGGGTGCCGTTGAAGCCCAGCGAGCAGTTCGTGCCGGGGACCAGGTCCATGATCCGGCCCGGGACGACGTCGGCCTGCGGGGCCAGCCGCGCGGCGCCCCGCTCGACGGCGACGCCGTCGATCCGGGACAGCTTCGCGACCAGCGCGGACGTGGCGTCCGGCTCGACGGTCACGACGACCCGGTCGGCCACCAGGTCCGGCCCGAAGGCCTGCACCTGGGCGATGTCGGAGCCGATGGCCTGCTCGACGCGGGCGGTGAGGGCGTCCAGCGCCTTCTCGCCGCGCACACCGGTGCGGGCGGCCAGGCCCGCCTTGGTGACGGCGGCGGCGTCGGTGGTGTTGACCACGAGCTTGCCCGAGCGGTCGAAGTACGCGCCGTCCACGGAGACGCCGCGGTCGCGCAGGTCGGCCAGCGTGCCGGCCTGGGCCTTCTCCCGGTCGAGGCGGTCGGCGGCCTGCGCGGGCGAGGTGCCCAGTTCGGCGGCCAGGGCGGAGAGCATCGCCGGGTCGTAGTCCGGCGCTGCGGAGGCGGTGGGGGTCAGCAGGGCAGCCCCGACCGCGACGCCCACGAGGGCGCCGAGAGTGCGGATCTTCATTTTGTCAGCTTTCATCGCAGGGTTCGACAAAACTGGCACTGGAAATACGTGGAAATCACCTCGGAATGACGCGGAGGCATTCCTGCGGCGATCGGGCCGGCGCTTTCACCGGACCGGCGCAACGGTAACCCGGCCAAACCGCCGGCAAACACCTACGAAAGTAGGCGGATGACTCCCGACGGTGATCGCGTGCCCGCCTCCGGCACGGTCGGGTCCCGGCGCGACGGCGGATGGCCGGGCGGCGAGGCGCGGCGGACGGTTCCCATGATTTGTTAAGCGGTTCAGCGATGTGAACTCCGAGGGTGCCGGAAGTGGGGCTTGCGACCGGCGAAAAGGTTGCGTTAGCGTGCGGGTCCGGGAGCGCTCCCAGGCTGTTCACCTGCATGAACTCAAGATTTTCTGCTCGCAAGGAGGCGTGCGTGAGTTCACATGAGGAAAACCGTTCCCGTCGGGTCGTGCGAATAGTCGCCGGGGTCGCGGCGGCGGTGCTGCCGGCGGCGCTGGTGCTCGTGGGGGGCGCCAGTGCCGGGGCGGCGACCGGGTGCCGCGTGGACTACAAGGTCACCAACCAGTGGCAGGGCGGGTTCGGCGCGGAGGTCGTGGTGACCAACCTCGGCGACCGGCTCGACGGCTGGGCGCTGAAGTGGGACTTCACCGCCGGGCAGCGGGTCGACCAGGGGTGGAACGGGACGTTCGGCCAGTCCGGGAGCACGGTGACGGTCACCAACGCGTCGTGGAACGCGTCCCTGGCGACCGGCGCGACCGCGGCGCTCGGGTTCAACGGCACGTGGACCGGCAGCAACCCGGCCCCGACGTCGTTCACCCTCAACGGCGTGTCGTGCACCGGCGGCACCACCACGACCACCACCACCACGACCGCGACCACGACGCCGAACAACCCCGCGCCCACGGGCCTGGTCGGCTGGGCCACGCAGAACGGCGGCACGACCGGCGGCGGGTCGGCGGCGGCCGTGTCGGTGAACTCGGCGTCCGGCCTGGCCACCGCCGCCGCGGGCACGGGCGCGTCGGTGATCCGGGTGACCGGGTCGTTCTCGTGCTCGGGCATGATCCGGGTGGGGTCGAACAAGACCATCCTCGGCGCGTCCGGGGCGACGATCAGCGGGTGCGGCCTGACGTTGAGCGGGTCGATGAACGTCATCATCCGGAACCTGACCTTCACCGGGTGGAACGATGACGCGATCAACGTCGAGTCGGCGTCGACGAACGTGTGGATCGACCACAACACGTTCAGCAACGGCTACGACGGGGCCGTGGACATCAAGCGGGCCTCGGACTACATCACGGTGTCGTGGAACCGGACGTTCAACCACGGCAAGACGATGCTGCTGGGCCACAGCGACGACAACGGTTCCCAGGACCGCGGGCACCTGCGGGTGACCTACCACCACAACCACTTCGACGGGTCGGGCACGCGCCACCCGCGGGTGCGGTTCGGCAACCCCGTGCACGTGTTCAACAACTACTACCGGGACAACGAGTACGGCGTCGCGTCCACTTGCGACGGCGGTGTCCTGGTGGAGGGCAACTACTTCGAGAACGTGGACGAGCCGACGCTGGTCGGGTACGCCGGTTCGCCGGCGGGCACGCTCGTGCAGCGCGACAACCACTTCGTCGGCTCCGGCACGCCGCAGTCGGCGGGGTCGGTGGCGGCGATCCCGTACTCGTACGCGGTGGACAACGCGGTGGAGGTGAAGTCGATCGTGACGGCCGGGGCGGGCGCGGGCAAGATCAGCGTCTAGCGGAGGGGCCGGCGTCCAGCAGGTGCGGCCCGGCGGCGCGCGTCACCGCCGGGCCGCACCCCGATCACCCGACCAGGGCCGCGCAGAACTCCCGGACGTCCTCGACCGGCGGGTCCACGTCGGCCGATGCGGTCAGCTCACGGTGAAGGGGCGGGTGGCGCCGGTGAACGGGGTGATCGCGCCGGTCCAGCCGCTCTTCCAGTCGCCGTGGTGGACCAGGCGGTAGGTGCCGGGTGGGGTGTCGGCCGGGATGGTCCAGGTGATGGTCGCTTCCGAGTTCGCGATTCCGTGGCGTTGCCAGCGGTAGCGGGTGGTCCAGTCGCCGTCGTCCGCCACCCTGGTCCACGCGCCGTCGACCAGGCGTTGCACCTCCAGGAAGGTGCCGTTGCGGCGCAGGTTGTTCTTCGGGTGGCCGGTGACGAACACCGCCGTGGCGGTCTGGCCGCGGGTGTGGGCGGGGGCGGGTTCGGTCAGGACCTGGCCGAAGGTGTGCCAGGGGGCCTTGTCGTCGAAGACCACGCCGGTTTGCAGGTTCAGGTCGGTGAACGGCGGCTTGCCGGGGGTCGGGCCGGGCGTCAGGGCCGTGCCGGAGCGCAGGGACGCCGCCAGCTTGCCGAACTCCTGCTGGTACGCGGGGGTCGTGTTGCGGCCGAACAGGGTCGATCCGCCTTCGTACTGCTGGAGGTCGTACTCCTCGGGCGTGGTGACGTACTGGCTGTAGTCGTTGGCGTAGCCCTGGATCAGGACGTGCTCCAGGGGAACGCCCAGTTCCGCCGCCACCGACCGGCGGATGCGCAGGCCGGCCACGATGGTCACCTCGCCGGGCACGGCCACCAGGTGCAGTTGGCCGATCTTGACGATCTGCAACGGCAGGACGTCCGGCGTGGCCTGCACCAGACCGGTCGGCACGAGCGACGCCTTGGGGTACTGGCAGTCCTTGAGCCACTGCGGCACTTCGACGTTCAGCGGTTCGAGCAGGGCCTTGATGGGGCTCTGCATGCCTTCGGTGAAGCCGGGGATGGCCGGGCCGTCCTCGGTGCTGCCGGCGATGGTGGACGCGCCGACCACGCCGGAGCACGTCCGGCCGGTGCGGCCGTCGGTGGTGTAGCGGCCCTCGACGGTGACCGCGCCCATGTCCACGAAGCGCATCCGGTAGTCCACGCCGCCGGTCACCGGGGTCTGCGGGCCGGAGTAGACGCGTTGCGCGGCGCGGTTCTGGCGTTCGCCGATGATGCGGGTGTTCTCCACCTCGTCCTCGGTCGGTCCGGAGCCGGGGCGCAGGTTGAGGTTGGGTGACATGTCGCCGGCGTTGGTGTTGGGGAACGCGGCGACGAAACCGGGGCGGTCGTCGAGGTAGCGGACGCCGGCGTCGTCGTGCTCCCACTGGTAGGCCGCGTAACCCTTGTTGTCCGGGCTGATCAGCGTGTTGGCGTTGGTCATGGACGTGTTGTGGGTCGCGAACCACGAGATCGCGCCGACGTCGGCGCCGCCCTGGCGCAGCCGCAGGACGGTCATCGCCGGGTCGATGGCGTTCGGGAAGTGCCCCTTGTCGGGGTTGCGCTCGAACGCGACCCGCGAGCGGTTGACGCTGGCGTCGGTCAACTCGCCGGTGCCCAGGGACAGCGACCCCGGCTTGAGGTCTTCGTGCGCCTCGACCACGGACTCCACGATGCCGTCGGTGACGGCGGCCAGGGTCTGGGGCTGCATGCCGAGGATGGAGAGGTTGTAGGCGAGGTTGTGCGAGTAGCCGCCGGGGCCGGCGTGGGTGTGGGTGGCGGAGAGCAGGACGTTCTCGCGCGTGTAGAGGGTGCCGTAGCGGGCTTGGAGCTTGGCCAGCACGTTCTCCTGGACCGCGCGGAAGATCATGGCGAGGTCGGCGTTGACGTAGACGACGCGTTTGTTGGACGACCGGTCGACCACGACGTAGGCGCGGGAGCGTTGGCGCTGGTGGATGCCGGTGGTCTTCTGGTCGAACTTGGAGTAGCCCATCATGCCGTTCTCGGCGGCGGGCCCGGTGACGTCGGAGATGCCGCGCCCGACGAGGTACGGCTCGGCCGTGGCCTGCGCGGCGGGCAGCCCGGAGAGCACCAGCACGCCCGCCAGGCAGGCGAGCACGGACGTGACGGTCGACCTCATGCGCCGCTCCCGAGTACGCGAATCGGATTCATCTTTACTCGACGGTAGGTGATCGGAGCCACACCCGGCAAGCCCCGGCGGTCGGCTGTCCGGACGCGGTGGCGTGGTGTGGGGCGGGGCTCGTTCGGCGGTGGGGGTCGGCGGGCTGTGCGGGTGGGGGTTTCGGGTTAGGTTCGGCGCATGGGCCAGTCGCCTGCCGTCGAGTTGGAGGTCGGGGACCGCACCGTGCGGATCTCCAACCCCGAGCGCGTGTACTTCCCCGCCCGCGGCGAGACCAAGCTCGACCTGGCCCGCTACTACCTCTCCGTCGGGGACGGGATCGTGCGCGCCTTGCGGGAACGCCCCTGCATGCTGCACCGGTTCCCGTCCGGGGTCACCGGCGAGAAGGTGCACCAGAAGCGGTTGCCGTCGGGGGCTCCGCCGTGGGTCCAGACGGTCCGGGTGCACTTCCCCCGGTACAACCGGCACGCCGACGAGCTGTGCGTCACCGACGTGGCGGACGTGGTGTGGGCCGTGCAGATGTCCACCGTCGAGTTCCACCCCTGGAACTCCCGCCGCGCCGACACCGAGAAGCCCGACGAGTGGCGCATCGACCTCGATCCCATGCCGGACTGCCCGTTCTCCCGCGTCCAACGGGTCGCGCACGTCGCCCACGAAGTGCTCGACGAACTCGGCGCGGTCGGGTGGCCCAAGACCTCCGGCGGGCGCGGCCTGCACATCTACGTGCGGATCAAGCCCGAGTGGGGGTTCTCCGACGTGCGGCGGGCCGCGTTGGCGTTCGCGCGGGAGGTCGAGCGGCGCGCGCCCGACGACGTGACCACGACGTGGTGGCGGCGGGACCGGGACCCGAAGGACCTGTTCGTCGACTACAACCAGAACGCCCGCGACCACACGATCGCCGCGGCCTACTCGGTGCGCGGCAACCCCGAGGCGACGGTGTCCACCCCGATCCGCTGGGACGAGATCGACGACGTGGACCCGCGCGACTGCACCATCGCCACCGTCCCCGCCCGCTTCGCCGAGCTGGGCGACCTGCACGCGGGCATCGACGACGCGGTGTTCTCGTTGGAGCCGCTGCTGGAGTGGGCCGACCGCGACGGCGACGAGCCGCCCGACGAGACGTGAATCGCGCTCGGGTTACTCCGGATGCGCGGCGAATCCCTCGTCTGGACCGCACCCCCGGCCGGCGGGGTCGGAGGAGACTGCGGACATGAGCGATTCAGCCATCGCGCCGCCCGACCTGTTCACCCCCGACCTGATCGCCGACCCGCACCCCGTCCTGCACCAACTCCGCACGCACAGCCCGGTCTTCTGGGCCGAGCCCCTCCACGGCTACCTGCTGACCCGCCACGCCGACATCGTCGCCGCCCTCAAGGACCGCAGGCTGGTCCCCGCCAACATGGGACAGGGCCTGGACCGGCTGAGCCAGGAAGAACGCGACGAGCTGGCCCCCGTCTGGCAGTCCGTGCAGCTGTGGATGGGCCACACCAACGAGACCGACCACCTCCGCTTCCAACAGCTCCTCAAGCGCTACTTCACCCCCTCGACGGTGAACAAGCTGCGCCCCCGCGTCCGCGAGCTGGCCGGGGAACTCGTCGCCGCGGTCAAGGACCAGGGCGGCATGGACGTCGTCCGCGACCTCGCCTACCCGTTGCCCGCCAACGTGATCGCCGAGATGCTGGGCATGCCCACCGACGAGCGCGAGCAGTTGCAGGCGTGGTCCAAGGACATCCTCGCCCTGTTCGCCCCCGCCGACATGGACGCGCTGCGCCGGTGCCAGCGCAGCGTCCTGGAGATGCAGGACTACGTCCGCGGCCTGGTGGCGGCCCGCCGCGCCGACCCGCGCGACGACCTGATCAGCATGTTCGTCGCCGCCGAGGCCGAGGGCGTGGTCAACGAGGACGAGATCGTCGCCAACTGCGTGCTGCTGCTGTTCGCGGGCCACGAGACCACCGCGAACCTCATCGCCAACGGCCTGGTGCTGCTGTTCGAGAACCCCGACCAGTTCGAGCTGCTCAAGCGCGAGCCCGGGCTGATGGCGAGCGCCGTCGAGGAGATGCTGCGCTGCGACGGCCCGGCCAGCGTGATCATCCGCGTCACCGCCGAACCCGTCGAGTTCTCCGGCCAGGAGATCCCGGCCGGCAAGAACGTCTACCTGGCGATGCTGGCCGGCAACCGCGACCCGGAGGTGTTCGCCGACCCGGACAGGTTCGACATCACGCGCACCCCCAACCGGCACACGGCGTTCGGCCTGGGCTCGTTCTACTGCCTGGGCGCGGCGCTGGCCCGCATGGAGGCCGACGTGTGCTTCACGGTGCTGCGCGAACAGGTCCCGGACCTGCGCCCGGCCTACGACAAGGTGGACTGGGTGGCCACCCAGGTCGCGTCCCGCCGCCTGGCGTCGCTGCGCGTGGCGTTCTGACCCGCTCGGCGCGGCTCCTCCCACGGCGGGGAGCCGCGCCGAGTTGATCACCCGGCCAGGTGAACCGGCTCAAGCGCGCCGGCCGGTCCGCCGATGCACGTCCTTGCCACACCCACTGGGCGAGGAGTGTTTCGGATGGCGTTGCGCGAACGGGTCGCCGAGGTCGTGGACGGCAGGCGCTGCCGGCAGGTGGTCATCGCGGTGATCGTGGTCAACGCGATCGCGCTGGGGTGCGAGACCTCGCCGTCGCTGGTGGCCTCCTACGGCGGGCTGTTGACCTCGATCGACCACGTCGCGCTGGCGATCTTCGTCGTGGAACTGGCGGCGCGGCTCTACGCGCACCGGGCGCGGTTCTTCCGCGACCCGTGGAACTGCTTCGACTTCGTCGTGGTCGGGGTGTCGCTGCTGCCGGCGGCGGGACCGCTGTCGGTGGTGCGGTCGCTGCGCATCCTGCGTGCGCTGCGGCTGGTGTCGGTGGTGCCGAGCATGCGGCGGGTGGTCAGCGCGCTGGTCCGGTCGGTGCCGGGGTTGGTGTCGTTGACCGGGTTGCTGCTGCTGTTGCTGTACGTGGGGGCGGTGATCGCGCACAACCTGTTCACCGCGAGCGGGGACCCGCGGTTCGCCGACCTCGGGTCCACCCTGCTGACGCTGTTCCAGATCACCACCGGCGACGGGTGGTCGGACATGATGCGCGACCTGATGGTCACCCAGCCGCTGGCGTGGATCTTCTTCGTGGGCTACCTGCTGGTGGGGACGTTCACCATGCTGAACCTGTTCATCGCGGTGGTGTGCAGCGCGATGGAGTCCGACGCGGACTCGCCCGACCAGCAGGTGCTCCAGGAGGTCCGGGCGTTGCGGGAGGAGGTCCGGCGGCTGTCGGTGGTGCGGCTGCCCGACCACGCCGGCCGCAACTGACCCCGTTTGCCGGGCGGTTGCCGGTTCGGCAAGATGGAGCGGTGGACGACTTCGACGACGTGCTCAAGGCGGTCGGGCCGCGGCTGCGGGCGATCCGCAAGCAGCGCGAGGTGACGCTGGCCGACCTGTCCGCCCAGACCGGCATCTCCGAGAGCACGCTGTCGCGGCTGGAGAGCGGGCAGCGGCGGGCCAACCTGGAACTGCTGCTGCCGCTGGCCCGCGCCCACGGCGTGCCGCTGGATGAGCTGGTCGGCGCGCCCGACACCGGCGACCCGCGCGTGCACCTCAAGCCGGTGCGGCGCGGCGGGCGGACGATCATCCCGCTGACCCGGCGCGCGGGCGGGCTCCAGGCGTTCAAGATGATCATCCCGGGAGTGCGGTCGCACGTCGAGCCGGAGTTGCGCGTGCACGAGGGCTACGAGTGGATGTACGTGCTGGACGGCAAGCTCCGGCTCTACCTGGGCGAGCAGGACCTGGTGCTCAAGCCGGGCGAGGCGGCGGAGTTCGACACGCACGTGCCGCACTTCTTCGACGCCGCCGACCGCAACCCGGTGGAGTTGCTGACCCTGTTCGGCCAGCAGGGCGAGCGGGCCCACCTGCGCGCCCGCTCGCGCTGAGCCGCGCCGTCGCGCGCTGACCGGCTGTCGGACGCTGGCCGGCTGTCGCGCGCTGGCCGGTTATCGGAGGCGGCGGACGCGGACGACGTTGTCGGTGCGGGTGCCGGGCTCGCCGTCGGGGCTGTTGTGCTCGCGCTCGACCACGTCGTCGGTCTCCACCACCCAGTCCTGGTCCAGGTCGAGGGCGGCGAGCACGTCGGCGGTGGTCGGGAAGCGGTGGTCCTGGTGCGGGTGGTCGTGCTGCCAGGTCGGCCACCCGGCGTGCCCGCCCACGACCAGCACCCCGCCCGGGGCCACGGCGTCCTTGGCGCGCCTGAGCACGGTGTCGCGCTCGCCGTCGCGTTCGACGGGCGAGTGCAGGAACTGGGCGGAGACCAGGTCGAACCGGCCCGCGGGGAAGGTCTCGGCCAGGTCGTGGCGTTCGAAGGCGATCTCGACCCCGGCCTGCTCGGCGCGGGCGGCGGCGCGGGCCAGGGCGGTGGCGGAGATGTCCACGCCGGTGACCCGCCAGCCGCGCCGGGCCAGCCAGATGGCGTCCCCGCCCTCGGCGCACCCGAGGTCGAGCGCGGTGCCGGGTTCCAGGTCCCGCACCTCGCGCTCCAACAGCGGGTTCACCTTGCCGCTCCACACCTGGTCGCGGTCTTGGTAGAAGGTCTCCCAGAACTCTTCGGCAGTCGTCATGGCCGCACTGTGCACCGGGGCCGCGCCGGAGTGCCACATTTCTTGCCGATCCGGCAACCGGTGTCAGGGGTGCGGGGTGCGGACGGCGACTTTGGCCACGTCCTTGAGCAGTTCCGGGGTGGGTTCGCCCTTCACCGGTTCCGACTCGGCGACCACGACGGTCGTGTCCAGTTGTTGCGAGTCGTAGTGGTGGGCGGTGAAGGTGATGGGGTCGAGCTGGAGCAGGGACGGGGACAGCGGGGTGATGTCACCGGTGCCGTGGATGTCCTCCACGCGTTTCCACTCGGCCGCCACCTCGGGGCGTTCGAACCGCACCCACGCCACGGACACCGCGATCAGCGTGCCCCGGTCGTCGCGGACGGTCATCAGCAGCCGGGTCAGCGAGACGCACGGGGTGGTGGTCAGCAGGTCGCGGACCTGGCCGAAGGAGTGGGACACGCAGTCGGAGTCGTCCTGGGTGGCCCGGTCGACCACCTCCAGGCCCAGCGCCTGCCACGGCTCGTCGTCGGGTGCGGACAGGCCGCCGGCACCGGCCGCCACCGCGCCCGCCAGCGCCGCCGCGGCCACCACGCCACCGGATCCCACGTCCGCTCACCCCCTCTCCGCGTGGAAAAACGGTAACCCACGAGTTGCCCGCGCCGACCCGGTCACAAACGGACTCGCGAACCGGGGTCACGAACCGATCAGCCGCACCACGTCCTCCGCGCACCCCCAGGACAGGGTCACCCCGGACCCGCCGTGGCCGTAGCACGACACGACCGCCTTGCCGGCACGTTCGACGCGGTCCACGCGCACGGCGGACCGCGCCGGCCGCAGCCCGACCGCCCGGGACACCACGGGCGCGTCCCGCAGCTCGGGCACCAGGGCCCGGACCCGGTCGAGGATGGCGTGTTCAACCTCGGGGGACGGGGTGGGGTCGGTGGCTCCCTCGTCGGCGGTGCCGCCGCAGACGACGTGGTCGCCGCGCGGGATCACGTAGGTCAGGCCGGCGGGGTTGTCGTCGTCGATGAGCCACCGGTGCAGGCCCGGGTTGGCCAGCCGGACCACCTGGCCGCGCACGGGGACCAGCCCGTCGTCGCCGACCAGCGGGCCGGAGCGCAGACCGGCGGCCACGACGACGGTGGGCTGGGGCAGGACACCGAGGTCGTCGATCTCTGCCTGGCGGAACGTCACCCCGGCCGCCGTGCACTGCCGGACCAGCCACGGCAGGTAGGTGGGCATGGACGCGACGGGCAGCGTGCACTCGACACCGGACAGGACGCCGTCGGGCAGGGCGGTGGCGGGGCGGTGGTCGGGGACGGCGGCGGTCCAGGACAGGTCGGGGTCGGGGGTGCGGTGCAGGACCGCGCCGGGACGCCAGTGCACGCCGCTCGACGGGTCGCGGGCGAGTTCGTCGAAGCGGCGCAGCGAGACCCGGCCCCAGCGCAGCACGGCGTCGGCCGGCGCGGCCCGGTACGGGAACCACAGCCCACCCGCCACCGCGGACACGGTGTCCCGCGGCGGGGACGCCGCCACCACCTCGACCCGGTGCCCCTCCCCCGCGAGCCGCAGCGCGCAGGTCAGGCCGATCACCCCGCTCCCGACCACCGCGATCTCACCCATGCCGCCCGTCCTACCAGAGGTTCCTCCGATCGTCGGGTTGTGGCCCGCTCGAACCGGCTGCTTCCATGAGGTTTCCGATAGATCACTTCTGGCGGCGCAAACCGGCGGCACCCCCGCCGGGGGCCAGTGAGCGAGAACCCCGGAGGTTCGTTGCGCTGCCCAGGACACCCACGTCCGGGACGCTGTCGTCCCCGACGTCCCTGCGCGCGGCCGGCTCGCGCGGCCCTGTCACCGCCCTGCCGACGGACCTCGCCAGGAACACGACTCCGGCGGGACGGCCCTGCGGACCCGGCCCGTCGGGATTGGAGTGGCGAAGATGACCCATCGGATCAAGAGGCTGCTCGCCGTCGCGGCGGCGGCGTTGCTGGCCCTTCCCCTGACCAGCGCCCTGGCCCCGACCAGCGCCGTGGCGCAGGCGGCGGACGTGTGCGCGGTGAAGTCCCGGCCCACCGGGAAGGTGTTGCAGGGCTACTGGGAGAACTGGGACGGCGCGAAGAACGGCGTGCACCCGCCGCTGGGCTGGATCCCCATCACCGACAGCCGGATCGCGGCCAACGGCTACAACGTGATCAACGCGGCGTTCCCGGTGATCCGCTCCGACGGCACGGTGCTGTGGGAGGACGGCATGGACGTGGACGTGAAGGTCGCGACGCCGGCGGAGATGTGCGCGGCGAAGGCGGCCGGCGCGACGATCCTGATGTCGATCGGCGGCGCGGCGGCGGGCATCGACCTGTCCTCGGCGGCGGTGGCGGACCGGTTCGTCAACACGATCGTGCCGATCCTGCAGCGCTACAACTTCGACGGCATCGACGTCGACATCGAGACCGGCCTGGTGGGCACCGGCAACATCAACACGCTGTCGGCGTCGCAGGCCAACCTGATCCGGATCATCGACGGGGTGCTGGCGCGGATGCCGTCGAACTTCGGCCTGACCATGGCGCCGGAGACGGCGTACGTGACCGGCGGCAGCGTGGTGTACGGGTCGATCTGGGGCGCGTACCTGCCGATCATCAAGAAGTACGCGGACAACGGCCGCCTGTGGTGGTTGAACATGCAGTACTACAACGGTTCCATGTACGGCTGCTCGGGCGACTCGTACCAGGCGGGCACCGTGCAGGGCTTCACCGCGCAGACCAACTGCCTGAACAAGGGCCTGGTCGTGCAGGGCACCACGATCCGGGTGCCGTTCGACAAGCAGGCGCCGGGGCTGCCGGCGCAACCCGGCGCGGGCGGCGGGTACATGTCCACCGGATCGGTCGCACAGGCCTGGAACACCTACAGCGGGCAGCTCAAGGGCCTGATGACCTGGTCGATCAACTGGGACGGGTCCAAGGGCTGGTCGTTCGGGCGCAACGTGAAGTCGTTGCAGGGCAGGTGATCGGCTGACCGGCGCACGGCGTTGCGCCGGTCGGGGCCGTTAGGCCGGTTCCGGGGCGCGGGTACCTCACGGGCAGGAGTCCTTGGAGGTGCCCGTGTCCCGGTATGCGGTGTTGGCGCTGCTGTTGGTGTCCGGGTGCGCGTTCGCGCCCGGTGCGAGCACACCGGTCGACAAGGTGCCGGAGGGCACGGTGGACACCGCGACCGCGCGGGTGCAGCTGGGCGCGTTGGCGGTGGCCGAACCCGGCGGGATGGACGGGTACGTGCGCGACTGCGACAACGGGGCGGCGTGCGTGTTCGGCCGGCCGTGGTCCGATGTGGACGGTGACGGGTGCGACCAGCGCAGCCAGGTGCTGGCGCGGGACCTGGTGGGGGTGGTGCGCAAAGAGGGGCGGTGCGCGGTGGAGGAGGGGACGCTGCACGACCCCTACACCGGGCAGACCGTGACCAGCGTGTCCAAGGTGCAGATCGACCACGTGGTGCCGTTGGCGGAGATGTGGCGCAGCGGCGCGTCGGGGTGGCCGCCGGAGCGGCGCGTGCAGGCGGCCAACGACCTGCGCAACCTGGTCGCCACCCAGGGGAAGGTGAACCGGGAGAAGGGTGATCGCACGCCGGACGAGTGGCTGCCGCCCAACGCCGGGTACGCCTGCCCGTACGCGCGGATCTACGTGGGGGTGAAGGCGGCGTACGGGTTGAGCGTGCGGGCTTCCGAACGGGCGGCGTTGGAGCGGGTGCTGGCGGGCTGCCCGTAGCCCTTTTTGACAGTTGTCAGGGCTGAAGATCCGTGCACGCACGGCCAAACGGCGTACACATTGGCACAACCACGCCCCGGTCGTTGTGCCTAGGCTCGACGCACCGACCAACCCCTGCCTTGGTCAGGAGGCGCAGCCATGACCATCCACCGCACCCTGCTGATCGGCGGCGACGAAGTCCCCGCCGCGTCCGGCCGCACCGTCGACGACACCTCCCCCTACACCGGGGAGGTCTACGCGACGGTCGCGGCGGCCGGGCCCGAGGACGTGGCGGCGGCCGTGGCCGCGGCGGACCGGGCGTTCCCGGCGTGGGCGGCGGTGGGGCCGTTCGCGCGGCGGCGCATCCTGCTGGACGCGGCGGACCTGCTGGAGCAGCGGGCCGACGCGGCGGTGGAGCTGATGGCCTCGGAGGTGGGCGGGACGCAGCGGTGGGCGCGGTTCAACGTGTTCCTGGCGGCGAACGTCCTGCGGGAGGCGGCGGCGTCGGTGACCGCGCCGCTGGGTGACGTGCTCAGCGCCGAGGAGCCGGGGGCGTTGGGGCTCGCGGTGCGCGAGCCGGTGGGGGTGGTGGCGGCGTTCGCGCCGTGGAACGCGCCGCTGATCCTGGGGACGCGGGCGTTCGCGGCGCCGGTGGCGGCGGGCAACACCGTGGTGCTCAAGCCGAGCGAGGAAGCGCCGTTGGCGTCGGGGTTGTTCCTGGCGGACGTGCTGCGCGACGCGGGTCTGCCGCCCGGGGTGCTCAACGTGGTGACCAACGCGCCGGAGGACGCGGCGGCGGTCGGCGAGGCGTTGATCCGCGACCCGCGGGTGCGGGTGGTCAACTTCACCGGGTCCACCGGGGTGGGGCGGGTCGTCGGCGGGCTGGCCGCCTCCTGCCTGAAGCCGGCGGTGTTGGAGCTGGGTGGGAAGAACGCGATCATCGTGCTGGACGACGCGGACCTGTCGCACGCGGTGGACGCGGCGGTGTTCGGGGTGTTCATGAACTCCGGGCAGATCTGCATGTCCGGGGACCGGGTGCTGGTGCACTCGTCGCTGGCGGCGGAGTTCACGGCGCGGTTCGTGGAGCGGGTGGCCGCGCTGCCCCACGGTGATCCGCGGGAGCCGGAGACGGTGATCGGGCCGTTGGTGAACGCGGCGGCGGCGTCGCGGGTCGCGGCGCTGGTGGCGGACGCGCGGGCCAAGGGCGCGTCGGTGCTGGTGGGCGGCGGCGAGCCGGAGGGGGCGGTGCACCCGGCGACGGTGTTGACCGGGGTGACGCCGGCGATGGAGGTCTACGCCGGGGAGGCGTTCGGGCCGGTGTGCGCGGTGGAGGTGTTCTCCTCCGACGAGGAGGCGGTGGCGCTGGCCAACGCCACCGAGCACGGGTTGACCTGCGGGATCCTGACGGAGAACGGGACGCGCGGGTTGGTGTTGGCGCGGCGGGTGCGCACGGGGATCGTGCACGTCAACGACCAGTCGGTGGGTGACGAGCCGCAGGCGCCGTTCGGCGGGGTGGGCGCGAGCGGGTACGGGCGGTTCGGCGGGCGGTGGGGCGTGGAGGCGTTCACCACGACGCGGTGGATCACGCTGGCCACGCAGCACGCGCACTACCCGTTCTGAGCCTTCCCGCTCCCGGGGATGATCGCCACGGCCGCCGCCGCCAGGGTCGCGGTCAGCGCGAGCAGGCCGCCGCCGAGGGTGGTGGCGGTGGCGATCGCCCCGACCAGCAGCGGGCCGCCGGCGTCGCCGACCTCGCGGCCCACCTCGGCGCTGCCCATGGTCTGGCCGAGGCGTTCGGGCGGGGTCGCGGCGGCCAGGGCGGCGAACCCCAACGGGGTCGCCGCACCCGCGCCCGCGCCGATCGCGAGCGCGGCGGCGAACAGCGCCACCGGGCCGGTGAAGGCGGCGGCTGCCGCGTACCCGGCGGCGGCGACGAGCAGCCCGGTGGCCATGCCGGCGGTGTCCCGGACGCGGCCCTGGTCGCGCAGCCTGCCGACCAGGGGCTGGACGAGGGCCGCGGCGGCGGCCATCGCGGACACCGCCAGGCCGGAGACCAGCGGGCCGTGGCTCGCCGCCTGGACCGGGAGGAAGCCGACGCCGACCGCGAGCGCGGCGGTGGTGGCGGCGAGGGCGGCGGTGGGGCGCAGGAAACCGGGGTGCGTCAGGCGGCGGGCCAGGTCCCCGAGCGTCTGGCGGGTGCGGGGCAGGGGCGGGACGGCCGGGACGGTGATCGCCGCCCACACCGCGACGAGCAGCGCCAACGCGGCCAGGGCGGCGAACAGCGCCGGGTAGCCGCCGAAGTGGATCAGGACGCCGCCCAGGACCGGGCCCAGCGTGTGACCCAGGCCCTTCCACGCGCCGTACCCGCCGAACGCGCGGCCGTGGCGGGCCTGCGGGGTCAGGCGGGCCACCATCGCGCTCGCGGCCGGGGAGAACGCCGCGGCGGCGGCGCCCTGCGCCAGGCGGGCCACGCCCACGGCGGCCGGGTCGCCGGCGACCACGAACGCGGCGGAGGCCAGGGTGAAGGCGATCAGGCCGCCCAGCAGGACCGGGCGCGGCCCGACGCGGTCGGCCAGCGACCCGAAGACGGGTTTGAGCACGATCTCCGCGCCGTCGTAGACCGCGAGCAGCAGGCCCAGGGTGAGCAGGGAGGCGTTGGTGTAGCCGCCGAGGCCGGCGGCGATGCCGTGCGCGCCGAACGCGGTGACGAACCCCGCCGCGTACAGGGGTGCGACGGTGACGCGGCTGAGCACGGGCCGGGACGCTACCCCACGGGTCCGGGCAGGCGGTGCAGGTGGGCGCCGAGCCAGTCCACGGCGTCCCGGGGCGGCGTCGCCGGTGGGGTGGGGGTGAAGTTGGCGGCGTCGTCGGTGCTGCCGGTGCCGTCGTAGGTCGCGCGCAGCGGGTACGGGAAGACCGGGCGGGAGCGCGGGGTGCCGTTCGGGGCGTGGCCGTGGGCGGTGATCCGGTCGGGGGCGGCGCCGTGCTCGGTCCAGCGGATCAGGTCGGGCAGCGGGTCGAACGAGGTGAGGGTCTCGCCCCGGCCGCAGTGGTGCAGCGACGGCACCATGAACACCCTCGCCCAGTCGGACAGGCCTCGCGGGTACCGGGCGGTCAGGCGGGCGTGGTAGTCCAGCAGGCCGGCGGCGGGGATGGCCTCGTCGCCCCACCCGTGCCACATCAGCAGTTTGCCGCCGGCGCGGTGGAACGCGGTCAGGTCGGTGCTCATCGCGTTGGCGCGCAGGCCTTCCGCGGTCAGGCGGTGGAACTCGGCGGCGGTGAAGCGGAAGTCGGCCAGGGTGGTGTGCGGCGCGCCGAGCGGGTGGGCGAGGTGGCGCAGGTACTGGTCGGCGAGCCGGGCGGCGAGCGCGCCCTCGGCGGTGGGGACGATCCAGCGGTTCCACGCCAGTTCCGAGCCGCGCGCCTGGCCCGCCGGGTGGAGGCGCTGCCCGTCGGGGGTGCGGGGGCCGTCGTAGAGCTTGCGGACGGCCTCGACCTGCGCCGGGGTCAGGCACGCCGCGCCGCCTGCCGGGCACAGCAGGGCGGCCGGGTCGAAGTCGCAGGCGCGCGGGTCGTCGAGTTGGCCGTCGGTCAGGCCGTCGAGGTGGTCGCAGCGGGCCAGGACGGCGGCGTGCAGGCCGGGCAGCCGGTCGGCGGTGAGGACCGGGTTGCCGCGCGGGTCGGTGGTGACGCGGGCCAGCCACGCCTGGTGGACGATCAACGCCGAGAGCTGGACGGCGGGCGCGCCGGCGGCGATGCCGTCGAACGCCTCGGGGTGGCGCTGGGCCAGCAGCAGCGCTTCCCGGCCGCCGCCGGAGCAGCCGGAGAAGTAGGAGAAGGTGGGCGGCGCGCCGTAGTAGCGGGCGATGACGTCCTTGGCGGTGCGCGACACGACGTGCGGCGCGCGGAACTGCCAGTCGTCACGGGCCTGCCGGTCGCCCGCCCAGCTCGCGTCGACCGAGGGCACGTCGCCGGCGCCGGTGTGGCCGTCGTCGGTGGTGGCCACGGCCAGGTCGCCGGGCACCGTCCCGCACGCGCGCGGGGTGGGCGGGGCCAGTTCGCCGCAGAACCCGCCGCAGCCCAGTTGCAGGTAGCGGCCGGAGTAGTCGGTGGGCAGCTTGAGGTGGAACCGGATGCGCGGGGCGACCAGGCCCCGCACGTCGCAGTGCTCCCCCTCGGTGTCGGAGGCGGCGACCAGGGCGGCGTCGGTGACCACCGCGCCGGGCAGCACCCCCACCAGACCCGCGCAGCGCGACCGCGTGGACGCCGCGCCGGTCACCACCGACGACGCCACCAAGGCGACCACGACCAGCACCACACGCGCACGCAACGACAAGGTCTTCCCTCCCGGTTCAGGAAAGCACATGCCACCCGGCCGGTCGGCCGACGGTTGCCACACAGGTTTGAGTCAGTTAGACTCAAACCATGTTCACGAGGGAAGAGGCACTCCACCGAGTCGAAGGAGCCAGCCCCGCCCGCCTGTTCGGACCACCCGCCCCCGACCGCCGAGCCGAAGCCAAACGCCTCTACCGCGCCCTCGCCGGCGCCCTGCACCCCGACCGCGTCGCCCCCGACGACACCCGCGCCCACCGCGCCTCGGCCGACCTCACCCGCCTCTACCACGACTGGCGCCACGCCGAACCCGTCACCCTGCGCACCACCCGCGGCACCTACCGCCTCACCGACCCGCACGCCGTCGGCAGCGTCGCCAACCTCTACCGCACCACCGGCCGCCACGTCGTCAAACTCGCCCGCAACCCCAAGCTCAACCCGCTCCTGCACGCCGAGTGGCACGCCCTGCGCACCCTCGACCGCTTCACCGACCACCACCGCTGGCTCAAGCCCTACTACCCCGCCCTCCACGACACCGGAGACATCGAACGCGGCCAACGCGCCTTCACCGTCCTCGAACCCCTCATCGACGGATTCGCCACCCTGACCGAGGTCAAGGCCGCCAACCCGAACGGACTCGACGGCCGCGACTACGCCTGGATGCACCGCCGACTCCTGCGCGCCCTCGCCGGCGCCCACAAAGCCGGACTCGTCCACGGCGCGGTCACCACCGACAACGTCCTGGTCCACCCCGAACAACACGGCATCGTCCTGGTCGGCTGGTCCTTCGCCGTCGAACCCGGCCAACCCGCCCTCGCCACCGACCGCACCACCACCTACCCACCCGAAGTCACCCGCAAGCAACCGCTCACCCCCGCCACCGACGTCCACATGGCACACCGACTCATGCTCGACGTGCTGGCGCACAACGAAAAACGGCAACGCACCTTCGCCCGCGGCTGCACACAACCCGACCCGGCGGCCCGCCCCGAGGCCGCCGACCTGCTCGACGAGTACGACCAACTCCTGGAAGACACCTACGGCGCAAGGGTGTTCCGACCCTTCGCCCTCCCCCGACGAGGAGCCTGACCATGGGACACGGACGCTGGGACGACAACGCCTACGCCGCCGCCCGCACCTTCCGCGCCGCCAAGGGCCTGGACGACTTCGGCTACACCGCCAAGCTCAAGTCCGGCCCCCGCGACAAGTGGAAGGCCGACCCCACCCTCGACCCGTACCGCGTCACCGTCCGCGAATGCCGCGACTCACCCGACCACGCCGACTCGACCCCCATCGCCGTGCTGTTCGACGTCACCGGCTCCATGGGCCAGGTGCCCAAGATCATGCAGCGCAAGCTCGGCAAACTGCACGGCCTCCTGCAACGCAAGGGCTACCTCACCGACCCCCAGATCCTCTTCGGCGGCATCGGCGACGCCGACAGCGACCGCGTCCCCCTCCAAGTCGGCCAGTTCGAATCCGACAACCGCATGGACGAACAACTGCGCACCATCTTCCTCGAAGGCAACGGCGGCGGCCAGAAGAGCGAGTCCTACGAACTCGCCGCCTACTTCATCGCCCGCCACGTCACCACCGACGCCTGGGAGAAGCGCGGACGCAAGGGCTACCTGTTCCTCATCGGCGACGAACTCAACAAGCCCCGCCTCGAAGCCCGCCACATCCGCCGCCTCATCGGCGACGACGTCCACCAGGACATCGACCCCGCCTCCGTCTACCGCGAACTGGCCCGCAAGTGGCACGTCTACTTCGTGCTGCCCAACCAGTCCCACTACTACGACGACCCCGACATCGCCGACCACTGGCGCGGCCTGCTCGGCCAGCACTTCCTCAAGCTCGACGACCCCGGCGCGGTGTGCGAGCTGATCGCCGCCACCATCGGCCTGGAGGAACGCGTCGTGGACCTCGACCAGGCCATGGTCGACCTCGCCGAGGTCGGCTCCGCCGCCGAGAGCCGCGCCGTCGGCAAGGCCCTGGTCCAGGTCGGGTCGCGCGCCGTCGCCACCTCCGGCGCGCCCGACGACCTCGACGGCCCCGACGACGTCACCCTCGCATGACACCGCACGTGATCGTGGTCGGCCTGGGCTTCGGCGACGAGGGCAAGGGAGCGGTGGTGGACGCCCTGTGCGCCCGCGGACCGGTCACCACCGTCGTCCGCTTCAACGGCGGCGCCCAGGCCGCCCACAACGTCGTCGCCGACGGCCGCCACCACACCTTCAGCCAGTACGGGTCCGGCACGCTCGCGGGCGTGCCGACCCACCTCTCCCGGCACGTCCTGGTCGAACCCGTCGCCCTGGCCACCGAAACCCGCGAACTGGCCGCCCTCGGCGTCCCCGACCCGCTGGCCCTGCTCACCGTCCACGCCGACGCCCTGCTCACCACCCCCCTGCACATCGCCGCCAACCGCGCCCGCGAAGACGCCCGCGGCGACAATCGGCACGGCTCGTGCGGCAAGGGCATCGGCGAAACCGTCTGGTACTCCCTCCTGACCGGCCACCACCCCGGCGAGACCGTGGAACACCAGGAAGTCCTGGGCCACCCCGGCCCCGCCCCCACCGTCGGCGACTGCCGCAACCCCACCCTCCTGCGCCGCAAACTCGACACCCTCGCCCGCTTCTACGAACCGCTCATCGGCGCCGGCACCCACGTGGACGACCTGATCCACCTCTACACCGCCTTCGCCGACGCCGTCCGCATCGTCGAAGGCGACCACGTGGGCGCTTTGGCCGACACCGGCCGCCTCGTCTTCGAAGGCGCACAAGGCGTGCTGCTGGACGAAACCCACGGCTTCCACCCCCACACCACCTGGTCCACCACCACCCCGCGCAACGCCCTCGACCTCCTCCGCGGACGCCCCGCCCGAGTCCTCGGCGTCACCCGGACCTACCACACCCGCCACGGCGCGGGCCCGTTCCCCACCGAGGACAACACCCTGCCGTTCCCCGAACTCCACAACGACACCGGCGTCTACCAAGGCGCATGGCGCACCGGCCACTTCGACGCGGTCCTGTTCCGCCACGCCCTCGCGTGCGCCCGCCCCGACGCCCTCGCCGTGACCCACCAGGACACCCCCGCCACCCACCTGGCCACCGCCTACCACTCCCCCACCGGCCCCACCACGACCCTGCCCACCACCGACTCCCGCCACCTGCGGGCATGCACCCCCGTGCTGGAACCCTTCACCCCCGACTGGTTCGACCACCTCGACATCCCAGTCGAAGTCACCGGCCACGGCCCCGACCGCACCGCCTACAACGTCCGCACCCCCACCCCCGCCTAGGCTGGGCAACCATGAACGCGCCGCGCATCGAATCGACCCTGGTGTCGGTGGACGTCCTCACCCTCCGCTTCGACGCCGAGGCCCACACCGTCCTGCTGGCGATCGCGCCACGCGCGTTCGACCCGTTCGCCGGCGAACCGGCACTGCCCGGTGTCCTGCTGGGCAAGGGAGAACGCCTGCGCGACGCCGCCCACCGAGCCGTCACCACCAAGCTCGGCCTGCCGGAGGTGACGGCCACCGGCCAACTCGCGACGTTCGACGAACCGTCCCGAGACCCCCGCGGCCCCACCCTGTCCATCGCCCTCTGGGCCACCCTCGACCCGGCCGCTTCGGCCTCCGGCCCCACCTGGACCCGCCTGTCCGACGTCCCGGCCTTGGCGTTCGACCACAACCGCATCGTCACCGACTGCCGCCCGATCCTGGCCGACAAGCTCTGGCGCGACCCCACCTTCACCGCCGGCCTCCTGGGCCGCGAATTCACCACGGCCCACGCCCTGGACGTCACCGAAGCCCTGACCGGCGACCGCCCCTACCCCGCCAACCTGGGCCGCACGATGGACCGCGTCCCCGGCCTGGAACGCACCACCCAACACGCCGCCGCCCTCCCCCAAGGCGGCCGACCCCCACTCGTCTGGCGCTGGACCACCCCATGATCCGGACCTGGCTGGCCACCGCCCTGCGCAGCCCGCACTTCCACACCCACGGCTTCGAGTCCATCCACACCGACGACCTGGACGACACCTACACCGAAGCCGACGCGATCCCCCGCGCCCTGGACCACTTCACCACCCTGGTCACCGCCTTCGCCGACCACCAGACCGACGTCATGGCCATGCTGGTGATCCAGACCGGCTACCACGACGACCTGGCCCTCACCGCCCCACCCATCACCGACCTGGAAACGGCCTGGGACCACTGGACCCCACCCGAGCTGTACCTACTGGCCCGCCGCCCCCACCTGACCCCATACGCAGTAGAGGAATACAAACGCCCCTACCCACCCAACACCTTCACCGCCCCCCACGGCACCTACCACACCTACTACCGCTGCCACCGCCAAGGCGACAGCCCCGAATTCACCTCAGCCATCTACATCGAGCACCACCCCTGACCGCCCGGCAACACGCAACCACCCCGCCAAGCTGCGGCTTCCTTTGGCTGCCCAGCCAAAGGAAGGGCCTCGGTCTTCCCCCGTGCGACCTGGGCGCAGCCCGACCACGGATACCCGGGTCGCGCAAGGGGAAATTGCGAGGAACGAGCCATTTGTCCTTGCGCGACCCGGGTATCCGTGGTTGCCTCTGGCAGGTTGTGCGGGGGAAGACCGACGCCCTTCCTCCCCCGGGGACCTCCCAAGCCCGCTTTTGATCTTGAGAGCGCGTCAGCGCGTCTGCTCAAGAGAGCGAAGCGCCCGGCAGGTAAGACGGCGGCCTGCGGGACGCAGAAGCGGACTCGAAGGCGGCGGCGAAGCTCAAGACCCTGGCGTCCGCCCCATGCCCGGCCATGAACGACAACCCCACGGGCAACGCACCCGCGAACCCCGCCGGCACCGTCACGTTCGGGTACCCCGACACCGCCGCCGGCGACGAAGACCCCAGCACGAACGCGTCCCCCTCCGCGTAATCCGTCTCCCACGCCGGCGAGTTCGTCGGCGACACGATCACGTCCAAGCCGTGCTCCGCCATCACCTCGTCGATCGACCGCTTCGCCAACGCCGTCGCCGTCCGCCGCTGCTCCACATACCCCGGATCGGTCACCGGCGGCGCATCCCGCGCCATCAGGAACAACTCCTGCCCGAACCGGCTCAGCTCCACCGGATCACGCTCGTTGAACGCGATCAACTCCCCCAACGTCCGCGGCGCGCCCACCCGCGTCGCCAGGTACCCCTCCAGCTCGTGCCGGAACTCCGACAGCAACGCCGGGAACTCCGCCGCCCCGATCTCCTCCTGGTACGGCAACTCCACCTCGACCACCACCGCGCCGGCCCGCCGCAGCACCTCCACCGCCGACGCCACCACCCGGTCCGCCTCGGCGCTCTTCCCCGCCTGCCGCCACACCCCGACCCGCGCCCCGCTCAACGCCCCCGGCCTCAGCTCGTAGGACACCTCCCGCCGGTCCAGCACCGACATCAGGATCGCCGCGTCCACCACGTGCCGCGCCATCGGCCCCGCCGTGTCCTGGTGCGACGAGATCGGCACGATCCCGTCCGCGCTCACCACCCCCAGCGACGGCTTCAGCCCCACGATCCCGTTCGCCCCCGCCGGGCACACGATCGACCCGTCCGTCTCCGTCCCCACCGCCACCTGCGCCAACGACGCCGCCACCGCCGCGCCCGACCCCGACGACGACCCGCACGGGTTCCGGTCCAGCACGTACGGGCTGTTCGTCTGACCGCCCACCGCCGACCAACCCGACGTCGAGTTCGTGGACCGGAAGTTCGCCCACTCCGACAGGTTCGTCTTGCCCAACACGACCGCGCCCGCGTCACGCAACCGCGTCACCAGCTCGGCGTCGTCCCGCGGCGGCACCCGCAACGCCCGCGAGCCGGCCGTCGTCGCCAGACCACGCGTGTCGATGTTGTCCTTCAGCAGCACCGGGATGCCGTCCATCGGACCGCGCGCCCGACCGTCCCGCCGCCGCCGGTCGCTCTCCGCCGCCTGGCGCAGTGCGGTCGGGTCGACGGCGACGACCGAGCGGACCTTGCGGTCGACGGTGTGGATGCGGCGCAGGTACGCCAACGTCAGCTGGACCGAGGTCAGGGTGCCCGCGTCGAGCCGGCGGACGAGCTGCGGGATGGTCGCCGCGTCGAGGTCCAGGCGCACGTCGTGGGCGTGGACGGGTTGAGCGCCGAGGAGCACGGCCGTCGCCGCCGCGAGCAGTGGTCGCATGTCCTCAGCCGTAGTGGTCCGGCGGTCGCCCGGTCAAGTGGTTCGGGGCGAGAGAGCAACTTTCAGTCAACACTGAAGTTATCGTGACCACTACCCCAGGAATCACAGGCCACCCTCAGGCTCGGCCCGGATCATCGGAGGTGGACACCCGTCTCTGGACTCCGGAGGCCCGCCATGACCGTCCTGCCACCCACAGCCCTGCCACCCACAGCCCTGCCCACCGCCGGCTGGGCCACCGCCCGAGGCGCACGACACGTGGCCGCCGACGCCGCCGCAGTCAGGACCGCCCCCGCTGCCTGGGCCGACGCCGCCCGGGCCGCTGCCGCCACCTCGCCCTTCCCGAACGCCACCACCCGCACCACCTCCTGCCCCGTCGCGTTCGCCGTCGCCGTCGCGGACGGCATCGGCGACACCGAAGCCGCCGCCACCGCCGCCCGCTTCGCCGCCGCCGAAGCAGTGGACGCCGCGTGGCGCGTCGGCGTGTCCGAGGCCATGGAGGAAGTCCGCCGAGCCCTGCACGAGGCCGAACTGGCCACCCACCCCATCGCCCTTCCCCTCCCCCGCCCCGCCAGGGACAGCCTCGCACAGCCACCCGCACCCGACGTCGGTCGGGCGCACACGCCAAAGCACTCGGGTGACACCACGCTCGCGGTCGCGGCCGGCACCGCCCACCAGTGGTCCGTGGCCTGGGTCGGCGACTGCCGCGCCTACTTCCTCCCCGACCACGGCCCCGCGACCCTCCTGACCACCGACCACACCATCGGCCGGTACCTGCGCGACCGGGGCATCGAGGCCAACCCGCGCATGGACCTGGTCGTCACCACCACCGCCCGCAAGGGCGGCCACGGCGTGGTCCGCGGCGCCGGACCGGGTCGGCTGGTCCTGCTCACCAACGGCGTCCACCGCACCACCGACCACCAAGCCGTCACACGGCTCGCCCTCAGCGCCGCCGACCCGGCGGAAGCCGCTCGCGCGCTGGTCGCCGTCGCCGCCGAGGACAACGCCGCCGCGGTCGTGGTGGACGTGCGCTGACCGGGCGGCCCCGGCGGTTCCGGGGCACGATGGCGGCGGAGGTGGGGATGTCCGACACGCTCGTCACCGCGGGCGGCCTGACCCGCGCGCAGGTCGCCGAACGGGTGGCCGCGGGCCGCACGAACGCCGTCGGCGCGCGAACCAGTCGCAGCACCGCGCAGATCGTCCGCGCGAACGTCGTCACCCCGTTCAACGGCCTGCTGGCCACCCTCTTCGTGCTCGTCCTGCTCACCGGCCACTGGCAGAACGGCCTGTTCGGCCTGGTCATCGTCGCCAACACGGCCATCGGCGTGGTCCAGGAGCTGCGCGCCAAACGCACCCTCGACCGCCTCGCCGTCCTCAACGCCCCGCGCGCCCGCGTCGTGCGCGAAGGGCGGGTCGCCGAGGTCGAGGTCGCCGAGGTGGTCGCCGACGACCTGATCGAACTGCGCACCGGGGACCAGGTCGTCGCGGACGGCACGCTGACCGCCTCCGACGGCCTGGAGATCGACGAGTCCCTGCTCACCGGCGAGTCCGACCCGGTCGCCAAGGACTCCGACGACGAGGTCCGCTCCGGCTCGATCGTGGTCGCCGGCAGCGGGCGGTTCGTGGCCACGGGGGTCGGCGCGGACGCCTACGCCACCCGGCTGGCCGCCGAGGCGCGGCGGTTCACCGTCGTGCGCTCGGAGCTGGTGCAGGGCACGAACAAGCTGCTCAAGTGGATCTCGCTGCTGATGCTCGTGGTCGGCCCGCTGCTGCTGTGGAGCCAGTTCGAGACGCCGGACACCGACACCTGGCAGGAGGCGGTGACCGGCGCGGTGGCGGGCCTGGTCGGGATGGTGCCCGAGGGCCTGGTCCTGCTGACCAGCCTCGCGTTCATGCTCGCCGCCGTGTCGCTGGCCCGCCGGCAGACGCTGGTGCAGGAACTCCCGGCGGTCGAGGTGCTGGCCCGCGTGGACACCGTGTGCCTGGACAAGACCGGCACCCTCACCCACGGCGACATCGTGTTCGACCGCCTGATCACGGAGGACGAGCACGACGTGCGCGAGGCCCTGGCGCTGTGCGCGAACGCGCCCGACGCCAACGCCACCTCCGCCGCGCTGGCCGACGAGTTCACCGACCCGACCTGGCGGCGCACCGGCGGCGTCCCGTTCTCCTCCGCGCGCAAGTGGTCGGCGGTGTGCGCGGACGGCCACGGCACCTGGGTGCTGGGCGCGCCGGAGATGGTCTTCCCCGACAGCGCCGACGATCCCCTGCTGCGCGAGGCGGCGGACATCGCGGGCGAGGGCAAGCGGGTGCTGGTGCTCGCCTCGACACCGGCCCACCACACCGACACCACGCTGCCCGCCGACCTCACGCCGCGCGCGCTGGTCGTGCTGGCCGAACGCATCCGCGACGACGCGGCCGACACGCTGCGGTACTTCGCCGAGCAGGGCGTGGCGCTGAAGGTGATCTCCGGCGACAACCCGCGCACCGTGGGCGCGGTGGCGGTGTCCGTGGGCGTGCCGGGGATCGGGCACGCGACCGACGCCGTGGACGCCCGCACCCTGCCCGAAGACCCGGACGCGCTGGCGGACGTGTTGGAGCGCAAGGTGGTCTTCGGCCGGGTCACGCCCCAGCAGAAACGGGCCATCGTCGGTGCGCTGCAACGCGAAGGCCACGTCGTGGCCATGACCGGCGACGGCGTGAACGACGCGATGGCGTTGAAGGACGCCGACATCGGGGTGGCGATGGGCAACGGCGCGGCGGCGACCCGGGCGGTGGCCCAGTTGGTGCTGCTGGACAGCCGGTTCGCGCACCTGCCCGACGTGGTCGCCGAGGGCCGGCGGGTGATCGCCAACATCGAGCGGGCCGCGAACCTGTTCCTGGTCAAGAACGTCTACTCGCTGGTCCTGGCGCTGGTCGTGGTGGCGACGGCGCTGGCCTACCCGCTCGCGCCGATCCAGTTGACGCTGATCTCGGCCACCACCATCGGCATCCCGGGCTTCGTGCTGGCGCTGGCGCCCAACCGCCGCCGCTACGTGCCGGGGTTCCTGCGGCGGGTGCTGCGGTTCGCGGTGCCGACCGGCGCGGTCATCGGGCTCGCGGCCTACGCCGGTGACCTGGCGGTCCGCGGCCTGGAGCCGGCCGGCGGGCGGGGCGCGGGGCAGACGGTCGCGACGGTGGTCGTGCTGATCGCGTCGCTGTGGACGTTGTCGCTGCTCGCGCGTCCGCTGAACGGGTGGAAGATCGCCCTGCTCGCGGGGCTGGCCGGGGTCGCGGCGCTGATCCTGGCCGTGCCCGCGTTGGGCACGGGGATCTTCCTGCTCGCCGTGACGCCGCAACGCCTCCTGGTCGGCGCGGTGATCGGGTTCGCGGCGGGGCTGCTGGTCGAACTCGTCGGACGGGTGGTGCTGCGCCCGGTGCGCGAAAGTGAGGCCCGCTCGGCTGAATCCTTTTAACACCAATGGAGCACCGGTCCGGGTTTCCCGCCGGAGTGCGGGTGCGGCATGATCGGCCTCCGGTGGACGCCGCTGCCGCAGACCGGAGGCCCACCCCCACGCAGGCGACACCGCGGAGTTCACATAATGAGTGCGCACGGCCCACGCCCGGCAGCGGGCCGGGCCTGGCTCGGCTACCTCACGGTCGGACTGGTCGCGATCGTGGCGTACTACCTGATCCCCCGCCACGGGTTCGGCGTCGCCGCGCGGGTCGTCGTGTACTGCCTGACCAGCACGTCGGCGGCGGTCGTGGTGCTGTGGGCGGCGGTGCGCAACCGGGCGGGCGCGCGGGTGCCGTGGCTGCTGCTGGGGTTGAGCCAGGTGGTGTACTCGCTGGCCGACTGCACCTTCTACGTCAACCACTACCTGTTGGGGCTGACCGGTTTCCCGTCCGCGGCGGACGTGTTCTACCTCGGGCACTACCCGTTGATCGTGGTGGCGCTGGTGCTGCTGATCCGGCGCCGCAGCCCCGGCCGCGACCTGCCCGGCCTGCTGGACGCGTCGGTGCTCGCGGTCGTCGCGGCGATGCTGTCGTGGCTGTACCTGATCGGTCCGCGGGCGCGGCTGGACCAGCCGCTGCCGGTGGCGCTGGCCTCGGTGGGCTACCCGGTGATGGACCTGGCGATGTTCGTGGTGGCGCTGCGGCTGTTCCTGGGCACCGGGCGGCGGACGGGGTCGTTCGCGCTGCTGTCGGCGAACCTGCTGGCGATCCTCACCGCCGACACGCTCTACGTGCTGCAACAGCTCAACGGGACCTACAAGGCGGGCAACTTCCTCGACGCGATCTGGCTGGGCGGCAACCTGGCCCTGGGCGCGGCGGCGCTGCACCCGACGATGGCGCGCCTGGCCGAGCCGACCGCCGCGCGCGAGAACGTGCTGGGGTGGGGCCGGATCGCGGCGCTGTGCGGGGCGGCGCTGATCGCGCCGGCGATGCTGGTGCTGCAGCACGTGACCGGCGGTTTCCACGACATCCCGGTGATCGCGGCGGCGTGCGCGATGCTGTTCGTGCTGGTGATCGCCCGGCTCGCGGCGATGGTCGCCGACCAGCGGCGGCTGGCCATCACCGACGCCCTGACCGGCCTGCACACCCGGCGGTTCTTCGTGGCGCAACTGCCGATCGAGGTGGAGCGGGCGCGGCGCGGCGCCGGGTCGGTCGGGGTGTTCATCGCCGACGTGGACCGGTTCAAGTCCATCAACGACGGCCACGGCCACCCGGCGGGCGACCGCGTGCTGGTGGAGGTGGCGGACCGGTTGCGGCGGGCGGCGCGGGCCGGTGACGTGGTGGCGCGGTACGGCGGTGAGGAGTTCGCCCTGCTGGCGCCCGGGGTGCGGCCGGCGGAGCTGGCGTCGATCGCGCGGCGGCTGCGGGAGAGCGTGGCGGGCAGCCCGATCGCGGCGTCGGACGCGGTGCTGCTGGACGTGACGGTGTCGGTCGGCGCGGCGTGCTACCCGCAGCACGGCGGCGACCCGGCGGCGGTGATCGCGGCGGCGGACCGGTCGCTGTACGCGGCGAAGGTGGCCGGGCGGGACCGGGCCGTGGTGTGCGCGGAGGAGGTCGACCAGCCGTCGGTGGACCACCTGTGCCGCATGGCCGACCAGGTGGACCTGAGGCTGGGGTCCCGGCACGACAGCCGCGCGGTGGGCCGGTGGGCGCGGCTGCTGGCGACCGAGCTGGGGCACGACGAGCACGGCATCCGGGTGGCCGGCTTGGCCGGGCGGCTGCGTGACGTGGGCAAGATCGTCGTGCCGGACGCGGTGCTGCTCAAGCCCGCGGCCCTGGACGCCGAGGAGTGGGCGGTGGTGCGCCAACACGCCGAACACGGGTTCCGGCTGGTGGACACCGTGCCGGGCTTGTTCGCGGTGGCCCAGACGATCAGGCAGCACCACGAGCGTTACGACGGTTCGGGCTACCCGCAGGGGTTGTCGGGCACGGCGATCCGGTGGGAGGCGCGGGTGGTGGCGGTGTGCGACGTGTGGGCGGCCCTGCTGGCCGACCGCCCCCACCGCCCGGCACGCTCGGCGCAGGAGGCCCGCTCGGTGCTGCGGGCCGGGCGGGGAACGCTGTTCGACCCCGACGTGGTGGACCTGTTCCTGGGCCTCCACGCCGAGGGTCGAATCGACGCGCCCGACCTGGGCCGCGTCGGCTAGCGCCGTTTTCATTCAATGCGCGAGCAGGACCTCGACGCAGGGTTCACCCATCCAGCGGTACGCCCGGAAATACGCAGGTCAGCACCTGTTTGAACAGTGGAATAAATACTCGCAAAATTGCGGGTTCTAGCTCTCCGTCATGCACCCCCGGCACGACGGTGAGATTCGCGGTAGCCCATCCGAGTAAACGACGCGCGAAAGTCTCCACAGAGTGGGCGCCCATGGTGAAGACTCGACCGCCTCCGTGAGGCCTAATAGGACGGGCAGCTGTCATGACTGGTGGAGGACCGGGCGAGACGTCGAACGGCGTCTGGGGTGACGCGGGGCCGGTCGTCCAGGCGCAGTCGGTCCGCGACGTCCACTTCCACTCCCCTGCGACATCCGGCCCGCGGCTGCAACGGCGCCCCGTCGCCGCGTGGCACCCCTACACCCTCCAGGTCCACCAGGCGCTGGCGACCTCCGACGACGCGGAGTCCTTGCCGTTGCTTCCGGGCTACCTGCGCCGGCCGCACGACGACGTGCTCGACGCCGAACTGCGCGACCTGACCAGGAGCAAGTTGATCGTCCTGGCCGGAGGGTCGTCGACCGGTAAGACGCGCGCCCTGTACGAAGCGATCTCGCGGCACGAAGCGCTCCGGCAGTGGGGCCTGATCTACCCGCGCACTGGCGACGACCTGTACCAGCTCATGCAGAGCGACACGATCGAGCCGTACAACATCCTGTGGCTCAACGAACTGCACCACTACTTCTCCGGTCCCCACGGGCAGACGGTGGCCGCCGAGCTGCACGCACGGCTCACCAGTGAGAGCGCGGTGCGCCCGATCCTCGCGGTGGCCACCCTCTGGCCGGAGTTCTGGGCGGCGCTCAGCTCCGAACCGGTGTCGCTGAACGATCCCCACCCGTGCGTGCGGTCGTTGCTGGGCGGCGCGGTGCGGATCACGGTCGCCGAGCGGTTCAGCGCCGACTCGGTCGGCGCGCTGCTGACCGCGTCCTCGACCGACCCCCGGCTCCGCGAAGCCGCCCTCACCGCGGCGCCCCAAGGTGCGGTCATCCAGACCCTGGTCGGCGGACCGTCGCTGGTGCGCCGGTTCGAGACACCCGACACCGTCGTGGACCGGTACGCGACCGCCGTCGTGTCCGTCGCGCTGGACGCGCGCCAACTCGGCCACCGCGACCCCTTCCCGCACGGGCTCCTGGCTGCCGCGGCGAGCGCCTACCTGGCCGAAGAGGACCGCGTGGGCGCCGCACCGGACTGGTTCGAGCAAGGGCTGCGACGGGCCACCCTCGATCGGACCCACGGCATCTCCCTGCTGCTACCCGCCCGGCTCAGCGACAACCAGCCGGGCGCGGCCGACAGCTACGACGTCCACGACTACCTGGAGCAGCACGGCCGCAGTTCGCGCCGCTACCGGAAGATCCCGCCGGTGCTGTGGAAGAGCCTCCTGGACCACACCCGGTCCCCCGCCGACCGGGCCGCGATCGGCTTGAGCGCGTACGAGCGGCTCGTCTACACCTACGCCGAGGCGTTCCTCAGGTCGTCCATCAAGGAGGGTTACTGGCAGGCGAAGCGGTGCCTGGTCGACTTGTTGCACGCACAGCACCGGTTCGAGGAAGAGGTGCACACGCTGGCCATGTTGAGCCGTGCCGACTTCACCGCCCACCAGCGGCTGATCGACCTCTTGGTCGAACACCGTGCCATCGACGACCTGAAGGTCCTCACCGACCGCGGCGACAGCTACGCGATCGCCAAATTGGCCGATGTCTACGTCGACCTGGGACGCACGGACGAGCTGGCGCAGATGTTCAAGCGGACGGGTGAAGGCTTGGTGCGCTTGAAGCTGGCGCAGCTGCTCGAACGCCAGGGCCGGATCGACGAGGCGATCGACGTGCTGGCCCCCGGCGACGAGGCCGCCCACCTGCTGATGGTGGCGATCATGGCCCGGCACGACCGGGTCGGAGCGCTCGAAGCCTTCCACCACGACGACACGAACTGCCTGCTCGGCGACCTGTGCGCGCGCCACGCCCAAGCCCAACTGGTCGACCTCCTGGCCAAGCGCGGCGAACCGGACCGGGCGAGGTCGCTGGCCACGCGCGGACCGGTGCCGGATCAACGGCACCAGGCGCTCCTGCTGTGGAAGTACGACTACGCCGACGCCGCGGAGGCGGTGCTGCAACCGCTCAGCGACGCCGGCGACGTCCGGTCGGCGCTCTACCGCACCGACCTCAAGCCTCGGCCCGCGGCGCGCGCGTCGGCCGACGGCCCCGACCTGCGCTACGACCCGCCCAGCTCCCAGTACCGGCTGGCCAACTACCTGGCGAGCCACGAGATGATCGAGCAGCTCCGCGAGCTCGCCGACAGCGGCTACGACTACGGGCGTTGGCGCCTGCTCAACCTGTTGGCGGAGCGCGGTGATCCGCGGGGGCTCGCCGAACTGGCCGACAAGGGCGACGTCAACGCGTCCCGCAGGCTGGCCGAGATCCTCGCGCGCCAGGGGCGGGTGGCCGAGTTGAGCGGACGCGCCCTTCGCGGCGACGTCACGTCCAGGAACGAACTGGTGTGGTTGGCCACCGCCACGAGCCGCTCGGGGGCGACCGAAGCGGCGAACCTCGTGCGCCACGGCCTCAAACCGGACGGGACGAGCGCCAGTCGGCTGTGGTGAAACCGGTGCCCGACCATCCGCCGCGTCGGCCTTCGGGTTCACGCAGTGGACGGTCGGGCGGTTCCTAGGCGAGATCGGCCAGGGTGTTCCAGAACATCAGTTCGTAGCCCTGGAGCAGGCGGACGTGTTCGACCGCCTTGTCGAAGGACACGCCGGCGTCCAGGCCCGCCTGCACCGCGTCCAAGCCCTGTTGTTCCAGTTCCGGCACCGGGGTGGCGAAGAAGTCGAAGAAGGCCGTGTCGTCCGGGGTGAAGCCGTAGTGGGCTTGGAGGCCGGCGGAGATCCGGCCGCAGTACTGGCCCCACGCGGCGAAGTTGGTCAGCATCGCCACCGCCGCCACGGCCGGGTCGGTGTTGAGCGCCAGCCACGCCACGTAGGAGGCGTAGGCCTGGCAGCCCGGTTGGTAGCGGTACGTCTTCGGGTTCACGCCCGCCTTCGCCGCCAGGGGGTCCAGGAGGGGCAGGACCAGGGCTTCGCCTTGGGCCAGGGTGGTGAAAAAGCCCCGACCGGCCGGGGTGTCCGCCTCGGCCGCCAGGGTCAGGAAGCTGCGCCAGTCCCCCGGCACGATCCGCAGTTCCTCGGCGGCCAGCGCGCCGATCGACGTCAACGGGGCCGTGCCCGCCTCGACCAGCGGCACGAAGCGGTTCTCGCCGTGGTCGTCCGCGACCTCGTCCCTGATCCTGTCCAGTAGTTGCCTCGCCGACTGGGTCATCGTTCCTCCGCACTGGGTCCGGGTTCGCAGCCTAGCCCCGTAGGGTGTCGCGCATGATCACCCTGGGGCCACTCCTGCCGGCCGACCGCGCGGCCTGGGAGGAACTGTTCGTCGGCTACAACGCTTTCTACGGCCGGACCCTGCCCGACCTCCTGCTCGACCGCGCGTGGCGGGAGTTCCAGCGCGACGTGCGCATGCACGCCCTCGGCGCACGCCACGACGACCGGCTCGTGGGCATCGCCCACTTCCTGGTCCACGCCAGCACCACCGCCCCGGACGTGTGCTACCTGCAAGACCTGTTCACCGCGCCGGACGCCCGGGGCCTGGGCGTCGGGCGGGCGCTGATCGACGGGGTGGTGGAGTGGGCGCGGGAACGCGAGTGCTCGCGCGTCTACTGGCACACGCACGAATCCAACGACACCGCCCGCCGCCTGTACGACCAGGTCGCCGAGAACCGGGGGTTCATCTCTTACGTAGTACCGCTTTGACTCCGGCGGTGGCGCGGGTGGCCCGCCGCCGGACCCGTTGGGCGAAACCTTGAAAAGGCGGCTCAGTCCCGGTCCAGGCCGCGCAGCAGCGGCAGGTACACCTCGTCCACCAGTTCGGCGAGCACGTCGTGGTCCACCGATCCCCCGCAGGTGATGAACTCGTTGCGCACCAGGTCCAGCGGCGTGCGGGCGGCCCGGTGGGACAGCCGGACCGGCGGCAGTTCGCCCCGGTCCACGGCCCGCCGCACGATCAGGGCCACCGCGGCGGTCAGCGTCGTCGGGCGCGCGAGCTTCTCGCGCAGCAGTTCGGCCATCTCGGGGTGGCGGAACGCGTCGGCCATGACGCCCGCGATCATGCCGTTGACCATGGCGCCGGCCCGCCGCGCGATCCGCTCGAACAGGGCGAGCAGGTCGCCCCGCAACGACCCGGTGTCGGGCACGTCGGTCTCGACCGGCACGCGGCTGTCCCACGCGGCCAGCGCCAGCTCCGCCCGGCTGGACCACCGCCGGTACAGCACGGGCTTGCTGGTGCCCGCGCGGCCGGCGACGCCCTCCATCGTGAACCGCCCGTAGCCGTGTTCGCGCAGCTCGGCCCAGGCGGCGTCGAGGATGGCCGCTTCCAGCTCCGCGCCCCGGCGTCGCGTCTTGGGATCGGTCGCGCGGGGGTGCGCGGTGTCCGTCGAGTCCCTCACCCTACCCCTAAGATACGTTGCGTTTCTTATCCAACCGGTCTACCGTACCTCTTATTAGACACGATCGGTTTCTTATGGGGGAAACTTGCTCACCCGCCTGCTCCGCGCCTACCTGCGGCCGTATAGGCGAGAGCTGGCCGCCGTGTTGGCGCTCCAGCTCGTCGGCACCGTCGCCTCGCTGTACCTGCCCAGCCTGAACGCCGACATCATCGACTTCGGCATCGCCACCGGCGACACCGACTACATCCTCACCACCGGCGGCTGGATGCTGCTGGTCACCGCCATCCAGATCGTGTGCTCGGTCGGCGCGGTCTACTACAGCGCCCGCACGGCCATGGGGTTCGGCCGCGACGTGCGCTCGGCGGTGTTCCACCGGGTCGGCGAGCTGTCCGCGCGCGAGGTCGCCGCGTTCGGGCCGTCCTCGCTGATCACCCGCAACACCAACGACGTGCAACAGGTCCAGCTGCTCGTGGTCATGGTGTGCACGATGCTGGTCACCGCGCCGATCATGTGCGCGGCGGGCATCGTGATGGCCTTGCAGGAGGACGTGGGCCTGTCCTGGCTGCTGGTCGCGTTCGTGCCCGCGATGGTGATCGCGGTCGGCCTGATCGTCAGCCGGATGGTGCCGCTGTTCCGGGGGATGCAGGAGCGCATCGACGACGTCAACCGCGTGCTGCGCGAACAGCTGTCCGGCATCCGCGTCGTGCGGGCGTTCGTGCGGGAACGCGCCGAGACCGCGCGGTTCGCCGACGCCAACGCCGCGCTGACCGAGACCGCCCTGCGGGTGGGCCGGTTGCAGGCGATGACCTTTCCCGTGGTCATGCTGCTGTTCAACGGCTCCAGCGTCGCCGTGCTGTGGTTCGGCGCGCTGCGCCTGGACACCGGTGAGATGAAGATCGGCGCGCTCACCGCGTTCCTGAGCTACCTGATGCAGATCCTCATGTCGGTGACCATGGCGACCTTCATCTCGATGATGGTCCCGCGCGCCGCCGTGTGCGCCGAACGGATCAACGAAGTCCTCGACGCCGAACCGTCCGTGACGCCGCCGGTCACGCCCGTCACCGAGCTGCCCGCCCACGCCGAGGTGGAGTTCCGGGACGTCGAGTTCCGCTACCCCGGCGCGGCCGACCCCGTGCTGCGCGGGGTGGGCTTCCGGGCCGAGAAGGGCAGGACCACCGCGGTCATCGGCAGCACGGGCGCGGGCAAGACCACCCTGCTCAACCTGGTCCCCCGGCTGATCGACGTCACCGCCGGCGCGGTGCTGGTCGACGGCGTGGACGTCCGCGAGGCCGACCCGGACGCGCTGCGCGCCAAGCTCGGCCTGGTCCCGCAGAAGCCCTACCTGTTCACCGGCACCGTCGCGAGCAACCTGCGCTACGGCAACCCCGACGCCACCGAGGACGAGCTGTGGGCGGCGCTGGAGGTCGCGCAGGCCCGCGACTTCGTCGAGGCCATGGGCGGGTTGGACGCGGCGGTCACGCAGGGCGGCACCAACGTCTCCGGCGGCCAGCGGCAACGGCTGTCCATCGCGCGGGCGCTGGTGCGCAAGCCCGAGGTGTACCTGTTCGACGACGCCTTCTCCGCCCTCGACGTGGCCACCGACGCCCGCCTGCGCGCCGCGCTCCGGCCGCACACCACCGAGTCCGCCGTGATCGTGGTCGCCCAGCGGGTGTCCACCATCCTCGACGCCGACCGGATCGTGGTGCTGGACAACGGCTCCGTGGTCGGCGTCGGCACCCACGCCGAACTGCTCGACACCTGCCCCACCTACGTCGAGATCGTCCAGTCCCAGCTCACCGTGGAGCAGGTCGCATGAGTGCCCCCACCACCACCAGGCCGCCCGCCCGCGTGGGCGGCGGCCCGTTCCCCGGCATGGGCATGCCCGTCGGAAAGGCGCAGAACTTCGGGCCGTCCGCGCGGCGGCTGGCCCGGCGCATGCGCGGCGAGCGCGACGTCCTGGTCGCCGTGCTCGTGCTCGCCGTGATCAGCGTCGGGTTGAGCGTGGCCGGGCCGAAGATCCTCGGCCACGCCACGGACATCGTGTTCAACGGCGTCCTCGGGCAGGCCCGCGGCGGCCCCGGCATCGACTTCGCCGCCCTGGGCGAGGTGCTGGCCTGGGTGTCCGCGCTGTACCTGGCGTCCTCGGCGTTCGCCTGGGTGCAGGGCCGCATCCTCAACGACGTGGTGCAGCGGTTCGTGTTCCGGCTGCGCGAGGAGGTCGAGGAGAAGCTGCACCGCCTGCCGCTGCGCTACTTCGACGCCCAGCCGCGCGGCGAGCTGCTGTCGCGGGTCACCAACGACATCGACAACGTCGCCACCACGTTGCAGCAGACGCTCAGCCAGCTGTTGGTGTCCGGGCTGACCGTGATCGGCGTGCTGGTCATGATGGTGACGATCTCGCCGTTGCTGGCGTTGATCGCGCTGGCCGTCGTGCCCGCGTCGGTCGTGCTCACCGGCCGCATCCGCAAGCGGTCGCAGAAGCTGTTCATCGCGCAGTGGCGGCAGACCGGCGCGCTCAACGCCCACATCGAGGAAGCGTTCACCGGCCACCAGCTGGTCAAGGTGTTCGGGCGGCAGCAGGAGTCCGAGGCGGAGTTCCGGCGGCGCAACGACGAGCTGGTGGAGTCCTCCACGGGCGCGCAGTTCGTGTCCGGCCTGATCATGCCGTCGATGATGTTCCTGTCCAACCTCAGCTACGTGGCGATCGCCGTGGTCGGCGGGCTGCGCATCACCTCCGGCGCGATGACGCTGGGCGAGGTGCAGGCGTTCATCCAGTACTCGCGCCAGTTCACCCAGCCGCTGACCCAGGTGGCGTCGATGGCCAACCTCATGCAGTCCGGGGTGGCGTCCGCGGAGCGGGTCTTCGAGCTGCTCGACGCCGAGGAGCAGACCCCCGACCCGGTGGACGCGGTCAAACCCGCGGACCGGCGCGGCCGGGTGGAGTTCCACGACGTGGCCTTCTCCTACACGCCCGACCTGCCGCTGATCCGGGACCTGTCGCTGGTCGCCGAACCGGGCCAGACCGTGGCCATCGTCGGGCCGACCGGCGCGGGCAAGACCACCCTGGTCAACCTGATCATGCGGTTCTACGAGCTGGACGGCGGGCGGATCACGCTCGACGGCGTGGACGTGACCGCGATGCGCCGGGAAGACCTGCGGTCCCGGACCGGCATGGTCCTTCAGGACACGTGGCTGTTCGGCGGCACGATCCGGGACAACATCGCCTACGGGCGGCCCGGCGCGACCGACGAGCAGGTGGTCGAGGCGGCGCGGGCGGCGTTCGTGGACCGGTTCGTGCGCACCCTGCCCGACGGGTACGACACGGTGATCGACGAGGAGGGCGGCAACGTCAGCGCGGGTGAGAAGCAGCTCATCACCATCGCGCGGGCGTTCCTGGCCGACCCCGCGCTGCTGATCCTGGACGAGGCGACCAGCTCGGTGGACACCCGCACCGAGTCGCTGGTGCAGCACGCGATGGCGGCGCTGCGGTCGTCGCGGACCAGCTTCGTCATCGCGCACCGGCTGTCCACCATCCGCGACGCCGACCTGATCCTGGTCATGGAGGCCGGGCGGATCGTGGAGCAGGGCACGCACGAGGAGTTGATCGCCGCGGAGGGCGCGTACCACCGGCTCTACGCGGCGCAGTTCGCCGAGGGCGCACTGTAGAACGCTTGGGGAATCGCGGGCCCGGGTCCACGCTGGAGAGCGTGGACCTGGGTTTTCGCGGTGACGTGGTGGAGTTCTACCAGCGCTACCGGCGCGGCTACCCCGACGCGGCGGTGGACGCGGTCGTGGCCGAGTTCGGTCTCGGCGCGGACGACGTCGTGGTGGACCTGGGGTGCGGCACCGGGCAGCTGACGGTGCCGTTCGCCCGGCGGGTGCGGGCGGCGGTCGGGGTGGACCCGGAACCGGACATGCTGGCCGCCGCGCGCCGGGCGGCCGACGCGGCGAACGTGAACTGGGTGCTCGGGGCGGACACCGACGTGCCGGCGCTGGGCCTGCTGCTCGGGACGGTCGGCGCGGTGACCATCGGTCAGGCCCTGCACTGGATGGACCACGAACGGCTGTTCCGCGCGGTTCACCCGTTGGTGCGACCGGGTGGCGGGGTGGCGGTGTTCACCAACGGCACTCCCCTGTGGTTGCAGGACACCGGCTGGTCGCGGGCGTTGCGCGCGTTCATGGAGCAGTACCTGGGCACGCGGCTGACGTTGACGTGCGGGGCCGACGAGCACACCCAGCAGCGCTACGCCGACGCCCTGGGTGAGCACTTCACCGTCCGCCGTCACCTGGTCGAGTACGAAGACGACCTGGACGTGGAGCACATCGTCGGGGGCGTGCTGTCCGCGCTGCCGGTGGACAAGCTGCCCTCCGACCGCGCGGCCTTCACCGTCGCCCTGCGCGACATCCTGCAACCGCACGCGCCGTTCACCGAACGGGTGGACGTGCGGATCCTGACCGGCCGCCGCTAGGACGCCCGGTCGTGCCGCTCCCGGGCGGCCAGCACCTCCGGCGCGTGGTCGCCGACCCACGTCAGCAGGCCGTGGACGCGGGCGGCCAGCTCCCCGCCCAGCGGCGTGAGCGAGTAGGTGACCTGCGGTGGCCGGGTCGGTTCGACCTCGCGGTCCACCAGGCCGTCGCGCACCAGCTCGCGCAGGTTCTGCGCCAGCACCTTCTCGCTGATCCCGGGCAACGCGTCACGCAACCGGTGGAACCGCAACGGCCCCGGCCACAGCTGGAGCACGATCAACCCCGCCCACCGGCTCGCGACGTGCCGGTAGAGCACCCGCCCCGGGCAGTCCTCGCTGTGGAACACGTCACCACCGCGCACCGGCGCACCGCCGTCACCCTCGCCGCCTACCCCCACACCCTGAGCTTACGTCGAGGTCAGCCCTTCCCGGGCACCGCGCCGCCGCCCTAGCGTCACCGCCGACCGATGAGGAGGAAAGCGTTGAGGCACAACAAGGTTCTGGTGACCGGTGCGACCGGCAACGTCGGCGGCTCGATCACCGCGCGGCTGGCGGGGACCACGACCGTCCGAGGCCTGTCCCGGCGACCGGAGGCGCTGCCCGACGGCGTGGAGGCGGTCCGGGGCGACCAGTTCGACCCGGACACCGTGGCCCGCGCGGCACGGGGCACCGACGCGGCGTTCCTGGTGTGGCCGGCGCTCACGGCGGACGGCGCGCGGGAGGTGGTCGAGGCGCTGGCCGCGCACACGCCCCGGATCGTGTTCCTGTCGAGCGGCGCGGTGGACGACTCGGTGGAGGTGCAGGAGAACGTCATCGGCCGGTTCCACGCCGATGTGGAGCGGGCGATCGCCGGCACGGGTGTCGAGTGGACGTTCCTGCGCCCTCACGGCTTCGCCACCAACACCCTCGCGTGGCGTCCGGCGATCCTGGCCGGCGACGAGGTGCGCGGCGGCTTCGGCCGGACGGCGGTGACGCTGGTCCACGAGGACGACATCGCGGCCGTCGCGGTGAAGGCGCTGCTGGAGGACGGTCACCAGGGGGCGAAGTACGTGCTGACGGGTCCGGAGTTGGTGACCCGGGCGGACCAGGTGAGGCTGATCGGCGAGGTCTTGGGTCGGCCGCTGCGCTGGGTCGAGACGTCGCCGGAGGAGGAGTTGGCGGCGGCGCGGCGGTGGCTGCCGGAGGAGGTGGCGCGGGCTTTCGTGGCTGGGCTGGCGCGGTCCGCCGAGCAGCCGGTGCCGCCGACGAGGACGGTGGAGGACGTGACGGGCACTCCGGCCCGCACGTTCCGCGACTGGCTGGCCGATCACGCCGACGACTTCCGCTGAGCTGAGGTGGGTTGGCGGGGGCGTGGTGCGGGGGTGCGCGGGAAGCGTGCGGTTGGTTCGCCCCCCACCCACCCCCGCCCTGACCGCCAGGCACAAGCCAGGCGCGCGGGGCGCGCCGGCGCGCTTCGCGCGCCCACCCCGGGCGCGCAGCGCTCGGGGTGGCACGGCCCGGCTCCGCCGGCCGTGCCGGCCGCCGCAGGCGGCCCCGCCGAAGGCGGGTTGCAGTTGGGGCTTTGCTGGGGCGGCTTGGCGGGGGCGGCGGGCGGGGAAACGGATCCCGCGCCTCCACATCGCAACCCTCACCGCTCCCCACCGCAAGCCACGCCGCCGACCCCCGTCGACCCCGCCGACCGCCGCCAACCTCCGCCAACCTCCGCTGACCCCCGCCGACCTCCACCACCCCCGCCAACCCCCGCCGCCCTCCACCAACCGGCGTAACCAATAGCCCGATCGCGCGAGGTGCTGCCCGAAGTCCGGACCGTGGCTCAGTTCCTGGCCGAGCGGCGGGCGTAGACCTCGATCTCGATCTTCATGCGCGGGTCGGCCAGGCCGCACACCAGCATCGTCGCGGCGGGCCGGACCTCGCCGAACGCCGCGCGCAGCACCGGCCAGCACGGCTCGAAGTCCGCGCGGTCGGGCAGCAGGTACCGCACGCGCACCACGTCGGCGAACGTGCAGCCCGCCTCGGCCAGGGCGTGGCCGATGTTGGTCAGGCACTGCTCGGCCTGCGTGACCACGTCGCCGGAGATCGTCATGGTGGCGTAGTCGAACCCGGTCGTGCCGGACACGTGCACCCAGTCCCCGTCCACCACGGCGCGGGCGTAGCCGATCTGCTCCTCGAACGTCGAACCGCTGAGGATCGCGCGTCGTTCCGTCATGCCGCACAAGCTAGGTGAGCAGCGCCGATACGTCCAATACACCACACGCCATGACGTGATATCCCTGAACGTATGACCCGCCCGGAACTGGCCCTCCCCCAGCTGCACGCGTTCGTCGTGCTGGCCGAGGAACTGCACTTCGGCCGCGCCGCCGCCCGCCTGGGCATCGCGCAACCCCCGTTGAGCCAGCAGATCCGCCGCCTGGAGGACCGGGTCGGGCACCCCCTGTTCACCCGGACCCCGGCCATCGGCCTGACCGCCGCGGGTCGCGAACTGCTCCCGGCGGCCCGCCGCGCCCTGGACGACCTCGCCGACGGCCTGGCCGCCGCCCGCGCGGTCGGGGGTGGGCTGGCGGGTCGCCTGCGCATCGGGTTCGCCGCGTCCCTCGCGCTGACCGTCCTGCCGGGGCTGCTGCGCGCCTACCGCGACCGGTTCCCCGACGTGCGCCTGGACCTGCACGAGCTGACCAGCGCACCCCAGGTCACCGCCCTGCACGACCGGACCGTGGACGTGGGGTTGCTGCGCGAGGACCCGGACGACCCCGACCTGCGCACCGCCCTCGTCCACACCGAGCGTTTCGTGGCCGTGCTGCCCGCCACCCATCCGCTGGCCACCCACCGCACGGTCCCCCTGCGATCGATGGCCGACGAACCGTTCGTCCTGCTCCCCCGCTCGGCGGGCCCCCGCTTCCACGACCGCGTCATCGACGTGTGCCGGGCGGCCGGGTTCACCCCGCGGGTGGCGCAACGGGCCGTCGAGTGGCAGACCGTCTGCGCCCTGGTCGGCGCGGGCCTGGGCGTCTCGCTGGCCCCGGAGGGCATCCGCCGCCTCCGCCTCAGGGGCGTGGCCTTCCGCGACACCACCTCCGACGCGACCACGGACGTCATGGCCGCCTGGCGCAAGGACGACCCGAACCCCCTTCTAGGTCATTTCCGCACCCTGGTCCACGAGTTCGGATCATGATGGGAACCATGACCGACTCGCAGGCCACCTCCCAGACCATCGACGCGTTCGACCAGGGCGGCGACCACTTCGCCGCGTGGACCCCGCTGCTGTGGGACCCGATCGGGGCCGCCACCGTCGCGCTCGCGCCGCCCCAGCCGGGCGAGAAGGTGCTGGACGTGTGCTGCGGCACCGGGTCGTCGGCGATCCCCGCCGCGCACCGGGTCGGCGAGACCGGTGCGGTGGACGCGATCGACCTGTCCACGTCGCTGCTGGAGCACGCCAGGGGACGCGCCGCGGACCTGCCGAACCTGCGCTTCCACCACGCCGACGCGACCGAGTGGACCGGCGGCCCCTACGACCGGTTCCAGTGCGTCTTCGGCGTGTTCTTCCTGCCGGACATGGACGCCGACACGCGGCGGTTGATCGGCCTGGTGCGCTCGGGCGGCGCGGTGACCGTGACGACCTGGCGGGAGGGCGGTGTGCAGGACGTGGTGGGTTCGCTGTTCCAGGCGATCACCGACGTCACCGGCGTGACGCTGCCGCCGAAGCAGTCCCACAACGCCGCCGCGCGCGTGGACTCCGAGGACAAGCTCGCCGGCTGGCTGACCGACCTGGGCCTGCGGGACGTGGCGGTCCACCCGGTGGACCACGACGCACCGCTGACCCCGGACTCGGCCTGGGACTTCCTGATGGGCTCGGCCGCCCGAACCGCCCTCGTCGACCAGGACGCGGACACGGTCGCCGCGATCCGCGCCCGCTACCGGGAGCTGATGACCTCGATCCCCGTCTTCCGGGCCCGCGCCCTGGTCGGCACCGGCACGGTCTGATCTCACGCCGGTTTCATGCGGAAGTCGTAGCGGGCGGGCAGGGGTTCGTCGGGGCAGGCCTCGCGCCACAGCGCGTCCAGGCTCACCTCGCCCTCCCGCAGGTCGTCCACGTCGAACCCCGCCCGCAGCACCGCCGCCGCGCGGTCTCGCGCGCCCGCCGCCAGCGCCGCGCGCACCTCGGCCAACCTGATCCGGCCGTGCGACCGCACCGACTCCGGCACCGCGTCCACGAACGCCAACGCCTCCGCCGCGCGCCCCGACGACAGCAACGCCGACACCGCCTCCACCGCCAACTGCCACCGATACGGGTCGGCGGCGTGCGCGGCCACCAGCAGGTCCGCCGAACCGTCCAGCACACCCAACGCCCGCAGCGCCCACGACGTGTCCCGGTGCGCCAACGACGCCAGGTAGTGCACGCGAGCCGCCTCGACATCACCTTCGGCGTGGGCCATCACGCCCAGGTGATAGGCGGTCGCCCAGTTCTGCGGGGAGGACTCCAGCAGCTTGCGCCAGTGCTCCCCCACCACGTACGACCCGGGGTCGCCGACCGGCAGGGAACCGGCGTCCAGCAACGCCACCCACGGCGCCTGCTCCGGACCCGTCGCGGTGAACGGGGTCGCGGGCGTCGAGATCCCGGGGCTCACGCGGTCCTCCAACGCGCCCCACCCGCTGCCCGACTGCACCACCTCCCCCACCGGCAGGTCGGCGGTCTCCTCGAACGCCGCCAACGCCCCACCCAGGTCACCGGGCCGCACGGGACCGTAGGACTCCACCCACGTCCACCGCGCACCCCCGGGCAACGGCAGGTGCTCGTATTGGGTCGTCGCCAACCCGGCCTGGATCTCGCAGTACGCCCCGCCGCCCAACCACTCCCGCCAGTGCCGCCCGCCCACGGTCTCGCCCCAGCAGAACAGCTTCCGCCCGCGCAACCGACCCGTGGACGCCTGCACCAGCCCGCCGACCGACTCCACCCACGGCTGCGCGACCTCGTCGGGCACCTCGTAGAAGTAGTCCACGGCCTTGGCCTCCCGCCCCGGCGCCAGGTCCCGCGCCGGCACCCGCTCGACGCGGCCGGTGTAGGAGGCCAGGAACGCCGTGTCCGCCGGCGCGCGCACCACCGTGTCCGGCGTCTGCGGCACGGCCGCGTTGGACCACCAGTACATCGGCACGGTCTCGGCCCTCGGGTTGCGGATGCGCACCCCGACCAGCAGGACCGGCGAGTCCGGCGGCAGCCAGGCGTCGACCTGGAAGACCACGCCGCGCATCCGCTCGTACTCCCACATCCGCAGCACCCGCGTGCCATCAGGGCGGGTGACGACGGCCGTGTGCAGCGGGTCGCAGGTGAACGGGCAGTGCCCGCGGGTGCCGATGTTCCACTCCACCCCGCCCGCGAACCACGCCCCGCGCAGCCCCAGGTTCGCCGGTTGCAGCACCTCCGGCTGGAACAGCAGCTCGCGCCCGTCGGCGACCAGCGACCACAGCCGTCCGCCCAGCCCGGGCAGGAAGGTCGCACGCACACGGGAGTTCTCCAGCACCACCGCGTCCACGGTGGACGGCCGCGGCACCCGCCGATAACCGTCTTGCAGCAGGTACGGGAACACCGTCCGCACCCCGCCGTACGCCGCGCCGGCGGCGATGTGCGGCGGCACGTCGGAGAAGTCCAGCCGGTAGGGCGGGTCGAGCAGGCCGGCCAGCGGCGGCAGCGGGTTGGTCGGGCCGACCCCCGACATCCGGAGGGTCAGCGAGTCGCGGCGCGGCGTCATCAGCCGTTCTTCTTCCAGTCCACGGTCCGGGAGTGTGCGCAGCGGTCCGGCCGGCGCGCACCGGTCGCGCGCGAAAGTCCAACCGCCGGCGCGACAATTCCAGCCGGAGTCAGTCCGGGCGGGGCTCCTCCGGCCGGTCGCCGGAGACCAGCGGCGGGTTGTCGTGGTCGGGGACGCGGTCGCTCCACCCGCCGGGCACGGCCCGGAACCGCTGCTCGCGGAACCGCAGCGGCGCGACGCCCACCCGCCGGGTGAACAGCCGGCTGAAGTAGGCGGCGTCGTCGTAGCCGACGGCGGCGGCGATGCCGTGCACGGGCAGGGCGGTGGTGGCCAGCAGCTCCTTGGCGCGGTTGAGCCGCACCGCCAGCAGGTACTCCTTCAGGCCCGAACCGGTGCTGCGCCGCACGGCCGCGCGCAGCTCGCCCACGGTCATGCCGCGCCGGGCGGCGACCTGGGCGACCCCGACCGGCAGCAGCGCGTCCTCGGCGAGCCGGTCCAGCAGCGATTCGCCCGACGGCGTCCGGTCGCTGCGCACCCGCCGCAGCTCCACCAGCAGGTCGTGCACCGCCGCCGCGGCCTCGACCTGGGCCAGCGGGCTGCCGCCGCGCGCCGCCCGGACCACCCGGCCGACGATCACCCGCACCTGGTCCACGTCGTTGAGCGGCACGACCGGGTCGTCCGGGGTCACGTACCCGAGTTCGACGTACGCCTCCACGGCCGGGCCCTCGAAGTCGACGAACAGCTCCTCCCAGCCGCCGTCCTCGGCGGGCCCGTAGTGGTGCTCGCGGCCCGGGGACAGCCACAGCAGCACCGGACCGACCACGTCGTGCCGGACCCCGTCCGCACCGGCGAACCAGCCCTTGCCCTCCACGACGACCACGGCGACGTGGTGGTCCAGCACGCGCGGCCCGACGACCGGCAGCACGCCGCGCTGCATCCCGACCCCCAGGCACACCAGGCCGAGCCGGCGGTGCGCCGGCGACGGCGTGAAGTAGCGCATCCAGGAGCGGTACGACAAGGCGGTCCTCCCGCATGACCCGGACCGGCCGCCGGGGCGGCTCACGATTATGTGGGGTCGCGGCGGCGGGCACCAACGCCGCGTTCCCCCGATCTCCGCGCGCACCCCGGGCGCGGAGCGAGTACGACGGGGGGTGACCGAGCACGAACGGAGGGTGCCGCCGATGACCGTCGCCACCGGTTCGCCGGAGCACGTGGCCCACGTGGACGACCTGGCCCGCCGCCTGGTCGCCGCCGGAGTCCCGCGGGTGCGCGAGGAGTCCATCCCGATGCGCCGCTGGACCCCGCGCCGCTGCGAGCTGCGCCCCTTCGGTCCGGCGGTCCCGGTGGCGTACACGGCGCGGACCGGTCCGGAAGGCGTGACCGGTCTGTTGTCGAGCCGCGCGCGGGCCGGGGTCGTCGGCCTGGCCCGCATCCCCTCGACCGAGCGGAACGTCCTCGACTGGGACGGTGACCCGGTCCCGGACCCGTCGCTGGCGCAGGAGGAGATCCGGGACGCGCTGGCGCGGTTCGAGACCGCGGGCGCGGTCGGGGCGGTGCTGGTGGTGGACGAGCCGGACACGTTCCTGCTGCGCGACGGCCGCCACCGCGGCATCCCGGCGGTGTTCGTCGGCCCCGACCACGGGCTGCGCGAGGGCGAGGAGGTGACGGTGGTGCTGGAGGCCGACATCGACGTGGTCACCACCCGCAACCTGGTCGCCCTGGTCCCCGGCTCCACCCTCGACCTGGTCGCGCTCCAGTCCGCCACGGACGGCCCGGACGCGTTGGCGGACAACGACTCCGTGCTGGCCGCGGTGGCGGAACTGGCGCGGGCGGAGCTGACCGCGGGCGTGCTGGTCCTGCTCACCACGGGCCGGCTGGCGACCGAGGAGGTGTGGGGCGTGCCGGCGTTCCTGGCCGAGCACCGCGACGACGTGGTGCCCCGCCTCAGCGCCGCGGTGAGCGTGGACGGGCCGTGCTTCGCCACCGCGCACCGGGCGGTGCTCGACTGCGCCCGCCGCGCCCTGGTCCGGGCCGGCGCGGAGCCGGGGGTGCTGCGGCCGTTCGTCCCGGACGACCGGTCGCCGGACGGGCGGACGTGGCCGGGCGACGGCGGTCCGTTCTGGTGCGCGGGCGTGCCGACCCTGCAACTGCCCCGGGTGGACACCCTGGGCCAGGCGGTGCGGGAGCTGAGCGCGACACCTCGCGAAGAAGTCTCGCGCCGAGTGGTTCTTGAAACGCCCCTCCATCGGTAACATCGTCACAAAATCATCCGGTGGGTACTGGGGAACGGGGTTGCCTGGTGGGATCCTCCGACCGCACGGTCGTCGTCGTCGGAGCGGGGTTGGGCGGGACCGCGACCGCCCTGCGCCTGCTCCAGTTCGCCCGCGAGCCGCTGCGGGTGGTGCTCGTCGAACGCCGCCCGGAGTACCGCAACGCCGGTGTCGCCTACCACCGGGCGGGCAACCACTGGCACCACGTGTTCAACATCCAGGCCGGCCGCATGGCCGTGTTCCGCGAGGACGTGGACGACTTCGTCGCCTGGGCCAACCACGAGGCCGACCGCGCCGACTGGCCGGACCCGTGGCGCGAGCACGTGTTCACCGAGTCCGGGCCCGCGCCGCGCCGGATCTACCCGGACTACCTGGCCGACCGGCTCGCCGCCGCGGTCCGCGAGGCGCCGCCCGGCACGTCCCTGGCGCAGGCCGACGGCGAGGTGGTCGACGTCGAGCCCGAGGGCGACCGATTAGCGGTGACGATCGAGGGCTTCTCCTTGCATCCCAACGAGAAGCGCACCGTCCTGACCGCCGACCACGTCGTGGTCGCCACCGGTCTGGAGAAGCGGCGCCCGGTGTTCGCCGACGCCGTCCTGGACCACCCCGCGTTCGTGCGGGACCCCTACTCGCACCACGGGATCGAGCAACTCCTGGCGCTCCCGCCGGACGCCGAGGTCGCCGTGGTGGGCACGCTGCTCAGCGCGTACGACTCCGCCGCGCTGCTGCTGCGCCGAGGCCACACCGGACGCATCCACATGATCTCCCGGTCCGGGCTGACCCTGCGCACCTACCCGACCGACCACCGCCACCGCGTCCTCACCCTGCCGCCGCCCGAGCTGCGCGCCGACCGGTACGAGGGGCGTGAGGCGCTCGTGCGGCGGTTCCAGGCCGAGTGGGCACGGGCGTGCGCGGCGGTGGCGCGTGACCACCCGGACGTCTCGCCGGTCGTGGTCACCGAGCGGGTGTCCAAGTCGTGGGAGCCGTACCTGCCGGAGATCCTGCGCCGCGTCCCGTCGGCGGACCTGCGGGCCCTGCTGGACAGCTACGGCAGCCTGCTGGCCACCCTGCGGGTCAGCGCCGTCGCCTACACCACCGAGATCGTGGACGAGGCGATGCGCGACGGCCGGATCGCGGTGACCACCGGCAAGGTCGAGCGCATCGAGGACGCCGGCGGTCGGCTCGCGGTGTCGGTGTCGGGCGCGACGCCGAAGACCATCGAGGCGGACCTGGTGATCTCCAACTTCGGCCGCGAGTCGGACTACGCGCGGGTGGACTCGGCGCTGTGGTCCACGTTGCTGCGCAAGGGCTTCGCGGTGCCGCACGCCCGGACCGGGCGCGGGGTCGAGGTGGACGGGGACGGCACCCTGCTCGGCGCGGACGGCCGGCCCGCCGGTCCCCTGTCGGTCATCGGCAGCCCGCGCGAGGGCGACGAGATCGTGCGCAACGGCCGCACGGGCGCGTTCACCTTCAACCTCGCGGCGATCAAGAACCACTCCGTCGGCGTCGCGGCGGCGGTGCTGCGCCGGTTGGAGTCGTGCTACGACCAGGCGGAGGTGGAGGTCCCCGACCCGGCGGCGTTCCAGCGGTCGGTGATGCTGGAGGTCCGCCGGATGGCCGCCCGCACCCGCCACGAGCGCGAGGCGTTCGCCGAGCAGGTGGAGACGTGCATGGGGGCGTTGCGGCGCGCGGGCGTGCCGGAGCGGGCCTTGCGCCGCGCGGTGAACGCCGCCGCCACCGAGAAGCTCAACGACCTGTCCGTGACGCCGCGTGAGCTGCGCGCGCTGCTCGGGTTGGGGGGTGACCCATCGGGCAGCCGTGAAGATGCGGCGTCCGCCGACCGGCTGCCAGCCTGATCTTGGCGGAGGAGCCGATCGAATGGGGGACGACAGGTGGGTCCACGCGAGGTTCCCGGGGTGTTGCTGGTCGGCACGCCCGCCACGAGCGTGCGCGGCACGTGCAACCGCTCCGGCCGCCGCGGCGACGGGTCGGTGCTGGTGGTCGAGACGCTCGGCCCGGACCTGTACGACACGATCGTCTCCTCGGCCGCGGTGATCTGCGCCCGCGGCGGGCGCACCGGTCACATGCAGTCGCTGTGCCGGTCGCGGGGCATCCCCGTGCTGCGCGTGCCGCCGGAGGAGCTGGCCGGGATCGACGGCGAGGTCACCCTGCGCATCGACCGGCAATCGGTGGTCCTCGGTGACGCGGAGGGCCTGGCGGCGCTGCCCGAACCGCCCGCCGTGGCCATCGAGGACCTGGAGTCGGTGTGCGTCGTCGTCGCGGACGCCACCGACATTCAGTCCACCAACGCCGTCGCCCCGCGCGTCGAGCAGGTGGACTCGTACTTCATCCGCGAGGAGTTCGTGTGCCTGTCGGCGGGGTTGAGCCCGCTGGACGCGCTGCGCGGCGGCGTCGAGGAGGCCGAGCGGTACGGCGCGGCCATCGCCGCGGAGCTGTGCTCGATGGTCAAGGAGCTGCTGCCCGGCCAGCGCGTGATCATGCGGCTGCTCGACCTGCGCTCCGACGACGCCGCCCGGATCACCACCGGCGTGGCCGTGGACGACGAGCCCAACCCCGAGATGGGCAACCACGGGGCGCGCTGGCTGGTCGAGGAACCGCTGTACCCGCACGCGTTCCGCGCGCTGCGCGCGCACGTGGCCGAACGCCTGGGCCAGGACGCGGACCGGTTGAGCTTCGCGGTGCCGTTCATCAACGACCCGGACGAGTTCCTGCGCCTGCGCCGCCACCTCGACCTGGGCGGGGACACCCCGCTGTCGGTGTTCGTGGAGACGCCCGCCGCCGTGCACCACACGGGCGAGTTCTGCGCGGCCGGGGCGAGCGAGATCTTCGTGGGCACCAAGGACCTCATCCAGTTCTACCTGGCCGCCGACCGGGGCAACCACCTGGTCGCGTCGGTCTACCAGACCCGGCACCCGGCGGTGCTGGCCGGCCTGCGCCACGCCGTCGAGTCCGGCCTGGAGACCGGCACCCCGGTGCACGTGTTCGCCCTCGGCGCGGACCTGGCCCACTACATGCGGCACCTGCCGACCGGCCGGTTCATGATGTGCACCGCCGAGTTGCAGGACCTGGCCCGCGCCGGGCGGCGCTGACCGGCACGGTCACCGCCGCGCCGGGCGGGCTGACCGGCACGGTCACCCCAGCAGGCGGGCGCGGAGTTGGCGGGCCTGCTTGGGCATGTTCCAGCCCAGCACGCCCACGGGCACGCCGTCGCGGTGGTGCACGGTGACGAACCGGCGCGCCTCCACGTCGCCGTCCACCACCTCGGCCTCGCCGGTCGGCACGCCGTGCAGGTGGATCCGCGCGTCGAACTGGTCGGTCCAGAAGAACGGCACCGGCGCGTACGCGCGGTCCGCGCCCAGGATGTTGTCGGCCACGGCGGCGGCCTGCTCGGTGGCGTTGGTGCGGTTCTCCAGCCGGATGCGGCCCAGCCGGTCGTGGTGCCAGCGGGCCACGTCGCCGACCGCGTAGACGCCCTCGGCGGCCCGGCAGCACGCGTCGCACACGACCCCGTTGTCCAGCGCCAAGCCGCTGTCGGCGAGCCACTCGGTGTTGGGCAGCGCGCCCAGCGCGACCACGACCACGTCGGCGGGCAGTTCCCCGCCGGTCGCGAGCAGCACGCCGCGCACCCGGTCGTCGCCGGTCAGGCCGTTGACCGCGGCGCGGACCAGCCGCACGCCGTGCGCGGTGTGCAGGCCGGCGAGCACGTCCGCCGCGTGCGGCCCGAGTTGCGGTTCCAGCGGTGCCCGCAGCGGGCCGACCAGCGTGACGTCCAGGCCCAGACCCCGTGCGGTGGCGGCGGTCTCCGCGCCCAGGACGCCGTCGCCGACCACCACCAGCCGGGACGCGCCCAGCAGGTCCGCGCGCAGGGCCAGCGAGTCGTCCAGGGTGCGCAGCACGTGCACGCCGGCCAGCCGGTCCTGCTCGGGCAGCCGCCGGGGCCGCACCCCGGTGGCCAGCACGACGGCGTCGCCGGCCAGGTCGAGGCCGCTAGCGGTGCGCACGGCGCGGCCGGGCACGTCCAGCGCCACCGCGGGGTCGCCCAGCACCAGCCGGGCGTCCACGTCGCGCAGCCGCGTCCGGTCCGGCTCCCACGTGCCCGCGAGGACCTGCTTGGACAGCGGCGGCCGGTCGTAGGGCGGGTGCGGCTCGGCCCCGAGGAGGGTCAGCTCGCCGGTGAACCCCTTGCGCCGCAACGCCTCCGCCGTGGAAAGCCCCGCCGCCGACGCACCCACCACGACAACCGAACCCACAGCGCCCGAACCCACCGGGTCCGGGGTCACCGCAGGCCGATCGCGCCCGCCGGGCACACCGAGACCGCCTCGCGGACCGCCGCGTGCAGGTGCTCGGCCGGCTCGGCGTCCAGCAGCACCACCACGCCGTCCGCGTCGCGCTGGTCGAACACCTCCGGCGCGGCCATGACGCACGCGCCCGCGCCGCAGCACTTGCCCTCGTCCACGAAGACTTCCACCCCGACTCCTCTCCTCACGCGCCGGCCGTGCTGACCGGCGCGAGCCACAGGCCGACGATCGCCGAGATCAACCCGGCGGCCGTGTCGTCCCACGACGCCCGCGCGGTCGGCGCCCGCACGGCCAGCGCGCGTTCGCGTTCCGCGCACATGTGCAGCACGAGGTGGCGGGTCATCGCGCCGCGTTCCAGGTAGACCGGCACCGGCAGCGCGGGCAGGCACCGGTTGAGCCCCTCCACCACGCGCCGCACGGGCTCGGCGTCCAGCGCTTCGTCCAACAGCACCTGGCGCAGCGCCGGGTCCGCCACGACCCGCGCGCCGAACCGGGCGATCCAGGTGGGGCTGCCCAGCGCGGCCAGGTGGTCGGTCCACGGCCGCACCAGGCACGCCACCCAGTCCCACACATCGTCGCTGCCGCCGACCTCGGCGAGCATCCGCGCCCGTGCTCGCTCCATCGGCCCGGTGTGCCGCCGCACGACCGCGCGCACCAGCTCCGCGCTGGGCCGCACCGCGTCCACCCCGCGCTCGGCCACCAGGCGCTCCGCCTCCGCCAGCTCCCGCGTCCCGGGTGAGCCCACCGCCCTGCCGCTCATCGCTCCCCAGCCCCAAGCGCACACCGGTCAATCAACTGACTTAACACTACACGTGATCGGGTCGTGACAGTCCGTTCAGACGGGGTCAGCGGCGGGACACCGGGGCCAGCAACAGCCCGGTGATCGCGTCGACCAGGCCGGTCGCGGTCTCGTCCCAGCCCGCGCCCGGGATGGCGGTGCCGTCGGCCACCGCCCGCTCCCGCTCCGCGCACACGTGGACCATCAGGGTGCGCACCATGTCCGCCCGCTCGGCGCGGACGTCCGCGGGCAGGTCGGGCAGGCACCGCGCCAGGCCCGCGACGACCTCCCGCAGCGACGGCGTGGCCAGCGCCTCCTCGACGATGATCGCCCGCGACGCCGGGTCGGTCATGACCTGCGCGGCGAAGCGGGCGAACCAGGTGCGCTCGCCCAGCGCCGCCAGGTGCGCGGTGACCGGCCGGACCAGGCACGAGATCCACTCGCGCACGTCGTCCGCGCCCTCGGCGGCGGCGACCATCTCCAGCCGCAGCGCCTCCATCGGCTCGACGTGCCGACGCACGATCGCGCGCACCAGGTCCGCCTTGGCGCCGAAGTGGTAACCGACGGCGGTGTTGTTCCCCTGCCCGGCGGCGGCGCTGATCTGCCGGTTGGACACCGCGTGGAGCCCGTGCTCGGCGAACAGCCGCTCCGCGGTGTCCAGGATCTGCCGCCGGGTGGCGCCGACCTGCTCCGCCCTGGGGGTCCTGCCGACGTCGGTCACCACGGTCACCACCGTACCGGCACTGCGCGCAGCCCCCCGACCACCAGCCCCTCTACCCGGTTCAGCTCCGCTGGCTCCACCGCGAGCCGCAGGTCCGGCAGCCGGCGCAGCAGGACTTCCAGCGTCACCTGGAGTTCCGTGCGGGCCAACGCCTGCCCGAGGCAGGAGTGCGCGCCCGAGCCGAACGCCAGGTGCGGGTTGGGGCTGCGGGTCAGGTCCATCTCGGCCGCCCGGTCGAACGCCGACTCGTCCCGGTTGGCCGCGCCCATGCTGCACATCACGGTGGTGCCGCGCGGCACGACCTCGCCGCCGATCTCGGTGTCCTCGGTGATGTAGCGGGGCAGACCGACGCCGGGGTTGGCGTCGAACCGCAGCGACTCCTCCACCGCCGTGCGCACCAGCGACGGGTCGGCGAGCAACTGCTCCCACCGCGACCGGTCCGACAGCAGCATGCCGACCATCTTGCCGATCATGTTCGCCGTGGTCTCGTGACCCGCGACGAGCAGGCCCAGGCCGGTGGCCAGCAGGGCTTGCGGCGACAGCGTGCCGTCGGTGATCAGGGCGCTGAGCAGGTCGTCGCGCGGTTCGGCGCGCTTGGCCTCGACGTGGGCGACCATGTAGGTGATGAACTCGGCCTGCGCGGTGCGGATCTCGTCCTCGGTGTAGCGGGTGAGGTTGAGCATCGCGTCCGACCAGTGCGAGAACCGGTCGCGGTCGGAGTCCGGCACGCCGAGCAGCTCGCAGATCACCCACACCGGCAACGGGAAACCGACCGAGGCCTTGAGGTCGGCGGGCGCGCCTTGGGCGACCATGTCGTCCACGAGCTGGTCCGCCATCGCCTCGATCGCGGGCCGCAGCGAGTTCAACCGCTTGACCGTGAACCACTTGCCCACCAGCTGCCGCCACCGCTGGTGCTCCGGCCCGCCATCGGGGATCGCGGCGGCGAGGTCGTTGTTGAACACGCCGCCGGACTCGCTGTCGGCGACGCGGGCGGCGTCGGGCGCGTTGAGCCGGCGGGTGAAGCGCGGGTCGGCGAGCACCTGCTTGACGTCGGCGTACCGGGTCAGCACCACGGCCCGGTCGCCGCTGGGCAGCCGGATCGGGGCCACCGGGCACCCCTGCCGCAGCCGCTCCCACTCGACCGGCGGCTCCAGCGCCGTGGGGTTGGGCAGGGGGTAGTCGAGCACCTCGTCGTGTCCCACGGGACAGCCCTCCTCCGGGTCGGTGTGCCGCTGTCCGTAGTCAGCCACCTCCACAGAGTTAAGTCAAGCGACTGATTTAAACTCGCTGCGGCTCGCGGACGACCCACGACAAGCGACGTGCTCGGCGAACTTCGCGGCGAGCCGGTCGGCGTCCACTTCGGTGATCACGCGGCTCAACTGTAATCGGCGGAGTACCACCGTTCGGGCCGCATCCGCAGGGTCGCGATCCGCTGCCCCTCCAGGGTCTTGAGGTACTCGTCGGCGCCGTCCCCGAAGTACCGGCGGGCCAGCGCGTCCACCTCGGCCCACGGCGTGTCCTCCACGACCCCGGTCAACGGCCCGGACACGCTGACGTACCGGTAGGGCGGGGTGTCGACCTGGGCGGCGAGGCTGAACCCGCCGGCGGCCGTGGCGAGCCGGTACTTCACGGCCTCCGGGTGGGTCTGCACGAGCACCTCCCCGCCGGGCTCGTAGTGGTACCAGACGGGCACGGCCAGCGGCGGCCCTTCGGTCCGGGCGATGGCCATGACCCCGACGTGCACCCCGGCCAGGAACTCTTCGCGCTGGGCTGCGTCCATCACCGACATCTGCGGTCCTCCCCTGTGGTTGGTGTCGCCGTCCAGCCAACCGGTTCGAACCCCAGTGATCCATGCGCACGCGTCGCCGCCGCATGCGTGTGCGTCTACGCGTACCGCCCGGACAGGAGCGTGCCCGCGCCCGGTGCCACCGCCCGCAGGCCCAGCGCCCGCATCATCTGGTGCGCCGTGGCGACGGCGGCGGACAGCACCGGCTTGCCCAACTCCTTCTCCACCACCTCGATCGCCGCCAGCGACGGCATCTGCACGCACGCCGACAACACGATCGCGTCCGCCGAAGCGTGATCCAGCGACCGCGCGATGGACACCAGGGCCGCCGGGTCGTGGGCCGCCACCGCCAGGTTGTCCGGAATCTCCAACGCCCGGTAGTCCACGACCTCCACCCCCTCCGACCGCAGGTACGCCACCACCGTCTCGGTCAACGGCCGCAGGTAGGGCGCGATCAACGCCACCCGCCGCGCCCCCATCACTCCCAGCCCCGCCACCAGCGCCCCGGCGCTGGTCACCACCGGAGCGGGCGCGGTCAGGGCCGACAGCGCCGCCTCCGACTCGCGGTGGTAGCCCGGCCCCATGCACATGATCGCCACCAGGCACGCGTACCCGAGCACGTCCACCCGCGCGTCGGAAAGCTCGACCGCGCAACGGGAGGAGTCCGCGTCCATCGCCGCCAACTCCGCCTCGACCACCCGCGTCATCCGCATCCGGCTCGAATGGAACGTGAAGCGCTCCGGCTCGACCGCCTCCCGCGCCCGGAACAGCGCCGGGACCTCCACCTCCATCGTCACGTTCGAACTCGGCACGATCTGCCCCACCCGGAACGTCCTCATCGCGCGTCCACCACCGGGTTGCGCAGCGTCCCGATCCCCGCCACCGAGGCCTCGACCACGTCACCCGGCCACAGGAACTGCTGCGGCGTGAAGCTCGCGCCCACCCCCGCGGGCGACCCGGTCGCGATCACGTCACCGGGCTCCAGCGTCATGCCGGCGGTGATGTCGGCGATCAGCTCCGGGATCGTGAACAGCATGTAGCGCGTGTTCGACTTCTGCTTCACCTCGCCGTTGACCCGCAACGACAGGTCCAGGTCGTGCGGGTCCGGCACCGCGTCGGCGGTCAGCACAGCCGGGCCGAACGGCGCGTAGGAGTCCTGGCCCTTGGAGTAGAACCACTGCCCGGACCGCCGTTGGTCACGGGCGCTGATGTCGTTGACGATGCTGTACCCGAACACGTGGTCCAGCGCGTCCTCGACCGACACCCGCCGCGCGACGCGCCCGATGACCACCGCCAGCTCGCACTCCCAGTCCAACTGCGACGTCAGCGACGCGTTGTGCAGGATCGGTTCCCCGGGACCGATGACCGCCGTGGCGGGCTTGCTGAACAGCACCGGCCGCTGCGGCAGCTCGCGGTCGGTGTCCAGGGCGCGGGCGGACTCGGCCACGTGCTCGGTGTAGTTCAGGCCGACGCCGATGATCTTGCCCGGCCGGAACGGGGCGTGCAGCGTCACCGCGCTCAACGGCAGCGCCGGGCCGTCCACCGGGGCCGTGACGTCGAGCGGGGACGAGAACCCGGTGTCCACCACGGTGTCACCGCGCAGTTCCCCGACCCGGCGCGGCCCGCCGTCGGTCGAGTACGTGACCAGGAGCATGGCTCTCCTCTAGACCGGCTGGTGGCCGTCGTTGTCCGGGTAGGCCTCCTCGCGCCAGAACGCGAGCGCCCGCATCACCGGGAAGTCGTTGAACGAGAACAGGCACGCGTCGTCGGAGTCGCTGCCGTTGGCGTGCTCGTGCCACGCCCACGACGGCACGCAGAAGATGTCCCCTCGCGTCCAGTCGAACCGCCGCCCGGCGATGACCGAGTGCCCGCTGCCCTTGGCGACGTTGTAGACCACGGACCCGGTGTGCCGGTGCGCGAGCGTCGCCTCGCCGGGGCGCAGCAACTGCATGTGGGCGCTCATCGTCGGCATGACCGACCCGCCGGTCAACGGGTTGCTGTACTCCATGATCACGCCGTCGTAGGGCGACCCGTCGATCGCCTTCGCCGCGTTGCGCAGCGCCTCGTAGGTCGGCTCCCACGGGTAGGCCAGCAGCGGCGAGTACGGCTTGGTCCACGTGTCGCCGAACCCGTAGGGCCGCAACTGGCCCGCGCCGTAGGTCAGCAGCGACCAGTTCTCCACCTTGCCCGGCTCCTGGTACACGTTCGGGTGGACTTCGTAGAAGTTCGCGTCGAACGCGTTGACCAGCGGGATGTCCAGCCCGTCCTGCCAGATGCACGGGCCCTCGGCGGACTCGTTGCCGTGCTCGTGCCACGTCCAGTTGGGCGTGATGGCGAAGTCACCCGGGCCGACCTTGAGCTTCTGGCCGTCCACGATCGTCCACGCGCCCTGCCCCTCGACCACGAACCGCAGCGCGGAGGCCTGGTGGCGGTGCGCGGTCATGGATTCCCCCGGCCCCATGACCTGCAACCCGGTGTAGAGCAGGCCCACGGCGGCGGAGACGTCCTTGCGCTCGGGGTTGGTCAGCATCACCACGCGGCGGCCGGCGTCGTCGCCGGTGACCAGGTCGAGGGAGCGCAGCACCAGCGGGCGCAGGTCGGCGTAGCGCCACAGGGTCGGCACGGACTTCGGCTGCGGGTACCAGGGCTCGATGTCGTTGGCCACGGTCCACAGCGCGCCGGCCTCGTGGGTCTCCAACTCCGCGTAGAAGGCCTTCAGCTCCTCGTTGTCGGTGACCCGGGCCCGCCCCAGTACGTCGTCGTTGAGCGTCATGGCAGCTCCTGCCGTAATACGCGTTCTTGACGGTCGTCATCGAACCGCTATAGCGTCGAACCTGTCAAGGGAGGGGTCTCCATGGCCGACGCGCCCGAGGTCACGATCGAGCGGGTGGTCGAGTGGCACGACACCGACGCCGCCGGCCATCAGCACCACTCAGCCGTGCTTCGCTGGGTCGAGGCCGCCGAAGCCGAACTAATGCGCACCCACGGCCTGGACTGGCTGTTCGGCCGCACGCCCCGAGTCCGCCACGAAGTCGACTACCGCGCCCGACTGCGGTTCGGCGAGACCGTCCGCACCCGGCTCTGGGTCGCCGCGATCGGCCGCACCTCCCTGCGCTACGCCTTCGAAGTCCACGGCCCGCAAGGACTGGCCGCACAGGGACACGTGGTCATCGCCCACGCCGAACCGGACGACGAGAACGCGAGCCCGTGGCCGCCGCACGTGCGCGCCGCCCTGGGGCCGTCATGAAGGTCGCGGTGATCGGCGGCGGGCCCGGTGGCCTGTACTTCGCCGCCCTGGCCAAGGAACGCGACCCCGCCCGCCGCATCACGGTCTGGGAGCGCAACGCCGCCGACGACACGTTCGGCTTCGGCGTGGTCTTCTCCGACGACACCCTCGACGGCATCGCCCGCGCCGACCCGGCCGTGTTCGCCGCCATGGAAGCCGAGTTCGCCCGGTGGAGCGACATCGACATCCACTACCGGGGCACCGTCCAGACCTCCGGCGGCCACGGCTTCGCGGCCATCTCGCGGAAACGCCTGCTGGAGATCCTCCAGAAGCGCTGCGCCGACCTCGGCGTCGAGGTCCGCCACGGCACCACCGCACCCCCGGCCGCCGACCTCGCCACGCACCACGACCTGGTCGTGGCCGCCGACGGCGTCAACTCCGCCACCCGCGCCGCGCACGCCGACGTCTTCCGCCCCGCCCTGGACGTCCGCCGCTGCCGGTACATGTGGCTGGCCACCGACCACGTCTTCGACGCCTTCACCTTCCTCATCGCCGAGACCGACTTCGGCCCGGTGCAGGTCCACGCCTACCCCTACAGCGCCGACCGCAGCACGTTCATCGTGGAGGTCCCCGAGGACACGTGGCGCCGCGCCGGGTTCGCCGACCCCGACCTCCCGCCCGGCGCGAGCGACGAGGACAGCGTCGCCCGCTGCGCCGACCTGCTCGGCTACCGGCTGTTCACCAACAACTCCCGCTGGCTGCGGTTCACCACCGTGCGCAACGGGACCTGGCGGCACGGCAACGTCGTCCTGCTCGGCGACGCCGCTCACACCGCCCACTTCTCCATCGGCTCGGGCACCAAGCTCGCCATGGAGGACGCGGTCGCGCTCGCCGACGCCCTGCCCGACCCCGACCGCTACGAACGCGAGCGCCGACCGGTCGTGGAGTCCACCCAACGCGCCGCGCAAGCCAGCCTGGAGTGGTTCGAACGCATCGGCCAGTCGATCGGCCAGGAGCCCGAGCAGTTCGCGTTCAACCTGCTCACCCGCAGCCGCCGGGTCACCTACGACAACCTGCGCCGCCGCGACCCGGCCTACACCGCCGCCGCCGACGCCTGGTTCGCCCGGCACTGCGGCGGCCCGGACACCCGCCCGCCGCTGTTCCAACCCCTGCGGCTGCGCGGCGTCGAGCTGGCGAACCGGGTCGTGGCCGCGCCCATCGCCACCGACAGCGCGACCGACGGCGTCCCGGGCGACGCGGAACTGCTGCACCTGACCGGCAAAGCGCTCGGCGGGGCCGGACTGGTGCTGACCGGCATGACCGCCGTCAGCCCGCACGGCCGCACGACACCGTCCTGCCCCGGCCTCCACACCGACGCGCAGGTCCGGGCGTGGCGGCGCATCACCGACGCCGTCCACACCCACACCGACGCGCGGATCGGCGTGCAGCTCAACCACTCCGGCCGCCGGGGGCCCACCCCGGTCGGTCCCTCCCCCGTCCCCTACGGCTCGCTGCCCGTCCCCCGCGAACTGACGCCGGACGACCTCGACGTGATCGCCGACCAGTTCGCCCAAGCCGCCCGCCGAGCCGCCGAAGCCGGGTTCGACGTGCTCGAAGTCCAAGCCGGACACGGGTTCCTGCTCTCCACGTTCCTCTCCCCGCTCACCAACCACCGCACCGACGCGTTCGGCGGGCCGCTGACCCGCCGCCTCCGCTTCCCGCTGGCCGTGCTCGACACCGTCAGAACGCACTGGCACGGACCGTTGCTGGCCCGGATCTCCGCTACAGACTGGGCACCCGGCGGGACCACGCTGGAGGACGCCGTCGAGATCGCCCGCGCGTTCGCCGAGCACGGGGTGGACGTGGTGGACGTGTCCAGCGGCGAGGTCGTGCCCGAGCAGCAACCCGCGTACGGGCGCAGCTTCCAGACGCCGTTCGCCGAACGCATCCGCGCCGAGGCGGGCGTCCCGACCCTCGCCGTGGGCGCGATCTCGACGTGGGACGACGCGGCCTCGATCATCCTGGCCGGTCGGGCGGACCTGGTCGGCATCGGCCGCGCGCACGTGCACGACCCGGCCTGGACGCTGCACGCCGCCGCCGCGCTCGGCTACACCGGTCCCGGCGCGCGGTGGCCCCGCGTCTACGCCGCCGGCGAGACCGTTGTCCGGCACGAACCCGAACGGCCCGCCAGGAGGGCGTGATGGACGAGTTCCCGAGGTTCACCGCGGCGGCCGTGCAGACCGCGCCGGAGTACCTGGACGCGGCGAAGACCGTGCAGAAGGCGGTGTCGCTGATCCGGGAGGCCGCCGCCAACGGCGCGTCGCTGGTCGCGTTCCCCGAGGTGTTCGTGCCCGGCTACCCGTACTGGAACTGGACGATGAACCCGGTGGCCGGGTCGCCCTGGTACGAGCGGCTCTACCGGGCGGCGATCGACGTGCCGGGCCCGCACGTGGACACCCTGCGCGCCGCCGCCGCGGCCACCGGCACGACCGTCGTCATCGGGGTGAACGAGCGCGGCAAGCACAGCCTGGGCGTCCTCTACAACACGGTGCTGGTCATCGGCCCGGACGGCACGGTGCTGGGCGCGCACCGCAAACTCGTCCCGACCTGGGCGGAGAAGCTGACCTGGACCGGCGGTGACGGCAGCTCGTTGCGCGTCCACCGGACGCCCGTGGGTCCGCTGGGTGTGCTGGCGTGCGGCGAGAACACCAACACCCTCGCCCGGTTCGCGCTGCTGGCGCAGGGCGAGCTGGTGCACGTGGCGAACTACATCGCCCTGCCGGTCGCGCCGGCCGACTACGACATGGCGGAGGCCATCGCGATCCGCACCGCCGCGCACGCGTTCGAGGGCAAGCTGTTCTCGGTCGTGTCGTGCTCGACCATCTCCCCGGCGATCGTGGACGCCGTCGCCGGTGACGACCCCGTGGCGCGGGAGTTGCTGGCCCGGCCGCGCAGCGCGTTGTCCGGGATATTCGGGCCCGACGGGCGGCCGGTGGTGCAGCCGCTGATCGACGACGAAGGGGTGGTGTACGGGGAGATCGACCTGGCCCGGTGCATCCAGCCTAAGCAGATGCACGACATCATCGGCCACTACAACCGGTTCGACGTGTTCTCCCTGCACGTCAACGGCGCCCGGGTGACCCCGGGACCGGTCGGCGGCCGGCCGTTGACCGGTCCGTGGCAGGACTGAGCACGTCCACCGGCGTGCCGGCCGCCGCCCACTCGCGCAGCCGGAACCGTTGCAGCTTCCCCGTGTCCGTGCGCGGCAGGGCGGTGACGAACTCGACCGCCCGCGGGTACTTGTAGGGCGCGATGGTGGCCTTGACGAAGTCCTGGAGGTCGGCGGCCGTCACGCCGTCGGCGATCACGTAGGCCTTGACGATCCAGCCGCGCTCGGCGTCGGGGGCCGCGACCACGCCGCAGTCCACGACGCGGGGGTGGCGGCTCAACGCGGCCTCGACCTCGGGGCCGGCGATGTTGTAGCCCGCGGAGATGATCATGTCGTCGTTGCGGGCCTGGTACCAGAAGTAGCCGTCGGCGTCGCGGACGTAGGTGTCGCCGGTGATGTTCCAGCCGTTGTGGACGTAGGCGGCCTGGCGTTCGTCGGCCAGGTAGCGGCAGCCCGTGGGGCCGCGCACGGCCAGGCGGCCGGCGACGCCGTCGGGCGCCGGGTGGCCGTGCTCGTCCAGCACGGCGGCTTCGTAGCCGGGCACGACCCTGCCGGTCGCGCCGGGCCGGACCTCGTCGTCGGCGGCGGAGATGAACACGTGCAGCATCTCGGTCGCGCCGATGCCGTCGATGATGCGGGTGCCGGTGGCGGCGTGGAAGTCCTCGGAGACCTGGGCGGGCAGCGCCTCCCCGGCCGAGACGCACCGGCGGACGCCGCGCAGCAGGTCGGCCTTGCCGGCGGCGAGGATCGCGCGGTAGACGGTCGGCGCGGTGAACAGGACCGTGACGCCGTTGGCGTGGGCGGTCTCGGCGAGTTCGACCGGGGTCTGGCGTTCGAGCAGGAGGGGGGCCGCGCCGGCACGCAGCGGGAACACCAGCAGGCCGCCGAGCCCGAAGGTGAACGCCAGCGGCGGGGTGCCGGTGAACAGGTCGTCCGGGCGGGGGCGGACGATGTGGGCGGAGAAGGTGTCGGCGATGGCCAGCACGTCGCGGTGGAAGTGCATGGTGGCCTTGGGGCGGCCGGTGGTGCCTGAGGTGAAGCCGAGCAGGACCACGTCGTCGGCGGCGGTGTCCACGGCGGTGTAATCGGTCGGGGCGGCGGCGCAGAGCCTGTCGAGTTCGTCCTGGCCGACGACGGTCAGGTTGTCGCGCAACGGTTCGAGGGCCTCGGTGAACCGGTCGTCGCACAGCGCCAGGAACGGCTTCGCGGTGTCGCAGACGGTTTGCAGTTCGCCGGTGCGTAACAGGGGCATGGTGGCCACGACGACACCGCCCGCTTTGACGACGGCGAGCCAGCAGACCGCGAGCCACGGCGTGTTGGGGCCGCGCAGCAGGACCCGGTTGCCCGGCACCAGGCCGAAGTGGTCGGTGAGGACGTGGGCGAGCCGGTTGACGCGCTCCCGCACGTCGCCGTAGGTCCAGCGCTGGCCGCCGCCGAGCAGGCACGGCCGGTCGGGGCCGAGGCGTCGCGCAGTCCGGTCGAGCAGGACCTCGGCGCAGTTGAGGCGTTCCGGGTGGTCCAACGGGCGCAGGTCGGGCCAGAGGTGCGCGGGCGGGAGGTTGTCCCGGCAGAAGGTGTCCCGGTGGGCGGAGGGTGAGAGCCGCATCGCGCTGCACCTCGCTTGGCCGCGTGACGGAAGGTCGGCACATCGTATGGCGGTCTTGTGACGGCAGTCAATGACACGACATGCCACGCGAGCGGGTTAAGGTGTGCGCGTGACGATGCTCGACCTGGACGAACCGGCCCTCGACGCGGCCCCGGGCCGGGGCACGCAGCCGCGGCAGCTGATCGTGACGCTGTACGGGCTGTACGCGCGGCCCAGCGGCGGGTGGCTCGCGGTGGGGTCGCTGGTGCGGCTGCTGGCCGAGCTGGGCGTGGACGAGCCCGCGGTCCGGTCGTCGGTGTCGCGGCTCAAGCGGCGCGGCATCCTGGACCCGCGGGCGGTGGACGGCATCGCCGGGTACGCGCTGACCGCGCAGGCGCAGGAGATCCTGCGCGAGGGCGACTACCGGATCTTCGAGCGGGTGCGGGCGTCGATGGCCGACGGGTGGCTGCTCGCGGTGTTCTCCATCCCGGAGTCCGAGCGGCAGAAGCGGCACGTCCTGCGCACCCAGTTGACCAAGCTGGGCTTCGGCACGGCCGCACCGGGCGTGTGGATCGCGCCCGCGCACGTGTACGAGGAGGTCGCCGAGCGGCTGACCCGCCTGGGGCTGCGCGACTACGTGAACCTGTTCCGCGCCGACTACCTCTCGGCGATGCCGGACCTGGCGGACAAGGTGCGCCAGTGGTGGGACCTGGACGCGCTGGACCGCCTGTACGCCGATTTCTGCGCCGCGTACTCGTCGGACTCCGGCGGCGAGGTGTCGGAGCGGGAGGCGTTCGTGGCCTACGTCCGCGTCCTGACCGACTGGCGGCGACTGCCCTACCTCGACCCGGGCCTGCCGCCGGAGGTGCTGCCGCGCAAGTGGAGCGGCACCCGGGCGGTGGAACTGTTCGAGTCCGCTCGAGCACGCCTGGAAGGCCCGGCGCGACGCCACGCGATGCGCGTCATCTCCCACCGCTGAGGGCGTGCCGGCCGACGCGCGCTAAGTGCAGTAGCCAAGCAGGTTGTTGACGGCGTGTCGGGTTGTAGATGGGAGGACCTCCGGGCGGAGTGGGTGTGTCTGACGCACCCGTTCCGACGCACGGAGGTCCTCGCGTGCACAGTAACGCCCGCACCACCGTCCATGCC